>JAXLQQ010000069.1:0-31607 GCA_046331525.1 Blastocatellia bacterium
TGAAATTCTGTCAGCAGTAGTCCCAACGTATGGCCAAAGCAAAATCCAACAAACAACCGGCGTATCGCCGTATCCTGCTGAAAATCAGCGGCGAAGCCTTGATGGGCGAAGTCGGCTACGGCATTGATCCGCAAGTCATTCAACGCCTTGCGGGTGAAGTGAAGGAGGTTGCCCGGCTCGGTGTCGAAATCGCGCTGGTCGTCGGCGGCGGTAACATCTTTCGCGGCTTGAAAGCCAGCGCGTCGGGTATGGATCGCGCATCGGGCGATTATATGGGCATGCTGGCCACGGTGATGAATGCGATTGCCTTGCAAGATGGGCTGGAAAAAGCCGGGTGCTTCACGCGCGTGATGTCCGCTATTGAAATGCGCGAAGTCGCGGAGCCGTTCATTCGCCGTCGCGCCATTCGTCATCTGGAAAAAGGCCGCATCGTGATTTTCGCCGCTGGCACAGGCAATCCGTATTTCACGACGGATTCCGCTGCCGCATTGCGTGCGCTCGAAATCAGAGCCGACGTGATTATGAAAGCTACGAGCGTCAGCGGCATTTACACCGCAGACCCGCGCCTTGATGCGACAGCCACGAAGATTGAAGAGCTAAGTTATCTGCGCGTGCTGCGCGAAGAGTTAAAGGTGATGGATGCCTCTGCCGTTTCGCTGTGCAAAGACAATGGTCTGCCTATCATCGTGTTTGATATGACGGTGCCGGGCAATATTCGGCGCGTCGTGTTGGGCGAAAAAATCGGCTCGCTCGTCCATGCAATAGACGATTCGCTCTTGCTCGCCCCCAAAGGAAAAGCCGCCAAATCCGGTCGTAAGTAAAGGAGCATTTGTATGATCAAAGAAATCACCAATGAAACCAAAACGCGGATGGATCACACCGTCGAAGACTTCCGCAAAAAACTGGTCAGCATTCGCACCGGTCGCGCGTCCACCGGCTTGCTCGATAACATCCACGTCGAATATTACGGCTCGCAAATGCCGCTCAACCAAGTCGCCACCGTTCACGCCGTAGACGCCGCGCTGCTCACCGTGCAACCGTTCGACCCCTCGATGATCGGCCCGATTGAGAAAGCAATTCGCACGTCCGACCTCGGCATCAACCCGTCGAACGACGGCAAACTGATTCGCCTGCCGATTCCGCCGCTCACTGAAGAGCGCCGCAAACATATGGTCAAAAGCATTCACGACATGGCCGAAGACCACAAAACCGCCGTGCGCAACATTCGCCGCGACGAAAACGACAAGCTGAAAAAGGCGCTGAAGGACAAACAAATTTCTGAAGACGAAGAAAAGGGTGGCCTTGAGCAAGTGCAAAAACTGACTGATCAATATATCACCAAAATCACCGAACTCGGCAAACACAAAGAAGACGAGATTATGAAGGTGTAGGGGCAGGATTTAGGATTTGGGAGTCAGGATTTAGGGTGTGCCTGGCGCCATCTGTATTGCCTGATAAGGTTTGTTTTGCTAGCATCTGTCGCCACGGGCGCTGCTCGTGGCATTGACAAGTGAGCGGGAGTAATTCAGTGGTAGAATGCCAGCTTCCCAAGCTGGACGTCGCGAGTTCGAGTCTCGTCTCCCGCTCCAACCTTCTGGATTTGAGATTGGAAATTGGAGATTTGAGAAGATTCCATTTTCAATCGCCTTCTTTTCCACAAACGCTTTTTTTCACTTCTCCAATTTCCAATCTCAGATTTCAAATCTCTGCTTGTTCTCAAATTCCCCATCTCAAATTTCAAATCCCCTATCCCTACGCTACAATCTCCTGCGTGAATTCACTGCTCGGAAAAACTGAAAGTGAGATGGTCGCATTAGCAGCTGCAATGGGTGAAAAGCCGTTTCGCGGCAAGCAACTGTATCAATCGCTCTACGCCCGCCGCATGCTGGATTTTGACCAAATCACCGAACTGGCTAAGCCGCTGCGCGAATCGCTCAAAGCCACTTCCCGCATCACCGCAACGACCATTGCCAACGTGTTTTATTCGAGCGATGGCACGCGCCGTTATTTACTGCAACTCGGCGATGGCAAAGAGGTCGAGGCCGTCTTTATTCCCGAAGAACACCGCGACACCATTTGCATCAGTTGTCAGGTCGGTTGCGCCGTCGGCTGTGCGTTTTGTATGACCGCGCAACTCGGCATCAAACGCAATATGACCGCAGGCGAAATCGTGTCGCAGGTCATCCTCGTGCTAAATGAAGTCTACGGCGCAGGCGCGGCCACGCCACACGGCACGAATCTGGTGTTTATGGGGATGGGCGAGAGCTTTTTGAATTATGACGAAGTGATGAAGGCGATTCGCCTGCTGTGCGATGAAAAAGGCTTGGCGATTAGCCCGAAACGCATCACCGTTTCCACCTCCGGTATCGTCCCGAAAATCATCGCGTTCGGACAGGAAGCCGTGCGCCCACGCTTAGCGATTTCCCTTTCCGGCACGACCGACGAACAGCGCACGAAATTGATCCCGCTCAACAAACGCTACGGCCTGGATGAGTTGCTGCGCGCGTTGCAAACGTATCCGCTCCGCGACCGCGAAAAGATTACGTTTGAGTACGTGATGCTCGACGGCGTGAACGACAGCGACGAAGACGCGCGCCGTTTGGCGAAGCTCGTGCAGCAATATCACCTGAAAGCCAAAGTGAATCTGATCCCACACAATCCCGCGCCAGAGTTGGAATTCAATTCATCGCCGCTGGCACGCATTCTGAAGTTCCAGCAAATCCTGAACGACAGCGGCGTAGACGCCTTCCTTCGTCGCCCGCGCGGGCAGGACATTTCGGCGGCATGTGGGCAATTAGCGGCGCGTCATCAAGCCGCAAAATAGGAGGAGTTTTTATGGACAACATCACACTTGAGCAAGTGGAAAGTATGGCCGATCAACTCTCGACAGAGGATCAAGGGAAACTGATCGAACATTTGGAGCAACGAATCATGCGACCTTCCGTCACTAACGGTAAAAAGCCGCAATCCCTGCGTGGCATTTGGAAAGGCGCTTTTCCCGAAAACTTCGATATTGACGCCGCGCTCCATGAAATTCGGCACGAATGGGAAAAGGAATGGCCGGAGGTTTTTGAGCAATGAATTCTTATGTGTCGGACACGCATTCGCTCTACTGGTATCTCATTAACTCTCCGCTATTGGGTGCGAACGCGAGTGCGGCTTTCGAGGAGGCCGATCAAGGCACGGCAAAAATTTACATTGCCGCCATTGTCTTTGCAGAGCTGTTCTACCTCAACAAAAAGCACGGCAGCCCGATTGATTTCGCCGCGACGTTTGGGCAATTGCAGCAAAGCTCTCAGTTCGAGCTTTTGCCTTTCAACCCCGAAGATGTGCTGGAGTTCACCGCTAACGCAGCCGTGCCGGAAATGCATGATCGAATGATTGCAGGCGTCGCCAAACGGTTGAATATTCCTTGTCTGACGTGCGACAAGCAAATCGTGGGGAGCGGTTTGGTACAAGTAGTTTGGTAAACAAAGCAACCTTATGAATCATCCCGATTACATCGTTCTCGGTTCCGGCGTCGCAGGCTTACGTGCCGCGATTGAGCTTGCCAAGCACGGGCGCGTCATCGTCCTCACGAAAGAACGCCTCGACGAATCGAACACCGAATATGCGCAGGGCGGCGTAGCGGTCGCCCTCTCAGACGATGACGAAATTGATTTGCACATCGAAGACACGCTGATCGCGGGCGCAGGACTCTGCGATGAAAAAGCCGTGCGCGTGCTGGTCGAAGAAGGCCCGAAATACATCACGCAACTTATCGAATGGGGCGCGCAATTTGACCGCGACGGCGAAGAACTTGCCTTTACCCGCGAAGCCGCCCATTCGCGCAATCGCATCCTGCACGCGCGCGGCGATTCGACGGGACGCGAGATTGTGCGGTCAATGATTGCGCACGCGCGCAAACTGCCAAACCTGCAATTGCTCGCCCACGCGGCAACCATCGGCCTGATCGTCGAAGACGGACGTTGCGTCGGCGTGCGCTACATTGATCCGAATGAAAGCCTGCTGCGCGAAATGCGCGCCTGCGCCGTCGTCATTGCGACCGGCGGCGCAGGCCAGTTGTTTTCGCAAACCACCAACCCCAGCGTAGCTACCGGCGACGGCATGGCGATGGCCTACGCTGCCGGAGCGATGATGTGCGATTTGGAATTCGTGCAATTTCATCCGACCGCGCTTGCTTTGCCCGATGCCCCGCGCTTTCTGCTTTCCGAAGCCCTGCGCGGCGAAGGCGGCATTTTGCGCAATCACGACGGCAAAGCGTTTGCCGCAAACTACGACGACCGCGCCGAACTCGCACCGCGTGACATCGTCGCCCGCGCCATCGTCGCCGAAATGAAACGCACCAGCACGCGCTGGATGTATCTGGATTTGACGCATCTGAAAGCCACGTTCCTGCGCGACCGCTTCCCAAAAATCTTCACAACCTGTTTGCAGTACGGCCTTGACCTGACGAAAGACCAACTGCCTGTCAGCCCGGCAGTACATTACGTGATGGGCGGCGTGCGCAGCGACACACACGGGCGCAGCACGCTTCCCGGCCTTTTCGTCGCAGGCGAAGTCAGTTGCACAGGCGTCCACGGCGCGAATCGTTTGGCGAGCAATTCCCTGCTCGAAGGCTTAGTCTTCGGCGCACGTGCCGGAGCCGCTGCGATAGCCGACAACCTGCCCGCTCCAAATCAAATCGAAGCTGAACCCGTCGAATTTGATTTAGACCAATGGCGACTCGACCCACACACGAAATCCCGCGTGCAGGAATTGATGTGGCAGAAAGTGGGCTTGATTCGGCGTGGCTCGGAAATACAATCCGCGTTGGAAGAGTTAACAACGCTCGCCACCACGAACATCAATCAACGCACGCGCAATTTCGCCATGCTCGCCAAGCTAATGGCTGAAGCCGCCTTGTGGCGCGAAGAGTCACGCGGCGGCCATTACCGCGAAGACTTCCCGCAGCGGGATGATGTCCGGTGGGACAAGCATTCCGCCCAGCAAATCGGGCAAGCCATTCATTCGATTCCCAAACTCAGCGAAGACGATTGAAGCGATAGCCAAACCTCGCCGGGCAATGCTAGACTGCGCCTCATTCCAGCTTTCACCGGAAACAACGCGATGACGATTTCGACCGGCACACGCTTCGGGCAGTACGAGATCAACGCCCCGCTCGGCAAGGGCGGGATGGGCGAAGTCTACCTCGCGCGCGACACACGATTGGAACGCCAGGTCGCGCTAAAGATTTTGCCGCTGGATTTCACGCAAAGCCACGACCGTCTGCGCCGCTTCGAGCAGGAAGCCAAAACCGTTTCCGCGCTCAATCATCCGAACATCCTGACGATCCACGAAATCGGCGCAAACAATGGCACGCATTTTCTCGCGACTGAATTCATTGCCGGACAAACCTTGCGTGACCGCCTGCAACAACCGCTGACGCAGGCCGAGGCCGTAGACATCGCGCTGCAAATCGCCAACGCCCTCGCCGCCGCGCACAACGCTAATATCATTCACCGCGACATCAAGCCGGAAAACGTGATGCTGCGCGACGATGGACTGGTGAAAGTGCTGGACTTTGGGTTGGCGAAATTGACGGAGCGAAAGAGCGACGGAGGAGCCGGGGGAAGGAGAGAAGGAGCGAAAGAGCGACTGGGCGAAGACGATCCTACACTCCCGCTTTCTCTCCATCGCTCTGTCTCTCCTTCTCATTCGACGGAAGCGGGAACCGTGATGGGCACGGCCAGTTATATGTCGCCCGAACAGGCGCGCGGCGAAAAAGTGGATGCGCGCACCGACATCTTTTCGCTCGGCGTTGTGCTTTACGAAATGCTCGCCGGGCAACGACCGTTCGAGGGTGTGAACACGATTGACGTGCTGGGCGCGATCCTGCATCAGGAACCAGCCCCGCTGGCGAAGGTGCCGGACGAATTGCAACGTATCGTCACGCAGGCGTTGCAGAAAGATCGCACGCAACGCTACGCCTCCATTACCGCCTTGCAAGCCGATTTGAAGACTCTGCAACGCCAATGGGAATTTGACGCCGAAGCCGAACGCCGTAAAGCCGTCGGCAGCGCTTCCCCACACGAAAACGCGAAGCGCCTGGGAGCGCACGCGGCCCGCGTGCTAAGACGCTGAATACAGACTGAATGAATCAAGTCTCCTGAAACTTATGCAAAAACTCTCTGCGATTATCTGCCTGACGCTATCGTTGCTGGCCTTTCCGGCCTTTGCGCAAACGAACGTCCAACGCCCGAACATCATCATCATTCTCGCCGACGATCTGGGCTACGGCGATGTGCAAAGCTTCAATCCCAACTCGAAAATCCCGACGCCCAATTTGGACAAGCTCGCGCATGAAGGGATGCGCTTCACCGATTCGCACGCGCCGTCGTCGTTGTGTACGCCGACGCGGTATGCGTTGCTGACGGGGCGGTATGCATGGCGGTCACGGCTGAAATCGGGCGTGCTGCCGCCGCTGGGAAAGCCATTGATTGAGGAAGGGCGACTGACATTGCCAGCGATGCTGAAAGCACAAGGCTATGCGACCGCAATTGTGGGCAAGTGGCATTTGGGCTGGGATTGGGCGACGACGGATGGCAAGGCGGCGGCGATTTTGCCGAACGGGTTGAGTAATGTGGATTTCACGAAGCCGGTGGCGAATGGGCCGATTACGCGCGGCTTTGATTCTTTTTATGGCGTAGACCTGCCGAACTTTCCGCCTTACGTGTTCATCGAAAACGACCGCACGCTCGGCATCCCAACCGAAACCATTCCGCTCAACAACCCGGACATCAATCGCAAAGGCCCGATGATGAAGGAGTGGGAACCAGTGAAGATTTTGCCTGCGATTACGGATCGTGCGGTGCGCTACGTTGAGGAACACGCCAAAGCGTCGCAACCGTTTTTCCTCTACTTCGCGCTGACCTCGCCGCATTATCCGGTCGTGCCGACGCCGGAGTTTGTGGGCAAGAGTCAGGCGGGCGTCTACGGTGATTTTGTAGCGCAGACGGATGCGGTCGTGGGCGCAGTGATGAATGCGTTGCAGCGTGCAGGCGCAGACAAAAACACGCTGGTGATTTTCACGAGTGACAACGGGCCGGAAGTCGCGTCAGAAGTCAAAATCGGTGCGTATGACCGCATCAACAAATCGCAGCACGCAAGTATGGCCGGATGGCGCGGTGTCAAACGCGATGCGTGGGAAGGCGGGCACCGCGTGCCGTTCATTGCGCGCTGGACGGGCAGGATTCCAGCGGGCAAAACGAATCCTTCATTGATCGGGCATTTGGATTTGATGGCTTCGCTGGCAGCGTTGACGGGATTCAAATTGCCAGCGGAAGCTGCACCAGACAGCTATAACCAATTGCCCGCACTGCTGAAAAACCAGACGACGAAGCGCGGATCGTTCGTGCATCACGAAGGCAATGGGCATTTGGCGTTGCGGGAAGGCGATTGGGTTTTCATTGACTCCCAGACGTGTGGCGATGGTAACAAAGAACCAGATTGGTTCCGGCAGGCGCGCGGTTTGCACAATTGCACGGGTGCGGGCGCGCTCTACAACTTAAAAACCGATCCGGCACAGGCGAAGAATTTGTACGACGCACAGCCGGAAAAAGCGCGCCAGATGAAAGCGCAACTTGATCAAATTCGGCAGGCGGAACGCAGCGTGCCACCACGATAAAGTTTCAAGTAGTTTCCCACCAGCAATGCACGCGCCAGCGCCTGGGAGCGCACGCGAGCCGCGTGCGCTCCCAGGCGCTGGCGCGTTCTTACCTGAGTACACCTTCGGGCATAGCAATTGACTACTCATACAACGAAGAAATATGCGGGATATTCCGCAGGAAATGAGTCCGTTTTTGTATGGCTAAGGTGCAGGTTTGTGATTTGTATTGTATGCGCCGCAATCAGGTTGTCTGTTTGGCAGCGTTGTTTATTTTGCTGGAGCTGACGGGATGTTCCAAATCGGCGACAACTGCCCCCGGCGCGGCGCAGGCAGCAACGCCTGCCCCTTTGGTAGTGACAGTCGCCAACGCAACAATGCGCGAAGCCCCCGGTTATTTGCAGGCAACCGGCAGTCTGCTGGCCGACGAGCAGGCTGATCTTGCGCCGCAGATTGCCGGACAAATCGCCGCAACGCCTGTTGATGTAGGTGCCTTTGTCAAAGCAGGCGATGTAATTGCAAGGCTGGATGACCGCGATGTGCGCTTGCGTTTGCAACAGGCGCAGAGTAGCGAGCAGCAAGCCGTAGCCGCTGTGCGACAGGCGCAGGCGCGGCTCGGTTTAGGAGCGGGCGGGCGCTTTGACGTGAATAAAATTCCCGAAGTGCGCGCGGCTCGGCAACAGTACGATGCGGCGCAGGCACAGGCGAATCTCGCTGAAACAAACGCGCGTCGTTATGCCAATCTGCTGACCTCCGGCGACGTAGCACAAAGCGTCTATGATCAGGCGCGTGCACAGGCAGAAACAGCACGCGCGCAGGCCAATGCAGCACGGCAACAATACGAAGCGGCATTGAACACAGCGCGGCAAAGCAATCAGGGCATCTCTGCCGCACAGGCCGCGCTTTCGGCAGCACAGGCGCAAACCGCGCTGGCGCAAAAAGCGGCGAGCGATACGACAATTCGCGCGCCCTTCGCCGGTTTCATCAGCGACCGTCCGGCGGCACCCGGTGAATACATCACGACCACTTCCAAAATCGCTACGCTAGTGCGCAGTAATCCCATCAAAGTTTCGCTGCAATTGCCCGAAGCGGATGCGGGGCGTGTAGGCGTCGGCCAAGCCGTCATCGTTACTGTCACCGCCTTTCCAGATCGTGAATTCAGCGGACAAATCACGGCGATCAATCCCGCGCTTGATCCAGCTGTGCGCGCCGTCGTCGTGCAAGCCACCATCGCCAATCCACAAAATCAGTTGCGCCCCGGCATGTTTGCGACGGCTCGCATTGCCCAGCCGAGCGGTGGGCCAACGGCGTTCGTACCGCGTGCGGCAGTGATGGCCGATTCGACGACAAATACGTCCAGCGTGTATGTCATTGAGGGCGAAACCGCGCGACTGCGGCAGGTGCATCTAGGACAAGCGGACGGCGATCAAGTGCAGATTTTATCGGGCCTCAAGGAAAACGATGTGGTGGCGACGAGCAACTTGGAACAGCTTTATGACGGCGCGCGCGTGCAGCGGAAAACAGCGGGAGGGTAGGAGTTTTTTTGCCACGAATTGGCACGAATTTTCACGAATTGGGAGCGCCTCAAGAGGCGCAAACAGAATTTCGTTTTTTGAGCCTTCGGCACTTTTTGCGGTTCCACTAATTCGTGAAAATTCGTGTCAATTCGTGGCTAATTTGAAGTATGCAAAAGCTAGCTGAAATCTGTGTCCGCCGTCCCGTCTTTGCGACGATGCTGATTGTGTCATTGACGGTCGTAGGCATTTATTCGTTCTTCTCGCTCGGCGTGGACTTGTTTCCGCAAATTGATTTGCCGACCGTCATTGTCACAACCACGAATCCCGGCGCGTCGCCGACCGAAATCGAAACGGAGATTTCGGACAAAATCGAAGCTTCCATCAACACTATCAGCGGCGTAGACGAATTGCGCTCGACTTCAACCGAAGGCGTTTCGACGGTGATTGCGACGTTTGTGCTGGAAAAAAACGGCGACGTCGCCGCGCAGGAAGTCCGCGACAAAGTGAATCTGGTGCTGCGCGATTTGCCCGAAACGATTGAGCAGCCCGTCATCCAAAAAGTTGATCCCGGCGCAACGCCCGTCGTCCGCATCGCGGTAGCCGGGCCGCTGCCCTTGCGTGACGTGACTCATATCGCCGATGAGCAAATTCGCAAAAACATCGAATCCATCAACGGCGTCGGACAAGTCACAGTCGTCGGCGGTGCCGAGCGCGAGATTCAAATTCTGGTTGATCCCGAACGCCTGCGCGCCTACGGCCTGACGGTCAACGATGTAGCCAATGCCGTGCGCCAGCAAAACGTCGAAGTCCCCGGCGGACGCATTGAACAAGGCGCGACAGAATTGACCGTGCGCACGCTCGGTCGCATCGTTGATCCGGCGCGTTTCAGTGATCTGGTCGTCGCCACGCGCGGCACCTATGCCGTGAAGGTCAGTGACATCGGACGCGCGGCGGATACGGTCGAAGAGCCGCGCACGCAGGCGCGATTGAACGGCCAGCCCGCCGTCACGCTCGTCGTGCAAAAACAATCCGGCCAAAACACTGTCGCCGTCGCTGATGCCGTCAAGCAACGATTAATCGAACTGCAACCCACCTTGCCCGCCGGACTGCGCACGCAAATCGTCGGCGATCAATCCATCTTCATCAAAGCCTCGCTGCATTCCATCGAAACGCATTTGATCGAAGGCGGCTTGCTCGCGGCGCTGGTCGTATTTTTGTTCTTGTGGAATTTGCGCTCGACGTTTATTGCAGCGATTGCGATTCCGACTTCGATTGTGGCGACGTTTGGACTGATGGCGGCGATGGGCTACACGCTAAATCAAATCACGATGCTGGCGTTGACGTTGATGGTCGGCATCGTGATTGACGACGCGATTGTCGTGCTGGAAAACATCTATCGCTTTATCGAAGAAAAAGGGATGGCACCCTTTCAAGCCGCCATTGAAGGCACGCGCGAAATCGGGCTAGCCGTGCTGGCGACAACGCTTTCGCTGCTCGCGGTGTTTTTGCCCGTCGGATTTATGGGCGGCATTGTCGGACGCTTTATGTCTTCGTTCGGCCTGACGGCGTCGTTTGCGATTGCGGTCAGCTTGCTCGTGTCCTTCACACTCACGCCGATGCTGTCGGCGCGGCTCATCAAACGCCAGGACACGGAAGAAGCAGCAGGCAGCGAAGAGGTCGAGGAACGCCGCGCGCAGGAAGGCAAGCCGACGCATCACGACTCGAAAGAATCGCGTTTTTATCGCCCGATAGATCGCACGTACACGTGGATGCTGAAGTGGTCAATGGCACATCGCTGGATCGTCGTAGCCCTGTGTTTATTGGTCATCGTCAGCATCGTGCCGCTCTTTATGTTTGTCGGCAAAAACTTTCTGCCGCAGGACGATCAATCGCAATTTGAAATTTCCGTGCGCACGGCGGAAGGAACTCACCACTTGCCCGCGAGGCGCCACTGTACTCGAGACGCATCGCCAACGATGTGCGCCAATTGCCCGGCGTGACTGATACGTTGACGACGATTGGCGGCAGGCAGCAACAGGCCGTCAACTCTGGCACGATTTACGTGAAGCTGACGCCGCTTGACGAACGCGATTTGTCGCAGGATGAATTGATGAATCGCGCGCGCGCCATCCTACGCAATTACCCGAAAGAACTGCGCACCAGCGTGCAACCGGTCGCAGCGATTTCCGGCGGTGGACAGCGCAATGCCAATTTGCAATTCGTCGTCGCCGGGCCAAATTTGCAGAAGCTCACGCAGTATTCAGATCAACTGCTGCAAAAGATGAAAGCGATCCCTGATGTCGTTGATCCCGACACGTCGCTGATTATCGGCAAGCCGGAACTGCGCGTTGAAATTGATCGTGCTCGCGCGGGCGATTTGGGTGTGCGCGTCGGTGATGTGGCGGCGGCGTTGAATACGCTGATTGCAGGACAGGAAGTTTCGACCTTCAACGTCGGCACCGATCAATACGAGGTGCGCGTGCGTGCGCTCGGCGAATATCGCACGAGCGCCGAAGGCTTGGCGCGCATCAGTGTGCCGTCGTCAAAAGGCGGTACGGTCACGCTGGATAATTTGGTGCGCTTCCTGCCCGGTTCCGGGCCGTCTTCGATTGATCGTTTAAATCGGCAGCGACAAGTTACGATTTCCGCCAACATTCGCCCCGGTGGTTCGCAATCGGCGGCACTGAATCAACTCAACGCCTTCGTCAAGCAAATGAAACTTGACCCCGGCTATTCGACCGGCACGGCGGGACAATCGAAGGAACTGGGGCGCGCGGGCTATTATTTTATGCTCGCCATTTCGCTGTCGTTTATTTTCATGTACATCGTGCTAGCCGCACAGTTTGAATCGTTTCTGCATCCGATCACGATTTTGTTGACGCTGCCGCTGGCGATTCCGTTTGGCATTGTCAGCCTGTTGTTAACGGGGCAAACCGTTAACATCTTTTCCGGCCTCGGCCTGTTGCTGCTGTTCGGCGTCGTGAAGAAAAACGCGATTTTACAGATAGACCACACCAACGGGTTACGTGCGCACGGAATGAGCCGCTTTGACGCCATCATTCAAGCCAACCGCGACCGCCTGCGCCCAATTCTGATGACTACGATTGCGCTGGTTGCCGGGATGTTGCCGCTCGTGGTTTCAAGCGGCCCCGGCGCAGGCACAAACCGCAGTATCGGCGTGCTGGTCGTAGGTGGGCAGAGTTTGTGTTTGTTGCTGACGTTGTTGGCGGTGCCGGTGTTTTATTCACTGTTTGAGGATTTCGGCGAACTGCCGTTGTGGCAAAAGCTGCGAGCGAGAACGGCAGCGATGCGAGCAGGAATGAGACAACGCGCAGGCGCGGCGTGGGCTACCGTGCGCGGCAATTTTTCTAAAAAGAAGGATCGTTATGCAGATCAAGGATCAGGCGATTAGTCAGTTGAAAAATGCGATAAGCGAAGTGGCAAGCGCCGGGGAAAAACCGTACCGCCCAGTCCCAAGGGGACGAAATGCAATAGCCCAGGGTGAAGTGAAGCATCAGCGCAACGCAACCCTGGGTAGCGACAGAAAATTACCCGCAGCCCTGAAAGGGCGACATAAATTATCCCGCCCTTTCAGGGCTACCAATTCACGCCGTATCCTTCCTGGGGTTACGCTATCGCTTCACCCCAGGCTATTACATTTTGTCCCGTTGGGACAGAAGGCAATCTCTTATTTTGTGGCTGATTTTTGCCAGCGTCGCCGCCTGATTTCCGTGTCATTGACGTTGGCATTGATGCTGAATTTGTTCCTGTCCGTGGCAATTCTCGCGCAAGCTACGCAACCACAACGCCCGCCCAATCCGCCGCCGCCCGAACGATTGCCCCCGAATTCAACCACTGCGCCGCGCAATCCACGCAATGAAGCGCAGCAAAGCACACAGCCGCAATCACAGCAGCAACAGCAGCAACAACAGACAGACCCCAACGCACCGCGCCCCATTTCGCCGCGCCCGCCGACGCAACAACCGAATCTGCCCAGCGATACGACAACTACGCAACCGGGCACCACGCCCACGCAACCAGGGAATCCTGCCGCCCCCGCAACTGGCATACAGCCAGGCGTTCCGGCTACGCCCGGGCAAAATGTCGGCGTAACAGGCGGCGTCGCGCCCGCGCAATTACCGCAGGAACCACCGCCCATCGCGCCAGACTTTCGCGCGCCGCTGCGTCCGCTGCCGAGTGCCGAACGGGTTGGCGTAGACGTGACTGCACAAACGCCGCTCACACTTGAAGAGGCGATAATCATGGCGCTGCAAAACAATAACGACATTGACGCCGCACGCGCCGAAGTGCAGATGGCAGGCTTCGGCTTGCAGGCGGCGCGCGGCATTTATGATCCGCGCATTACCTCCGAAAACTTTTACGAGCGCAGCGTCACGCCAACTGCATCAACCCTCGGCGGCGGGCCGAATGGCGCGGTGACGCAAAGCACGCTGACCGGTTCGGCACGCCTCGCTGGTTTTACGCCGCTGGCTGGCGGGTCGTATCAACTCGACTTCTCCTCCAATCGTCTCACCACCAACAATCAATTCGTCGCGCTCAATCCGCAGTTTCCGTCGGCGCTGACGTTCTCGTATGTGCAACCGCTCTGGCGCGGCTTGCGGCTGGATGACAACCGCCGCCAGATTCAAATCGCGCGCAAAAATCTTTCACTGACCGATGCGCAGTTTCGGCAGCAGGCAATTGAAACCATCACGCGCGTGGCGCAAGCCTATTGGGATCTGGCGTTTTCTCTGCGGAATTTGCAGGTGCAGATTGATGCCGTGCGACAGGCGCGTTTGCAGGTCGAAAGCAATCAACGACAGGTTGAGCAAGGCGTCCTTGCGCCAATTGATATTGTTGCCGCGAACACGCAAGTCACGACGTTTGAGCAAAACGTCTACACCGCGCAGGAAGCCGTTACGCGCGCAGAAAACACGCTGAAAGCCCTGCTGCTGCCGGATCGCCGCGCGCCGCTGTGGTCGCAGGCATTGTTGCCCGCCACGCCCGTGAATATTGAGCCACCGACGATTGCGCTGGCCACAGCGGTTACCTCGGCGCTCACGAATCGCCCGGAAATCGCGCAGTTGCAGGCGACGGCGGAAATCAATGAAATCAATTCGCGCTACTTTCATGACCAAACCAAACCACAGATTGATCTGGTCAGCACGTACAGCAGCGCAGGGCTGGCAGGTACGCTCGTAGCTAATCGTCCGAATCCGCTGGCCGCCGGGTTTGTCAGCATCACAGACCGGCTTAATGCGCTTTCTGCGCTAGCAGGCTTGCCGCTACTGCCGCCTGTCAGCACTGGCACTGGCACGATTCCTGATGTGCTAGTCGGCGGTTACAATCAATCGCTCAGCAATCTCTTCGGGCAAAATTATCCGACCACGCGCGTCGGCGTGCGCATCGGCCTGCCGCTCGGCAATCGTACGGCAGAAGCGAATCTGGGTCGTTCGTTGGCTGAAAGCACCCGCATCCGCGATCAACGCGCGCAGACCGAACAACTGATCGAAGCTGACGTGCGCAACACGATGCAGGCGATGCGCTCGGCACAGGCTCGGCTAGCCGCTGCCGCCGCCGCACGCACTTCGTCTGAACAGCTTTACAACAGCGAGCAACGACGCTTGGCCGCAGGCACGTCCACCGTGTTTTTAGTCCTGCAACGCCAAACCGAATTGATTGCCGCACGCGGGCGAGAGTTGCAAGCGCAGACAGATTTGAATAAAGCGATTGCGGAGTTTCAGCGCGCGACGGGCAGCACGTTTCAGGCGCATAACGTGGTCGTGCGCAGCGATCTGGCGAGGAAGTAAGAGCCAAAGAATAGACCGCAGATGACGCAGATCGTGCGGATTTTCGCAGGTCTGAGCCGCGTGAATCTGCTTAATCTGCGTCATCTGCGGTCTATTCCGACTACGGTTTCTTGGCTGGATTCGTTAGCTTGTATTCGTCCCCTTGCGTGGCGAATTTTTTGTACTCTCTGAAGTCAAACACCACATCCCAATTTAACCCGAAAAAGGCCGAGCCGTCGCCGTCCGCATTCAGACGAATCACGGCAGGGAACCATTCGCCGCTCGGCAATTTCGTCTGCTGATAAACCAGCTTCGGCGCGTCGCTCACGCGCAGCGGTTTGTTGTTTTTGTCCAGGCCGGGGACGAGGTTTTTCGCTTCAATCGCACCAGCACTTTGTCTACGGCATCAATCCAGACGGTGCCGGTGAGGTTGAGGAGAAAGGCTTGCGTGGGCAACAGCTTTTCGCCGAGGCGCGGCAGGAAATCCAGCACGATCATTTCGCGCCCCGCTACTCGCTCGACACGCGGATCACCGAAATCGCAGGCATGCAGAAAGGCAGCGGGGTCAATCAAAAGTCCCGCCGCTTTGCCGCGATACGCGCCGCTGACGGCAGCGGTCACATAATTTGGTGCAGCGCTTTTCGTGTCGCTTTCGGCGCGCTCCAGTTCGCCGCCCGCCTGCTTGCGTTCCTGTTCGATTTCATAGTCGGGCAACTTCTTGCCATTGTCGGCAATTTTGATCAGCACGTGACGACCGCGCACGGGATAGGCTTCGTAATCCTGAAACTCTTCCTTGATCGGCTCGCCCGCGTCGTTCAGGACGTGATGCACTTTGCGCAGTTGATAGGTGAAGCCGAGCAGCGATTGAAACAGCACGCCGCCGTTGCGCTCGACTTCGCGCAGCAGGTCGGGAATGTTGATGGCGGCAGCGGTCGTGCTGTCGCTACGCAGGGCTTTCGTCGCTGACACTACCGCCGCGCTGATGCCGACAGTAGCGATGGTCGGCGGCAGGGGCGCAGGCGTAAGTTCAGGCTTGGTTTCGACAGGCGCGGCCATTGCCTGTGCCGCAGGCGTGACGATGGCCTTCACCGGATTGGCATTAATGAGCGAGAACGTCGTGCTGTCAGAAACTTCTGCGCTGCCCTGCCGCACGATGGCGCGGGCTTGGTACTCGCCGGAACTGAAACTTTCCGCCGCGAGGCTGAACAAATGCGCGATGCGGCCCTGCTCATCGGGCGCGGGCAAATCCAGCACGGTTTGTGCGACGACTGCGCCGTCTTGCAGGAATTCCAGCGTCAACGTCGTCTTGTCTTTGGCTTTCGTGTAGGCCACCAGATAAAAGCCAAGCGTTTTTTCTTTCGCCGCCTGCACCGGCTCGCCCAGGTTCGGCACGATGCGGCCTTGCGGTGTCAGCAGCGGTTTGTCATCGCTCGGCTTGTTGACGCCAGCGGCTTCCAGATGACGAACGAGCGTCAGGCTGCTGATGGCGAGATTCGGTTGCGGTGCGGGTACGATGAGGCGACGGCTTTGCACGCTGGTTTTGTCGGCCTCGAAATCGTGGACAACGGTTTGCAATTGGTATTGACCGGGCGCGAGCGCAAAGGCTTTAGTGAAATCAAAGTTGCCTTTTTTCAGGCTTTCCAAACGTTCCAGCTTGCCCTGCAACGGGTAATCCTGACTGACGCGTGTGACGACTTCGCCCTTGTCATTTTTGACGAGCGCAAGGACGGAAAAATGTGTGCTGTATTGCTTCTTCGCCTTATCGGTTTTGAAAGCGATTTCAGCGAGCGGCACGGCGAGCAAGAGCAAATGCTGCGAGTCGTTCGCGCTGGGCAGGAAACGCAGCACGCCGGTTTGAAAGGGAAAATCCTGCTTCGGCGTCTTGTCATTCGTCGCCGCCAGCAGCGGCATTTCGTAGCCCATCACCGCTTTGCCGTCCACATTCGGCACGGCGAAATAGCCCGCTGCGCGTGACAACTTTGACATCGGGGCGCGACTTTGACTGTCAGCTTTGCGAAACTTGCCGTCGAGCTCTGCGCGGTCGGATCGCAGGTCATTTCGTAGTATGAGCCGATCTCTTCGACCACACGTTTGAGCGGCTTTTTCACCGTTTGTGTTCGCAATCAAAACCCGCCTGCGCCTTCCGCCAGTTCTGACAGCGTGCTTTGTTTTGTTCATCTGCAAGCTGGCCTCGGCCATTTCCCGAAGACTTAAACGAACCGGCCAGCGCCGTCATCGAACCGCCTTCGTTGTAGGCCGCGCTGCTGGCGCTGATGGCTATTGCGAGTTGCGCCCGGGCTGCGATCACTTTCGACGTCCCGCTGCAACCGCGTGCGTCGAGCGCGTAAATGCTGACGTTCAAAGGATTGGCTTCGCTCATCGTGGTTCGCATTACGTCTACGAGATTGGGTGGGATGACGAGGCCGGTTGAGGTCACAACAACGACTTGCGCCCCAATAAAGCGGCTGTTCGCGCACGACGTTCAGAAACGTGTAAATCGAAGCGCGTGCCTGTTGTTCCAGCGCCGCCGTTTCAATCGTGCGGTAGGTGTTGAGCGTGATTTGCGCTAAAGCGCTTTGTCGGCGCCCGTGCCGCCAAAAAAGCGAGGCCGGAAGCAGGCACGCCGGAGAACGCTTACCTTCGCGGGTTTTGATTCGAGATGACGGCGCCCAGCTTGCGGCGGCGCGTTCGGGCTGGGCCGTCGGCGGAATTAGCGATGATCTGCATTTGCTCACCATTCGCTGCGGAGAGGTCGGATACGGGTTTCCGCGCCGTCCGGTTGTCGCCTCAATCGCCTTGCCGCGCTTTGGCGCGATCACTCGTGTACGGCTGCAACACGTAAAACCGCTGGCTCATCACGTAGACGCATCAGCACGTTCGACAGCGCCGGATTGCTGATGAAATCCAACGCCTCACGCGCTATCAATTTGCGGCTGCTGTTGTCGAGGTTATCAACACTATCGTGACCAGATTAATCGGATGTCGCCATCGACCGGAATCGCGGCGACAACGTTTTGCTGACAGCAGGATCAACTAACCAGGCGGAACGAGCATAGGTTGTTTGACGCCGTCCTCGTAAATTTCGATTTCTTCGGGTTTAAGGTCGGGCAGGTTACGGCCTCTGTTTGTCGCGCACAATCATATTCAGCAACACTTCCTTCGCGCCGATTTTGATAGTTTGCTCGGTGGTTTGCGCACAAGCTGGTAGCCCAACAATGCTGATAAGCCAAACAATGAGTGTGATGAAACAGCGAAATCATAGTAATCGAATTGATAATTCAGGGGTGATCCGTGAAAATGCCACTTCACGAATCCCAATTTTCAACGATCCACCTTGAATTCGCAATTCCACGCTTATGGCTACTAAATTACGCTACCCGCTGACCGCTATTTCGACACTGACTTCGCGCAGAAAGAATTGCGCCTCGCGCTTTATAACTGTCAAAAGACAAACCGCTCGTTTGCCCGCACGAATACGTAAGACCTGCAGCGCTACGTCGGCTGACCCGAAATCATTCCTTTCGTACTGCCCGCTGATCTGCTGTTGATTCTCGATCACTACATTTTCCGTATGCTCTATTCGCGGCATCGCGCTGGAGACTTAGGCGTGCCGCGCATTGATGGCGGCAGAGTCGAAACCGATCATCGCAAAATCTGGCAACTTTCTCGCCGACAACTTTTATCTGTTTCGCGGCATCGCCCATTGCGCATGTGGCTGGCGCACGAATTAATGCGCAGTCTTCGGTATTGAAGACAAACTGGACGAGCGCGAATGCGTGAAATCGATCACATCACAGTGCTGGAGAAGTCCACCCTGCCCGCGCAACGTTCAGATCGTCGAAGATCGAAGTGCTGGCCACGATCACGCCGTCCGACACATTAGGAAATCACCGCCAGGCGATCAGAACTGGCTGGGGCGCGTCACTGCCGACCTTCCGCCCGGACGGCGTCGTCAACATTGATCGTCCTGACTGTTTGAGCAAATCGAAGCCCTCACGGAAACCGTAGGCTATGACATTCACAACTACAAAAAACTGATGCAGGCACTGGAAGAGCGCCGCGCCTACTTCAAATCAATGCGGGCGCAACTGCTGACCGACCACGCCGCCGCCCAGCCGACCTGCCACTGGCGAAATCCAACGGCCCGTAAAGCTGATGCCATTTTCCAACGCGCGCCTGAAGGCGCAGCCGATGAAGAAGATCGGTGATGCTTTCACCGAAGAGCATGTTGATGGAAATGGCGCGGATGAGTATTGAGGACGGTTTAGTAAATGCAATTCCATCCCGGCTCGTATCGCAATCACAACGAAACCATCTTTGAGAAATTCGGCTTTGACAAAGGCCGCGCGATTCCGTTGCCGTGATTTATACCGGAAGCCCTCGAACCATTGCTGAACAACATGGCAACGACTCGCGCCTGACGTTGACTTGTTCACCGACGAAACGACCTATTCCCGCGAACTCGCACCGCTTGCCGGGCATTACCCCGCCGTGAAGCTCGGCCCGCCCTGGTGGTTCAATGATAGCTGGAATGGGGATGAAACGCTTCGCTGAACAGGCGATGGAAACGGCTGGCGTGTACAACACAACCGGCTTCAACGACGACACGCTTTCCTTCAATCCCCGCACGCCACGATCTACAGCGCCGTGCCGATGCCGACTGATTGCCAACCCTTGCCGTGCGCGGCATCAGCTCGATATGGATGACGCTAACGAGATGATCACGATCTGGTATACCGGCTGGCGAAGAGAGCGGTGTCGAGGTAAAGAACAGGACGATGGGGTGACGACGAGCGAGCGACAAGTGGGTCTGATCCGCGTAAACCTGCCCATCCGCTTCACCCGGTTTGACGTTTTTACCTGGGAGGAGCCCGAATGAACAACTGTTGCCGTTCTTATCCCCGTTCGCCCTTTCCAGCCTTGATCCATACAGCCCTGTAGGCATAGATGACAGGTTGACGGTACTACCCCGGAAGATTGAGAAAAATAACTGCTCCCCACACTCACTTCCGGCAGCCGAAATACGCTTATCCACATGGATAACTCTCAAGCAATGGAGCGCACTATGAAAACATCTATTATCGCTATGTTTGATGTTTGTTGATGGCTTCCGTCACCCCGGCCTAACCAACCTCCGGGCCGAAAAAGGAACGTGGGAGCGCAGCGAAATTGACGGTTCCGGCAATGAATTTTTCGCTGTATCTTCCCGTCGCCCCCAAGGTTTCAAAGTTGAAGCAGAAACAGCTCGGATAATACTGTCGTGAGTTATGAGGCGAATCTCACTTTGCAGATATAAGGTGATGATTTCAGAAGCGAAAGCAGAGCAGCGGCGGCACTGATTGCGCAGGATGGCTGCTGATAACCGCTTGCCGCGAGCATAAAAATGCCAAGATTATTGGGCAATTTGATTTAAGCCCGCCCGCGCTCCCCGGACGCGAAACCTGGTTCAGCGGGCGGTCGGGGTGGGATGAGCGTAAACCTTTCCGGTCAAGAACCGTTTGTGGCGCGGGGCCTGATGGTAGCGACGGAAACGAAGCTACGGCGCAGATGATTGAGCCGCCTCTGGAAACGTAAAGCGCTTCTTCGCTTCATTTCAGTTGACAGAGCGTATGAGACGGATGCGGCGGCAGCGGAGCAACAGGCGCGAGGTTGGAAACCGTATTTGGACACAGAAGCTGGCTCTCAGCTATGGCATCTACGCCGCCGCGGCAGCGCAGTTTGCGGGCAGGCTGCTGAAGCGATCTATGGCGATTTCATTGGCTGGTGCAGAGCGGGAGATGGTGTACTCTGGCCTTTGGCTAATGGTATACGGCGGACAATGGCGCTGGCCTCCTTATACGGAAAAATCGTTGCGGGATTTAGCACAGCTCTGGGCAGAAATGCTGAATGTCAAAATCAATGCGATAACACCTGGTGATCGTAGCCGGGCAATCGGGTTGCAGCTCAATATCTCGCGCGGAACGCAGCAAGGGGAAGCGCGCATTCTTTGGGCCAAAAAATGCTTCCGAGCGCTTGGGCTTGGGGTCGATGCATAGCACTAACCGCGAACTAGCCACGCACCATACATCTGCTCCAGGCCCCACGAACAAAAGCCATTCCTGACGGGCTTAACTTCGGGTGTTGGATAGCAGCGAATCGCCGTAAGCCGCCGCCGCTCTCCTCCGCCTCCGATGTCCTCGCCTTATACCAATGCAACAGTCTTTGAAGAGTTATTAGCGCATGTTAGTGAGAAAATGCGTTCAGACCAGCCGTTTGCCCTCGCGCTGGTGGCGAATGCGACGGGCATCGTTAACGTGAAAATTTGCGTTTCCAAGGAAGGCCGAGTGGTTTGTATGGGCGGCCAGGGGATGGACATCCGCTGCTGCGCAATCACGCTTTTTCTGTCGCTCTCAGCGGAAATTCAATCCGCTACAGGTTAAGGGGGAACCAGCGTTTGCCGAGGGGGTCGTTCTGATCGCCATTCCTGCCACAGGTGCATCGCAATGAAGCCTTTACCAGCCGTCTGATCCCCGCTATACCAGGCCTTCACGCGATCACTGATAGCGGATCTGTGCTGCGCTATGCGCGGACGGGGCAGAGAATGGTAAAAAAGGCGGTAACGGCTTCTTCACGGCCCAGAAAACTTACGCGCACAGCTTGCTGTTTGTTAGAGAATGCTGATTCAGGCCACTGATCGTTGCGGGGAGCAGGTACAAACTTATGGCGTTTTGACGCCGTAAATTCCCAGTACAATCCCACCGTGTAACACTCACGCCCTGATAAATCGCGCGAAAAGAAGGCTGGCAATTTCGGGGTTCGACCTGGTTATGGCGACGTGCCCGAAAACGTCAAGGTGTAGGTGACACACCTTGTCGGCATTTTCACGAACCTCTTACAACGCAATGACACGCTTGTGACGAGTGCCGACAGAGGCCTTTCGTGGCTACCGACGCAAAAATTTTCATCCCTTGCAAAATCAACCTTTATAGCGATGCCTGCGCGGGCTGACGGTCATTTCTGTTTCCTATCGGAACACCAAAGCCGTTTTGTCGTGAGCCGGTTTTTTTGCAGGCGGGCGGCCCACCAAATAGCGTCATCACGGCTGAACAACTTTGTCGACGCGGGCCCCTGCAATCACGTCGCGCCTGCGGAACTTTACCAGCCACTGCTCACTTTTCGGGCGAGGGATGGATGATGAACATGAGACGACCCGGTGCAAACCCTTGTTAGCGTTTTCTTACTACTCCTGAATTTTGCGGCGCTGGCGCAAACGGTAGTTGTTTGTGACGGTAGATGCCGCGCGTTATCAACCTGCCGCTGCCCCCGACAGTATCGTACGGGCTTTTTCCGGGCTGACGGCGACGGAAGCTCGGGCGACGGATGACGCAGATTCCGTCACGCCGGGCATTCAATTGCTGACCTCACCGAGCGTTTGCGCTGGGTAAAATAAATCGTCAGCTGAATTGTTTCATGTCGGGCCGAATCAAATTAACTACATTGTGCCGAGCGATACAGAACTGGATGGCACGGCTACTGTTGTTGTGACAGATGCGCAGGGCATAACAGTGGCGCAAGGCGAATTGGCGATGGCGGCACGCAGCTTGAATATTTTCACGAGCAATCAGGCCGGTACGGGAGCGCCTGCCGCCGTGTTTACAGCAGATGGCAACGCTTACAGCAACGTCACGAATGGTGATGGTTCAATGAATGTGGTGCCGCCGGGCAATTATCTGGTGTTGTTTGGCACGGGCGTGCGGGCGGGCCGCGACATCAAAGCTTTTATCGGCGGCGTCGAAGCGCAAGTGGATTACGCGGGCGCGCAGCAGCAGTATGTGGCGCTCGATCAGATCAATATCAAAGTGCCGGATTCGCTGACGGGGCAAGGCGTGTTGGATGTCGTGATTACGGATGGCTTGACGCTGAGCAATGTGGTCACAATTGATGTCGGTGGCAATCCGCAAGCGCCGTCGGGCGCGCCTGTAATTACGGGCTTTTCGGCGTCTGAAGTGTACGCCGGGCAGGTCGTCACCGTGACGGGTTCGCAATTTCCTACGGTATTATCCGATGCCTCGGTCAAGCTGGGTTCGACCTCTGGACAAATCGTTTCAACCAACGCGACGGCGATGAGCTTCATCGTGCCGTATGGCGCGGCGACGAATAAAGTTACGGTTGGCAACGCCGTTGGCGCGCGCAAGAGCACAGCAACACTGACGGTCAAGACTTCGGTTTCCGGTACGATTCTGGATGGACAGGGAAATCCTGTGGTCGGGATGCCAGTCAATGTTCTTAGTGCGGGTGTGGGCGCTTCGACCGATAGCGCCGGACGTTTTCTCATCCCCGATGTGCCGCGTGGCATTGCGCAAGTGCAAGTGGATACATCGCAGTTTCCGGCGAATCTGGGACTGCCGATGATGACCTATAGTTTGGTTGTGACGGATGGCACGGATAATGAAATTGGCTATCCGATTTATCTGCCTGCCAGCCTGGGCACGAGTGTGATTTTCAGCAGCATGCGCGCGGCGAACGGCACTTATCGTGCGGTTGTCGAAGGCGCGACGCCAGTGGTGCTGGAACACAATGGTCTGCGGCTGGAAATTCCCGGCACAGTCACCTTCCCTGCCGAAGCCAAAGATACCACCGTGAAAGTAACGCGGCTGCCAGCGAGTAGCTGGTTGCCTGCGCCGCTGCCTTCAGGCATTTATCCTTCCGTTGTCGGCATGATTACGCCGTTTGGCGCGACGTTCGGTGACAAGACCAGTGGGATGGCAACGCTGTACTTCCCGAATCCCGATAAATTCCCCGCAGGCGCAAAACTTGACCTCTACGCATTTCGCCCGAATGTCGCGCCGTCTGGCTTTGTCAAAAAAGGGACAGCAACAGTGGACGCCAATGGCGAAAAGATTGTCGCGGCGGGGCTGATTGACCTGGCAACAATTTGGTTCGTCGGTTTGCCGAGCGATCAAGTGACGTTCACGAGCGTGGTTGGCACCGTCGTGGACGGCAGCCAGAAGCCAGTTAACAAAGCGCGCGTGTTTGTGCGCGGACGCAGCGCCGTAACCGATCAAAACGGCAAATTTGAAATCAAAGGCGTGCGCGCCGACAACAACGACGACCTGCGCGTCGAAGCCAAATTCTTCACGCCAGCGGGCGATGCGCTCGCTACTTTCAAGCTCGTCAAAGCTGTCGTGCCCGGCCCGACCGATGCAGGCACGCTGCAATTCCCGGCGCTGCCGTCGCTCTCGATTTTGATCCGTCCGATGGAGGCAAAGACGAAACCGGGGGTAGCGATTGATATGGGCGTTGTGCTGTCGCGCAAGCTGTCTGCGGACGCGACGATCAATCTGACCAATGAAGACGGCGTCAAACTCAACCTCACGCCTGCCACGTTGACGGTGCCTGCTGGGCAGACTGAAGCGGCGTTCAAAGTCAAAGGTGATCTGCCGGGCAAAGGCACAGTCATAGCGAAATTAGCCGCGCCCGTGGATGACGCGACGCCGGACAATTCGCGCAAAGGCGCAGCCGTCGTGTATGTCATCAACCCCGCGCCCGTCCTGGCCGCTATTCAACCGGTGAGCGGCGCGCCCGGCTCTGCCTTTACCTTAACCGGCACCGGACTTGGCACTGAAGCAGGGCAAAACACAGTGTTCTTCAAGCAGGGCGATAGAATCGCGGTCGTTGATCCCAAGCTGCTTAAGGCAACGGTAAGTTTGGAAGCGGCGGGTAACGTGACGCTCACTGGTGTGGTGCCCGGACTGCGGGCAGGCGATGTCGAAGTGTACGTCAGCGTGTTGCGCAACGGTGTTCCGAGCGAACTCTCGAACAAGATCAAATTCACGGTAACGCAAGCCGTTGCGCCAAAGCTCGAATCCATTACACCCAATAGCGGCGCGCCCGGCGCAACGTTCACACTGATCGGCACGGGGCTGGATGCGAATCCGAAAAACCTCGGCATTTTCTTCAAGCAAGGTGACAAGATCATTCCTTCGCCCGTCGAATTGCTCAAAGTGATTTCGGCAACGGCGGATGATCCGACCAAACCGGCGACGATTCAGGGCGTAGTGCCGCGTATGCCTGCGGGCGATGCGGAAGTCTTCGCGGTCGTCTATCGCAACGGCGCACCCAGCGAACCGTCGAATAAATTGGCCTTCAAAGTGCTGACGCCGCCAGGGCCAACGCTTGAATCCGTCACGCCAGCCGAAGGCGCGCCGGGCGCAACCTTCACGATCAAGGGCAGCAACTTTGATCCCGATGCCAAACGCAATTTCGTGTTCCTCAAACAGAATGACCGCATCATTCAACTCGATCCGTCAACGATCAAGTTTGATGGGCAGTCGCTGATTTCCGGTGTGGTGCCGCGCATTGCACTTGGTGGCTATGAAATCTTCGTCGTCACCAATCTGGAAAGCACGTTGACCACGGCGGCAGGCAAACTGCCCGGCACACCGTCGAATGGCCTGCCGTTCAAAGTCGTAGCGCCGCCGCCGGCCAAGCTGGATGCGATTGATCCGGTCGAAAGTTTGCCGGGCAAAACATTCACGATCAAAGGAAGCGGTTGGGGCGATGACGTGCGCAAGTTCCGCGTGATTTTCAAGCAAACCGACCGCTGGTTGCTGGTGGAACCAGCGAACATCAAGTTCGATCAAACGATGATTACGGGCGTGCTGCCGAACTTCCCAGCGGGCGATTACGAAGTCCTTGTCGTCACGAGCATTGATCTGATTCCGGCGACGAATACCACGCCGCCCGGCGTGCCGTCGAACAGCTTGAAATTCAAAATCCTGTCGCCGCCTGCGCCCGTGCTCGAAACCATCACGCCGACCGAAGCCTTGCCCGGCACCGCATTCAAGCTGACTGGCAAGAACTTCAAGCAAGGCATTACAGTAGCCTTCCGGCAAAGCACGCAAAACGGTGTCATCGCGCCCGAACAATTAAAGGTGACAGATACTACCATTGAAGGTGTCGTGCCCAACCTGCCTGCGGGCGGCGCAGAAGTCGTAGCCTTCTTCACCACGGCGCAGCTTTCCAATCCGTTGCCCTTCAAGGTGCTCGGCACCACACTGCCCCCGCCCGTGCTGGAAACTATCGCGCCCGTTGAAGGCGCGCCCGGCTCGCCCTTCAAACTCACGGGCAAAAACTTCCTGGACGGACAAGTCGTGTACTTCAAGCAAGGCGATAAAATGTTCAGCCTTCCGTCGGCTGCGCTGAAATTCACGGCGACGACGATTGAAGGTGTGCTGCCGCAGATGCCTCCGGGCGCAGCGGAAGTAGCGGTCGGCTTCGGACAAAATCAATTCTCCAACGCACTGCCGTTCAAATTCCTGTTGCCGCCGGGCGCACAACTCGCGTCGCTTGATCCGACGCAGGGCTTACCGCGTACAGCCTTCGCCATCAAAGGCATTGGCTTTGCGCAGGAAGCGAAAAACAATCAGATTCTCTTCAAGCAAGGTGACAAATTCCAGATGATTGACCCGGCGCTGAATAAACTGGAAAACGGTGTGCTGAGCGCGTTGGTGCCGGATGTTGCGGCGGGTGACTATGAAGTCATCGTGATGACTAACCTGTGGCTCGGTACACCAGGCACCAACACACCGCCGGGCGTGCCGTCCAATGGCTTGAAGTTCACTGTGCTACCGCCGCCAGCGCCTGTGCTGGAAACCATCGCACCAACCGAAGGCGCGCCGGGAACGCCTTTCAAACTGACGGGCAAGAACTTTCCCACGAATCTGCGTCTTATCTTCAAACAAGGCGACATTATGGAAGAGTTGGGGCCGGACAGACTCAAGATTACTTCGACTACGATTGACGGCATATTGCCCGGCATTCCGCCCGGTGGCGCGGAAGTGTTCGTGATGTTTGGCCAGGATGGCAAAACCAACATCTTACCCTTCAAGTTCCTTGCCGTAGCCAATCTGGCGCAGCTCAACACTATCAGTCCAACCCAACTGGTTCCGGGGGGCGCGTTCAAGCTGACGGGCAGCAACCTCGCTCCGTTCTATACCGTTGTCTTCAAACAAGGCGACATCTATTACGCGGTGCCGCGCGAGCTGTTGAAGTTTACGGATGGCACAATGATTGAAGGCAGCGCGCCGGGCGTTCCCGCGGGTGCAGCCGAAGTCTTCGTCGCCTATGGTAACGAAGCGGTGCATGTGAAATCGAACAGTCTGCCAGTAACGATGCTCGCACCGCCGCAAGTGACATTGGAGTCCATCACTTCGGTGGATGGCAAACCAGAAGGCATACCAGGCAATACGTTCAAGATAACGGGCAAGAACCTCGCACCGTTCTATAACATCGTGTTCAAACAAGGCGACAAAACGACGGTTATCGAAGCATTCCAGTACAAAGTCGTAGACGGTGTAATCGTTGGCATGATTCCTGATCTACCCGCAAACACGACGGATGTCTTCTTAACCTTAGGAACGCAGCCAGCTTCCGTTATCTTGAAATTCCTCATCAAACCGAAAGTTTAGTTTTTCCTTCCATAACATTTCTCTCTTTTGGGGGCCGTCAGTTCGCTGGCGGCTTTTTTTATGCTTGGGTACGCATGCATCCTGTGTGCTGGACTTCTCTCAAGCAATCACTTACCGAAGCCACGCACGCAAAAGGTGTTCGCTCTCAATCTCCTTAGCCGATTTATTAGCGCGATTGACGCTTAACAAAGCGGGCGGCATAATGCGCGCGTCAGCCGTGCCCCAAAATTAAAACCTCAGGGAGGAATCATGAAATTTCAGCTCTCACGCCTCGTTACTCTGGTTAGCTTGCTCAGCCTGATAGCTTTCGCACAATCCTTCGGCAACTTTTCCGGTACAGTCAAAGACCCAAAAGGCGCAGTTATCTTTGGCGCACAAGTCACGGTACGCCACGAAACCACGGGCGAAACAAAAACTGCGACGACCGATGCAATAAGCAAGTTTTCGGTGGCGAAATTGCCGCCTGGAACGTATGCCGGAACAGCACACCTGCTGGGCGAGGGCTTCAAGCCTAACGAACAAAAATCACGATTGAAGATAAGCGCAATTGCCAACGTCGAAATCAACCAGAAATTGCTGAAGTGCGCAGCGAAGTGACGACTTCGCCATCGGTACGATCAAACCAAACACTGATCCCAACTACCGCGCGCTACGAGATGGGAAACTCGGCGAAACGTACACAGCGTCACGAATCGGACGCTCAAGCGCGAGATGTCGGGACAATTACGCTGAAAAGCGGGCGCATTAGCTTTCTGCCGCCGGTACTGGGACGTATTCCCATCGGCGTGTTTGTGGGCGACGGCGAATTCACCTTGGAACCAGTGCTGTTCGTCGAACGCGATTACATTAGCACGGTGACGGACAAAGAAACCTTGCCGAACCGTTCACGTTGTGAATGGTGCTGGTGTTCAGCGATAGCACCTACGACGAAATTAAAAAGCAGGACAGGCGGCGGGCGCGGCGGATACTCAATTGCCGGACGCGCTGAAAGACCGCGTCCCAGCGCACCATGAAACGCGGCGGCGGCGAAAACACCAGCGAAATTCTGGCTGACCTTTACAATCCGAAACGCGCGCCGTCGTTCAATGCCTACATTGACGGCAGAAAGCGGCATCAACTGATCTTTCAAATGCGTCCTTACGGCGCGATTGATTGCGAAGAGGTGTTGCTGGTAAATGCTGATTTTGAAGCGAAGGACGCGGGCTTTCTACGCCAGGCCATTTCGTCGGCGAATTCAAAGCAGGCAAGGCGAGTTCTGGACGAAGACAAGCGTGTCGTGGACGCCGAGCATTACAAAATCGAAACGGCCATCAAAGGCGACAAGCTCAGCGTCAACGCCGAATGCGCACGGATCAGCCGACAGACGGCGAGCGCGTCCTGCGACAGTTATTGCCCGACCCGCGCGTGTCGCGCGCCGGGGCGAAAAGGAAACTGAGTTTATTCAGGAAGACAAAAAGAAAGACGGTTCGTTTTACGTCATTCTGCCGGAGCTAACGACGAAAGGCTGCAACGGCTGGGAAACTAACCGTCGAGTATCAGGGCGAGAAACCAGATGGACATGGGCGGTGCACGCAGGACAGGTGCACGCACAAGTTGGTATCATCCAACGTCAACACTTTCAAAGATCGCGCAACGTCGATTTGACCTTCAAGGTGCCGAAGCAATACGCTCAATGGCGTCGGCAAAAAAGAAGGATTGGCAGGACAGCGATTATGCGGCTTCGCAGTGGGTGCTTGCAGTTCCGCTGGCCGTCGCGGGTTTCAATTACGGCAGATTCAAAAATGCAGAACTGACGGATCGAGCGGACGAAATACAAAGTCGAAGGCTACGCCGTGTCGGAAATGCCGATGGTTTGCGCAATGCGCCCATCGGCGGCATGGCACCGACGCGATTAATCGGGCAAAGCTTAGTCGAAGCGCAAAATTCGATGCGCGTCTTCACGCATTTCTTTGGGCCGATTCCTTACGGCAGAGTCGCCATCACGCAACAGCCGCAAGCCTTCTTCGGGCAATCGTGGCCGACGCTCGTGTATATGCCCCTAACGGCGTACATGGACGCTACGCAACGCTGGCTGCTGATGGGCATCAACAACCGGCTGACCGAATTTGTGGACGAAGTCTGTGCGCACGAAGTCTCGCATCAATGGTGGGGTCACATCGTCGGCTGGGCGTCGTACCACGATCAATGGCTTTCAGAAGGCTTCGCATTTTTTTCGGCTGGCTTGTATCTGAAGGCGACTGAACAGAAGCCGGACAAGTATCTGAATTACTGGAAACACGCGCAGGAACAGATGCTGGAGAAAAACGAATACAACCTGCGCGCGACCGATGTAGCGCCGGTATGGCTCGGCTATCGCGGCGGCTTTTATAAATATCCGAGTGCGTATCAGTATCTCGCCTATCGCAAAGGCGGCTTTGTGCTGCATATGTTGCGGCAGTTGATGTGGGATCAGAAGGAGGGCGACAAGGCGTTCATTGCGATGATGCAGGATTTCGTCAAGACGCATTACAACCAGAATGCCTCGACGGAAAGTGTTAAGGCGATTGCCGAAAAACATATGACGCCGAAAATGGATTTGGCAGGCAACAAGAAACTGGATTGGTTCTTTCTGCAATGGGTCTACGGCAAGGAAATCCCGCGTTACAAACTGGAATACAATCTGTCACCGCAAAGTGATGGCAAGACGCTTCTGACTTTCACCGTCACGCAAAGCGATGTGTCCAAAGGCTTCGGGATGATGGTGCCGATTTACCTGGATTTCGACGGCAAGATTATGCGGATGGGCGAGGTGCCCACTATTGGCAGTTCGACAACGCAGGAGTATAAAGTGACCCTGCCGCAAAAACCGAAACGTGTATTGCTCAACTACAACTACGACGTACTCGCCACCGCGAGCGAAAGCGTCGAGAAAAAATGAAATGAAACATCACAAACTTCACGAAGTCCCAGTCGAACAAGTCTCTGATCTTTTCTCCCGCCAATTCTTCACGGGAGAAAAGATCACGATTGCCTTTCTGAACATCAAAGCCGGTTGCGTCGTGCCTACGCACAGCCACGAAAGCGAACAGTTCAGCTACATCATCAGCGGCGCGCTGCAATTTCACATCGAAGGGCAAGAGATTGTCGTGCGCAGCGGCGAAATGATGGAAATCCCGTCGAACGTGCCGCATTCTGCCGTGGCATTAGAAGACATTACGGGCATTGACGTCTTCAGCCCAATTCGCCAGGATTGGGTGGACGGCAGCGACGATTACCTGCGCAAGAAGTAAGGATTTGAGATTGGAAATTTGAGATTTGAGAGCTGTTGTCGCTCTTAAATTTCCAATCTCAAATCTCAAATCCTCAATCCCTTCCCTTGCGCAATCGCGCAGAGTGCATATCATCTTGGTCATCCAACGACAGTTCACGCGAGCGCATCTGAGGATGCGCTTAATTTTGTACCCCCTTTGACAGCTTGTAACTTTTGCGAAGGAGACCCGATGAAAAGCACTACAGTACGGACTGGGATGAGTTACGCGCTCGCCTTTTTACTGGCGGCAGTGCCGCTGACCAATCTTACTGCCCAAACCCAAGTCAAAGCCGCTAAAAGCTGCGCCACGCCCCAACAGGATTTAGAACTGGGACGACAGGCGGCAGCAGAAGCCGAGAAACAATTTCAAATTCTCAACGATCAACGCGCGCAGGAATACATCCGCCGCCTCGGACAAAACCTCGCGCAGTATGCGCCGGGCGAGAAATTCCCGTATAGCTTTACCGTCCTGAACGTCGCCGAAATCAACGCCTTCGCGCTGCCCGGCGGGCCGACGTATGTCAATCGCGGCACCATTGAAGCTGCAAAAACCGAAGCAGAACTCGCAGGCGTAATGGCGCACGAAATCTCGCACGTTGTCTTGCGTCACGGCACGGCCAACGTATGCCGCGCGCAGAAATATCAGACTGGCATCGGCATCTTAGGCGCGATTTTAGGCAACGGCATCGGCGGCCAGCTTGGCACGATTGGCGGGAGCATTTTGGCGGGCGGCGTGCTGATGAAAAATAGCCGCGAGGCGGAATCGGATGCGGATGTGCTGGGTTCACAAATCATGGCGAAAGCGGGTTACGACCCCGAAGCAATGGCGGATTTCTTTGAAACGCTCGCAGGCGAACATTCACGCGAACCCGGCAAGCTGGAACGCTGGTTCAGCGACCACCCACAACCAACGGATCG
>JAXLQQ010000070.1:0-30925 GCA_046331525.1 Blastocatellia bacterium
GCGATTGAGTCCGTAGATGAAGTGGGCAATCCAACGATTCTGGCAACATTTGCGGTGGTCGCGGCGATTCTGCCAATGGCATTTGTCGGCGGCCTGATGGGGCCGTACATGAAGCCGATTCCGATTGGCGCGACGGCGGCGATGATCTTTTCCTTGCTCGTTGCCTTCATCGTCACGCCGTGGGCGAGTTTGCGTTTGCTCAAACGCGAAGGAGGGCACGACGAACATCACGAAGAAGGGCGAATGACAAGGCTTTACCGCGTTGTGATGGGCAAGCTGATTCGCGTGCCTGCTTGGCGCTATGGCTTCCTGCTCGGCGTCGTAGTGTTGCTGCTCGCTTCGATGGCGCTGGTGGGATTAAAGCTGGTTCGCGTGAAGATGTTACCCTTTGATAACAAAAGCGAGTTTCAAGTCATTGTGGATATGCCGGAAGGCACGCCGCTTGAACAAACCGCTGCGGTCACACGCGAGATTGGCGACTACATTCGCACCGTGCCGGAAGTGACGGATTATCAAATGTACGTCGGCACCGCATCGCCCTATAACTTTAACGGCCTCGTCCGTCACTACTTAATGCGGCGTGGTGCAAATGTCGCTGACATTCAAGTCAACTTGGTCGGCAAAGACGAACGCAGCGCGCAGAGCCACGACATTGCTAAGCGCGTGCGCCCTAATATTCAAGCGATTGCGAAGAAATACAACGCGCGCATTAAGGTCGCCGAAGTGCCGCCGGGGCCGCCAGTGTTACAAACGTTGGTGGCGGAAATTTACGGGCCGGATTACACACGCCAACTGCAAATCGCCAAACAGATTCAGGACATCTTCGATAAAACTGATGGCGTCGTGGACGTGGATTCATACGTTGAGGATGACCAAACCAAATTCCAGTTTGTCGTAGACAAGCAAAAAGCCGCGCTCAACGGCGTGTCCGAAGAACAAGTCGCCAACACGCTGCGCATCGCGGTTTCCGGTATGGACGTTGGCCTCGCACATCAGCCGCGCGAAAAGGAAGATGTGCCGATCACGCTGCGTTTGCCGCGCGCTGAACGTTCCAGCCTCGACGATCTAAAGCAAATCAAAGTGCAGGGACAACGCGGCAATCTAGTTCCGCTCGGCGAACTCGTGCGCGTAGATCAATCCATTGCCGACAAAAACATTTACCACAAAAACCTGATGCCGGTGACGTATGTGACGGCAGACATTGCGGGCAGCGTGGAAAGTCCGGTGTATGCGATTCTCGGTTTGAATGACGCGATTGAAAAAATGAAGCTGCCGGAAGGCTACGCGCTGGAACGATACGTCGCTTCGCAGCCGTTTCTGGCGGACAAATACGCGATGAAATGGGACGGCGAATGGCATATCACGTACGAAGTTTTTCGTGACCTCGGCTTGGCGTTCGCGGCGGTGCTAGTGCTGATTTATATCCTGGTGGTTGGTTGGTTCCAGTCCTTCAAAACACCGTTCACGATTATGGCGGCGATTCCGTTTTCGCTGGTGGGAATTTTACCCGCGCACGGCATGTTGGGTGCGTTCTTCACGGCAACTTCCATGATCGGTTTTATTGCGGGCGCGGGCATCGTCGTGCGCAATTCGATCATTCTGGTAGATTTCGTCGAGCTTCGTATAAAAGAAGGAATGCCACTTGCAGAAGCAGTAATTGACGCAGGCGCTGTGCGATTTCGCCCAATGATGTTGACGGCGGCGGCAGTGAGTCGTTGGCGCAACGGTGATTTTGTTTGATCCGATCTTTCAAGGGCTGGCGATTTCGTTGATGGCGGGGGAGATCGCTTCGTTGTTGTTGTCGCGCATGACGGTGCCGATTTTGTATTACCTAAGCGAGCGACGGAAGCACGAACGACCGATGACAGAAGCCGCTGCACTCGAAATTCATGAGGAAGAATCTGCGGTTAGTTCGGCGAGGTGATGATTGGCAGAAAGGGGCTACGTAAAGATGAAAGGCGCTATGGCAGAAACCTTATTGTTACCGTGCCCGCAGTGCGGCGCAACCAATCGTGTTCTGGCTGAAAAGGCTCGACAAGGTGAAGCCGTGTGCGGTCGTTGCAAGACCGCACTATCCCTTTCTGTTGCACCTGTAGTGGTGACGGACGCGAATTTTGCTGCAACAGTCGAACGTTCGCCGTTGCCTGTGCTGTTGGATCTCTGGGCGGACTGGTGCGGGCCGTGTCGAATGATCGCGCCTATGATTGAACAACTGGCAGGGGAGTTCGCCGGACGAGTGCGAGTCGCAAAGCTGAACATTGATGACAACCCGATGACGGCGGCGCGCTGTAATGTGCAAAGTATTCCCACCTTGCTCGTATTGCGAAACGGGCGCGAAGTGGGACGCCTCGTTGGCGCGTTACCAAAAGCAGAAATCGTGCGCCGTTTAGAAGCCGTGCTTGGTTGAATCGTCCGGGGCAGGAATTGCGGTATGTCTATGGCATTCGTTTCCTCAACGAATCAGAGCCGTCCAACAAGGAGGACTTTATGGCTCGTTTACTCATTCTTGGTGCAGGAGTCGCCGGGCAAACGGCTGCGCTGCACGCCCAAAAACGACTTGGTGCTGCGCATGAAGTCGTAGTCGTTTCTCCGAATAGTCAATGGAACTGGATTCCCTCGAACATCTGGGTTGGCACGGGGTATATGAAAGCGGAACAGGTTACTTTCCCGCTGGCTCCAGTTTACAAAAAGACAGGGATCACCTTTCATCAAGCCAAAGCCGTCAGCCTTCATCCCGAAGGCGACGAAACTACGGCGCAGCCTTTTGTTACTATTGAATACACCTCTCCCGAACAACGCGGGACTCTCGCCAAAATCACTTACGATTACCTCATTAATTCGACGGGGCCGAAGCTGAACTTTGGTGCGACCAAAGGGCTGGGGCCGGAAGCCAACAGTCTGTCCGTCTGCACGTATGGGCACGCCGATCAAACCGCCAAAGCGTTGCAGGTTGTCATTGATCGGATGAAGAAAGGCGAGCAGCAAACGTTGCTGATTGGCACGGGACACGGCAATTGCACGTGTCAGGGCGCGGCGTTTGAATACCTCTTCAATGTCGAATTTGAATTGCGCCGCCAACAGGTGCGCGACAAAGCGCGCGTGATTTGGATTTCCAACGAACAGGAACTCGGCGATTTTGGAATGGGCGGCATGTTCATCAAACGCGGCGGCTACGTTACGCACAGCCGCGTGTTTACTGAGTCGCTGTACACTGAGCGCGGCATTGAGTGGATCACGCAAGCGCACGTCAAAGAAGTAATGCCGGGTGAAACATTCTATGAAAACCTGGACGGCGAAGAGAAATCCGTCAAGCACGACTTTGCGATGTTGTTGCCTCCGTTCAGCGGCGTGGGCCTGAAGGCATACAACAAAAAGGGCGAAGACATCACGTCCGAATTGTTTGCGCCGAATAGCTTCATGATCGTGGATGGCGATTACACTAAAAAGCCGTACGAAGAGTGGAAGCCGGAAGACTGGCCGGAAACGTATCAAAATCCGAAATACAAAAACATCTTTGCCGTCGGCATCGCGTTTGCGCCGCCACACGCGATTTCCAAACCGATGACCAGTGTGAAGGGGACGCCGATTTTCCCGACGCCGCCACGCACCGGAATGCCTTCGGGTGTGATGGCGCGACAGGTCACATACAACATCACAGATATGATGAACGGCAAGGAAACTGCGCCGACACGCAAGGCTTCGCTCGCCCATATGGGCGCGGCCTGCATCGCCTCGGCAGGTGCGAATTTCCTGCACGGAACCGCCGTGACGATGACGGTGTATCCGATCATTCCCGACTTCAAAAAATATCCCGACACAGGCCGCGAACTCGGCTACACATCAGGCGAAATCGGGCTGGCTGGACACTGGATCAAACACTTTCTGCATTACGCATTCATTTACAAAGCCAAAGCAAATCCGTTCTGGCGCGCTGTGCCGGAATAACAACGGAGGATTCTATGAGCATCCGAACACCGTATGAACAAAGTTACTATCCGCCTGTGCCAACGAAACTGACGAAGTTCTTTCGCACAAATTTGCTTTGGCAATTTTTCCGCTTTCTGATTCTCAACGCCAAGATTTTGCGCATGGTGAGAAAGCATTAGGAGCCGTTATGAACGAGCAATTACCGTATTTTTATGAAACCGAAGTCGAATGGACAGACGCGCGCAAAGGTGAAATGCGCTCGCCCGATCTACCCACGATTGCGGTTGCTGCGCCGCCCGAATTCAAAGGGCAGGCAGGCCTTTGGACACCGGAACATTTGTACGTCGCGTCAGTCAATTTGTGCTTCATGACGACGTTTCTGGCGATTGCTGAAATGTCCAAATTGGAATTTGCGAGTTTCACCTGCAAGGCCAACGGCAAGCTGGAAAAGATCGAAGGGCAAGGATTCAAGATGACGGAGATGACGCTCTATCCTAAACTGACGATCCGGCACAGCCGCGACGTTGAGCGCGCCAATCGCATCCTGGAAAAGACCGAAGCGAATTGCCTGATCTCAAATTCCATCAACACCGTCGTCAAGCTGGAGCCGGAGATCAATTTTGCAGAAATGAAAGGAAGCGCAACAGCATAATGTGGGACAACCGATACGCAAGCGAAGAGTATTTTTATGGCATGGCACCCAATGATTTTCTGCGGGCCAATGCAGCACGCATTCCCATGGGGCGCGTGCTTTGTCTTGCCGATGGCGAAGGACGCAACGGGGTTTGGTTGGCCGAGCAGGGCTACGATGTGACCTCGGTGGATTTATCTGCGGTGGGACTGGAAAAAGCACGCAAGCTGGCGGCCAGCCGTAATGTCAATATCACGACCATTCAGGCGGATTTGGCGGAGTACAAAATTGAACCGCAAACGTGGAATGGCATCATTGTGATCTTCTGTCATTTGCCGCAGCCGCTGCGCCGTCAGGTCTTGCAGCGCGCCGTAGCGGGGTTACAGCCGGGCGGTATCTTCCTGCTGGAATTGTATACACCAAAACAAATTGAATATGGTACGGGCGGCCCCAGCGACCTGGCGTTGCTGGCCTCGCTCGAAGATTTGCGCCAGGACTTGGACGGGCTTCAGTTAGAAATTGCGCAGGAAGTTGAGCGCGAAATTCACGAGGGCCATCATCACGCAGGGCAAAGCGCCGTCGTCCAGATACTGGGCGTAAAGGGATAAGAACGACTGGGTTTTGAAAGGAGGCTTTGTGATGATTCCGAAAAAATATTTTGCAGTGGTATGGGTTTTGATGCTGATGGCTTTTAGCGTTCCGAGCCTTGCACAAGAACACCAACATCAAACGCAGAGCGGCTGCAAAAACTGCCAACAACAAGACAAAGGCAAAGGCCAGATGGGTGGCCAAATGGGCGGAATGATGGGCGGCGGTCAGATGCAGGATATGCAAACGATTCACGCGCTGTTTGCCGATCACGAGAAGATCACGCGCACCATCAGAAAAATTGACAAAGGAATTGAAACGGTTACGGAATCTGATGATCCAAAAGTGCAGGCGATGATCAAAGAACACGTCGCCGCGATGTACAAACGGCTCGAAAACAAACAGCCGATACGGATGTGGGACCCGCTGTTCGTCGAAATATTCAAGAACGCGGACAAGATCAAGATGCAAATGGAACCCACGCCCAAAGGCCTCAAAATCATCGAAACATCCGATGATCCGTGGGTCGTGCAACTCATTCAATCGCATGCCGAGGGTGTCTCGGAATTCGTCAAAGAAGGCATGCCATCTATGCACAAGGAACATCCGTTGCCTGGTGCAAAGCCGGAAGCGAAAGCTTTCCTGGGCAAAGGCGATGGTGTGACAACCTGTCCCGTAACAGGCGAAGCCATAGACAAAAACGTCAGTGCCGAAATCAACGGCAAGACCGTCTATTTTTGCTGTGCCAGTTGCCGCGACACTGTGAAGAAAAATCCTGAGCTTTATCTGAAGTCCGATAAAAATTAACCGCCACGCGGCAGGCAGGAGGACATTTCCTTTCCACGCCCTCCTGCCTGCTTGCCTCTCCCTTGCTTCTTTCCCTTGCAGTGTAACCAACTTCCGGCGACACTCGTCTTCGCTCACGTTCAATCACATTTTTTTACCCATCACTGTAAGGAGTCACATTATGAAACGCCTGCCTGTGTATACCCTTTTGCTGACACTATGTTGGCCGTTAGCGGCGATCAGCCGTGAAGTAAAGCTAGTTCGGTACCCGCATTATCATCAGGGCAAAGTCGTTTTCAGCTATTTGGGCGATATTTGGATCGCCAATGAAAACGGCGTTGGAGCCGAGCGCTTGACCGATCACAAAGCGCGCGACATTTACCCGCGCTTCTCGCCCGATGGGCAGTGGATCGCGTTTTCGTCCAACCGCGATGGTAACTACGACGTGTACGTGATGCCGGTCACGGGCGGCAAACCGCGTCAGCTTACGTTCCACACCGCGAATGACACGGTCGTTGGTTGGAGCCGCGATAGTCGCCGGATCATTTTTGAATCCACGCGCGGGCAAGGCGTGTTTCCGAGTGTAGCAACGCTCTGGGAAGTGGCGGCAGATGGAGGAATGGAGCAGCCGATTAAAACCGATTGGGGATCGTTTGGCAGCTATTCGCCCGACGGCGTGAAATTCGCATTTACGCGTCATCCCGGTGGCTGGTCGCGCAAGCATTACCGCGGCAGCTACGCGGCGGATTTGTGGGTGATGGACGTGGCGGCAAAGAAGTTTACGAAGCTCGGCGATGATGATTACAAAGGCAATCGTTTGTGGCCGCTATACGGCAACAATGGCGACATCTATTTCGTCTCAAACGAACTGCCGAACGAACGCAACATCAAATTCGGCAGCCCCGAAGTGATGAAGAGCGTCAACAACATCTGGAAGATTTCCGACAAGACCGGCAAAGCGGTGCAGGTGACGCATCACACCGACGGCAATCTTTTCTTCCCCAGCATTTCCGCCGATGGCAAGACCATCGTGTACGAAGACAACTTTGGCGTATGGAAGCTTGATACGGCGAGCGGCAAAAGCACGGAACTGCATTTCGACATCAAGTCTGATTTGAAAGACAACGAAGTCGAATTGGTCACGCTCAGCAATGACCTCGAAGCCTTTCACATTTCGCCCTCAAATCGCCGCGCCGCAATTGCCGTTCACGGCGAGATTTTCACGATTGCCACAGATCGCGGCGAGCCGCAGCGTGTAACCGAAACGCCGTGGAAAGAACAATCTCCGCGCTGGTCGCCCAACGGTAAATGGGTCGCCTTCGTTTCGGATCGCACAGGCCGCGAAGAAGTCTGGATTTCGGACGAACTCGGCAAAGGGCAGAAGAAATTGAGCGATGTAGATTGCGACAAATCCGCGCTGCTGTGGACGAGCGATTCTAAGGCGTTGCTGTGGTCAGGCTCCGATCACAAGCTGCGCCGCGTAGATGTCGAGTCAGGCAAGGAAGAAATTCTGGCTTCGAGCGACGCGGGCAATATTCAAGGCGCGCAAATCTCGCCCGATGGCAAATGGCTGGCCTACGCGAAGCAGGACAAATTGCTGCGCCCGCACGTTTGGATTAAGGAACTCGCCAGCGGACAGGAGCGCATGATTGACGCGCCGAATCTGTTCCTGCAATCGAGCGGCGCAAAGTGGACGCCCGATGGCAAGAAGTTGTTACTGCTTGGCGGCGTAGGCGCGGCCAGCATCGCTTCGACAACCGGGCGCGGCACGTCGCAGCTTTTCAGTGTTGCTTTGACGCCGATTGAAAAAGACCCGACCGACCGCGACATCAACACCGAAGCGCAGGCTGAAGCGGCTGCGCCACAGGATGCGTTTGGTGGTCGTGGCGGTGGTGGTGGTGCGCGTGCAAATGCGCCCGTGCAAGTCAAAATCGAATGGGACGGCATTGAACGGCGCATCACACAACTGACGCGGCTGGCCGGTTCGGTTTCGACTGTTGTGCCTGCGCCCGATGGCCGCACCTATTTGTTTATGGCACTCGGTGGTGGCGCGCCCGGTGAAGACGGTGGCGGCGGCCCGGCGATGTATACGATTGCGGATGACGGCATGCGGCTGACGCGGCTTAATACGACAGTTGCTGAAGCGGGTGGCGGCGGCGGTGGACGCGGTGGCGGCGGTGGGTTTGGTGGCTTCGCTGAACCGCAATGGGCGCGCGATGGTCGCAGCGTTTACTTTATGCAGGGACGTGGCCTTTATAACCTGGCGATTGCTGCGCAGGCGGCGGACAGCGGCGCAGCGCCTGCGTTTGCTGGTGGTGCTGGTGGGCGTGGTGGACGTGGTGGTGGCGCAACTGTGGCGGCTCCGACAGCAACGGCGGCACCGGGGGCAGCGCCGCGCCGCATCAACTTCACCGTGCGGATGGAAATTGATCTCGCTGCTGAGCGCAAGCAGGTTTTCAACGAGGCGTGGCGCGTGATGAAGAATCGTTTTTACGACGCCAAAATGCACGGCGTAGATTGGGCGGCGGCGAAGAATGTTTATGAGCCGATGCTCGACTACCTCGCCGACACCGAAGAGTTGCAGAACGTGATTATGGAAATGATCGGCGATTTGAATGCCTCTCACACCGGCATTTCCGGCGGCGGCAGATTGCCAGGGCAGGCGACGGAAGAACGAGTGCAGACGCGCTATCCGGGCTTTGATTTGGAAGCGGATGCTTCGGGTTATTACAAAGTCGCGCACATCTACAAAACCGGCCCTGCCGATCACGATTACGTGAAGCTGGCGACCGGCAATTACATTCTGGCGGTGAATGAAAAACCGCTGAAGACTAGCGACAATTACTGGAAACTTTTCAATATTCTGCCCGGCAGAAAGTTTGAATTTCTGGTTAATTCCAAACCTTCGACCGACGGCGCATGGACAGTAAATCTAGAACCGTTGAATGGAGGCGGATTCGGCAATTTGCAATATGATCGCTGGGTCGAAGATCGCAAGCAGATGGTCGCCAAACTGACGAACGGTGAAATCGGCTATCTGCACATTCGCGCGATGGACGCGCCTTCGCTGGCGAAGTTCCAACGCGACCTGCTCGAAAATCAGGACAAGAAGGCGCTTATCATTGACCAGCGTTTCAACGGCGGCGGCGGCATTGATCAGGAACTGTTGCAGATTCTCGGTCAGCGCAAAGCTTATCAGGTCACGCGCAACCGCGACTCGCTTGACGTTCGACGACCAGCGGCAGCCTTCTTCGGCCCGATGGTCGTGATGCAAAACGAACGTTCGGCGAGTGATGCCGAAATGTTCCCCGATGGCTTCCGCGCGCTTGGCCTGGGCAAACTGGTCGGGATGCCGACGTATGGCGCAGTCATCGGCACGGGATCGTTCACGTTGATGGATGGTTCGGCAATTCGCACGCCGGGGGCGGGTGTATTTACAGCACGCGGCGAGAATATGGAAAATTTCGGCGTGGTGCCGGATGTAGTGATAGATAACGGCCCCGCCGATTTTCTGGCTGGGCATGACCGGCAGATTGAAAAAGCGATTGAAGTCTTGCGCACGCAATTAGCGCAGGAAAATAAACCCGCACGTCCTGCCGCGCAACAAGGCGCAACGCGCTGATTTACGCCATTGCGTGGCAATCGCAGATGCGGTACGGGGAGCGTCGGCGACCTGCGCTTCGGGGAGGAGATTTGCTTCCCGAAGCGCAGGTCGCTGACGCTCCCCGTACCGCACCTCTAACATCTAGTTCTGGCTATCGCGTCATTCGTGCCCGATTGCTTCTCGCACAGAATAATGAGACGCGCGCCACGCGGGCAGGAAGCTTGCCAGTGCGCATAGCCCTAGCGAAACCACCAGCCAAATCCACAGCCCGCGCCACGCAAATAAAAATGCCAGACCGCTGTTGAGAATCATCCGCACCAGCAGATTGCCTAACGCGCGGCTGAGCGGCCAAGCGACAATCGCTGCCAGCGCCCAACTCAGCAAACCAATCGCCAATCCTTCCGTTAAGACGATGCGCCACACGACCGCAGGCGCGGCACCAATCGCGCGCAACACGCCCATTTCGCGCCGTCGTTCCAACACATTCAGACTCATCGTTGTCATCAAGCCCAAGCCGCCAACGCCTGCGAGAATTGCGGACACGATAATCAGGAAGACGTAAATCATCAGCATGTGCTGATCGAAGCCATAACGGCCTTCGCCTGGGGTGCTGCTGCCGAGCGCGCGGATGCCTTCCTGTTCCAAATTGCGCTCCAGACTCGCGCGCACCGCATTCAGCGCGGCGGCATCGGTTTGTTGCAAGGCCAGGCGCAGGCTGTTCGCCATATTCGCGTGGCCGCCCGCTTCTTCAAAGTAGCGGCGCGAGACGTAGGCGGTGGCAGGCGAAAATGATTCCTGCGCGATGCCGATGACGCGCCAGCTTTTTTCTACCGGCCCGATGCGCAGCAGGATTTCATCGCCCACTTTTGTCTGCGGTCGTTTGGCGGCGAGCGTGGAATTCAGCACGACGGCGTTGCTGTCCGCCGGTTCTAAACTGCGCCCGGTGATGATTTCCGGCTGGAATAATTGGGTGTCCGGCGGCAAGGCAGTTACGCCGAAGCTATCGCTGGTTGTTGTGCCGCCGTGCAAGTCTGCGCTGCCCTTACGGCTTTCGGCGTCAAGCGGATTCGGCAACGCGCCTTGTGCCATAATCCAGCCTTCGGCGCGCACGATGCCGGGTGTATTGCGGGCGGCGCGTTCGACTTTATCGAAGGGTTGCAGCGCACCGAGGTTGACGCTCAGATCAAATTTGCGCGTGGCAAATAAACGATCCAACGAATGAATCAGCGATGCACGCACGTTGAGCGCCGACATAAAAAACACGCCGCTCGCGGTCAGCGTCAGCAGCGTCAACACCAGCCGCGCGCGCCGTCGAAAGCCGTTGCGCAGCGCAAACAATAACGGACGCGAAACGCCGCCGAAGCTCGTCAACAAGCGATCAAAACGGCTGGTGCCGAAGGCTGGCGACGTGACGCCAAAATCGGCCAATGCCTCGCGCACGGAAACGCCGCTGCCACGCCAGACCGGATACGTCGCAGCTAATAGCGGCGCAATAATGCCCACGACCGCGACGAGCAAATACACCCACAACGGCACGGCAAAGCTGGTAATGTCGAAGTTCAGAAATACCGCCATCGCGCGACACAACACACGACTGCCCCACAAACCGACTGGCACGGCGAGCAACACCGCCGCTACGCCGAGCAACGCGGCCTGGGCAAAGTAGATACGGGCGATTTGTCCGCGCGTGCCGCCGATGGCTTTCATCATCCCGATTTGCCGAATTTGCGCGTTCATCAGCGCCGTCAGCAGATTGACGACGATGATGCCGCTCAGCACTAGCGCCAGCAGTCCGAAGCCGGACATCATCAACAGCAGCATCCCCATCAAATCGGAGTGCGGATGTTTGCCCGGCGTCGGAACGTCGAGGCGGCGCACGGGATGGCCTTGTCCTTCGAGCCATTGTTTCAGGTCGGCGGCGATTTGGCGCACGTGCGGTTCGTCAAAGCGATTGCCGCTGACGACAAGGTTCAGCCGATCCAGCAACGGCGTTTCGCCTAACTCTGCAAGCGTGTCCAAAATGATGTAACCGTAGACGATGTTTTCCATCCGCGCCTGCGCCTGGCCTACGTCCTTGACGGTGCCGCTGACGCGCAACGGGTGTTCTTGACCTGAAGCCATTTTGACGGTGACTGTGTCGCCAATGCGGGCGCGCGACACCTGCAACGCATCGCGTTCAATCAGGATTTCGCCCGCTGCTGGCGGCCACGCACCCTGTTGCGGCGCGAGCGTGCTGACGCGAATGTTAGCGTAATCTTTGACGACAAACAGCGTCAGGTTGCGCCATTCCGCCGGGCCAACTCTGATGCGGCCTGACACGGTTCGGCGCGGTTCGGCGGTGCTGATGCCGGGTTGTGCAACTACGCTGTGCAGCAGCGTTTCGTCAATTGCATCGGTCTGCAAACTGAACGACGCTGGATTCGTTGCCAGATAGCCCTGATCCAGCTCGCGCGTCAGAATCGCGTAACTCGACAGCACAGTGGAAAACGCAGCAATGCCCAGCGCAATCGCCAGCACGACCAATGCCGTGCGCGTGCGTTCATGCCAAAAATCGCGGAAGATTTTTTGTTTGTATGCGGTCATCATTCGCTCACCTGCGCCTCCCCATTTCTCCCCTTGCTCCCCGCCAACACTCCATCTACCAATTCCACTTTGCGATCAATCAGCCCGCTGATGTCGCGTTCGTGCGTCGCAATCACAACCGTCGTGCCGCGCGCTGTCAGTTGGCGAAACAGATCAAGCACGCCGCGCGCCGTGACCGAGTCCAGATTGCCGGTCGGTTCGTCCGCGATAACCAACGGCGGATCATTTGCCAGCGCCCGCGCAATCGCTGCCCGTTGCTGTTGCCCGCCCGACAGTGTGGCGGGCAGTTTGTCCGCCTGTTCCGCAATGCCCATTTTTTCGAGCAGCTTCAGCGCATACGCGCGGCGCTCTCGCACTGCGCGCGCATTGCAGAAATCCATCGGCAACATCACGTTTTCGGCAATCGTCAGCGTCGGCAGCAATTGAAAGAACTGAAACACCACGCCAACCGTTGTGCCACGCCACCGTGCCAGCGCATTTTCCGGCAGCGTGTGAATTGCCGCGCCCGCAACCTGCACTTCGCCGTGTGTCGGACGATCAATACCGCCGATCAAATTCAGCAGCGTAGATTTGCCGCTGCCCGATTTCCCGACGAGCGCGACAAATTCTCCTGCGTTGATGGTCAGATCAATTCCGTGCAGGGCCGAATAACTGCCTGCGGGCGTCGTGTATTCTTTGCCGACTTGTTGCAAGGCGATGAGTGGAGTGTTGAGGTTTGGTTGCGGCACTGGTGTTGTCCCTTCGTTTGAGTTTCCAGGTAGCGTGACAGATACTTGCGCCGCCGTACTGTAGAGAGTGAATTTGCAGGCCGTCAATACACGCTGCGGCGAAATGCTGCGTTACCGAACAAAGGAGCATCGAATGTCCGAGAAAAACGTGCGCAAAATAGATCGCCGGGCGCAGCGTTCGCGTGATGCGTTGGGCAATGCGCTGATCAAACTTATGTACGAAAAGCCATTCGATTCCATCACCGTACAGGATGTGCTGGATGAAGCGGGCGTCAGCCGCTCGACTTTTTACACGCATTTCCGCGACAAGGATGACTTATTTCTTAGTGATACTGACGAGTTTTTCCAGCACATGGCTAACCTGCTCACGGTGCAGCAGGAAGCGTCCCAACGGGTCGCGCCCGTGCGTGAAATGTTCGACCACGTAGCGGAAATCGGCCCGCTGTATGATGCGTTGGTCGCGTCGGGGAAGTTTCAGGATGCAATGGAATTGGCAGAGGCGCATTTCGCGCGGGGCATCGAACGGCGTCTGGCGCAGCTTTTACCCGCGCGGAGCAATGACAACCGAGCGGCGCTGGCACATGCCTTTGCGGGAGCCATGTTTTCGTTAATGGCGTGGTGGCTGGATCACGGCAAACCGGCCTCGCCAGCGCAGATGGATGCGATGTTTCATCAATTGGTATGGGCGGGCGCAAACGCTTCCGGCACGGCGCAGAGCGGCAGCGAGATCTGATAATGGCGAAGTCTTATCATTCCTTCGCTTCGTGCTCTTTCTTCTCTTCCAGCCTTCGCTGCACTTCGCCGCCCATTGTCGTGGCGGTTCCTTCTGCACGGATTTCCGTATGGCGCACCTGCCCGCCGAGGTTTGCCGCATAGCCCATTGCGCCAGCAGCAATCAAGCCAAAGACCAACGCCATCGGAACCAGCCAGCGCGCCCGCTGGCGCAGAAACAAACCAGTCAACGCGATTACGCCCGTCAATTCGGTGAGGATTAACGCGATGCGCGCGATGTCTTCATGACGTTCGATAATGGCTTTGGTAACTCCGGGTAGATGTTCTGCAACCTCTTCGGCAGGTTCGCCCGTTAGAAAAGTCGGAATCGCCAGCACGGCGGCAATGACGAGCAGCCCGAGGCTGGCTTGCGTAACTTCCTCGCTTTTTCTGATTGTGCCCCAAGCCAGTAACAGCACGCCCAGAATCGTCCCGATGACCGGAAGGTGATTTAGCAGTAAATGCCAATGAACGGGGTTCATAACGCCTGCTTTCCCTGGGCATGTCAAACGGCCCAGGCTTTTTCCAGTTCCGCTGCCATTTGTTCGTAATGGTCAACAGACTTGTCGCCGAAGCTGTTTTCCGCTTTGGCGAAGGCGTAGTTCAGTGAAGTCTTCGCGCCCTCGTCCAGCATCTCTTCGGCGAGCATAAATAAAATCGCGTCTTCGCGGCGGATGTGGCTAAGCAAATGGCGGCTGTAATTGCGCGCAATCTCAATAATTCGTTGTTTGGCCACTTCCTGCCCGTGACGAAAATCTGTTACCGCCACGCCCAAATCAATCAATAATTGCCGCTCTGTATGATGTTCCTGTTTCAGAAAGCCGAGCGGCCCGCCTTCGACCAACATGCCGTTTTCGTGCAAAGCGGGGAACAAGTACATTTCCTCTTTTTCGTGATGAAAGCGGTCGGCATAAATCTGCACAAAATCCAGCATTTGAATCAGGGCCTCTGTCGGCACTGCCTCGTTTAGTTCCAGCCGTGTGCAAATGCCGTCAAGCGCGCGTAAGGCTTGTTCGATGATGCGGTGTTCGTGTTTGAGTGTATGCGTTGGTCGTGACATAGTAAAATTCCTCTCTTCGCAAAGAACATCCCTTTACAGGCAAGCACAATGCCAAGTCACGACAGCAGAAGCTGGGGGATTTCCCCGCCGGAACTGCGGAACTTTCCGCTGCCTGTGAATCCGGCGGCGGAAGCCCAACTGTAACTGTAAAGGAGAGCGTATCCATTCTACGCCCTCCTTCACAGTCGGGCTTCTGCCATTGGGTTGTGCGCTACTTTCGCTGCGTGACCCATTCCAACAACTTGCCGCCTAGTACGGCACAGCCTGTTTGCAATTCAGCCACCTGCGCACAGCCGCACAGCATTATTGCCGCCTGTAATTCTGTAATTAGTGTTTGCAAATACGCTTCGACGCCTGCCGCACCGCCTGCGACGTAGGCGCGCAGAACGGGCAGCGCTACACCAGCAGCCTGTGCGCCGAGCGCAATAGCTTTGGCGGCGTGCATCCCGGTGCGAATGCCGCCGGAAGCGATCAGTTTGACGCCAAGTCCGCGCAATTCCAGGACGCTTGCGGCGGTCGGCACGCCCCAATCCCAGAACGCTTCGCCGAGGTGTTGCAGCGCGCGATTGCGTAACGTTTCCACGCCGACCCACGACGTACCGCCTGCGCCCGACACGTCAATCCATTCGACCCCTGCGGCGGCTAGTTTCTCACCCGTTTCGCGCGCAAAGCCGCAGCCGGTTTCTTTGATGATGACGGGCACAGGCAATTCGTGACAGAGTCGTTTGATGGTTTCCAGCGAACCGCGAAAATCACGGTCGCCCTGATGCTGTACGATTTCCATTGCCGTGTTCAGATGCACGCAGAGCGCGTCGGCCTGAATATCCGTCACGAGTTTTTGCACTTGCGCCGTACGCAGTTCGCGCGCCTGCGCAATGCCGATGTTGCCAAAGAGCAGGACATTTGGCGCTTGTTCGCGCACGCGAAACGTGTCGGTGACTTCAGGATAATTCAGCATCACGCGCTGCGAACCGACGCCGAAGCCGAGGCCGAGGCGATCTGCGACAGCGGCAACGGTTTGATTGAATTTGCCTGCATCTGGTGTGCCGCCAGTCATGCCGGTGATGATGAGCGGCGCAGCTAAGGTTTTGCCGACGATTTTCACCTGCAAATTCAGGTCGTCGAGCAAGGTTTCTGTCAGCGGTTGATGCACGAGTTCGACGTGTTCGAGCCAGGTGGTTTTGTGTTTGAATTCGACGTTTTGCTCGGCGCAAAGATCGAAGTGGCTTTGCTTGCGTTGCAGGATTTCCTGCGCTTGGCTTTCGGACATGAAAATAGTCTCCCTGATTTTTTCGGCGATGGGCAGAAGCGCCTGCGACATTGTATACTGCCTGTATGCCACGCATTGTTGCAATCAGCGATACGCACTCGCGCCACGAACAGTTCGGCACCTTGCCCGACGGCGACATCCTCATTCACGCGGGCGACGCCACGGTGCGGGGCAGGTTTGACGAAGTAATTGAATTCAATCGCTGGCTTGGCACGCTGCCGCATAAACACAAAATCTTTGTCGCGGGGAATCATGATTTTCTCTTTGAAAAATCGCCCAACTTTGCGCGCACGTTGATTCCCAACGTCACCTATCTGCAAGACGCTTTTGTGATGGTCGAGGGACTGAAAATTTACGGCTCGCCCTGGCAACCGCGCTTTCACGATTGGGCCTTTAATCTGGATCGCGGCTCAGACATTGCGCGCCAATGGGCGTTGATCCCGGAAGATACGGATATACTGGTTACGCACGGCCCGCCGTATGGCATTTTGGATCGAGTGTCGGATCGTTGGACGGGGGCAGCGGAAGCCGTCGGTTGTGAAGAACTGCTGCCTGTTGTGCAACGCATCAAACCACGCGCGCACATCTTCGGCCACATTCACGCCGATTACGGGCAACACACGCAGGGCGGCACGCGCTTTGTCAACGCTTCCAACTGCAATGAGCAATATCAACTGGTGCATCCGCCGATGGTTTTTGATCTGTAAGCTATGGCGACCTACGATGATTTAGTTTTTTCGCACCGGCTGTTTATGAAGGGCTATCCGTTCGCGCATTACGCGCTCGATCCGGTGCCGTGTACGCCAATGCGCAGGCCTTTGTCCGAAGCGCGTGTGGCACTTGTTACATCCGCTGGCGTGCATTTGCCGGAGCAGGAACCGTTCGATCATTCGATTAAAGGCGGTGACACCTCGTTCCGCGAAATCCCGAATAATGTTGTCACGCAAACACTGCGCGAAAGCCATCGCAGCCCCGGCTTCGATCACACAGGGATTCAGGCGGATCGCAATCTGGCCTTTCCCTTAGATCGCTTTCGTGAGTTTGAAGCGCAAGGCGTGATTGGCACGTTGAATCAGCGGCATTTCAGTTTTATGGGTTCGATTGTGCTGCCGCGCAAATTGATTAACGAAACGTCAGCGCAGGTCGCGCGAATGCTGCGCGAGGACGGCGTAGATGTCGTGCTGCTGACGCCTGCCTGACCGATGTGCGTGCAAACCGTGGGTTTGCTTTCCGGCGCGCTTGAACGCGAGAACATCTCAACGGTCGGCATTTCGCTGCTGCGCGAAGTAACTTCCGTGATTCATCCGCCGCGCGCCTTGTTCGTGCCGTTTCCAATGGGCTTTCCGCTCGGCGCACCAAATGATGCGGCGTTGCAGCAACAAGTGATTCGCGCTGCGTTCGACCTGCTCCCGCGTACGGATGTGCCGGTGCTGGAGTCTTTCAGCGTTTCAGAAAGGAATCTCGCCTAGATGAAGCTTCGCCTTTCGCCCCTCTCGCTTTTGACTGTTGTCTTTTCCCTCACCGCCTTCGCACAGACGCATCGCGTCGTTCGCATCTCCGACAAAGACGCCATCAACCCCAGCGAAGTTTCGGTGGCCATCAATCCGAAAAATCCTGACAACATCATCGGCGTTTCGCTGCAATCCGGGAAACCGGGGCAGGCGCGCGTGAGTGATTGTCGCTACGTGACAACCGACGGTGGCAAAACGTGGACGACACTGTTTGCCACAAATCCGCGCCTGTTGCCGCAGGGCGACGATTCGGTGGCATTCAGCAGCGAAGGCATTGCCTATCACGCCTATATGTCCTTTGACGGCATTCGCGTCAAACGCCCGACGCGCGCTTTTAGCGGCATTTGGGTCAGTGCTTCCAGCAATGGCGGCACCGGTTGGACGGCACCGGTTCCGGTGATAGACCACGTCAATTCCGTCACGCCGTTTGAGGATAAGCCGTACATCGTGACGGATAACGTGACCGGTTCGCCCTATCGCAACAACCTTTATCTGGCTTGGACGCGCTTTGACGTTTACGGCAGCAAAGACGCGAAACATCGTTCGCACATTCTCTTTTCCAGTTCGAGCGATGGTGGCAAGACCTTTGCCGCGCCGATTGAAGTTTCCGACACGACCGGCGATTGCCAGGACAGCGACAACACACTGGAAGGCGCGATTGCGGCGGCAGGCGTGAAGGGCGAAATCTATTTGATTTGGGCTGGGCCGCAGGGTTTGTACTTCGATAAATCGCTCGACGGCGGCGTCACATTCGGCACAGACAAAATCATTGCCGAAATGCCCGGCGGCTGGGACTTTGAAATGCCCGGTTTAGATCGCGCCAACGGAATGCCTGTGACCAAAGTGGACACAAGCAACGGCAACAATCGCGGCACAATTTATGTGAACTGGATTGACGCGCGCAACGGCGATCACGATGTCTTTGTGATGGCCTCGCGCGATGGCGGCGCGACGTGGACTACGCCCGTGCGAGTCAATGACGACAAGCTGAAAAATGGCAAGGAACAATTCTTTACGTGGATGGCCGTTGATCCGGTGGACGGCTCGGTTAACGTCGTTTTCTACGACCGCCGCAATGGGGACGGCACGAAAACCGACGTGACGCTCGCCCGCAGCATTGATGGCGGCAAAACCTTCGTCAATTACCCGCTTAATGTTGCATCATTTGAATTCGATAAAGGCGTATTTTTTGGCGATTACAGTGGTATTGATGCATATGGCGGACGTGTCGTACCGATCTTTACGCATTTTGCGGGCAAGCGTGAACTGGCCGTGTCGGTGGCGATTTTTGATTTTAAGCCGGGGACTCAGACGGCGATTCCGTAACCGGAAACTCGACACGGGCATAAATGTCTTGCAGCGTTAGCTGACAAGCAATGGATTCCAGGTACACGCTGGCGGTCAATTCTTTCTCCTCTGATAACATCCAAAACTTGCCGTGCCGGACAAAATGTTCGGTATGAATTTTGTCCTGCGCGATGAGCAGGTAATCTGTTAACGATTCAAGCTGGCGGTAACTGGCGAATTTCTCGCCGCGATCATGCGCCTCTGTCGAAGGCGAAAGCACTTCAATAATCACTTTGGGATTGAGAATTACATCTTTAAATTGGTCGTGAAAAACCAGCTTGCCGCAAACGACGAGGACATCGGGATACCCGAAAATATTCAGACCCGGCGTGCGCACTTTCATGTCGGAGGTAAATGTTTCACAGCGATTACCGCGTAACCGAATATTGATAGCAGTTGCCGCATCCATTTTGATCCGCCCGTGATTCGGGCTTTCGCCCGCCATCGCATAAACATAGCCGTTAATATATTCGCGCCTAATGTCGGACGCGCGTTCCATCCTTAAATACTCTTCCGGCGAGTAATAAATTTTCTCTTGTGGAAGTGCCATAAAATTACCTCTCGCCCATTATGTTCGTTGCCCGAAGACCGCGTCAATCACTTCTTCGTCGGTCGAATGCCGTGATAGTTTACGTCTATCGCCATCTTGCCCGCCCATTTTTTCGGGGCTTTTTTGCCTGCTGCCCAGTGAATGCCGTTGATGACTAAGCGCTGCATCGCTTCTTCCTTAAAATCGAATGGATGGCCAAGTGTGGTCACAAACACTTTTGCACCAGCCTTGTTCTTCCACGTCCAGGCAACAGGATTGTCTACAACAGGGCGATTGGGGCGAACTTCAGGATTGACGGATTTGCCCATTAGCAATAACTGCGCATCAGGTGGGGGATAGTTTGGCTTGACGTGATAGAGCCATGATGCGACATGGAAATTGTTTGGGATGCCCGTCAATATTGGATGTTGCGCGGCTTCTTTGATAATCGAGACATCCGTGCTGGATAAATGCCCGTAGTGATAATGTCCATTGCCCCAACCCGGCGGGCCACCTAAATAATCCACTGCAAATGCATTCCACTTTTCCAGTTCGTGGCCTTTGGGATAGTTGAAGGCGTGTGTTGTCGTGCGAAAGGCGACGACGGGTTTGCCGGATTTCAGATAGTTTTCAATGTAGCGTAACTGTTCAGCAGGCAGACGACGCCAGCGTAGGAAAAACACGGCAACATCAGCTTTTTCCAGGGCTTCGAGGCCAGGAATATTTTCCTCGGCATTTTCGTCCGGGTAGGATTTCACGACTGTAGTTCTGAAACCGTATTTCGTTTCCAATTCTTTCGCGATGATCGGGAACGTTTCTTCCGAACTGTATTCGTGATCGCCGCTGACAAAAACGATGTATGGCTTTTTGGTGGATTGCGCAAAGGTGCTGACAGCATACAAGAGCAAACACACGAGCAGAAATTTTCGAGTCATAAGCTTCCGTCTCTTTGGTGGTAATTCCGATTCGTTGTTACAATCACGCCCATCCAAACACTTGATGAAGTAATCCTTTCACGACTAATTGTCAATTGCGCTAAAGGAGACTGAATGCCTCGAACCTGTATCTTGTTTTTCTTTCTACTGGCGTGTTTGCTCGCTGCCTGCGCGACGCCGCCGAATTCCACCGCCAGCAATGCGACGGCTTCGACTACGCCTGCGACAGCCGCGCCAACAGCGACACCGGAATTGCCGCCCACACCTGCGCCCACGCCTGCATTGACGGGTGCCGATGCCGAGACCTGGGCGAAGGCGATGAAGCTGCATCAATCATCTATCGTGATTGATACGCATAACGATGTGACCTCGCCGCTTTTGGATGAAGGCTTTGACCTCGGCCAAAGCGGCATTGTGAACGGTCGCATCAAAACGCACACCGACATCACGCGCCTGAAAGCGGGTGGAATGGGCGCGCAGTTTTGCAGTGTATGTCGGTAAAGAGTTCGTCAACAAGAAATCTAACGAAGGCGGCGGGCTACGCGCCGCGCGTTGGATATGATTGATGTCGTTTACGAACAAGTCAAAAAGCACCCTGACACCTTTGAGATGGCGTACACCGCTGACGACATTCGCCGTATTCACAAGGCGGGGAAAATTGCGGCGCTGATGGGCATTGAAGGCGGTCATGCGATTGAAGACAGTTTGCACGCGCTCCATAATTTTTACCGCCTTGGCATTCGCTACATGACGCTGACGCATACAAATACGAATAACTGGGCGGATTCCGAAGCCGATCTGAAAAACGCGAGCATCAAGCATCACGCTGGCCTCAGCGATTTCGGTAAGCAGGTTGTGCTGGAAATGAATCGGTTGGGCATGATGGTGGACATTTCACACGTGGCGGACGATACGATGACTGCCGTGTTTGCCACCAGCAAAGCGCCCGTAATTGCATCGCATTCCTCGGCGCGCGCGATTGCCAATCACACGCGCAATTTGAATGATGATGAACTGCGCGCGATTGCCAAAAACGGTGGCGTCGTGATGGTCAATTTTTACGATGGCTTTATTGATCCCAAGAAGGCCGAAGTTACGTTCAATGGTCGCGCAAAAGAGGAAGAGATCAAACAAAAATACCCTAACGATTCACAGCGCGTAGCGGACGAAATGAAGCAATGGCGCGCACAGTACAAATTCGACAAAACACCGCTCTCGGTGCTACTGGATCACATTGAACACATCATCAAAGTCGCCGGCATTGACCACGTCGGCTACGGCGCAGACTTGGACGGCATTCCGCTGGATGCTGCGCCGGTTGGCCTGGAAGATGTATCCAAATATCCCGTCCTGACGTATGAGCTACTCAAACGCGGACATTCTGAAGCGGACATCAAAAAAATCCTGGGCGAAAATTTACTGCGTGTCATGGCACGCTGCGAACAAGTCGCCAAAGAAATGCAAAGAACGAAATAGAACGCGAATGACGCGGATTCAGCGGATTCACGCGGATTTTTCTGAGGATTTATCGAGCGTGATTTTTACCAACGGCTTGATCCGCGCTCATCCGCTGAATCCGCGTCATTCGCGTTCTATTCCACCCATCAGAGGAATCCATTATGAAACGTCGAGACTTCATCCAAACAAGCACTGGCTTGGCACTCACATCGGCCTTCACCACGAAACGCGCGCGCGCCTATTCCTACGGCGCAGAGTTTTCGCAAAAGAAACCGCGCGTCGGATTAATCGGCACCGGCTGGTATGGCAAGAGCGATTTGTTCCGGCTCGTACAGGTCGCGCCCATCGAAATCGTGTCGCTCTGTGATGTAGACAAAAAGATGCTGGCCGAAGCTGCTGCGATGTGTGCCGAGCGGCAGGAATCGAAAAAGACGCCGCGCACCTACAGCGATTATCGCCAGATGCTCAAGGAAAAAGATTTGGACATCGTGCTGATTGCTACGCCCGACCACTGGCATGCGCTGACGATGATCGAAGCCGCCAAAGCGGGCGCGGATATGTATTGCCAAAAGCCGATCAGCGTGGATGTGCTGGAAGGCAAAGCAATGCTCGACGCTGCGCGCAAATATAATCGCGTTGTGCAAATCGGCACGCAGCGCCGCTCGACACCGCATTTGATCGAAGCCCGCGAACAAATCGTGCAGGCCGGGAAGCTCGGCAAAGTCGGACTGGTCGAGATTTACTGCTACTACCACATGCGTGCCAAAGAGAATCCGCCGAACACCGCGCCGCCGGAAAATCTAGACTACGAAATGTGGACAGGCCCCGCGCCGATGCGCCCCTATGATTCGCTCCGGCATCCGCGCCGTTGGCGCGCGTTTATGGAATACGGCAACGGCATCGTGGGCGATATGTGCGTTCACATGCTGGATATGACGCGCTGGATGTTGAATTTGGGTTGGCCCACGCGCATCTCGTCTTCGGGCGGCATTCTGATAGACAAAGCCAGCAAAGCAAACATCACCGACACGCAAACAGCCACGTTTGATTTTCCCGATTTTCCCGTCATCTGGCAGCACCGCTCGTACGGGACAGCGCCTGACCCGCAGTATCCCTGGGGCATGACGATTTACGGCGAGAAGGGAACATTAAAAGCAGGCGTGATGAGTTACGACTACATCCCCATGGACAAAAACGAAAAGCCGGTTCACAAGGATGTGACGTACGAATTTGAGCAGTACCCAATTGATCGCACCGAGAAAGATTTGGAACGCCACGTCGCGCCTGCCATTCGCGGCCACATGCGCGATTTGCTGCGTGCCATCGAAAACCGCAGCCGTCCGGTGGCAGACATTGAGCAAGGCTACATTTCCACGACAAGCTGCATTCTGGCGAACAGTTCGCTGCAGCTCGGACGTTCGCTCAAATGGGACGCAAACAAACATCAGGTGGTTGGCGACGCCGAAGCCAATAAGCTGCTCAAACGCGAATATCGCAAACCCTGGATACATCCGGCAGGGTAGGGAAAGGGAAAATGCGATGGACTTCCAACAGATCATTTACGCCAAAGATAATCACCTTGCGACGATTACGTTGAACCGCCCCGAAAAGCTCAACGCCTACTCCGAAGTGATGGTGCATGAGATTCTGACGGCGCTCGCCGATGCACGCGATGACAACGAAGTGCGCGTCGTGATTTTGACGGGCGCGGGGCGCGGTTTCTGTTCGGGCGGCGACATCAGCCGTGATTTTCAATATCCGGCGCGTTATCGCGGGCATCGGATGGAATCCCTGCTCGAAATGCGCGAGAACATGCATCAACTCGTCACGCTGCTGCGCCGCTTCGATAAGCCGACGATTGCCGCTGTCAATGGCCCGGCGGTCGCAGGTGGCTTAACGCTTGCGCTGTGCTGCGATTTTCGGCTGGCGGCAGCAAGTGCGCGCCTCGGCGATACAAGTTTAAAATTTGCGCTGATTCCCGACGAAGGTGGGGCATATCTGTTTCCACAATTTATGGGCTTGCAGAATGCGCTCAAGATGTCGCTGTTTTCCGAAGTGTACCCGGCAGCACGCGCGCAGGAGTTAGGGTTGGTGACAGAAGTTGTGCCCGATGAAGAGTTGATGCCCACCGCGCGCGCGTGGGCGGAGCGGTTGGCGGAAGGCCCGCCGATTGCCATCCGTTTGACCAAACGAATGATGTACAAACAGCAAACGATGGCCCTGGAAAACGCCCTGGAAGATGCCGCAATGGCAACGCTGGTGTCGAATTACTGCGAAGACGTGAAGGAAGGCACACGCGCTTTTCATGAAAAGCGCAAGCCTCAGTTCAAAGGTCGCTAGTGCCTGTTCCCGGCCAGGATTGCGCACCACGACTTCCGTTAAGAAAGACATAAAATTGTCTGTTTGACACCCTCTTTCCCCGTAGCCTACACTGCATATCGCCGTTGCCTACTGTTACGGCGACGACAGGCTGCCGCAAATGAATTCAGTGATTTGTTTTCGGCGTTGTTTTTTAAGGAGTAAGTCGTGAGTGCTTTACTGAATTACCTGCCTTTTATCATTATCCTCTGCGCAATGGTGACGATCCACGAATTCGGCCATTTCATCATGGCGAAAATTCTCGGTATTCCGGCGGAAGTCTTTTCGGTCGGTTTTGGCCCGCGTCTGTTTGGTTTCAACTGGGGCGGTACGGATTTTCGCATCAGCGCGATTCCGCTCGGCGGCTACGTCAAATTTCGCGGCGAGAATCTGGAAATGATTCAAGGCAAAAGCGAAGGTTCGGTGGAGGAATTTCTGGCGCACGCGAAATGGAAACGCTTTCTGGTCGCGTTAGCAGGCCCGGCATTCAATATTTTCACGGCCATTCTGATTCCGATGGTAGCGATTATGATCGGCTACAACGAGAGCGCGCAGAACTCGCAAGCCATTGTCATCGGCAATGTCGTCAAAGACTCTCCGGCAGAAAAAGCGGGCTTGCAACCGATGGATCGCATCGTGGTTTCAAACGGCATCAAAGACCCCGCCTTCAATGACTTCAAACTGGATGTGACGCTGCGGCCTGATGAAGATATTCCGATGACGGTAGAACGCAACGGGCAGATGATTAACCTCGTCGTCCGCCCAAAAGCCGATGGACAGGGACAGGGCGCGCGCATCGGCATTGAGCCCCATCTGAAAAATATTCTGGTGGCCAAGGTCGCGCCGAATTCCGCTGCCGCCCGCGCGGGACTGCAACCGCAGGATCGCATCACGGGTATTAACGGCCAGCCGCTGATGACCTGGGGCAAAACGTTTGATGTGGTCAAGGAAAATAAGGGCAAGGAAATCGCGCTTGATTTGAATCGCGGCGGACAGGCAGCCACCGCCAAACTCGTGATTAGCGATCCTGTAAAAAGTGACCTGTTCGGCATTGGTGCTGATTTGCAGCAGGAAACGGTTTTTATCCGCCAAACCGGGCTGCTCGGCGCGCTCGGCTTTGCGATGGATTACAACTGGCGCATTTTGAAAATCACGGGCGTGGCATTTAAGCAAATTCTCGTCGGGCGATTGTCCGCGCGCGATTCGCTCTCTGGCCCGATTGGGATGGCGAAGATGACCGCTGATGCATTTGAATCCGGCGGCTGGGCGGAAACGATTCAACTGATGGGATTGCTGAGCCTGAACCTCGGCATTATGAACCTGTTGCCGATTCCGGTGCTGGACGGCGGGATGATCCTGCTGATTATTGTCGAAGCGATTCTTGGTCTGGTCGGCCTGACGCTCACGATGAAAGTGCGCGAACGCTTCCAGCAGGTCGGCTTTGTCGCGCTGATGTTGCTGATGGGCTTCGTTATTTTCAACGACATTGCTAAGATTCTCCCCTTTGGGAAATCCAACAATCCGGCCCCGGCAGCGCAAACCGCGCCCACACCCCAGCCGGGCAAATAGCCAACTGGAATTTAGAAAAACAACGGGCGATGTCCACAAGGCGTCGCCCGTTTTTCTTTGCTCGCAGTCGTAGCACAAACGCCTCGTTTGTGTGCTTGGCGGCGCATCTCTTCCGGCAGCAGCGCAAGCGGGACGTTTGCGCCACGACTTTTCCCTGCGGTCTATTGACCCCTGATAGTCTTGCGTTTAGAGTAAGCGCCATTCGATTGCGGAAAATTTCGACCTTCACGAGCAATCGCCAAATCGCAGTTTTACCGAATTCCAGACCCTGCGGAGGCGCGACGATTCCCGCCATCCGCCCCTTAACGACAGGAGGATTTGATGTCACTTTTTGCGACCAAGCCAATTGATCAAATCATCGCCGAAGCGCAGGAAACCGGCGAGCATACCTTAAAAAAGGCGCTCAGTTCCCTCGACCTGACCACGCTTGGCATCGGCGCGATTATCGGCACGGGCATTTTCGTACTGACCGGTCAAGCAGCGGGAAAACACGCCGGGCCAGCCGTCGTCATTTCCATGATTCTGGCTGGTATTGTGAGCGCCTTTGCCGCGCTTTGTTATTCCGAGTTCGCTGCCAGCGTCCCAATTTCAGGTTCAGCGTATGCGTATGGTTATGGCACACTGGGCGAATTTGTGGCGTGGATCATCGGGTGGGATTTGATTTTGGAATATGCCTTTGGCGCAGCAACAGTGGCGGTCGGATGGTCAGGGTATGTGGTAAGTTTACTGAACGACATTCACACGAAAATGGGAATCCCCATCAGCCTCCCGGCAATTCTCACCAAGGGGCCGTGGGATAAAGTAACACTCGCCGATGGCAGTCAGGTGTCAGGATTAATTAATCTGCCCGGTTTGGTAATTGCCATTGGCGTCACCCTGCTGTTGATTCGCGGCATCAAGGAATCGGCCAGCTTCAATTCGGTTATTGTGATCGTCAAGGTGTTAGTCGTAGTGCTGTTTATTATTGCAGGCGTCGGCTACGTGAATAAAAACAATATGGGCATCGGCTGCGCGCCGGGAACGCCTGGTTGTGCGGAGTTTATGCCGTTTGGTTTCCCTGGTGTTGTGACAGGAGCGGCGGTCATTTTCTTCGCCTATATTGGCTTTGATGCGGTGTCTACCGCCGCACAGGAAGCCCGCAATCCGCAACGCGATATGCCCATCGGCATTCTGGGTTCGCTCGCGATCTGCACGGTTTTGTATGTACTGGTCGCTGGCATTATGGTCGGATTGGTGGATTATAAACTGCTGACGAATGCCGCCGCGCCGATTGCCGTCGCCATTGATGCCGCGTTGCAAGTGGCCAAAGGTACGACGATGGGAACGATTCTGTCCGTGTTTCCAACAATTATTAAGGTCGGGGCAGTGTTAGGATTAAGTTCTACAATGGTGGTGATGGTGATGGGACAACCGCGCGTGTTTTATTCGATGTCGAAAGATGGCTTACTGCCGACGTGGGCCGCGAAAGTGCATCCGAAATATCAGACACCCCACGTCACTACAGCCATCACAGGCGTTATTGTCGCCATTCTCTCCGGCTTTGTTCCGATTAGCTTGCTTGGTGAACTGGTCAGCATCGGAACCCTGTTTGCCTTCGTCATCGTCGGCACGGGTATTATCATCCTGCGCAAAACGAACCCGAACTTGCATCGCCCCTTCCGGGTTCCGCTCTCGCCCTTCATCCCGATGGCAACCGTTCTTTCTGCTGCTTATTTGATGAACAGCCTGCCATTGGACACCTGGATTCGACTGATTGACTGGATGTCAATCGGGTTGGTTGTTTACTTTGCTTACAGCTATGCAAATAGCAACCTGAGAGGTGCTGATAATCAGGCAGCGCAAGCGAGCGTAGCTAAAAACTACGTCCCCCCCATTGCTGCCATCTTGTCTATCATTTTGACCATCATCCTGACGATCTTGCAGGTATGGATGACGATTCCAAATGCTGGCATGTTGGATTATGGCATTCGCCTGTTCTTCTGGCTGGTTGTAGGGCTGCTGGTCGCCATGCTGATGTACGGCAAGCGAGGCGCGACAGGTGAGAAAAGCGCATCAATTAAAGGCCAAGGACTCGCCGTATCTGCCGTGAATCTGCTGGTGTGGATCGGCGTTACATATTGGTTCTTTGTCCATTACGCAGAGATGCACGGCAAATAGCCGTAGCTAAAACTGTAACCAACCTAGTGGCGACGAATCGCAGGCACGCGGCAACCGCTTTGCCTGAAATTCGTCGCCACAAGTATTTTGTTGCAATGTCACCTGTGCCTGTAGTTTACTTTTTCACTCGTAACTATTTTGCCCTGCAAGGATTTCGTTGGGAGTCATTGATGAAACTGAAAACATTGTTGTTCCTCTTGCTATTCTCGCTGCCGATTGTCGCCACCGCCCAGGAAAAAGCCCAAGTCAAAGCAAAGACTGAAACCGCCAAACCAGAAGCGCCTGACGAAGACGAAGAGTTGCGCAAAGCCATCGAAAGCTCTGGCGGCAGCGAGCAGCAAGTGATGGAAAACCTCGAAGGCTTCCTCAAAAAATATTCAAGCAGCAGTCGCCGCGATGAAATTGAGCGCGAACTATACAAAATGGCCGCCAACCTGCGCGATAAAAATCGCCAGATTACCTACGCCGAAAAGCTGGTCGCCAACAATCCGCAAGACCTCGAAAAAATGACTTTCCTGATTGCCACTTTGCGAGACCGCAAAGGCAATGGCGATTTAGCAAAAGCGTTGACCTACGGTGACAAACTGGTCAAAGCCGTCGAAGACATTTTCGCCAATCGCATCAAACCCGCACGAATGAGCCCCGGCCAATGGGAACAACAAAAAAACCGTACTTTCGCTTCGGTGTTGTTGCTGCGCGGGCAAACACATAACGATCTGGGCAATCTGGAGCAGGCCGAAACGGACTTGCACAAGAGCTACAAGCAATCGCCAATGGCCGCTACGGCCGCTGCGCTCGCCGCCATTGCCGAAAAACGCAAAAACACGGATCAGGCGATTGACTATTACACGCAGGCTTTCGTGCGCTCCATCGAAGCGACCGAAGGCGTAGAGCGCGAAGAATTGCGCCGCAAACTCGGCCAACTGTATGCTGCGAAACACGGCTCGGAACAAGGCTTGGGCGACAAAATCCTGAAAACATTCGACACCATTACGAAAGAAACGGCAGAACGCTTAGCCAAAGTCGAGTTGCCCAATCTCAACGAAAACGTCAATGACCCGCTGCAATTCAAGCTTACGAAACTAAACGGTGGCGACGTGCGGCTGAGCGATTACAAAGGCAAAGTGATCGTCACGAATTTCTGGGCGACGTGGTGCGGGCCGTGCCGCATAGAAATGCCCGAACTCGAACGCGCGATGGAAAAATACAAAGCCGATAAGGACGTCGTTTTCTTAGCCATCAACACCGACGACGACCGCAACTATGTCGAGCCGTATGTGAAAGGGCAAAAGATCAAATTGCCCGTCGTCTACGCCAACTATCTGGATGCCGAATTCAGGGTCGCTTCCATTCCCACCACAATCATTTTCGACCGACAAGGTCAGGTCGCATTTCGACAGGCTGGTTTTAATTCGCGTGAAGACTTCGTCATGGCGATCAGCGAGAAAATCGAAGCAGCCAAGAAGCGCTAAAGTTAATCACAGTTAAAGCCTTGATTTAGAAGCAAATATCGCCTTGCGTTCTCTGCGCTTGGGCAGTATATTGTCGCTGCGCCATTCAAGCTAAGAATTCCTAATTTACCTTATGTACTTATTGTCCCGGAGCGCGTACTGGCAATTAGGAGGGCAATATTTCCTCGGATCACACCGCTGCTCTACCTCTCCTTGAGCAATGTGTCGCGCCAGCTTTTTTGTGACTTAAGCTGGCCGCAAAGTTTTGCTTAATGGATGCCTTCCCTGAAATGGGGATGCACAAAAACGGGCATGACAAAATAAAAGCTGGCATAGGAAAAGTGGATTGTCACAGGCTTGCAATAAAAAAGAGACTGGGCATTGCTAAATAATCGCTCAGCCTCGCCCCGCAGCAACCTGCCGACAAAACCCATTAATTCCGAAGCGATTGTTAAGATCAATGACCCAGCAGTTACCGACAAAGCAACATTTACTGGCCGTGTTATTGGAAGACTACTATCACGTAGGCGCTTTCGATTACCTCATTCAACGCGGACAGTGGACGCGCTTTGAAACCAGATTTGAGCATAACACGCTGGTCGCGCTCGACTTGCTGGATCGTTTTCAAGCCAAAGTCACATTCTTTTCACTCGGCTGGATCGCCGAGCGCCAACCCGAAATCATCCAGGAAATTCGCCGCCGTGGCCACGAAATTGCCCTCTATTCCAACCTTGATCTGGCGCGCACGACGCCCACAGAATTTCAGGATGAAGTAAAACGCGCCCGCGCCTCGCTTGAGGAAGCCAGCGAACAGCGTGTCTTGGGTTTCCGTGCAGCACAACGTTGGCAATTGAAGCAAGTACGCTGGGCATTGGAAATATTGGCCAAAGAAGGCTTTACTTACGATGCGAGCATCGCGCCCACCGCAGACGTGTTACGCCTGCACCCGGAACAGCGATTTGCCCATTCGTTGCAACTTGACGGCAAAGAGTTTTGGGAATTTCCCGTTTCGACCTGCAAGTTTCCGGGCTTTCTGATGCCCATTGCGGGCGGCAATTTCTTCCGGCAATTCCCGCATACGCTCATCAAGCAAGCCGTCAGAAAATGGCACGAATCGTATGACGCGCCGTTCGTGATGTACTTTCACGTCTGGGAATTGGATCGGCTGCAACCGCGCATTAATAGTGCTTCTTCGCTGGCTAAGATTCGGCATTACCGTAACCTGGGCAAGATGTACTGGGTGATTGAAGATTACTTAGAACAGTATGGCTTTACTTCTTTTGCAAAGTATCTGAACTTAGACACGACCTTAGCGCCCGAACTTATTCGCACTAACTCAGTTAAAGCTAGAGAAGTAATCCAAGTACAAGCTGCCGAAGTAAATAAAACGCCGATTTCGATTATTATCCCCTGTTTCAATGAAGAGTCGTCGCTCCCCTATCTTGCCAACACTTTAGTTAGCGTCGAAGAATCGCTCTCAGATAAGTATCAACCGAACTTTATTTTTGTAGATGATCGCAGTACTGATACGACCCGCGAGTTACTACAAAAACTCTTCGGGTCAAAGCCCAATGTAACGATTGTCTCACACAAAAAAAATCGCGGGGTGGCAGCGGCAATTATGACCGGACTGCACGCGGCAAAGACCGAAATTGCGTGTTC
>JAXLQQ010000071.1:0-30815 GCA_046331525.1 Blastocatellia bacterium
TCAACTGCTCTACCAACTGAGCTACACCGGCAAAAGTGCGTAAGCTGACACACTGATTTTAAAAGAGCCGCTTTACGAAAACGCGAATACTAGCAACTGACTTTTTATTTTGCAAGCCGAGACTTGCCGCCGAAGGACTTTTTTCGTGGCACTTTTTTTTACTTTCGCGCCCGCACCAAACCTTTGAGTTCATCCATAAATTCCGTCACGTCCTGAAACTCCAAATAGACCGACGCAAAGCGCACATACGCCACCTTATCCAGTTCCTTCAGCCGTCTCATAATCATCTCGCCGATTTTCGTCGTCGGGCGTTCACGTTCGGGCGAGGATTGCACATAAGTTTCAATCGCATTCACAATCGCTTCCAGTTTCGTCGTTGGGATCGGGCGTTTTTCACAGGCGCGCAAGAGTCCCGCCATTACCTTGTCGCGATTGAAGGGTTCGCGGCGACCATCCTTTTTGACGACCATATACGGGATTTCATCAATTCGCTCGTAACTGGTGAAACGGCGTTCACATTTGAGGCATTCGCGGCGACGGCGAATCGAATCGCCTTCGCGCGATTCGCGGGAATCCACGACGCGATCTTCCAGGTGACCACAAAAAGGGCATCTCATGACTCGACTCCTGTTTTGCCGACTAGGGGGTTAGTTTCATGAATGATTTTGCACAGGTTCACTTGCGCCCGTCATCAAGGCGCGCAACTGGCTCACGCTAATATCGGTTCGCATTAAATAAAAAAGAGCAAAGATGAATGGCGAGCCAAATGAAATGATGTGAATCGCAATCGCAACGGCAGCGGCTAAATTCGCGTCCACATCCAAAAAGATCAGCCCTTTTTGCGCCGCCGCGTGAAAGGCTCCAGCCGAGCCACCGGGCGTCGGGATTAAAGACCCAACGAGTCCAGCGCCCAACACAAAAATTGTTTGCGTCAACGAAAAATCCAATCCAAAAGCGTAGATGACCGACCAATACGCGAGCGCAATCAGCCCCCAGACCAGCGCGGTCTGCACAATGGTTTTGAGCATTTCGCGCCAATCCAGCAGCACCGATAACCCTTCGGCCAAATGTCGCAACAAGCCCAGTACCGCAGCTAAAACCCGCTGTGGCAGCCAGCCAAGAAGCCTTTCAAAAAACCGAATGACCGCAGCTGACCGCAGCCGCAACAAAACTAACAGGCCAATCCCTACGCCCAAGCCCAGCAGCATTAACCAGCCCACCGAACGCATTTTCTGCAAATCATCTGCTTTGTCAGCGGGCAAGGTCAGCAGCAGCAAATTCACTGCAAACATCACTGCGACGGCGGACATATCGTAAATGCGCTCAATCAAAATCGTCGCTATGGTAGCGCTGGGACTAATGCGCTCGCGCAAACTCAGCATCAAAGGCCGCACAACATCTCCGGCTCGCCCTACTGCAAAAATGCACCCGAACCCGATCACCGTTGCGGCCAACGCCTCGCGCAAACTCGCGCGCGTAATCGGCTGCAAAAACGTCAGCCAGCGCACCGCGCGCACGAGCATCGTCAGGTTAATTAAGACTGCACCGAGCAGCAGCAACCACCAATTTGCATTCCGCCAATACACGCCGACCGTTGACCAATCTATCCCGCGTGCGAACCAAAAGGCCAAGCCTCCACCCACGATCAGCACTATCAAAGATTTCAGTTTTTTCGCCACGTTAGCTATTAACTCCTGCCAAAGCACACAAGATATGGCCAAGCGGCGGCACACTACTACAAAATCTATTGCCTTGCAAGGATTTCGACCGGAATCGTTCAACCGTGCGTTGACCGGGAGAAACAGACGAAATGAATTGGCGGGAAAGTCTTTTCCCGTTTTTTCGGCAAAAGTTGTAAGATAGCCGGGAACTTTGTTACCCAAGCCGGAGTCTAATGGCAATGTCATCAGCAAGCTGGTGACCCTGGCCTGGCAGGAAAAAAACAGAATCACCCGCAACAAACCACAACCTGATTTTCGGGAGCGCGCGCATGCTGATAAAGGAAAAGGCATGGCTGGCAATTGGCATTGAAACGAACCTTGACGGAGCTTTCGGCGAGGTTTATGAGCCTGCGCCCGCGGTTGCGGTTGAGCCACGCGAAGTGGCGTTGGTGGAACGCTTGCGGGCGGGCGAAATGGAAGCGTTCTCGGAACTGGTGCGGGAATACCAACCGCTCGTTTATTCCGTGACGCTGCGCATTGTGCGTGAGGCAGAAGAAGCGCGCGACGTAACGCAGGAAACGTTTTTGAAAATCTTCCGGCATTTCAGCCACTTTCGTGGTGATGCCAGCCTGAAGACGTGGGTCTGTCGGATTGCCGTCAACCAGGCGTTGAATTCGGAGCGTTGGTGGAAGCGGCGGCGGCGCGAAGAAACGCGGTCGCTGGATGAACCGCTGTTGAATGACGACGATGACAAAATGTCGCTCGGGGCAACGCTCGCGAGCAACGGCGATTCGCCGGAAGCCGCTGCCATCGCGCACGAACGGCAACAGCAATTGGAACGCGCGCTTGGTGCCTTGAAAAAGGACTTTCGGATTGCGGTGGCGCTCCGCGACATTGAAGGCATGTCGTATGAAGAGATTGCCAGCATCCTGGAGATTTCGGTCGGGACAGTGAAGTCCCGCATTGCTCGCGGACGCGAAATGTTACGCGCCAGCTTGAGCAACCGTTGAAAATTCGGGCAAATCGTCGTGCCGTGCGGTGTGTGCTTACGACGCAACTGCCGATGGGTCGGCGAACCTAACCCTCGTGGCGGTCAGCAACAAACTCCACGCGGGTTTCGCTTTCGGTGCCACCGCACGGCAGGACGATTTGCTCAGGCGTCGGTGGTCAGTGATCGGTGGCCGGTGGTCGGTAGTTTTTCCTACGACGGTGTCAGCGAAAGACAACCAGCCACCGACCACCGGCCACCGATCACTGACAAAGGACAAAGTTATGAAGTGCCGTAATTACTCTGTTTTGATTTCTGCGCAATTGGATGGGCAACTTCGCCCGTCTGAACGTGCCTTACTCAACCACCATTTGAATGAATGCGAAGCGTGTCGGCAACACGCCCGCGAACTGCGTCAACAGGCCGCGCAACTGCAATCGCTGAGCGCCGCTGCTCTGACCACAAAACAAGCACAGGAAATGCAGGCCGCAACGATGTGGGCGCTGCAAATCGAAGCGCGACGGCAATTGCTCGAAACTCGCCGCCGCGAAGAATACAAAGCCAATTGGCGCATCCGCTTATTCTCGCGTTCGTTTGCAGCGACGGTTTCGCTGCTGTTGCTCGTGATGTTGATTAATTCGATTTTGCGCCCGGCGCATCGCGCGTTTGCATTTTTCCAGACGGCTGCCCAAACGGCAATGCAGCCGAACGACAACGATGAAGACCTCGCACAACTGAAAGATTTGCTTTTGCCCGTCGCGCCAAGTCCGCGTCCGATTCTCGATCCGCACGGCACCCTGATCGGCTTTACGAAAGAAGTCAAAGAAGAACAATTCGCCATCGTCGCATTAGTCGGCACCGATGGCCGGGCTTCCGTGAAAGACGTGATCGAAGCGCCCGCTGACCCAGAAGTAATTCACAAACTTTCGCACGTACTCAACGAGCAGGCGAATTTTCGGCCTGCGTACATTCGCGGCAAATACACGCCCGCCGACACGATTTTAATGTTCAGCCGAGTCACCATTTCCGGGTGATTCCAACCTAATCATCTCGACAGCAAAACCGCGTTTTGCACTTGCGCGACAAGTGGCTCGTCGAGGTGTGTCTGGCAAAAGGAGCAACAATGAAAAAAACATTCCACACGAAACCCAATATCAACGTCACGCCGCTGATTGATGTCCTGCTGGTGCTGCTGATTATTTTTATGGCCATCAGTCCCGTAAAACCGCACAAATACGAAACCAAAGTGCCGGAGAAAACCGACCAGCCCGCGACCGAGTCGGATTTGCAACTGGTCGTTAGCATCACCCGCGAGAACGGCTATCAACTGAATCAGACAAAAGCCGAATCACTCAGCGAACTGAATTCCCTGCTCCATAAAGCCTTGGATGGCCGCCCGCTGGATCGCAAAGCCGTTTTCGTCAAAGGCGCGCCCACGCTCAATTACGGCCAAATTTCCGCCGTCATTGACACCGTCAAAGAAAGTGGCGCAGGCCCCATCGGACTGCAACTGGAAGGTCTGGAATAAACACTTCTCTCAAATTTCAAATTCCATTCGTGAGACCCATCGGCGCAAACATTCAATCTCTCACGGAGGCAAACTATGTTCAGTGAACTTGTCGAATCAACGAAACAAAAACAACAAGGCCGCAGTCGGTTTTATCTCGTCACCAGCCTGATTTACGGCACTTCGCTTTCGGCGTTGGCCGTCGCAACCATCGTCTGGTTCAATCCCGCGCTGGCCGAAGCGAACACCAACGCGATGATGATCGCGCCGCCGACTGTTCCGATTGTCGCCAAACCGCCGGAGGCCGCGCCGGTCACCAAAGTGCAACCTGACCCCGGTTTTGTCGAACCCAAAACGCCGCCGCCAGACATTATGGATGCCTCCAAGGTGCCGCCCAAACCACCGATTACGCACAAAGGTCCCGTCATTGTTGACCCGCTGGCTTCGGGCAACGGCGCAGTGGCAGTAGATTTGATCTCCCGCAACGGCACGAGCTTTAGTGACGAAGCAGGCGCGCCGCCGCCGCCGCCTGCGCCCAAACCAAAGATGGAGCCAACCCCAACGCCCACGCCCAAACCACCGGACGTAATGAAAGTTTCCAGCGTGCTGCTACAAGGCAAAGCCGTGCAGAAAGTGCAGCCGCCCTATCCGCAAATCGCCAAAACCGCACGGATTCAAGGCACGGTGCAAGTCGCTATTCTGATTTCGCAGGAAGGGCGCGTTATTTCGGCGGAAGCCGTCAGCGGGCATCCAATGTTGCGCGAGGCGGCGGTGCAGGCCGCGCGGCAATGGGTTTTCTCGCCAACCAGTTTGAATGGCAGCTCGGTCAAAGTGTCCGGCGTCATCGCATTTAATTTCACCCTTAACTGATTTTCTACTCTTAACACAAAAGGCCGATGAGATGCGTTCTCACCGGCCTCTTTTTTTGCTTTGGCAACTTGCGCTACGCCTTCTTGACGACTTCTTTCAGCCGCTTCGCCACGATGTCCACTTCGCCCGGCTGCAATTGCCAGATGCCAACGCCGATTTCCTGCGTCGTAGCACTGGCGGGCGAATTCGACGGCGCGATTTCAATGGCGGGCTTGCCGTCGCGTAACTGCTTGCGCACGGCGTCGGCGGTCAAATTCAACGCCGCTTTCTCCCACGTCAATTTCACCGTCGGGACGTGATTGGCGATGGCTGGCACGTGAACTTCGCCTTTGACTGTCGGCACGCCGTTCAGACATTCGGCAATGACTTTCGCGCGGCGTTCCCATTCTTTCCATTCGGCTTTGTCGTCGCGTTTCAGATACGTTTCGACGGCCACCATCATCCCCAAAATTTCTTCTTTGTTGACTTTCATCCCGCGCCCGATGGAGTCGCTGTTGGGCGAGCAGTTCAGCCGCGCCGCTTCGATCAGATCGCGGCGACCGAGCAGCAGTCCGGCGCTCTGCGGCCCGCGAATGCCTTTGCCGCCCGAAAACGTCACGAGGTCAAAGCCCATCTTTGAGTACATTGACAGCCGATTCGTCGGCGGCGTGTCGGCAGCGGCGTCATTGAAGGTCGGCACCTTGTGCTTCTTGCCCAAATCCACAAACTCCTGCGCTTTGATTTTGCCGCGTGGGTCGGCGTCATTGAAGAACAACATCATCGCCGTCTTTTCACTCACCGCGCGTTCGAGTTCGTCCGCCGTTTCGACTTCAATCATCTTGATGCCGCAATTGCGCACGGCGTGATCGTAACCGTAGCGGTGCGACTTTGCACAATCACTTCGCTTTTCATTCCCGTGCCTGCCAAGTCAGGTATGCGCCGAATCCAACCCGGTTCTTGCCCGCGACACAAGCCGCCGTGCCCACCGTCAACGCCGCCGCCGCGCCCGACGTAACCATCGCCGCCTCGCAGCCAATCAATTCGGCAATCCGCTTGCCCGCCGCTTCCTGCAAATCGTTCAGTGGTACGAAAACTTTGGAAGCATAGTTGATCGCCTCCATCACCTCCGGCCACATCAGCGAAGCCGTCAGCGTCGTGAACGTGCCTGCCCCATTGATGAACGGGCGCACACCGAGTTCTTTGAAATAATCGCGGCCATTTTCTTTTGTCATAGCGAGCGTTGTAGCAGAAAGCATTCCGCCGACAAAGGGAACGCTGGAGAGAGCCTGAATAAAATTACGACGAGTGGACATAAGGTGTACCTGCCTTTGTGGAATGAAGGAGAGATGGAGAGAAAGAGCGACGGAGAGACGGAGAGAAAGAGCGACTGCGCGAGTCACATCGCGCGCTCTTTCTCTCCATCTCTCTTTCCCTCTGTCTCAGTTCAGAGCCTTTGTTTTCGGCAGCGGCACAACCGGCAAAACAATTGCCGAGGCGCGCTGCGCGGTGTGAAAGATCGTTTGTTTCGCTACACGCACTTTCGCCGCCGTGCCGAACGCTTCGCCTGTGTTCGGGTTGCGGTCGAATTGCGGGAAGTGACTGCTGGTGATGTCTACGCGAAGGCGATGGCCGGGCAGGAAGACATTCGCCGTGCCGACCAGATCAATTTCGTATTCGTAAATTTCGTTGGGTTTGAGCAATTCCATTTTGTCTACGCCCCTGCGATAGCGTGCGCGAATAATACCTTCGCAGATGTTGATCGCAAAGCCGTTCGGCGCGACATCAATCAACTTTACGACCCAATCCGTGTCGGGGCCATCCGTCGCGGCAAAGAGTTTCATCTTCACCGGCCCGGCAATCGCGAGCGGTTCGGTCATCGGCTGACTTGTGTAGCTCAAAATATCCTGCCGATTTTGCAACGGTCGTTGATCTTTCGGCCCCGCGAGCGTCGGCGTGCCGCAGCAATTGTTGCCGCCGAGCGTCGGCACGGGATCATTCGGATCGTAGTTGTATTGATCGCTCGCGGCACCGTTCGGAGCGTTCGCGCTCAGCGTGCCGTTGCCGCCGGGCGTATTCGCCTTGCCGCCGCTCGCAATGTACCACGGCGTAAACTTCGTGCCTGGGATCGGCCAATCCTGTTCGTGCTGCCATTGATTGACGCCCATATAAAAAATCTCAACGGGCGGTTCACGGTCAAGGCCGTTGTCTTTGCCTTGCAGGTAATGATCGAACCACTTTAGTTCTGTCTCGAATTGATTGCGGTTGTTGGCAGGGCCGAAATCTACGTCACCATATTTCTGCGTTGGGCCGTGTCCCCACGCGCCGATAATCATGCGTGATTCGCGCCGGGTCTTTTCGTTCGCGCCGTGTTTGCGCACGCCGACGAAGCCGTTGATCGTACCTTGCAGAAAAATATCGAACCAGCCGCCGCTCGTGTGAATCGGCACATTGTACTTGCTGAAATTCTCTTCGTCGCTGATCTCTTTCCAGTACGCATCGTAGCTCGGATGCGCCACCCAGTCGCGGTAATGCTGCACTGCATATCCTGCGCTTTCCAAATCGCCATTGCTCAACGGCAAATGTTTCAAAATCGTTTCGTACTTCAATTCTGGCGGCGCGTAGTTTTCGCTGTGCCAATACTGCGGCAACATAATCCGATTCGGCATCCGCACCACGCCCCAGCCGTAGTTGAACGACAACCGCCAAGCACCGTTCAGTGTGATCCAATCCCGGTAAATATTCGTCGAAGCAAGCGCCGGAAACATCGCTACGAGATTCGGCGGCTGCAACTTCCCTGCTGCCCATTGCACGTGACCAAGATACGAACCGCCCTGCGTAGCGACTTTGCCGTTCGACCACGCCTGCTTCGCTGCCCATTGAATCGTGTCGTAGCCGTCTTTCGCTTCGGTGCGAAACGGTTCCCACTTCCCTTCTGATTCGTAGCGCCCGCGCACGTCATTCATTACGACCGCGTAGCCGTGCTGCGCAAACTTCATCATTGTTTCGTGTACGCCGTCGCGTTGCACGCCGTAGGGCGTCCGCACGACGAGCACCGGATAGCGCCCGGCAGCACGCGGCAAATAGACATCGGCAAACAGCTTCACGCCATCACGCATCGGGACGGCTTGATAGCGCAGGATTTTGATTTCGTTCAGCACAGCAGTCGTGTTTTGTGGCCAGAGCAAAGCAACGCTCAGCGCGAGCAATAAGGCGAGGAAAGCTACAATACTTTTCACAAGAGTTTCCCTTTCAAAGCCAGCGGAAACTACGGAACAGGCGAAAATAACAAAACAAACGAAATGCACTTTCCCCTTTTCGTCCATTTCGTTATTTCCGTCTGTTTCGTAGTTTCAGAATAACAACTTCAAGCCAAACTGCATTTGCCGCATCGGCGCGACCAGACTCGTGATGGCACCGGGGCCGCGCGACGCGGTGATTTGCGTTGGGAACGCGCCGCCTGCCGTGGCAGGTAAGAGCGCAGGCGCAGCATTCAGGCCAGAGTTTGGCACAGCAAATTGCGGCGTGTTGAAGATATTGAAAATTTCCCAGCGGAATTGCAGTCGTGTGCGTTCGGTGAACGAGATATTTTTCAGCAACGAAAAATCTACGTTCTTGAAGCCGGGGCCTTCCAGTACGGCGTGACCTGCGCTGCCATAATGACAGAAACCCGCCAGATAGGCATTGCGCGCCACGCCCGCCGCATCGGTGCCGCCGGGTTGCGCGCAGGTCACGACGCGATAGGCATCCGGGTTGAACCACTTGTCTACGGTCGGCTTGTCAAGTTTCGGATTGCTAATCAAATCGGGGCGCACGTGACCTTCAATCGTATTAATCGTATTGTTCTGCGTCACCGAAAACGGCAGCCCCGTGCGCAGCACCGTGATGCTGTTCAGTTGCCAGCCGCCGAACACATGCTTCGCCGCATTGTCTTTGAAAGCGGCAAGCGTCGGGAGTTCGTACAGGAAACTCAACACGGCGCTGTGCTGAAAATCGAAGCCATACCGCGTTTTTTCGGAGGCGCGATCTTTGGGATTTTGATAGGAATTCGGAATCGCGCCACCGCCTTCGTTGCGTCCGTAGCCTTCGCCCATCGCGCGGCCCCAGGTGTAAGACAGGTTCATGGACAAGCCTTTACTGAAACGCTTCTGCGCATTCACCTGCAAGGCGTGATACCACGAATTGCCGTCAGAACTGAGCCAACGCAACCGATTCAGCGGGCGCGTCGGGCCGCCGACGCCATCGGCAAACGACGGAATCGGACGCCGCCCGCCGGGATTCGCCAAAATCGAAGGCGCGGGTGCGTTCAATTCAACCGTCTGGTCAATATGCGTTCCCTTGTTGCCTACGTAACCCGTCGTTAACACGATGCCGCCCGGCAAACGACGCTGCACGTCCAGGCTCCATTGCGTGATGTAGGGCTGATTGTTCGCCGGATCAAGCGCGTTGATACCTGTGGCGCTCGTCGGATTCACCGTGCCAAACGGAGCGGCAAACGTCAGGATCGGTTGATTCGCCGCGTTCGTGATCCTGCCACCCGTCGCCGAATTGGCAAAGTTTGCCGTGCCGGATTTCGGCGGGTTCAAATTCAGAATCGTGTAGTTATTCAACTGGTGGACGTTGTAATAAATCCCCAGCCCGCCTCGCACCACCCAGTTATCCGTCGGGCGATAGGCAAAGCCTAAACGCGGCATAAACAGTTTCTTGTTGGGTTCATAGAAAGCGTATTCCTGGCCGATGTTCGGAATCACCGTCGGCAAATTATTCGTGCGAGTCGTAAAACTCAGGCTGCGCCACAACCCTGTGATGTCCACCGCCGCCGTGTTGTATTCGTAGCGCAAGCCGAGATTCAACGACAGTTTGCGCGTCGCTTTCCAATCATCCGTCACATACCCAGCAAACCGATTTTGCCGCGTTTCTGTCAACGGCAACCCTTCCGGCGTGCCCGTCGAACTGGGATAGCCGAGCAGGAACGCCGCAAAGCCCGTCCCGGCAATGTCGCCGCTAAACGTCAGATTGCCGCGCGGCGTATTCGCTGCGCCACGAAACAGCCGCACGTTGCGGAAATCGAAGCCGAATTTAAAGCTATGCGCACCGCGACTCCACGTGACATTGTCGTTAATCTGGTGCAGGTTATTGAAGTCGAAACCATTGCCGCCGTCCTGTTCTGACAGCGTCGAAAAGCCATTGATGGTAATCGTCGGCACGCCCGTTTCGCGCGGCGTAAATTTGCGATTGCCATCGTTGACGACCCGGAATCCCGTCAAACCGAGCGCCTCTAAATCAAAATTTGTGTTCGCGCGTGGATTGAGCGTGTTGTCTACCGAACGGTTATAGCCGTAGCGCAGTTCGTTAATGAAATTCGGCGTAAAAATGTGAATCCAGCCTGTGCCGATGTTCTGATTGCGCCCCGCGACGAAGTACGTAAAATTCGGATTGTCGCCCGGAATCACGTTGTAGACGACATCGTTGAAAGCATAGCGGCCAAAGATTTGGTCTTTCTCCGAAAAATGGTGATCTATGCGCGCAAAGAGTTGCTCATCATCCAACGTACGCCGTTCGCCCCCCACATAATTCGTGCCGTTCAGCGGATCAGGATTGATGCGCTGTGGCTTTGGCCAGAAGTCTAAGAACGCTTTCGCAGAAGCCGAAATACGCGCGGCGGGAATAATGTTGCCCGCGAACGGCGTGCCGGTGAGCGGATCAATGATCTGAATCGCAGGCAGCGCATTCCCCGCCGCGTCTTTGCGATTCAGCAGCGCGCTGAAATCGCCCGTGCGAAACGCTTCGGTGGGATGATTGGCGGCTTGTGACAAACCGCCTTGCCGCCGCAGCCGCCGTTCGTAATTCGTCATGAAAAACGTTTTGTTGTGACCGTCATAGAGCTTCGGAATCGTCACCGGCCCCGTCAACACGCCGCCGAAGTTGTTTTGCCGCAAGCTGTCTTTCTTGATGCGGGTAGCCCCCGGTGCATTGAAGTAATTCTGGAAAAAGTTTTCCGCATCGAAAATATCGTTGCGCACAAATTCAAAGAGCGAACCGTGAAAGTCATTCGTGCCCGACTTGGTCACAATGATCGTTTGCGCGCCCGCGTTGAAGCCGTATTCTGCCGAATAGCTGCCCGACAACACCTTGAATTCCTGCACGGCTTCGACCGAGGGGCTGAACGGAATCGTATTCACACGTGCTTCCGTCGCCACGACGCCATCGAGCGTCGCGTGCTGATTTGTCTCGCGCTGCCCGTTCGCTACGAACGACAGCCCTATGCCGGGAATCGGAATGCCGTGCGAGCCTTGCCGCTGCCCGAAGCCCTGTCCATCCGTGCCCGAACGCGGGCCGTATTGCACGCCCGGTTGCAGAATCGCCAACGCGCCGAGGTTGCGATTGTTCAGCGGCAACTCTTCGACACGGCGTTGTTCGATAGTTTGGCCGAGCGTGGCATCATCCGTTTTCAGGATCGTCCCGGTGGCTGTGATTTCGATGAGTTCGGTAGTTGCCCCGACTTGCAGCGCAAAATCCACTCGCACTTTCTCATTGATTTCCAACACCACGCCACGCCGCACACCTTGTTTGAATCCCGCCGCCTCTACCGCCAAGTCATACACGCCCACATCCAACAAAGGAAAGCTAAAATCGCCCGTAGACGAAGTCATCGCTTCGCGCTTTTGCCCCGTCCCAGTGTTGGTAACGGTAACTTTTGCATTCGGTAACACTGCGCCCGATGCATCGGCTACGGTGCCGAGAATCGTGGTCGAAGTGGTTTGTGCAAAGGCAAAGGACGAAAGAATCAAGAGTGCGCCGCACAACTCCAAAACGCGACACAGAATCTTCACAAGGTGTTTCGACATAGACAGCCTCCAGGAAAAGGTTTGGTGTACAAGACTTCCAGATCAATAAAGGCTTACTACTTTTTGAATAATATGGCGCAACCATACTCCGCGTGTGCGAAGAGGTCAAGATAGGTGAAGGACAGAAACGTACGCACGAAATTACAATTTGAACACCCGCTGCGCATTCTCGCCGAAAAACTTCGCTTCAATCGCGGGCGGCAGATGCAATTCCCTGACCTGCGCCACGCATTTTTCCAACGGCAGTTGCGGAAAATTCGTCCCGAACAGTACCTTGTCCTGCCCGTAGGTTTTCAGGTAGTGCAACAATTGCGGCGGGTAATAACGCGGCAGATAGGCCGAGGTGTCAATAAACACATTCTCGTGTTTCCAGGCCAGTCCAATCATTTCCTCCGTCCACGGGTGGCCGATGTGGCCGCCAATGATTTTCAGTTCGGGAAATGTCAACGCGACTTCATCCAAATACGGCACTGGACGCCCGGTTTCCGAGGGCATCAGCGGCCCGGTATGCCCGACCTGTGTGCAGAACGGGATGTCGAGTTCGACGCATTTGACATAAAGCGGATAGTAGAGCTTGTCATTCGGCGGCAGCTTCCACAGCCACGGCACGATGCGCAGCGCCTTGCAGCCCAGTTCTTTCACGGCACGTTCCAATTCGCGCACAGCTTCGACCGGCTTTTCCAGATTGACCGTTGCCACGCCTACAAAACGGTTAGGATATAAGCGCACCATCTCTGCAATGAGATCATTGTGATAAACCCACTGCCCCGGACGATGCCACGCCGACAGCATCAGTTTGTGAATGCCTGCGGCATCCATACTTGCAACTATCGCTTCGGTCGTCAGCCCTTCGGCCAGCATTTGCGTGGTGCCGGATTGTTGGAACAGCCGCGTCACTTCGGGCAGCTTCGCCCACGCTTCTTTCGTGGCGGGTTGCGCCCAGGCATCAATAATCAGCGGATTGTTTTCAGCATTCATTGTCAGAACAACCTTTCGCTTGCAGAATTGCTGCCGCAGCATAATGACGAAACCAACGCTTGACAAGCCGCTAACCGCTCGGTCAGTCTAGCGCCCCATTCCGCAGCATCGGAGGAAACATATTTGAGCTGGCAACCCGAAGTAGACGAAATCAAACGACGTGTCGAATTAGCCAAACAAATGGGCGGCGAAGCGAATGTCGCCCGGCAACACAATAACGGCAGGCTCACGGTACGCGAACGCATCGAACGTTTGCTGGATGCAAACAGTTTTCACGAAACCGGCGCGCTCGCGGGCAAAGCCACCTACGAAAACGAAGAGTTGGTTTCGTTCACGCCCTCCAACGTCGTCAGCGGCACGGGACGCATTGAGCAGCGGCGCGTCGTCGTCAGCGGCGACGATTTCACCGTACGCGGCGGCGCTGCTGATGGAGCAGTCGGTTACAAATCAGTTTACGCGATCAAAATGGCGCGTGAGTTCAGGATTCCTTATATTGGCCTGATTGACGGCACCGGCGGCGGCGGCAGTGTAAAGACGCTGGAAACAATGCAGCGCACGTATGTGCCGTACGTGCCGGGTTGGGATGAAGCCGTCGCGTTATTGTCAGAAGTGCCGGTCGTTGCCGCTTGTCTTGGCCCGGTAGCGGGCCTCGGCGCAGTGCGAGCGGTCAACGCGCATTTTTCGGTGATGGTCAAAGGCATCAGCCAACTTTTCGTCGCTGGCCCGCCGGTCGTCGAACGCGGCACTGCCGAGAAAGTCACGAAAGAAGAACTCGGCGGCACGCACATCCACACGCGTGGCAGCGGTTGCATTGATAACGAAGTCGAAACCGAAGACGAAGCCTTTGCCCAAATTCGCCGCTTCCTTTCGTACTTGCCTACGAACGTCTGGCACCTTCCGCTTCGCTCAGAACTGCGCGACGATCCCGCACGCCGTGAGGAAGAATTACTTTCTCTTATCCCGCGCGACCGTCGCCGCACGTATGACATTCGCAAAATCCTGAGCCACGTTTTAGACCGCGATTCGTTTTTTGAAATCGCGCGTTACTACGGCAAGCCCGCCGTTGTTGGCCTTGCACGCCTGAACGGCTACCCGGTCGGTGTGCTGGCCAACGATCCGAAACAACTCGGCGGTAGCTTTGACGCCGCCGCTTGCGAGAAAGTCACGCGCTTTGTTGATCTCTGCGACACTTTCCATCTGCCCGTTGTCAACTTCGTAGACCAACCTGGCTTCCTGATCGGCACCAAAGCCGAACGCGAAGGCACCGCCCGCTATGGCGCGCGTATGATGGGCGCGATTTATCAGGCAACGATTCCTTGGGTTTCGATCATTCTGCGCCGTGTTTATGGGGTTGCAGGCGCAGGTCACGGCAAACATCATCGCTTAAACTTGCGCTATGCTTGGCCGTCGGGCGATTGGGGTTCACTGCCAATTGAAGGCGGCGTAATGGCCGCGTATAAACGCGACATCGAAGCCGCCCCCGACCCGGCAGCCCGCTTGCGGGAAATCGAGCAGATGCTAAATGAATTGCGCTCGCCGTTCCGCACAGCAGAAGCGTTCGGCATTGAAGAGATCATTGATCCCCGCGACACGCGCCCGCTGCTATGCGATTGGGTGACGATGGCGTATGACTTATTGCCCCAGGAAGTTGGAGCGAAGCATCGCGGGCTGCGACCTTGAGAGCTTTTCTTCACCGCACAGGCACAAAGGTGGCGCGGAGTGTTACAGAGATTATCGCTGCGCATTGCTGCGTAAACGCTATGTTGCTGCTGTAAAGTATCGTTCACTCAACAAACATCTGTGACAATAATTGCACAGTTTCTCTAATTGACTCCTAATGTAATCCCCCCTACCGTTAGCGCAGTTTGGTTGCTGCATGGAAATGGTTACCCCTGTCCCCGTTCATCGCACATTGCCCCGCATCGCGGTGTTGGCCGCCGGGCGGCGCTGGTGGGAAGCGTTGCAGGTTGCGGTTGACGCGATTCTTTCCCATCGCCTGCGTTCGTCCTTGACGATCATCGGCATCGTCATTGGCGTTGCGGTCGCCGCGCTCGTTGCGGCGTTGCTTGAAGGCGCGCAAACGTTCATCACTAAACAAACCGCTGGCCTCGGCCCCGGCATTGTGCGCGTAGACAAAGCCGCTTTTCAGGACTTCATCGGCGATGGACAAGCCTTTGCTGATGCCAAAGCCAAACGTCCCGACATCACAACTAACCATTTGAACGCCTTACGTGAGCGGCTCGCCGATCAACTTGAAGTGGGAGCGCAGGTGGATGCCGCCGTCGCTGTGCGCTATGGCAATCGCTCGCTGAAAGCGGCGGCGTTGCAGGGCGTAACGCCAAATATCGGCGCGCTTTCCGTATACAAAATCGAACGAGGCCGCGAACTCACGGAGTTTGACGAAGAGAATCGCCGCGAAGTATGCGTCATCGGCGCTGACACTGCGGATTATTTATTTCCGGTCGAGCTGCCTATCGGGAAACAAATTCGCTTAGGTGCGTACCTGTTTGAAGTCGTCGGCGTTTACGCACCGCAAGGTTCCTCGTTTGGTGCCTCGCAGGATTCCTTTGTGCAAGTGCCGCTTAGTTCCTGGGCCAAAGTGTTTGGCGCGCGGTCGCGTTCAATTGCATTACTCGCCAAAGCGCGTCAGGGCGTAAATATCGAAGGCGAGGCGCTCGAAGATTTGGTGCGTTTCCATATGCGGCAAGTGCGACGACTGCAACCGGGCGAGCAGGAAAACTTCAGTGTGACGACCGATAAAAAAGTGTCCGCGTTTGCCGGGCAAATCACGACGATTGTGGCCGCCGTGTTATTTCCGCTCACCGCAATTGCACTGGTTGTCGGCGGCATTGTCGTGATCAATATGATGCTGGCCTCGGACACGGAACGCACGCGCGAAATTGGTATTCGTATGGCGATTGGCGCACGAAGGAGCGATATTCTGGCGCAGTTTTTGCTGGAATCCACGCTGCTGACATTCATTGGCGGCGGTATTGGCATTCTGTTCGCAGCCGCAATTGCGTGGTTGTTTGGCAAGGTTTCCGGCATTCCGATTGGTTTGCCTACGTGGGCGATTGTAGCGGCGCTGAGCGTTTCCTGCACGGTTGGCATTGCCTTCGGTGTGTTCCCAGCCCGCAAAGCCGCACGGCTTGACCCGATTGAGGCGTTGAGGACGGAGTGATGCAGACGCAATTGCTTAAAGACATCTTTCTGACGGTGCGCGATTCCCTGCTGGCGTACAAGCTGCGCTCGGCTTTGACATTGCTCGGCGTCATTATTGGTGTCACAGTGGTCGTTACCGTCAGTTCGATCCTCACGAGCCTTTATGCCAGTGTTGCGCGCAGCATCGAAAGCTTTTCGCCGAACGTCGTCTATTTCACCAAGCAGGACAAATGGGGGCCACAGTTTGGCGAGCCGTCAGCAGAAGAACGCGCGCGCAAAGACATTAGCTATGAAAGCGTGTTGGCAGTCGCGGCCTTGTCTTCGCCTGTCGCAGTCTCTCCGCAAAAATTGCGCGGCTTCTTCGGCCCCATTGCCGATCAGCCCAAAATGAATACACGCGGACGCGAAGCCATCAATCCGCTGATTTTTGGTGTGTGGGAAAACTATCCCGATGTCGTTACGGTGAAGGTCGTCAATGGTCGCTTTTTCACTGAAACCGAGCGCAAGGGCAAAGCGCACGTTATTGTCATTGGCGCAGGACTGGCTAAGCAGTTGTTCCAAACTAACGATCCAATTGACGAAGACTTGAAATTGGATGGCGTCAATTATCGAGTTGTTGGTGTGCTGGAAGACGAAGGCACAGAACCAGCAGATCGTACGGCATACATTCCTTACGAAACTTTGGCGCAGCAGTTTCCCAACATCAAAGAAACCATCATTGTCGTCCGCACTACGCCAGACCAGGTGGACGATGTTATTAATGACGTAACGTTTGCGCTACGCACCCAACGAAATGTTCCCGTTGATGCGCCCAACAATTTCGGCGTCACCAAAGCCGAAGCGATTTTTGAAATCGTCAATCAGGTGTTGACCGGTGTGGCCGCGATTGTCATTCCGATTGCGCTTGCAGGATTGTTAGTCGGCGGCGTCGGCGTGATGAATATTATGATTGTTTCTGTCACTGAACGAACCTCGGAAATCGGCGTGCGGCGCGCACTCGGTGCCCGGCGGCGCGATGTGCTGCTACAATTTTTGCTGGAAGCGATGATGCTCACGACGATGGGCGGATTGATCGGCATCGGCGTGGGTTTTCTGTTTGCGTTCATCGCCAGTTTACTCTTGAATTTTTCGTTGACTGTTCCGCTGTGGGCAGTTGTGACGGGGCTGTTAACGTCGGCCTCAGTCGGCTTGATCGCAGGTATGTATCCGGCCCTGCGCGCCGCCCGCCTCGATCCCGTCGAAGCTATTCGTGGAACTTGAGTGGCAGTGGTTGCATGAAATCAAAGCGAATTCCTTTTCTTTTGTTACTGTTGGTCTGTGGGTTGTGCACGCCACTCGCGTGGGCGCAGGCACCGGACAAGATTCTCAAACAAGCGGCCAAGGCGTTGGGCGGAGAGAAAGCGTGGCAGCGAGTGTTGTCACGGCAAGCGAGCGGAACGATTACGCGCCGCCGCGATGGACGTAGCGGCAAAATCCAAATCCTGTGCGCGCAACCAAATCTGTTTTATCAATTCACGGACATCGACGGCTTTGAATCCGTCCTGGCCTACAGCGGCAAATCCGGCTGGCGGCGCGACTCACGCGATGGCTTGCGCACACTGGTTGGGCAGGAAAGTTTGGATTTTCAACTCGCAGCTCTGTACCGCAACAATCTGTGGTTCAGCGCCAAAAAAGACAAAGCCAAATTGATCGCCAGCGGCAGCGCTACCGTGAACGATGTGCCTGCACAAGTCGTGACGCTGATTTCCAATCGCAACATCCGCCTCAAAATGTTTTTTTCGGCGACAACAGGGCAATTGCTACGCGAAGAGATTCCGGCGGGCGAGACAACGACCATTTATGAATACAGCGATTACCGCGCGGTCAATGGCGTGCAGGAAGCGTTTGCCATTCAACTGACCACCGGCAACGAGCAGTACGATATTCGCCTTGATACCATCACACACAATCAACCGCTTGACCGCACGCGCTTTGAATTCCCCAAACTTTCCAACGAGCCAATGCCCGACGTGCAAGCCTTGCTCAAGGCTGTGGACGAGAACGAAGAGCGCGTCGAAAAACTACTCGACAATTACGGCTACACCGAAACCACGACGAAGCGCGAGATCAATAAAGACGGCACCGCCAAAGAATCCAGCGAAACCGAGGATGTGTCGTTTTACAAAGGCCGCCGCATTCGTCGCTTGATTGCGAAGAACGGCCAGCCGCTTTCCGCCAAAGAACAAGCCGACGAATTGCGCGAAGTGGAAAAGCGCATCAAGAAGATCGAAAACCAACTCGCCGACGAAGCCAAAGGCAAAAAGTCCAGCGATGCTGACCGCCCCGGCGACGATGATCGCAAGTTCTCGCTCGTGTCGTTATTTCGTGGCTCGCGCTTCGTCAATCCGCGAAGGGAACGCTTTCGCGGGCGCGAAGTGATCGTCTTTGACTTCGAGCCGAACCCAAATTACAAAGGCGGCAAAGGTATTGAGAAATTTGGCAGCGGGCAGGCAGGCGCGGTCTGGATTGATCCGAAAGATAAACAGGTCGTGCGCGTGGAATCCCGCTTCATCAAATCGCTCGGCATCGGCGGCGGGTTGATTGGCTCACTGAAAGAAGGTTCCACGTTTATGCTCGAAGCAGCGCTGGTGAATGACGAGTTGTGGTTGCCTGCCGTGATTGAAATCAATGTGTCGGTGCGTGCCTTGATTGTGGGATTAAGTTTCAATCAATCCATTCGCTACAGCGATTACAAGCGCTTCAATGTGGATGCGGAAAAAGAAAAGCTGAGCGCACCAAAACCAAAACCAGAGCAATGAAGATTAGAGATTGGAAAGTGGAGATTGGAGAGGGCAGTAACAACCAATTTTCAATCTCCAATCTCCAATTCTTACAGCGCCAACTCTGCTAATTTAATCGTCCGTCCTTCTGCCGCCGAACGATCAGCAGCATAAACGACGCGATGCGATTGGAAGGCTGTTTCAAAATCGGTGAGCGGCATTTTCTCGCCCGCTTTCACCGCGTCCACGAACGACTGGAACTGCGGTTGATAGGGATGATCCGACACGTCGCCCGAATCCACGAGCGCGGTTTCCAAGTGACTCCATTTGTGGCGATTGGTTTTCAGCTTTTGCGAGTGAAAGCGGTTGTCGAGCAAGCTGCCTTCACTGCCGACGAGGTGAATGTGAAAGTAGTACGGCTGCAAACAATCGGTCACAGAAGCAACCTTGCCGAGTTTACCGTCTTTGAATTTTAAGATGGTGACCGAAGTCGTGTCGTATTCGTACGGCGCAAAAATCGAGCTTTTGCTGCGGTTACTGTAGCTGGTGACTTCCTCAACGTCGCTGCCCATACACATCAATAATGCATCCAGCGCGTGACATCCGGCGGTCAACAGACTGCTGCCGCCCATCTCTTTTTTGATGTTCCAGCCGAACTGTCCGTACCAGGGGCCGATGCCGTGAAAATAATCCACTTCGCCGTAATGCAATTCGCCGAGCAACCCCTCCTTCAGCACGGCGTTGATGGTCGTGAAATGCTGCGAAAAGCGCACTTCAAAACAGACGCACGCCTGCACGCCTGCCTTGTGAATGGCGTCGCGCATCTTCACGGTATCGTCATAACCAAGCGCGAGCGGTTTTTCGATGATGAGATGTTTGCCCGCTTCGGCGGCGCGAATGGCCTGCGACGGGTGATAGGGATGCGGTGTGCAAATATCAATGACGTGAATGTCAGGATCAGCCAGCATCCGGTCAAAATCATTGTAAACTTTCAGCGGAATGCCATATTGCTTTTCCAGTTCCGCCGGGTCTAGCTGCCGCCCGGAACAAACGGCGGTCACGCGCGCGCCGCTCACGTTTTTAAAAGTTTCGATATGCGCGCCAGCCACCCAGCCTAAGCCGACGATGCCAATATTAAGATCACTCATTGCGATGATTCCTTTCGAGAATTGGCCGGAAGCGGTCTGCTCCCGGAAGCGGCGGGAATCATACTCTCACGTTGCGGTTTCGCCAAACGAGAGGCGCTTTCGTGTGGCCCCACCAATGAAGCGAGGGAGTGCGGCGGCACTTTCTGCGCAGCCTGATACAACAACTGCGCGATTTTCGGCGCGGTGATTTGCAGGCAAAATTCGCGCTCGACCTGCGCGCGTCCCTTAGCGCCTAAGACCTGACCCAACGGGCGATCCTGCTTGATCCAGGACAAGGCAGCAAGCCACTCTTCTGTGGTGGTGGCGAGAAAACCGTTTTGACCATCTTTGACGATTTCCTGATTCACGCCCACAGGTGTCGCAATCACCGGACGGGCAGCGGCCATATATTGAATCAGTTTCAAGCCGCATTTGCCGCGCTCAAATGCAGCGTCTTGGAGTGGCATAATGCCAACATCAAATTGGCGGAGTTCGTGCGCTTCGGTTTGCTGTTGCCAGGACTTCACCTGCAAATTAACGCCGTCCAGTTGCAACGACTCCGCACCAATCGCCACGACTTGGGCGTTGCCCGCGCAGCAAAATTGTTGCAGGGCAGGCTGAATGCTGCGCAGATGATGCGCGGTAAACGGCGTGCCAATCCAGCCAATTGTAAATATTTTATTTTCTGGTGGCGGCGACAACGGATACGCTGCGAGGTCAACGACGGTCGGAACAATTGCAATTTTTCTGGCGCGACTCTGGGTAGCCCGCGCGGCGATATAACGATTGCCCGCCACCACCAGCGCCGCGTTTTTCACGCCGACGGCATCAATCTTGCCGCAAAAGCCGCCGAATCAGCCAGGACGGATGCTGATCGGCGTAAGTGTGAAACCAAGCGTCATCATAATCCACCACATACGGCGTTCGGCGGCGCAACAGCGGCAGTTCCAGCCAACTGGGCAGCCACGGCAAGGCCTCCATTTGCAGCCAGACCAGATCATAGTCCGCCGCTTGCCATAGCGCTTTCAGACGCGCTGCATACGCGGCGGCAAGTTGTGCAGACGTCAACGTTTCGCCGTGGCCGTAGAGCCGCTCCACATACTGATCGTCCAGCAGTGGTGCCGCCGTCACTGTCACGCCCTGTTGTCGCAGATACGGCACATACTGATAAAAACGATACCGCGCACTCGCCGCCAGTTGATCGTAGCGGCTGAGCAATAAAACCTTGAGCATAAGAAGCTAAGAAAGTGGCGCTTGTTGGCAAATTCAGTGGGAGGTGCAAACAGGATGTTTGCACTACATCGTGCGGACGATGTACAACAGCATCTTGTTTGTTGCTCCACTGGCATCCTGTGAACTTGAGTTGTCAGTACAGAAGTAGCAGTGTGTTGAGAAGGGCGCGCTGCGACTCTCCTTCGATTGCGGTGAAAACTGGCGAATCAAAAATGGAAAAGTTGAAATGACCAGATGATCTGTGCGGGCGACTTCAAGATTGCTCGTGAACCAACCCATCCTGACTTTACCCGATGACCAAAGAGCGATACGAAACAGCAGGAGGCGGACAAAGTAATACGCGGAAGAGGGGATGTAAAGCAGATGCTGTGCATTCCTTCTTCCGCGTTAGCTGGAAGTAAACTGTCGGTGCCGGCTCCGAACGAATTCCTACTCTCGTGAGGAAATCATCGCCTTCGTGCGACGGCGACGCGCATACGTTGCCAGTCCGGCCAGGCCAGTGCCTAATAAAAGAGCGAGGTGGGTTCTGGTACGGTTGTGTTCATGACGTTCACCGGTAAGCCAGAACCGTGACCTGCAACCAATCGGCGTATTACCCGGCGTCGTATTCACTACGACAAAATCCAGCGTATTTTCGCCTAGCACAAAGCCCTTGTTGAGCAGAAAGCTCGACAACGTATTGGGGAAATACCCCGATCCGTTACCCGTCGGCCATTCGCCAATCAGTACGCCATTCAGGCGAATTTGCACGCGATCATCCACATACAACGATCCGCTAATCGAAGCCGAGTTCAGATCAAAACCCGCGCCAATCGTAAACGTCGTGCGAAAGATATACTGTGCCCCCTGGGCAGGATATTCGCCATTTCCATTAGCGCTGGGTGCAATCCATTGCGAGGCTCCCGTATTCGTCGCCCAGGAACCGGGCAGCACCGACGCCACCAACAAATTACTGGTGCCGCCACTGGTCACCAGTTTGTAGTGAGCATCCACCGCGCCGCCCGCCAGCTTCGCGCCATCGTTGCCCACACCTGTCGTAAAGGAAATCGGGTCGGCCTTGACTGATTGAGAGGCGATCAGGCTCAAGGCGACTATAGTCAGAAGGTGAGAAATTCTTTTTATAGTGTGATGCATCATTCGACTCCTTTTTGGGTTTAGCTGCCTGCATAGCCCAAACCCGGTAAAGTTCCTATCTGTTCGGGAGCACCCAAACGGCAAGAAACAGAATGAACACCAACGTTAATATGCTTATAAGTAGATAGCGAGTGATTAAGGAAGTGGAGTATCGGCCTGCCTATGCTTATACCTCCTTCAAATCCCCTAAGCACAACTCCCCAGCGTCAAATGTCGTTCAAAGTCGGAGCGCAAACGTCCCGTGCGTCTTCTCTCCGAGCGTTTTCGTCTGGGAATAACAAACGGACGTTTTCCACATTTGTCAACGGTTCGCTATCCTTTGGCTGCAATCAGCAGTCCCGTTGACCAGCAAAGTTTCGTGAATTGTAAATCCGCGCGATGTTCCAGCGTTGCCAGCAACTGCGCGACTTTTGGCGGATGATCCGACGGCCAATTCGGCTGCGGCAGCAGGTCATCAATCACATACAATCCGCCCGGATTCAGCAGCGATAATGTTTCGTCCAACAACCAGAATTTGCCCGGCCGTATCGGCAAAAATCAGATCGAAGCGATGCTGCTCCTCAACCAGCGATTGTAAAAACACATTCCCATCCATCGTGTAAAAGCTCACACGCGGGTCATGTGCCAGATGCGCCTCCGCAATCGCCACCACCGCTGCATCGTGATCCAGTGTCCACAACTCCGCCTCGTCATCCATTCCATCCAACAACCACGCCGTAGCCAATCCCGTCCCCGTGCCCAGTTCCAGCACCCGCCCGCCCGGTTTCGTCGCCGCCAGCGTTCGCAGGAGCGACCCCGTCAATTCATCCGACGCCATCGCAAACCCGTGCGCCTGCGTCGCCGCTTGAATTGCCGCCAGCTTTGCAGGCACATGCAAATTGCCCATCTCGTTCACGCCTTCCCCCTCTCAAAACCATACGCCCGCTCCACCCTGCACACGCGCGTCACGAACGACTGATACCACTCTTCGTAGCCCCGCTGCTGCGCCAGCCGATGTTCCGCGTGCTGATGCCAGTTGCGAATCGCCTCCTCACTTTCCCAGTACGAAATCGTAATTCCCAACCCATCCCGCACCGATTCCACCCCCAAAAACCCCGGCATCGTTTGCGCCAGCGCTACCATTCGTTCCGCCATTTCGCCATAGCCATTATCGCCTTCGGTGCGAAAGCTCGTAAAAATCACCGCGTAATACGGCGGTGCAGGCGTGTTTGCAATTTGTGCCATAAGCTTTGTTATTCCCTCAGAAGTTCGGTAGACGGCGCAAATTCCACCGCCTGATAAATTTCGCTGAGTTCGAGTGTTACCCCCAACGACTTCAATTCGACCGCGCTATCAACCCAATAAAATCGCTGCGCACCCATTGATTGTCCGCCTGCCGCACATAGCGTGTGACGTGCGGGCGCTCTTTGTTCGACGAGTAGATATTCTTGAAAGCTTTCGATGGATTGATAGGCAATGAATTTTCCATCTTTGTCGTAAGCTTTGGTCGTCGGGGAAAGCACTTCGACAAGCAACAATGGGATCACCAACATCACCTGCCCCATAAACTTCTCTGTCATAGGTTTGCCGCAAACAACTGCTACGTCAGGATAACGATAAGGATGCGCCGTTGGCACTTTAATCCGCACGCGCCACTCAAAGTCACACAGGATTTGCCTTCGAGCCGGTTGCCAATGAACCTACTGACATTGGCAGAAATGATTGCGTGTTCAAAGGCTCCCCCCGCCATTGCGAATACTTCGCCATCAAAATACTCGTAGCGTTCGTCGGAGGATTTTCGAGTTCGATGTAGTCTTCGATGGTGTATCTGGAGTTTAGGTATTGCACTCATAATTCCTCCTAAGCCAAAACTAACGACACATATTTGTTGAGTCTTTTGAGCATTTTATAAATTGTGTTTTCACGAAGCGCAAACCTGATGCGGGATTTCGCGTCCGCCTTTTCTTCTGGCTTTTCAGCAGGACAATACTGATCAAAAAACTCCCAAGCAGCTTGAATTCTTCTCCTATCAACGCCAAAGTAAATGTTCCATCCATTACATCTCTCATCCGCCGTATTAACGGATAGCCCTCCTTGTTTTTTAGCATCTGTACCGGCAAAGCGGGATTTATTTCCTCTACTCTCTCAGTAAAAATGCTTTGAAGCGCGGGTTGGCAGGTTCGTATTTCTGCGTTTTCAGTTATATGCAAAAACAATTGTAATGTCTGGCGAATCGGCACTGCTAAAGGTTAGCCCTTTGAGGAATTCAAAGTACCAATACCGTTGCACTCCGACAATTCAAATTGCCCGTCTCGATCCAAATCCATCGCGCGGAATCCTTCAAACGGTACTCCCCCGAATTCATCAGCACTCTCGGTTGTTTATCTAATGCCACAATCCACTCCCGCGAACTTCGCCACGCCTCTTGTCGGACTAATAGCTGCCGACTGTCGGGCGATAAAAAGGGAACAGGCCAAAGCGCGTTTCATTTCCTATCGGAGTCTTCGACTTTATCGAAAGTCATCACAACCTTCCTTTTGCGCAGAAGCTGAGCAAGGATAATTCTGTAAGCCTGGTTGTACCTTCGACGAGAGCTTTTTTCGTTTTTACTTCTGACCTGAAACCCATTTGTAGTTTATTGGGGCGATTCTTTTTCCTCGCCTGTTCTTGAATCAAACAACTCCAACTCAGGATACTCTGGTTGCTCTTCGTTTTGAGTATGCGGCAACGTGGCCTGTATTGGCGTCGGTGATCCAGATGACTGCTGAGTGACGGATGAGCTGAGCAGCTTGCCGCATCCAAGTTGACTGAACAACAAAAGGCACAGCCAGAAAATGATCCGATGAGGAGGATTCATATTTCAAAATCGCCCATTACGTCCCGTAATTTAAATTCGGTGCGAGCCAGCGCTCCGCCTCTGCCACATCAATTCCCTTTCGCTCGGCATACTCTTCAATTTGATCGCGCTCAATTTTCCCAATCGCAAAATACCTCGCTTCCGGGTGCGCGAAATACCAGCCGCTAACAGAACTGGCCGGATACATCGCATAACTTTCGGTCAACTGCACGCCCGCGCGTTCTTCGGCTTGGAGCAAATCAAACAACTTGCGCTTTTCCGTGTGATCGGGACACGCGGGATAGCCGGGCGCAGGACGGATGCCGCGATAGTTTTCTTTGATGAGTTCGGAAACCGTAAACGATTCGCCCTTGCCGTAGCCGAACACTTCGCGCTTTTTTGTGCAGCAATTCGGCGAAGGCTTCGGCCAAACAGTCGGCGAGCGCCTGCGTCATAATCGCGTTGTAATCGTCGTGGTCGGCTTTAAATCGGGCTACGAGTTCGTCGGTGCCGATGCCAGCGGTAACGGCGAAAGCACCGATGTAGTCGGCTCGCCCGCTGTCTTTTGGCGCGATGAAATCGGCTAAGGCGTGGTTGTATTGCCGGCGCGTTTTTCCTGTTGCTGGCGCAGGGTGCAAAGCGTCGTCAGCACTTTCGTGCGGCTTTCGTCGGTGTAGAGTTCAATGTCATCGCCGACGGAGTTTGCGGGGAAGAAGCCAAAGACGGCGCGGGCGCGCAAGCGTTTGTCTTTGATGATTTGGGCGAGTTTCTGTGCGTCTTCGTACAGCTTCGTCGCTTGCACGCCGACGACTTCGTCTTGCAGGATTTTCGGAAAGCTGCCCGCGAGTTGCAATGTTGAAAAAGGCGTCCAGTCAATGTACAGCGCGATGTCGGCGAGGGGAAATCGTCGAAAATTTCACGCCCGGGAATTCCGGCTGCGCAATTTTCCGTTGTCGCCCAATCAATTGACATTTTTGTTCACGCGGGCTTCGGCGAGCGGCAAGCCTTTTTCTGCTCGATTCGCCAGATAAATTTCGCAGTCTTTGTTCTGCTGCGCCTGATTGTTGAGCGCAAAAATTGGCGCGCGTTTCGGGATTAATAGAGCGCACCGACAACAGGTACGGCGCGCGAGGCATCGAGTACGTGGATGACAGGCGGTTCGTAGTGATGCGCGATCTTCACTGCCGTATGCGCGGCTCGTCGTCGCGCCGCCGATTAGCAATGGGATCGTAAAGCCTTCGCGCTGCATCTCGCGCGCGACGTGCTGCATTTCATCGAGCGAGGGCGTGATGAGACCAGACAGGCCGATGATGTCTACTTTATGTTCTTTCGCGGCGGCGAGAATTTTGTCCGCCGGAACCATCACGCCGAGGTCAATCACTTCGTAGTTGTTGCAGCCGAGTACGACACCGACGATGTTTTTGCCGATGTCGTGCACATCGCCTTTGACGGTTGCCATCAGCACTTTGCCCTGCGCCTGCGGGTTGCCGCTCGCGGCCTTTTCGGCTTCCATAAACGGCTGCAAATAGGCGACGACTTTTTTCATCACGCGGGCGGATTTGACGACTTGCGGCAGGAACATTTTGCCGGAGCCGAACAGGTCGCCAGCGACATTCATCCGTCCATCAATGGGCCTTCGATCACGCGCAGAGGTCTGCCGTATTTTTGCGCGCTTCTTCGGTGTCGGCATCAATGTGATCTACGATACCTTTGACGAGCGCGTGGGAGAGGCGTTCTTCGACGGTGCCGTTGCGCCATTCGTCTACGACAGCCTCGGCTTTGTCGGCTTGCTTGACGGATTCGGCAAACGACGTCACCAAACGCTCGATCGCGTCAGGGCGGCGATTAAGCAATACGTCTTCGACCCGTTCGAGCAGGTCTTTTTCGATGTCGTCGTAGACGGCAAGCTGGCCGGCGTTGACGATGCCCATATCGAGTCCGGCTTTAATCGCGTGATACAAAAATGCAGAGTGCATCGCTTCGCGGACGTGGTTGTTGCCCCGGAATGAAAACGAAATATTGCTGACGCCGCCGCTGACTTTTGCGCCGGGCAGATTTTGTTTGATCCAGCGCGTCGCTTCGATAAAGTCTACGGCGTAGTTGTTGTGTTCTTCGATGCCGGTGGCAACGGTCAGAATATTTGGATCGAAGATGATGTCCTGAGGCGGAAAGCCAACTTCATTGACGAGTAAGTTGTAAGCGCGCGAACAAATTTCCACGCGGCGTTCGTAATTGTCGGCTTGTCCTTTTTCGTCAAACGCCATCACGATCACCGCTGCGCCGTATTGCCGAATAAGCCGCGCCTGCTTCAGGAATTTCTCTTCGCCTTCCTTCAGCGAAATCGAATTGACGACGGCCTTGCCTTGCAGGCATTTCAAACCCGCTTCGATGACTGACCATTTGGAAGAGTCAATGACGACAGGCACGCGCGCGATGTCGGGTTCGGATGCGATCAGATTCAGAAAATGCACCATCGCCTTTTCCGAATCGAGCATTCCTTCGTCCATATTCACGTCAATCATCTGCGCGCCGTTTTCGACTTGTTGCCGCGCAACGGCTAAGGCTTCCTCATACTGATTATTCAAAATCAGCTTGGCGAATTTTGGCGAACCGGTGACGTTGGTACGTTCGCCGATGTTGACGAAGTTGGTTTCGGGACGAATCGTCAATGCTTCCAATCCGCTCAAGCGCAGATACGGCGCAGGCGTAGCAAGCTGGCGTGGCGCAATCCCCTGCACCGCTTTCGCAATTTCTCGGATGTGATCCGGCATCGTGCCACAGCAACCGCCGACAAAATTCAGCCATCCGTTTTTCGCCCATTCAGCAAGCTGCGGCGCTAAGGTTTCCGGCGTTTCAGGAAAGCCTGTTGGCAACAGCGGATTCGGCAAACCCGCGTTCGGGTACGCGCTGACATAGACGGGCGCGAGCGAAGAAAGCTCTTCGATGTATGGCCGCATCTCTTTTGGCCCCAGCGCGCAGTTGATGCCAATGCTCAGGATTGGCGCGTGTGCTGTCGCGTTTAGATAAGCCTCAACAGTTTGCCCCGACAAGGTGCGCCCGCTTAAGTCCGTGATCGTGAACGATAGCATCAACGGCAGCGCATAGCCGATGTCCTGATACAACTTTTGAATTGCAAACAATGCGGCTTTCGAGTTCAGCGAATCAAAGACGGTTTCGACAATCAGCAAATCCGAGCCACCATCAATCAAGCCTTTCGCCTGTTCGTAATACGCCGCCGCGACTTCATCAAACGTCACCGCGCGAAACGCCGGATCATTCACATCCGGCGACAGCGAAGTCGTTTTGTTCATCGGCCCCAGCGATCCGGCAACGAATGCGACGCGGTTGGCATGTTCGGCTAAGAATTTATCTTTCGCCTGCTTTGCCAGGGTTGCCGCTGCAACATTAATTTCGTAGGCCAGCGATTCCATCTTGAATTCTGCCAATGAAACCGATGTAGCATTGAAGGTATTGGTTTCGATGACTTCCGCCCCCGCTTCCAAGTAGGCGCGATGAACATCTTCAACAACTTGTGGTTGCGTCAGGCACAACACATCGTGATTACCTTTCAAATCCTGCGGCCAATCGGCAAAGCGTTCGCCACGATACGCAGCTTCATCCAAGTTGTAGCGTTGCAACGTCGTTCCCATCGCACCGTCAATGATAACGATGCGTTCGGACAGGAGGGTTTTCAGAGAGGAAAGCGTATTTGAGTGATTGGAATTGTTGATTGTCATGGTTTCTTATGCCTCGTAAAAAGACTCATGAAAGAGCAATTGTCAGGATAGGTCAAATTCCAACTGGACGATACAGCAAGGGTTGAGTAATCTTTGGCACCTCAGAACACAACAAAGGGGGAAAGATGAAAAGATTAGTCGGAACAACGCTCAGTGCCATTTTGCTGGTTTCGCTGTGCCTGGCGCAAAAATCGCTGAAGCCCTGGACTGAATGGAAAGAGGCCGAGGCCAAAAAACTGCTGGATAACTCGCCCTGGGCACATACGATTGAAAGCTTTGACGCGGGGCAGGAATCAAAGGCGACTACGGCTACCAATCCGCTGGCAACCGCAGACGAAAGGCTCAACGATGCTGTCCTGTTGACCAAAGTTCGGCTGCTCTCAGCCAAACCTGTCCGCCAGGCGTTTCTGCGCTGGGTCGAGGCGCGGCAGAAATCGCCCAACCCGAAACTGACGGAAAGCCTGCAAAAACTGGTGGAGCAAAGCTACGAAGACTGGATTGTGATTGCGGTTCAGCCAGAAAAAAAGGACGGCTCTGTCCCCTATAACGAAATGACCGAATTGACGAAAGCCACCACAGCCGGGTTGCAAGCGCACGTCTGGTTGCAAACCAGCAAAGGAAAGAGTGAGCGCGTTTTGCTGAAGGAATATATGCCGCCGGGCAATGACGGGCTGGGTGCGCGGTTTATTTTCCCGCGAAAACTCAATGGCAAAGAGTTTGTGGTGCCAGAGAACGGCCATCTAAAGTTTCACGCCGAACTGCCACAGCGCATCAATCTGGAATGGGGCTTCAAAATCAGCGACCTGTTTTATGAAGGGAAGCTGGAGTATTAAAGCTGTTCCCAGCCCGCCCGCCACCGCCCTTCAATCTTTCTGAAACAGGCGAAAAGTCATCCCGACAGAAAGCGTCAGCGGATAGCCCGGCGTGGCGTGAATCCGTGCAAGGAGTGCCGCGCCGGGATGCAAACGGGACTCGAAATAATTCTGCGTTTCCCAGTACCGTTTGTTCGTCAGGTTATCCAGTGCCAGATTCACTTCGATACCACGGCGCAACCGGCGGCTCAGGCTAAAGTCCAACACATCAAACCCGGCAGCCAGGATCGTCGGGTCTTCCCCGTCCAACCGGTAATGATTGATGTGCCGGTAACGCAGCGACCCATTGAAACCGTGCCAGTCCGCCAGCGTCAGGCCTGCGTTCGTCACAAGGCGCGGTGCGGAATCTACATAAATTCGCGTCGCGCCGCCACGATAAAACGCATTGCCGACGCGCGTCAGCCCGGCATTGAAACTCAGCGTGCGCGTGAGCTTTGCCGAAGCTTTGGCTTCGACGCCATACGCGCGGCTGGGGCCTTTGAATTCAATGCTACCGTCGTCGGGGATGTAAACCTGTTCGTTTGAGCGATCCAGCAAAAATAAATCCGTGCTGACGGAAAAGCGACTTGCATTGAAGGACGCGCCGGTTTGATAAAAATCCGTGGTCGAAAGGCGCGGGCTGTCGGGCCGCTGCACGACGCTGCGCGCATCCTGACTGGCAATGCCGCGGCCGTAGTTAAAATAAACCGTCGCAGGGATTTTCTGGCTCGGCGTGAAAGCTAAATTGGCCTTTGGCTGCAAGCGTGACGCGCCCTGCACGCCGGAAAAATCAGGCCGCACGCGGTCGCGTACGTCGAAACGAAAATAATCGTAGCGCAAGCCGCCATCCAAATGCAGTTTGCCGCCGAACCAATCCACGTTTTGTTGCACGTAACCTGCCGTATTCGTCACGCGCGCGTTCGCGCTCGTGACCAAGGCATCGGAATTCAGCGCCGCGCGATTCGGCACGCGACTGACGGAAGGATACAAGCCGACGTTAATTTGATTGTCGTGATAATTCGCGCCCGCCGTGAGCAGCGCGTGACTGCCGAACAGCTTCCAGGGCTTCAGATATTGCGCATTCACGCCTTGTTGCAGGCGCGAATCGTGCTGCTGAATTTCATCGCCGTACGTTTTGTCCTGCGCAAAAAACGTGAAGTTGGAAAACA
>JAXLQQ010000072.1:0-29970 GCA_046331525.1 Blastocatellia bacterium
TGCCGACCGAGAAAATGCGCAACGGTGATTTCAGCGAAGTAGCCGCAGCGAAAAAGGCGGATGGGACGCTCGCTTATCCTACCTTCCAACTTTATGATCCGAACACCGGAACGGGGCCGGGCGTCGGGCGGACGACGTTTAGTGGCTTTACGGTTCCCGGTGCGCGGATCAATGCCATTTCCAAAGCGCTCCTGAACTATTATCCGAAGGTCAACACGACCCAGGATCTGAATTCCAACTTCCTTGCCGACGACTTTGTCCGCGCACAGCAGACCAAAGTGGATCGCGCCAACTATGATGGAAAGTTGACGTGGCAACGCAACAAGTCCCACTCGATCTGGGGCAAGTTCTCCACCCTGCGCGCCAACGTAACGGACAGTTTCTTCCTGAGCAACGAGAATGGCAGCTTGGGCGACACGAAAGTGTATGTCGTCAGCGTCGGCCACACCTGGACGCTCAGCCCGACACTCTTGCTGGACGGAAACTTTGGTTACAACCGTCAAGATCAGGTTGTAACGGGGCCGGATTATGGCAAAAATTTGGGTCTTGATCTCGGCATCCCCGGCGTGAATGATAAAAATGATATCCGCGCCAGCGGCTTGCCGAGCTTTGATACTGGCTTGTCCGCCCTCGGTAATCCGAACAACTGGATGCCGCTGTTCCGCAAAGAACAAAACTACAGCTTCAGCAGCGCGCTCACCAAAGTATTTCCCAAGCACGAAGTACGCGCGGGCGTAGATGTTGTGAAACTGACCCTGGATCACCGCCAGGCCGAGTTCGGCAACTACGGGTTGAAAGGCGGATTCAGCTTCAGCGGCAACATCACAGGCGCGTCAGGCTACTCGCCATTCGCGTGGAATAGTTTTGCGGCCTTCCTGATGGGAACGCCGAGCTTCTTCGGCAAAGACACCCAAACCGAAACGATGACAGGCCGTGAATGGCAGAACGCCGTTTACGTGCGCGACCGTTGGCGCATCTCGCCAAACCTGACTGTCAATCTGGGACTGCGCCTGGAAAATTACCCGTTGATGAAACGGGCAAATAGCGGTATCGAACGGCTCGACCTCACCACGTATAACGCCTTGCTCGGCGGACGTGGCAGCGTGCCGGAAGATGTCGGTTTGAAGTTGAAGAAGTGGTATCTCGCACCGCGCGTCGGTGTGGCGTATCGCCTGGGCGAAAAATCGGTGGTGCGTGCCGGTTATGGGCGCACGATCAATCCATTGCCCTGGTCACGCCCGATGCGTGGCTCGTTCCCGTATGACATTAACTTTACTGGCAGTGCGGATCAGTTCCTCACGGTGACCTCGCTGAACGCGGGTATCCCTGCTGTGATACTCCCCAATATCAGTTCCGGGATCGTGAAATTGCCACTTGGCGTTTTCATGCGGACGCCGAACTTCAACACTGAAGCTTTCCCTGGATCTGGCAAAGGGCTTGACCGCGCTGTCATTCAGCAATACAACTTCGCGTTTGAGCACAAACTGCCTTGGAACATCATCACGGAAGTCGCCTATGTCGGAACTCGCACGGACGGCGGCTATGCTGATCTTGAACTGAACTATGGTGAACCCGGCGGCGGCAATGCTTCTCGTAAGTACTTTGCCCTGGCTGGTACGTCTGGCATTAGCGACTGGGGCGCACGCACCCGCGCTCGTTACAACTCGCTGCAAGTCGCGGTCAATCGTCCCTTCAGCAAAGACCTGATGCTGAAAGGCGCTTACACGCTGAGCAAAGCCAAAGACATGGCCGACGAAGACGGCTGGGTCGGTCTGACCTGGAATCATCCCTTGAAGTTCCAGGACAACTTCGCGTTGGGTGGCTTTGACCGGACGCATATCTTCCAGATGGGCTTTGTTTACGGACTGCCCTTCTTCAAAGATCGCACCAACCTGACGGGCAAACTGCTCGGCGGTTGGCAGGTCAATGGCATTCATGCCTGGTATTCGGGCACGCCGTTCTCCATCGGCGGTACGAACACCGCGCTGAACTGCCCCGGCTGCGGTTCAGTGTTCATCAACGTCAACGGCGATCCGAAGAACTCTGGCGCGGTTGGATCAGGTACGACCACGACGTGGTATGACAAGAGCCTCTTCTCGCAGCCGACTGGCACGGCGAAAGAAGGCTTCGGCACCTCGGCGCGGAACCAGTTCCGTCGTCCGCGTGTGTGGAATACCGATCTCTCGTTGTTTAAGCAATTCCGCATCGGCGAACGCTTCCAACCGGAATTCCGTCTGGAAGCTGCCAACGTGTTCAATCACACGAACTGGGGCGCGCCGGTAACGGGCTTCACGGCGGCGAACTTCCTGCAATTCACGCCGTCAAATGCGGAAAGCGGCACCAACAGCCCCGGCTCACGCCGCGTGCAACTGGGCTTCCGCTTGCAGTTCTAATGACAATGGCAATTCCGCTTGAGCCGTTTGCGGCAGGGCGGGAACACAAAACAACAGTGGGCGTCAGAGTTTCGATTCTGACGCCCACTGTTTTGTTATTACCATTTCTGCTGCGAGTGCTATCTCGTTTGAAACACATCAGTGCCGCTCTCAATCCCCAGCCAACGCCTGAAAACGCGGATCACGTGTCAGGGAATCGAAGCGAGCATCAGTTTTCGCCATCGCCATAAACCGGGCGTGGGGCTTTTGCTTCTCCAGCCAGGCAAAGGCTTGTTCTTTGTCTCCGAGTCCCGCATACACGAGAGACACATAATACGGCACGGCTAAGTTTTGTTTGTATTGCTCCAACACGCGTGTCAGGACTTGTTCAGCTTCGGCGCGGCGTCCGCTGATGGCGTAGACATGGCCGAGTGCGCTTAACGGGACGGAGCCGCCGCCGGACAATTGCAGGCATTTTTGGTACGCTGCAATGGCTTCGTCATAATGTCCCTGCTGTTCCAGCACCATCCCATAACCAAAATAAGCACGCGGAAAATTCGCATCCAGTTCCAGCGTCCTGCGGAATTGCGCTGCCGCCTCGTCGTAGCGGTGCAGGCGGTAGAGTACAAGGCCGCGCACGGTATTGATGGGAACGGAGAGCGGATCAAGCTTACGGGCGCGTTCGGCATTGACCAGCGCTTCATCAAGACGGACATCGCCGATCAAGTCCAGCGCATAAACGTTGTAGGCTTGCGCTAGATTTGGATTCAATACGATGGCGCGGTCTATTTCCTGATGCACTTTGCTGTGATCAGTGTCGGCGAGTGCGCCCGCGAGCGAAAGATGTGCTTCGGGCAACAGGTCATCCAACGCCAGCGCCCGTTCGGCGGCGGCGCGCGCTTCGGCGGTGAAGCTTAAAAACGGAGTGGCACCCATGGAAAGGATCGTCGTACTCTGCGCATTATAGCAATCCGCGACGCCTGCCCAGGCTAGCGCGTAGGACGGGTCTAATTCAATGGCTTGATGAAAATATTCCAGTGCCTTGACGAACGATTCCTTGGTTTGCCTGGTGTAAAAATATCTGCCGCGCATATACGCCTCAAAGGCGGCGGCGTTGGCAGTGTAATCCTTTTTCAGTTTGCGCTGTTGATCGGTGGTCAGTCTGAGCGTCAGGGAATGCGCGAGGCGTTCCGATACCGCGCGTTGCAGTCCGAACAGGCCGCCGTTAGGTTCTTCAAAACTTTCCGCCCAGAGCGGCTTGCCATCAGCCGTGCGCAGCAATTGCACGGATAAGCGGATTTGCTCACCGCTCCGTTGCAGATGGCCGTCCAGTACAGCGTCAACACCGAGTTTGCGGCCTAGTGCCACAACATCTCGATCCACTGCCGTCAGCTTCAGCACAGCACTGGTTGGGCGCACGATCAAGCTGCCCGTATTGCTCAGTCGGGTTATCAGCGCATCAGCCAATCCGATGCCTAGTGGCTCGGCGTCGGATGCGGTTGGCGGCAACGTCACGAACGGAAGTACCGCGATGGATTGGATGGTGGCAGGCGGAGTCAGCCAGCGATAAAAGGCAAATCCGCCAATCGCTAGGAAGATCAATAACGCACCTATCCAGACCCTCCGCGTCCGCCGCGCCGAAAGTGGTGCAGGGGGCAAGGCGGGAATGGTCGGAGCCGATGACGGGTTTGTAACGGTGGGGGCGGTTTCGTGTTCTTCGATAACAATGCGCGAAAGGGTCTTTTTTTCGATAATGAGATCGAGTGCTGGTTCAGGCAAGACTTCCGTAATGTCTCCGATAAACCGATAGCCTCGTCGCGGCAATGTTTCGATGAATTTTGTTCCTTCGGCTCCTTCGCTTAGTACTTTGCGCAGGGTCGAAACGTACACTTTTAAATTTGTTTCTTCGACAAACGAATCGGGCCAGATTTCGTTCAGCAACTCCTCTTTTGTCACCACCTGACCGTGCCGGGCAACCAGCGCTAATAACAGATCAAAAGCTTTCGGCGGGAGCGAAACGTCCTCGCCACGATGCTGCAAAAGTCGTTCGGTGACGTTGAGGCGGAAATTGTCGAACTCGTATAAGTGATGGATTTGCTTACTCATAACCAGTCTTTACCGAAAAATTACCGTTCCTTTACCGTCTCCAAACTACTTTATTTCCTTTTCTGAGTAGGGTGTGCCCAGCGCGAAAGATTTTATTGAATGTGAAGATGCCAGGGCGGTCTAGAACCGCGCGGAATTTAACACTCCGCTTCCGGCTTGGGCAAGAGGTTTTTCAGATGCGAAAAAGCGAAATCACCATTGAGACCCGCGAAACGTGGATCATTCGTGACGCACGGCCCAAACACGCGCTTCCAACCCTTTGTCCGCAATGTGCAGCGCTGGTGTCTTGGCTAACACCAGGAGATGCGGCCAAGATAACGGGGCAAAGCCTGCGACAACTTTTTCGTCGGATCGGGCAGGGAGAAGTTCATTTCCTGGAAAATCGGCTCGGTCAAGTGTTGATCTGTGTCGCCTCGCTTTTGCAAACCAGCGAGACAGGGATTGGCACCGACGATGACACATCTGCTCCGAGGGACAAGGTGTGATTAAAAGTGCAACCCCGGCAAACGTTGCCAGTACGTTGGACGTGTCCAATTGCGGCGGGGGCGTTTGACTGGGGGAGTTAAAACGTTCGTGGCGCATATGGCCGACGGGGTTTCACTTTTAATCACATCTGTACCCGCCCGCTGAACGGTTGCGGAAAAAATAAAGACGGACTGTTATGAACCACACACCTCACCGCGCTTTCGTGCGCGCACGTCGCTTTGTCATTTTTTCTACAGTTTTTTTCCTATTGTTGTCGGCAATCTTCGTTTGGCGCGACGCGGCGGCGAGTGGCCAACCCTTGCGCCAATACGCCGCCACGCGTGCTACACAATTGCTGGCGCGTACCACACCTGGCCGCGCAATGCTGGCAAGTTTTTTTGCCATGCAGGCAGTGACGAGCAGCGGTGACAGTGGTGCGGGAACGTTACGCGATACGATTGCGGCGGCAGCTGCGGGAGACACCATCGTCTTTTCCGGCGTCGCTACTGTCCCCCTGACTAGCGGTGAACTGGCCATCAGCGAGAATTTAACGATTGCTGGTGATTCGGGCGTGATGGCTAGTGCGATGGGCGCGGCGAGCAGCGCCCTGTTCAGCTTGACCTACACCACGCCGTTTCTGCCGGTGCTAGGGACGTATGGAGCTTCGAGTGTCGGATTGAGTGGACAAACCACGGTTACGCCGAGCGCCGCTCCGATCAATTCAACAAGTCTGGTGGCGACGGCGTCGTCTGGGTTCAACGGCACGCTGCGCGTCAATCCGGCCACGGGCGAAGTGAGCGTGGTCAATGCGTATCCGGCGGGGACGCATACGATTACAGTTTACGCGTTCGGCCCCAGTGGGATGACCTCAGCGAGCTTTGCCTTGACGGTGCAAACCGGGACGGCTTGCGGCACGGTGCCGTTGTTTACGAGCGCGGCGGATGTCACGAATGTGAGCCTCTCCGCTGGGAACGGCGGTCGGCGATTTCAATAACGACGGCAAGCAGGATCTGGTGACGACCAACGGCAGCAACGCGACGGCCTCGATTCGGCTCGGCGACGGCGCAGGCGGCTTCACGGGCACGACGACGGTCAGCACGCCCAGCAATCCGAATGCGGTGGCGGTCGGTGATTTCAACGGCGACGGAAATCAGGATATAGCGGTGAGTTCTAGCAACAACGCTGTAGCCATCCGGTTGGGCGACGGCGCAGGTGGCTTCACGGGCACGACTAACATCACCACCGGCCAAACGACAAAATCCATCGCGGTCGGCGATTTCAACAACGATGGCAAACTTGATTTCGTGACGGCGGATATCGGCGGAGACACCGCGACGGTGGCGCTCGGTAACGGCGCGGGCGGTTTCCCCACCGTCAGCTCCGTGAGCGTAGGCGACGGCCCCGGCCAAGTTGTCGTCGCCGATTTCAATAACGACGGCAATCTCGACTTTGCGACCTCCAATCAGATTTACAATGCCCCCAACTTTGGCTCACCCGGCACGGTGACGGTGCGCCTCGGCAATGGAGACGGAACCTTCACGAACGGCCCCAGCTACAACGTGGGCGACAACCCCGAATACCTGGCGGTCGGCGATTTCAACGAAGATGGCAAGCCCGATCTCATCACGTCCAATCAGAATTCCGCTTCGCTGTCGCTAATTCTCGGCGATGTTTCCAATACCGCGACTCCGCCCACAACGATTTCTGTGAGTTCGGGGCCCGGCGAGATTCGTGTAGCCGACATCAATAATGACGGCCATCAAGATGTCGTCTTCAAGCGAAGCGGCTTGGAAAACTTCGCATACCTGCTCGGCACAGGGACGGGAAGTTTCGGCACCGCGGTTATCGTGCCAGTCACTGGCGCAGCCGGTACAAAATTGGCGGTGGGTGATTTCAACGCCGATGGCTTCCAGGATTTCGTGACCGCGAATTTCGGCACCAACACGTTGTTCGTGCGGCTGGGCGGTTGCAACGTAGCGCCGACGATTACAGCGGTGACGCCGGGCGTGACGATTTCACGGCAGCAAGGCAGCGCAGGAACAAGCGACACAATTGCTACCGTCAACGACACTGAAACGTTGAAACAAAATCTGACGGTCGCGGTAATGGGTACGCCACCCACCGGCATCAGTGTCACTTCGATCAGCGCGCCTGATGCGACAACCGGCGCAGTCACCGCGACGATTAGGGCGGGTTGCAACGCCGCGACCGGCAACAACACAGTCGTGCTCAAAGTTACCGACGGCAACGGCGCGACCGCAACGGCGAACCTGACCGTGACGGTCAGTGCCGCCACTCCGCCGACGCCAGCGAGTGCCGGATCCGATCAAACGTTCTGCAACATAACTACGGCTACGCTGGCAGCCAATACGCCGAGTGTTGGCACTGGCGCGTGGTCGGTGGTGAGCGGGCCTTCCACTTCAACCGCGCAATTCAACAGCCTGACCAACCTGCCGCGAACTTCACTCCGGCAGGAGGAACAGGCATCTACACTTTGCGTTGACGATCACGGGTATGTGCCACGTCCACCGATGATGTCGCGCTGACGTTCACCGCCAATCCAACCACAGCGAATGCGGGGCCTGACCAAACACTGTGCACGACCAGCGCGACGTTGGCGGCGAACAATCCGACCGTTGGCACAGGCGTGTGGAGCATCATCAGCGGCGTCGGCGGCAGCGTGGCGACACCATCAAGCCCTACTTCTACCTTCAGCGGCGTTGCTGGCACGACGTATACGCTGCGCTGGACGATCAGTAATTCGCCCTGCACGGCCTCCACCGACGATGTAGTGATTACGCTCAGCGCCAATCCGACGACGGCGAATGCAGGGCCAGATCAAAACGTTTGCGCGACCAGTGCAACGCTCGCGGCGAATACTCCGACCAGCGGCACGGGGGCGTGGAGCATCGTTAGCGGCACGGGCGGCTCGTTTGTGAATGCCGCGAGTCCTACCTCCACGTTCAACGGCACGGCGGGCACGACGTATACGCTGCGCTGGACGATTAGTAATTCGCCCTGCACGGCTTCTGCCGATGACGTGGTGATTACACTGACTTCCAATCCGACGACGGCGAACGCAGGGGTGGATCAAACCCTGTGTAATGTAACGAGTGTGACAATGGCCGGAAATGCAGTAAACACAGGTACGGGAACCTGGACGCAAGTGAATGGGCCCAACACAGCAACGATTACCTCACCGAACTTGCCAACAACGACGATGACGGGATTGGTGGCTGGCGTGTACACCTTCCAATGGACGATTGCGAATGCGCCTTGCACGGCCTCGTCCGATCAGGTGACCATAACGATCAATGCTGCACCCGTGATGACGACGCAACCTACCAATCAATCGGTCGCTTTGAATGGCACGGCAACGTTTACGGCGGCGGCCAGTGGAACGCCTGCGCCAACCGTCAAATGGCAAGTCAGTACGGACGGCGGAGCAAATTACACCGACTTGTCGGGACAAACCAGCACCACCCTGACACTTTCCAACGTCACAGCAGGAATGAATGGCAATCGTTATCGGGCAGTCTTTGCAAATTCCTGCATCACGATCAACAGCAATGCTGCGACCTTAACCATTGGGTGCGTGTCCAGTCTCACGGTTAACAACACTGGGGACGGCTCGGACGCGACACCGGGGAACGGCGTGTGCGAAACGGCGACAGGCAACGGCGTCTGTACATTGAGGGCGGCGCTTCAGGAAGCGAACGCGCTCACCACTTGTACGCCATTTACGATCAATTTCGGCGTCACCGGCACAATTCCGCTCAGCAGCAATTTGCCGGTAATTGCGCATCCTAACCTGACCATCACCGGCCCCGGCGCGAATCAACTGACCGTAGACGGCGCGAGTTCGTATCAGCCTTTTATCATCGGGGGCGGTAATTACGCCGTCACGCTATCCGGCTTAAAAGTCGCCAACGGGCGCGCCAACGGCGGCGCGGGATTGCTCAACCTAAGCACGGGCACTGTCAACGTTAACAACCTGAGCTTTGAAGGCAATCAGGTAACAAACTCGACGGGCGGTGGCGGCATTCGTCACGATAGTTCCAGCGGCACGCTGAATGTTACCGGCTCGACGTTTCGCAATAACAGCGCCATTCCCACTGGCGGCGGAGGCACGGCAGGCGGCGGCATCAGCAACGCTTCCACCGGAACCGTCAACGTCACCAATTGTACATTCAACGGCAATCGCGGCACGCTTGGCGGCGGCATTCATAATCAAGTAGGCGGGACGATCAACGTCACCAATTGCACGCTGGTCGGCAACTCGGCTGAGGGCGTAAACAGCGGTGGCGGCGGCATCAACAACAACAGCGGCACCGCTACTGTGACAAACACTATTGCTGTCGGTAACACTGCCAGCAGCAATCCAGACCTGCGGGGGACGTTCACAACCTCAAATAACCTGACCGGCTCACAGACTACCGCATTGCTGGGGACGCTGGGGAATTACGGCGGCACGACGGATACCTATCCGCTGCTGCCTGGCAGTCCCGCGATTAATGCTGGTACGTCGAGCGGTGCGCCCGCCACCGATCAACGCGGCGTCGCACGTCCGCAGCAAACTGGCGTGGACATCGGTGCAATTGAATCGCGCGGCTTCACCTTAGCCGTGAACAGCGGCAACAATCAGAGCACGGTTGCCGGTTCCAACTTTACCAATTCCTTGCAAGTTACGGTTACTTCCTCCAATAGCGAACCCGTGGATGGTGGGCAAGTCACATTCATTCCACCGGGCAGCGGCGCAACCGCATCAGTGGCGGGCAGCCCGGCAACGATCAGCAGCGGCGTGGCGAGCAGTGGAACGGTGACCGCGAACCTGATTATCGGCGGCCCATACAACGTAACAGCCACCGCAAATGGCAATTCGCCCACCAGCTTTTCGCTGACCAACACCAATAGCCCGCCTTCCTTCACGCCCGCGTCTACGATCACACGGCAACAAGGATCGCCCGCAGGTGCAGCCATCATGATTGGCACGGTTAGTGATGCGCAAACGGCGGTAGGATCATTAGTCGTCACGCAGATCAGCGGCGGCACAGCAACAGGCATTACCGCCACGAATATCACGAACACAACCGGCACAATCACCGCACAAATCAGTGCATCCTGCATGGCAACGGCGGGCACCGTACGGTTTCAAGTGTCAGATGGGAGCGCGACAGGCACGGGAGATTTTCAGGTTAATATCACCGCCAACACGATGCCAACGCTGATGTATGGCAACATTACTGCGACAGCGGGCGGGGCGACTTCCAACAGTCCCACGACGGCTACTGATAACGGCAGCATTGACAGTTATAGCGTCTTTGGGCAAGGCAATTATACAGGCAATATATCGGTAAATTCCTCCGGCGTGGTTTCATTCAGCAATGCTGCGCCTACTGGAACGCACACGATCACGATTCGTGCCACTGACAATTGCGGAGCGAGCAAAGATGCAATGTTTACAGTGACGGTCAATTGCCAAAACATCACGGTTACACCGCCGACAGAACATTATGCGTCGTTGAATGTGCCTTTCAGTCAGAATTTCACGCAATCGGGGGCAGTTGGTACGGCGACGTTTACCTTGCAATCTGGCACGCTTCCTCTGGGCATTCAGCTTCAGCCCAATGGCACTTTGTCAGGGACGACCAATCAATCCGGCGATTTTCCGATTACCGTCAAAGTGACGGATAGCAATAGTTGTACCGGCGTGAGCGCTATGTACACAATTGAAACCGGGGTGCAGATTCCATTCTCTGCCAAAATTTCTGACCCGCTGGCATGCACAGGTGAAAATAATATCCTGTCAGTTCATGCGGAGGTTGTGAATCCGAATAATGTCGCGGCCAATCTGAACTTCAACGCTTCGTTACCCGCTACCCTGACCGGCTCTGGCGCGTCGTGTCAAAGTTCGTATGGCACCTGCACCGTAAATGCCGGAAGCGTGACAGTCACTGGCAGCCTACCTGCGAACCAAACCGTCACGATTGATTACAAAGTGCGTGTCGCTAACGGCACTCCGCAAGGCACGCAGCTTTGCGTAACTTCCACCGCGAGCCTGAACAATGCCGCGCCCGCAATGGTGCAGGCGTGTACGATCCTGAATTGTCCGACGGGCGCGCCCGCAAATGTGCTGGCGGGCGGACAGAAAGCAGGTTCACTGCTGGTCTTTCCGTATTACACCTCCAAGACCGCACCGCGCCGTGACACGCGGCTGACCATCAGCAATACGGGCACGCAAACCACCTACGCGCATATTTTTCTTCATTGATGGTACGAGCTGCGATGCAGCAGATCAGTTCGTATGTCTATCACCGAACGCCAGCGCCTCATTCAAAGCGTCGGAATATGACCCGGATGCGACGGGCTGGTTATTGGCCGTCGCCGTGAACAACGAGGGCGTGCCGGTGCAGAGCAATTCGCTGATCGGAAATGCGTTTGTCGAAGACGGTGATTATGTTGACAACTACGCCGCCGAAGCCTTCCGCGCCTTTTCGCCGTGGCTGGCGGCGATTCAGAACGCTACGGCGACGCTGTTTTTGGATGGTGCCAGCTACGATGCCGCGCCGAGCCAATTTGCTATCGAAGTGCAAAGTCCATTGGATGCGCCCAGTCAGCGCGTCGTGATTGCTGCCTTGCAGGGCGATTTGACGACGGGGCAAATGAGCGGCGCGAGTCAGGTTGGCAGCGGGCTAATCTTCAACGGCAACGAAAAACCGTTTGGCAGTTTCAGCAGTTTTGTTATCGGCAAATGCCAAGCCTTTGGCACCATCACCACGACCACGCCGCGCGTGCCAAATGGCATGAGCGTGATGATTCCACGCGGGCAGGTCGGCACGCTGAAATTCAATGTTGGCGCTGGCGTCGGATTGTTGATGACGCCGCGCACTGCGCCTTGGCGTGGCATTCGCACGTTGCATAAAACCGCGCTGACCACTGCGACGCTCACGATTCCCATCATTCGGCCTGTGTGTTGATTTTGCTGTGTCCGCACGCATCCTGCGTGTTCTGGTTTCGAGTAGGAAATCGCCTGCCGATGTCAGGGCACGCAGGATGCGTGCGGACACAGGTGCAGTGCGGCGTTACAATGCGACTTCCTCGAAATGTATTGATGGACAACGGAGGTACGGCATGGAATCAAATCAAATCGCAGCCCATTTATTACAAGCCTTGCAATTCGCGGCGCAGAAACACCGCGATCAGCGTCGCAAGGACGAAGAGGCTTCGCCCTATATCAATCATCCGATTGAAGTGGCCGAACTCATCGCCCGTGTCGGGCAAATCACCGATGTCGTTGTTCTGCAAAGCGCCATTCTGCACGACACTGTCGAAGATACGATGACGACGGCGGAGGAAATCGAAAGCCTCTTTGGCGCAGACGTGCGCCGCGTCGTCGCAGAAGTGACGGATGACAAAACCCTGCCGAAAGCGCAGCGCAAGCTCTTGCAGATCGAACACGCGCCGCATATTTCCTCCCAGGCCAAGCTGGTCAAACTGGCTGACAAAATCTCCAACATTCGCGCCATCATTGAAACGCCGCCTGCGGATTGGCCGCTGGAACGAAAGCGGGAATATCTGGACTGGACAGCGCGTGTAGTGGCGGGTTTACGTGGCGTGAATGAACCGCTCGAAGCGTTGTACGATCAATTGCTGGCCGAAGGGCGCGCGCGGCTGAATGCCTGACAGCGAGAAGGAGGGAAGTAACGCAGGAGTGTTAGCGTAAACTTCAGTGATCGCTCCATCGCGCGCTGTCTCTTTATTTCCCTTGCCAACACGGCGACCGCTTTTCCAAAAACGCGCCGATGCCTTCCTGCGCATCGGCGGCCAGCGCATTCATGCTCATCACTTCTTTCGTGTAGGCGTAAGCTTTGGGCTGATCCAAATCAATTTGCACGTAAAACGCCTGCTTGCCCAGACCGAGCGTCAAGGGGCTGGCAGCGGCAATTTGCGCGGCCATTTCCAGCGTTGTATTTTGCAATTGTTCCGCCGGAACGACGTGATTGACCAATCCCCATTCCATCGCGGTCTGCGCGTCAATCGCTTTGCCAGTCAGCAACATTTCAAGCGCGCGTTTGCGCCCAATGCAACGCGTCAGGGCTACCATCGGCGTGCTGCAAAATAAACCGATTTTTACACCCGGCGTGGCGAATTTTGCCCCTTCTGCCGCCACGACCAAATCACACGTCGCCACCAATTGACAGCCTGCTGCCGTAGCGATGCCATGCACTTCGGCGATTACCGGTTGCGGAATCGTTTGCACCATCGTCATCAGTTCGACGCAGGTATCAAAGATGTGCCGGTATTCATTGATCGTGCGATTCGTCATCTCGCTCAAATCGTGTCCGGCTGAAAACGCTGGCCCGGCACCGGCAAGAATCACAGCTTGGACATCTTTGTCGGGCCCGATCTCGCGTAGGCACGCAATCAACTCCTGCATTAAGATGAGTGAGAGTGCATTGCGCCGTTCGGGGCGATTCATCGTGACGCGGGCAATGTGGTTATTGGTTTCGACGATCAGCGATTCGTAGTTCGTTTTCATATTTTTGTTTATGCGAAGCAATTGGCGCACAGAGAGGAGAAGAGATTTGAGATTGAAGAGGACTCCATTTTCAAATCTCAAATCTTCAATTCCCACTTGATGCGCGTGTAGGCGATGCGAAAGCCCTGTCGTTCGGCGTTGCGTTGCGATGTGCTGCCGGGCAGCGCGCCCATCATCGCCAAATCACAGCCCTGCTCCGCCGCATAACGCAGGCGGCTTTCCAGGATCGCCAATTGCGCGCCTTGTTGGCGGGCGCTCGGAATTGTACTTGCACCTGCCAGCACAGCAATACCGTCATGCAAAAACATACTGCCGGTGGCAATTGGTTCGCCGTCAAGTTCCGCCAGAAATGAAAGCACGCCCGTACGCGCGGCGCTGGTGCGAAATAATTCTGTCATTACGTCGGTGAATTCAGTTTCCCCACTCCATCCTGCGGCGGCGGTTTGCGACCACATCTCCTGCTCATCGGGCTTTACTAACCGCACGGTTAAGCGCTTATTGGGCCGCCGTCCTAAATCCAAGGCAGGATGGAGCGGGCGATATAAAACACTCGTGAATTCGATGGGGCGATAGCCGCGTTCGCTCAGCAGGGTGAATAACGGGAGGCCGGCCATCGGGCTGATTTCGTGATGCACGGGAGCGCCGCGTAATTGGAAAAAGGTTTCGAGTTGTTCGAGTTCCAATGGGCCGACAGGATCAAACATGCCGAGGCCGAAGGTTTGCGTGCAGGGCGAATGGACGCCGTCAAACATCGCATAGGCACCCGCCACTTCGATCCAGGTAGCACCGCTGTCGGGAAAAAAATGTGCGCGGGCTTCGACAAATTCGGCATTACTTTTAGCCTCTGCGCGTTCCAGGCGGCGGGCTAAAGCTAGATCAGAAAGGGGATAGACAAGTTCCATGCGCCGCATCTTACCACTGGTGCCACAGATCGAAAACGACGCGCCTGCAATTGCTATCTGCGCACAATCCGCAGACAATACGCGGCACTCAATGTCATTAATTGGAGTCTTGCAAACGGAGGAGATTTTTCATGAAACTGCGAACCTTGTTCTTACTGCTTGGACTGACGTGCAGCCTCACGGCGGCGTGGGCGGTTGATTCGAGCTTCGATAAAAAAGTGAAGCACGATTATGCCGACAGCAACGGCGTGAAAATTCATTTTGCCGCGCTCGGCAAACCCACCGCACCATTGATCGTGATGATTCACGGCTTTCCCGATTTTTGGTACACGTGGCGTGATCAGATGGATGCGCTATCAAAGGATTACTACACGGTCGCCGTTGATCAACGCGGCTACAACCTGAGCGACAAGCCGAAAGGTGTCGAGAATTACGATATGACGTTGCTTGTTGGCGATGTCGCGGCAGTCATCAAACATTTGAAACGCGACAAGGCCATCATCATCGGTCACGACTGGGGCGGTGCTGTTGCGTGGACGTTTGCCATGACGAAGCCGGAAATGACGGACAAACTCGTCATCCTGAATTTGCCACACCCGAAAGGCTTGTCGCGCGAGTTGGCGAACAATCCGGCGCAGCAAAAAAACAGCCAATATGCGCGCAACTTTCAGCAGGAAGGCTTTCACAAAAACCTCAAGGCAGAACAATTGGCCAACTGGGTGAAAGACCCGGAAGCGAAAAAGAAATACGTTGACGCCTTCAATCAATCCGACTTCGAGGCGATGCTGAATTACTACAAACGCAACTATCCGCGCGAGCCGTACGATCAGCCGAGCCGCTTTCCCGACATTAAGGTCAAAGCCTCTGTGCTGATGATTCACGGTTTGGGTGATACAGCGCTCCTACCAGGCGCACTAAACAACACGTGGGACTGGCTGGAAAAAGATTTGACGCTCGTGACTATTCCCGGCTCCGGTCATTTTGTGCAGCAGGATGCCTCGGAAATGGTGACCCGTTCGATTCGGATGTGGTTGGGGAGATGAGCGGGTTTTTCACCGCAGAGCGGCAGAGATTGCACTGAGGGACACTGAGAAAAACTCTGTGCGATTCTGTGCAATCTCATCCTCTCTGCGGTGAATGCCCCAGCAAAACTATGGCGGAAGAAACACTCATTATCGAAACGCCCGAACATGTTGAATTGCAGTTCGCACTAGCGTCGCTTGGCAACCGGTTTTTAGCTTGTGCAATTGATCATGCGATACAGATGGCGGCGATTGTGCTGACGATGATTACGGCGACGTCGGTCAGTACGGAGTTTGACCGGCTCACGACTCGAACGATAGACAAAATGACATCGGGAAGTTTGTGGACACTGGCGGTGATGATTTTAGTGACGTTCGTGCTGTTGTTTGGCTACTTTGCCATTTTTGAAACGCTGTGGAGCGGACAAACGCCGGGCAAGCGGTGGTTACGCCTGCGTGTCATCAAAGAGGACGGGCGACCGATCAATGCATTTGAGGCGTTGGCGCGAAATCTCTTACGCGCCGCCGATATGTTGCCGCTCTATCCCACTGGCATCTTGTTCGTCTTTGCCAGCCCGCGCAGCAAACGCATTGGCGATTATGTGGCTGGCACTGTCGTCGTGAAAGAGCGCGCCGCCGAAGCGCCTTCGTTCGCGGAAGTTTTCGAGCGCGACGAGAGCGAAGTACTTGAAGCGGGTTGGGGCTTTGATATTGCGCGCCGTCGCATTGCAGCGCCTGTCGAATTCAAAGGCGATATGCGGGTCCTGACGGCGGCAGAAATTGCCGTCGTAGAAGCGTTTTTGCGGCGGCGCTACGATTTGCCCGAACTGCCGCGTCAGTGGATGGCGTGGCGCGTGGCGATGCCGATTATGAACAAGATGCGCCCGCAATTCGCTGTCGAAACTTTCACTTACGAAGGCTTTTTAGAGGAATTGCTCGCGCGGTATCGGCGCTTTGGAAATTGAATTTATGAGAACTGGCTTTCTGGCTCTGAACGAACCGCTTTATGACTACCTGCTCAACACCTCGTTGCGTGAACCATCGCTGCTCGCGCAATTGCGTGAAGAGACGGCGCTGCTGCCTCACGGCGGGATGCAAATCCCGCGCGAACAGGGGCAGTTTATGGAATTGTTGCTGCGGTTGATGGGCGCACGCAAAACGCTCGAAGTAGGCGTCTTTACCGGCTACAGCTCACTTTGCACGGCGTTGGCTTTGCCCGACGATGGGCGCGTGATTGCCTGCGATGTGAGCGAAGAATACACCAATATCGCACGGCGGTATTGGGCGGCGGCAGGTGTCTCGCACAAGATTGATTTGCGGCTCGCACCTGCGCTCGAAACGTTGGATTCGTTGCTGGCAGAGGGGCAAGCCGAAACCTTTGATTTCGCGTTTATTGACGCGGACAAAACGAATTATTTGCATTACTACGAACGCGCGTTGCAACTGGTGCGTACGGGCGGTTTGATCGCGATTGACAATACTCTCTGGTACGGCAAAGTTGCCGATCAAAGCGTGCAAGACGCGGACACCGTTGCTATACGTGCGCTGAACGCGGCGCTGCATCACGATACACGCATTCTGCTGAGCCAAACCACCATTGGCGATGGCGTTACGCTGGCATTGAAGTTGGCTGCTGACTAATCCAGTATGAAGCTAACATTGCTTTTCTGTCTTCTGCTTTTCCTGACGATTGCTACGGCTGCGCAACCGAAAAACAACCTTGTCTCGATTGTGACGGATGACCAGGGCATTTGGACAGTTGGCGCGTATGGCAACCGCGAAGTTGTCACGCCGAATATGGATCGGCTGGCACACGAAGGCGCAAAATTTAATAACGCCTTTGTTACCACGCCCGTCTGTTCGCCCAGTCGCGTGGCGTTCCTGTCCGGTTGGTACGGTACGCAGGCGGGCATCACGGATTACATTTCGCCAGAAGAAAATCAGGCCGGACTGGGCATGTCGCTTAAAGCAATGACGTGGCCGCAGGTGCTGCAAAAGAATGGCTACAAAACGGCGCTGTTTGGCAAATATCATCTTGGCACTAAGCCGGAGTATGATCCTACCAAACGCGGCTTTGATTACTTTATGGGCGCACACGAAGGCAGTTATGCGCCGATGAATCCGCGCCTGGAAGTAGATGGGAAATATGTTGATCTGCAAGGCCCGGCATCTGACATCGTGATGGATGCAGCATTGCGTTGGATCGAAGCCAATCAAGGAAAGCCGTTCGCCACGCTAATCCACTTCCGCGAACCGCACACGCCCTACGGCCCGATGCCGGAAGAGGACACGAAAATTTATGCCAACCTTGATCCGACGATTCCACAGTTTCGCGGCCTGGATGTCGCGCAAGTCAAACGACTGCACCGCGAATATTACGCCGCCGTCCACGCGGTAGACCGCAATTTAGGCAAGCTCTTCGCGTTGCTAGATCGGCTGCGTCTGGCACAAAACACGATTGTGATGTTTCAGAGCGATCACGGTTACAACATCGGACACCACGGCATCGAAACCAAAGGAAATGGCCGCTGGATCGTTGGTGGTGTGAATGGCCCGACGCGCCCCAATATGTGGGACACGTCGTTGCGTATTCCGCTACTGATCCGCTGGCCGGGTGTTGTGCCGCCGGGCACAGAAATCAACGAGACAGTACTGAATCTGGATATGTTTCCGTCCGTGCTGAGCATGCTGCAAATCAAGGAGCCGGTCGGCTACCACCATAACGGCAAAGATTTCACACCGCTATTGCGCGGGCAGCGCGAGCCGGAACGACACGCGGAAATCTTCGGGCAATACGACCTGCACAACGTCGGACTGGCCTATATGCGCATGCTGCGGACAAAAGACTGGAAGCTGGTGCGGCATTATTACGCGAACGATTTGGACGAGTTGTACAATTTGCAGAACGATCCCGGCGAGACGAAAAATTTATACAAAGATGAAAAAGTGCGCGCCACACGCGACCGCTTGCAACAACGACTGGACGCGCGGATGCAGGCGATTCAGGACCCACTGCTGCGGGAATTGCAGTTACGGCGATAATGGTTTGTTACTTGTCATTGGCAGATGAGGGCATTTTAGTGGCATAGCCCAGATATGCCAGCCAGGTAGAGTGGGTGAGTTTAAATCGAAACTCATCCTCCACGCGGCCAGTGACCAGCATTTTCCAGAAGGCAGGTTGCATAATGACTGGAGCCGAGCCACGGAGTTCGGTGAACGTTAAGCCGTGCGGCTCGCAATATTGCTGCAATTCGGCGGGTTTGATAAACAGCCGAAGCACGTGCAAATCCGGCGGCGTATTTTTGACGAACCATTCCACGCCTTTAATGCCAATCAGCCAGGACAGAAAATTTCGATTAAAGGTGTGAAAAAAGAAAAGGCCATTCGGCGCTAAGACGCGGGCGATTTCCGCCACGATTTTTGCAGGGTGTTCGACGTGTTCCAGAAAATCCATGGCGCAAACGACTGCGAACGACTCATCCGCGTACGGCAAGTGGTAAGCATCACCGCGCTGATACTGTACGCGCGCCGTGCGGTCATAATGTCGAGCGATTTGCAGGCTGGTTTCAGATGCATCCAGCCCCGTAACTTCGTGCCCGGCAGCGGCGAGTGCGTTGGATAAAAATCCGCCACCGCAACCAACATCCAGCACGCACCATATGGCAACATCACGGAAACGTGCGCGCGATGACCTGCAAAACCCGGGATTGCGCGCCCGCGCTTCGGCTCGCAGTAAGGCTACTCGGATCATCCTTCGCCGTGTACCAGCGTTCGCCAGTTCGTGATAGATGTCGTTATTTACTTGTTTGCCGACGGTGGCTTCCATAAAAAATTCCAGTACACCAATTGATACAACCCAAATAACAAGATCAGTCCGGTACTGCTCCACAAAAAGGCCGACTTTGAAACCCTTGATAGCGAATCAGGGCATCGCCTGTTGGTGCAGCGCGGGCCTAAGAGTCCGGCACTGAGCGAAATGATCGGATGCAGTACAAAGAGCACGGCTTGTCACAACCAATGTTCCCCGGCAGCACATTCCTGATGATGAATGGCTTCGTCCTTCGTGATGAAGAGGGATGAGAGAGCGCTTAACAAAATAAAAATAGGCACTGTCACCGAGGAGGGGGATGAGTAAGACCCAGCCCATACACAACAAAACCGTCAGCGTATCCAGCGGATGCCCCCACCGCTCCCAACGCGGCAGCGTGCGTTGCCGATGATAGTACAGTTCGTCCGCGCCCATACACACAGCACCTGTAACGCAAAAGGTAGAATTAACCAGCGTGCGTCCAACATAAACTTTTATTGGGGGGAAAACGATACGCTCAATAAACCGCCGCTTATGTTTGCAGAACGCAAGCAACCGGGAGGCGCAGGAACGTCTGTTTTTAGGAGGGAATCGCGAGAGTGGCGTGCATCTGCTGCGCCAGGGCAGTCAATTCTTGCAGGTAGGCATTGGCTTCTGCGCTACCTTCTTCCGGTGACCACGGCGCGAAGTCTTTATCCCGTGTGGCAACATAGCCGCCAGTGGGATGGCCTTTGACTTCATAAATCACGGCATCTTCCAGCGCTACGAGCGTATGCCAAACGCCCGGTTTGATATTTAGTCCAAGGTTACCGCGCGCGTGTGAAAGAACCCCACTCTGGTCTGCATCGAACTGCCCGTCTGCCGTAAAAATCAAAATTGCCAACGTGCCACGCAACAAAATAAACCCTTCGCTCTGATGTTCGTTGCCGTGCCGGTGCGGGCGGACGTAAGTGCCAACTGTCAAAGCATTCAGCATGCGGTGACAATGTTCCCAATCGCCGTCGTGAAAACAATGAATCGTGCGGCGGCGCATTCGATTGGCGCGCCTGGGTGAGTAATTCGTCTAATAATGTCGCTGTGATGGATTGAACGGCTGACATAGAGCAGAAAAAGAGAATTGCGGCGAAAGGCCGTTATGTTCGGTGAGTGGCATCAGAGATGAGCTCCGCCGCTTCCTCAAGAAACGTCAGGATAAAAAGTTCTGACTGTCGCCTTCGCCGCAAACTATATGGAATTGCTTATAAGAACTGGAGCGGGAGACGAGATTTGAACTCGCGACTTCGACCTTGGCAAGGTCGCACTCTACCACTGAGTTACTCCCGCTCGTTGTCAACGGGTGAGGTTTTACCCGATGCCCTCAGATTTGTCAATACCCTCTGAGCCAATGACTACGCTGAAACTTTTCATTCGTAAAATATCCCTGCAAGAGCGTGACTTCCGGCGCATCAGGCTTTAGTAAAACGCTCACGACATCATACCGGTACGCCTCGCCCGACAGTTGAAACACGCGCCGATAGACACGGCTGGTGCGGATGATCTGGCGTTGTTTGCGCAAATCCACGGCGGCCTGCGGCGCAGCATACAAAGCGCTCGTCCGAGTTTTGACTTCGATGAAGCACAGCACGCCTTCTTCGTCATAGGCGATGATGTCAATCTCGCCCGTCAACGGCTGGCCTCGGCGATTGCGCCCTAGCGGCGCAGTATAATTAGTCACGACCAAGCGATAGCCGCGCTGTTTGAGTGCGGCCATCGCCACGGTTTCGCCAAAGGCTCCCAGTTCGATAGTTGAATTGAAATCCTGCGTGCGTGGTTTTTTGCCAAAGAGTTTGAGCATCCGCTTACCTCACATTGGGAAATGCGCAAGCTGCGTTTATACTGCCGAAGAAAGCAACGAAACTACGGAGAAAACAAAATGCTGATTCGATTTTGCCTGGTCTGTTTACTCGCAGTCACTGTTGGGGCGCAGTCGCCTGCCAGTTATGTGCCGCAGCGCGTGTTCGATACGAAGGACAAACGCTTCACCGATTTTGAAGCAATGCTTGCTGACCTTGCCCGCGCCGATGTGGTTTTTATTGGCGAACAGCACGATGATCCCGGCACGCATCGGTTAGAATTGGCCATCCTGGAAGGCATCGCGCGTCGCCGCAGCAATGTCATCGTGGCGCTGGAAATGTTCGAGCGCGATGTGCAGCAGCAGATGAATGATTACCTTGCTGGCAAAATCAGCGAAGCCGATTTCAAAAAGAACTCACGCCCCTGGCCGCGCTACGACACTGATTACAAACCGCTGATTGAATTCGCCAAAGCGAAAGGCTGGCAGGTCGTTGCAGGCAACGTGCCGCGCCGCTACGCTTCGCAAGTCGGTAAGAGTGGACTCAGCGCCGCTGAGAAATTGCCCGAAGCGGAACGCAGCTATCTGGCCAAACAATTTTCCTGCCCGTCAGACGATTATTTCAAACGCTTTACCGAAGCGATGGGCGTGCATCCCGGCGATAGTAAAGGTGATAGTAAAGAAGCGCCCAAGATGGATGCCGCAGTGATCGAGAAAATGTATCAGGCGCAATGCGTCAAAGACGAAACGATGGGCGAATCTATTGCCGTGGCGGCGCAGGCTGCACCTAATGCGTTGATTATTCATTACAATGGCGCGTTCCATTCCGACTATCGCTTAGGCACCGCCGCGCGCACCAAACAACGGCTGCCCAAAGCCAATATCAAAGTCGTGTCAGCGATCCCCGTCGAAAACCTCGATGCAATTCAGACGGACAAAGATCGCAAGCGCGGGGATTATCTGCTTTTCACACTCCAGTCTGCAAAGAAGGACACGAAAAACTGATTTAAGCTGAGAAACAGCCACCGTAATCTTTCGCGCGCCCGTTTGTGTTATCGCAACGCGCCTGGGAGCGCACGCGGCTCGCGTGCTAGAGCTGGAAGAGGAATTTCGCTCCGAGAAAAGATACAGCCGATCAAACGTCAGCACGCGAGCCGCGTGCGCTCCCAGGCGCTGCGCGTCTTGCCCTGGCTTAGCAGTTCTTGGCGGATTTTCTTAAATCACCTCTGCCAGGCGAAACGCCGCAATTTCATCCGCGCTGAAACCCAGTTGTAGCATCACTTCCTCGGTATGCTCGCCCGTCAGAGGCGCGCGATGCCGAATCGTGCCGGGCGTTTCTGACAGCCGTACGGGCGTTGCCGGCACGGGGATCGCTTTCTGACTGCCGGGGTAGTTAAGGAACTGAAATAACTCACGCGCTTGCACCTGTGGATCAGCAAGCGCTGTTGCCAAATCATTCACGGGGCCGCAGGGGATGCGGGCGGCTTCGAGTTGTTGAATAGCTTCGGCAGTTGTGCGCTGCTTTGTCCAAGCGAGCATGATTTCCGTGATGAGTTCGTAGTTGTCGCCGCGCGTCAAATCATCGCTACAACGTGGATCGTTAATTAAATCAGGGCGTCCGACCAGTTTAGCCCAGCGGGCGAAGATGGCTTCGCTGATAACCTGCACCATAATCCAGCCGTCACTCGTCGGATATGCATCGGTCGGCGCGGCGTGAAAGCCCGCGTTGCCGCGCGGCGTGCGTACGATGTCAAGGACGTGTCGCTCGGCCAGCAGTGATTGCATCATCATCATTCCCGTTGCGAGTAGTGAGCCCTCGACAATTTGTCCGCGTCCAGACTGTTGTCGTTCAATCAGCGCGACTAATGTTCCCACAGCGGAATGCAACGCGGTGCCGAAGTCTTCAAACGCAGCGGCGCTGCGTGTCGGTGTGTCAGGAAAGCCAGTCATGCTCATCGCGCCCGACATGGCCTGGACGACCGAATCAAAGCCCACGCGATTCGCATACGGCCCCGTCGAACCGAAGGCGGAAACCATCGTCAAAATAATGTCCGGTTTGATGGCGCGAAGTGTGTCGTAATCCAAACCGATGCGCTTCAGCACGTTAATTGGCAAATTCGCTACGACAACGTCGGCGCTGGCAATCAAGCGACGCTTAATCTCGGTAGCGTGCTCGTGCGCAGGATCGAGCGTGATACTTTTTTTGTTGCGGTTGAGGCCAATAAATAAAGCGCCATCGCCAGTGTCGGAGAGGGGAATTAACGCCCGATCTTCGCCACCTTCGCGTCGTTCGATGCGAATGACTTCGGCCCCGAAATCTCCGAGCAAGGTGGCACAGTACGGGCCAGCGATGTAGCGCCCGAAATCCAACACGCGAATGCCTGCGAGGGCTTGTTTCATTAGGGTTCTCCTCGAAATTCTTTGACTGAATCTGACTTGACAGTAAACTAACCGGTCGGTAAGTTTAGGGCCGCATTTGCACCCTGTCAATTTTCCATACCAAACCTATGCGATTAGCCAAACCTCGTATCGAACCGCTGCCCGAAGACGAATGGAGCGCCGAAGCACTAGAGCTTTTGCCGAAAGCCCAAATGCACGGGCGCACGCTGAATATTTTCAAGACACTGGCACATCATCCGCGCCTGCTTAAACGCTGGATGGTGTTTGGCAATCACGTCTTATTTCGCTCGACCCTGCCACCGCGCGACCGCGAATTGGTGATCCTGCGCATCGGCTGGTTGTGTCAGGCCGAATACGAATGGGGGCAACACGTCCTGATCGGGAAACAGGCTGGCTTAACCGATGATGAAATCGCGCGTATCAAACTGGAACCGGAAGCGGCGAGCTGGAACGAATTTGACACCGCATTGATTTGCGCGACGGATGAATTGCACGAGGATGCCTGTATCTCCGATGTTACGTGGCAAGTGCTGACCACCCGCTACAGCACAGAGCAGATGATGGATTTGATCTTTGCTATCGGGCAATACAATCTAGTTTCGATGGCGCTGAACTCCCTCGGCGTCCAACTCGACGAAGGCATCCCCGGCTTTTGACTCTGTTTGGAACGGATAGCATAGGCAGCCGACGCCCAGCGTTCAGGCTTCAGCCAGTTTTAGTCAGGTAAGCTGAAGCAGGAACTCATCACGCCTTCTGCCCACCTAAAGTGTTTTCTATTACGGCTTTTGCTTATCACGCTAAAGCCTTGACGCCTGGATTCGTTTACCGGTATAACATCGCCCAGCTTTGCCCATAAGGGTTAATGATGAGGCGAATCACGGACGGAACCAACAATATCGCCCACCTGTAATGAAAGACTCGGAATTCGCATTGTTTGCCTTGCAATAATGCTTGAGAGCGCGGTTTATGCGCATCCAGCATTCTCTTAATTTCGGATACAAGGAGAAAAATCATGATTACTCATCAGAAGAAAGCCTGCTTGTGGGCGACCGTTCTGGCGGTTAGCGCGGTGCTCCTGTTCTCGGTGTCAGCCTTTGCCCAGACCTTTACGGCGACTTTAACGGGGACAATCACTGACCAGAATGGCGGCGCGTTACCGAATGCAAAAGTTGTCGCGACCAATCAGGGAACGAAACTGGAATACACCGCGACCACGACGGACGCGGGGATTTATACCCTACCGTTTTTGCCCGTCGGTAATTATGTGATCAGTGTCGAAGCCAATGGATTTAAGAAACTAACTTCTAATGACATCAAATTGGAAGTTAATCAAACGGCGCGCGTGAATCTGGCAATGCAGGTTGGCAATGTCAACGATACGGTCACTATCAGCGATGCTACACCAGTCTTGCAGACGGAAACCGTTACTGTGGGCACCGTCATCAGCGGAAATACAACGGTGAATCTGCCGTTAAATGGACGCAGCTTTCAGCAGTTGACACTCCTGGTGCCAGGTGCCATTACACCTAATCCGACGAGTTTTACGACCCCCCAGCCCAACACTGGCGGCGGACGTCCTTTCGTGAATGGCAATCGTGAACAGGGAAATGCCTTTTTGCTTGATGGTGTCGCCCTGGATGAGACGCTAGATAACCTCATCGGGTACAAACCGAACATTGATGCGATTGCGGAATTCAAAGTGGAAACCAGCAATTCGTCGGCAGAGTTTGGTAATGTGACTGGTGCTACGGTCAACGCAACACTCAAATCCGGGACAAATGACTGGCGGGGAAACGTTTTTGAATTTATCCGCAACGATAAACTCGATGCGAATAGCTGGGGGAACAACCGGCAGAAGGCCTTGACTGGCGTGGCCGTACCCAAGAATAAATTGCGGCAAAATATTTTCGGCGGCACTTTGGGTGGGCCGATCATGAAAAACAAACTGTTTTTCTTCACTGATTATCAAGGCGTAGCGCAGCGCACGGGTGGCCCTGGTTCTGTCCGTGTTGCTTCACCAGCCTGGCGTGCAGGCAACCTGAGTAATATCTCTGCCTTCATCCGTGATCCAGCGTTGCCGCGCACGCAACTGTGCCAGGCGACTCCCGCGAATCCGACGGCAGGAGTGAACTACCAGCAGGCCTGTTTCGCCAACAGTCAGATTCCAACGAATCGCTTCAGTTCGGTGGCGAAAGCGTTATTTGCAGACACCGCACTCTATCCGTTGCCTGACCGCATTGATCCTTCCAACGGGACGGGCATCAAGGATGTCGTGACTGCCAACACGTTCGATGGCCATCAGTTCGACATTCGCATTGATAATCGCTGGGGCGACAAAGATAACTTTTCTGGTCGCTACTCCTTTGGCAATAATGAAGTGCTGGGTGCCAAAGGTGCATTGCCGATTGTGCTGACCGGAAAATCGTTTAGCCGTCCGCAAAATATTGCGCTGAACTGGACACACACGATCAGCTCAACCGTCATCAACGAAGCGCGCATCGGTTTGAACCGCGCTGTCTTCATTAACGAAGGGTACGATTGGGCAAATATTGGCAAGGCAAACTCCAAATTTGGCATCCCTGGCGACCAGGCGCGTACGGGTTTGAGTGGTATCACGCTCGGCAATGGATTGTCCGGTATCGGCAACTCGCTTTCTGATTCCTACAACGCGACCAACACCTTCCAATATGGGGATAACCTGACCATCCTGCGCGGGCGTCATAGCCTGAAAATGGGCGGACAGTTGCAGCGGTATCAGCAAAACCGCTTCTATGCGGGTAACAACGGAATCCTGGGTTTCTTCACCTATACGGCAACCTTTACCGGTCAAGTCTTTTCTGACTTCCTGCTGGATCAGTTAAGCGGTAAAGGCAAAGGCGGAAATCCGACCGATCAAAACCGTGGTGTGTGGGGACATCGCCAAAATCGCCTGGGCTTTTTCTTCCAAGACGACTACAAATTGCGAAACAACTTTACTCTTAACCTCGGTATGCGTTGGGAAGATACATCGCCGGTAGTTGAAGTGTATGACCGCCAATCGAATTTCGACATTTCCACTGGCAAGATTCTTGTCGCTGGCCAGAACGGCAATAGCCGTGCGCTCTACAAACCCTATCACAAAGGCTTTGAGCCTCGTATCGGTTTTGCCTGGACGCCGGAAGCCCTCGATGGAAAATTTGTTGTTCGTGCCGGATACGGCATCACGCAGTACATGGAAGGCACGGGTTCCAACCTGCGCCTGCCATTAAACCCGCCGTTTTTTACGGAAACCGACGTGCCGTATGATCTGAGTTCCGGTGCAGGCACCATCGCCAAAGGATTCACCGATCTGGTTGGTGTTGGCATCACGGGGCAACTGCGTATTTGGAATCCGAATCTGCGTCCTCAATTCACGCAACAATGGAACCTGACGTTAGAACATCAATTGTTCCGTAATACGTCCGTGACGGCTGGATACGTTGGCCATTGGGCAACGCACCTGGTAGCACCGACGGACATCAACCAACCATTGCCGGGCACGGGTGCGGCATCCACCTGGACAGCAGCGCAAACTCGTCGCCCGCTGTATAGCATTTACCCGAACGTGACGCAGACCAGCGTTACTGATTCGTGGGCGATCAGTCGCTACCATGCCTTGCAGGTAAGCGCCCGTCAGCGGCTCACTAAGGGGATGGAATTCCTCGCTTCCTACACGTTCAGTAAATCAATGACCGATAACCTCGGTTATTACGGCAGCGGCGGCGTTGCTACGCAAAGCGCCTATTCGGGCAATGCCTATAACCGTCACGGTTACAACTATGGCCCGGCGTTTTTTGACGTGCGCCACAATCTGGTTTTCTCGAACACCTATGACCTGCCGTTTGGCAAGGGACGTAGCTTCGGTGATAACTGGCATCCAGTCGTGAATGCGGTATTGGGTGGCTGGAATATTGGCAACATTGTGCAATTGCGCGGTGGTTTCCCGATTACCATTAATCTGGGAACAGCACGTTCGTTGCAAGCGCCACGTGGTTCGGAACGTCCAAACACGATTGCCCCGGTGGTGACCAGTTCGAGCACTCCGGATTGTTACATTCCAAACCCCAATAACCGTTTCTGTCCATCTGGTTCGGTTTCGTCTTTCTCGTTACCTGACCTGGGAACCTTTGGCAGCACGGGTGTTGGCACCGTCTATGCACCGGGCTTCTTCAACCTGGACACGACGATTGGCAAGAAGTTCTATATTACGGAGCATAAGTATTTTGACTTCCGTGCAGAATTCTTCAACTTTACCAATCATCCCAGCCTGGCAGCCCCGGATCGAAGCTGGACGGCGACATCAACTACCTTTGGCCAAATTACTGGTACGGTCAGTCCGCCACGTAACTTGGAGTTTGCTTTGAAATTCCATTTCTAAGCGATCGAGAACATGAACTACTTTCGGGGGATCCATTGTGATCCCCTTTTTTTGTGCTTGGTTTGCTCGACAGACCTTGGGGTTAGCGATACGATGCGGGCGACATCTCAACAACTAAACAACAAACCGCATTTCGATAAGGAATTATGCCAATGGGCTTTTCTATGAAACCTACCTTTGCTTTCCTGTTCTTCCTGTTTCTTTCATCTACCCTTTCTGCGCAACCGCGCAATGTCCCTGTTGTACTCATCTCAATTGACGGTCTGAAGCCGGATTACATTCTCGATGCGGACAAGCACCATTTGAAAGTCCCGAACCTCCGCAAGATGGTCGCCGAAGGAGCGCACGCTACAGCGGTCACCGGCATTCTGCCGACGGTGACGTATCCAAGTCACACGACTATGTTGACGGGCGTTGCGCCCAGTAAACACGGCATTCTGTATAACACGCCGTTTGATCCGTTCGGCAAGAATCAGGCTGGCTGGATGTGGTATGCAGAAGACATTAAAGCATTGACGCTCTGGGAAGCCGTGGGCAAAGCGGGAGGCGTGGCTTCGAGTGTGGATTGGCCCGTGTCGGTCAGTGCGCCAGTCAAATACAACATTGCGCAAATCTGGCGCGCGACGACGGAAGACGATCATAAATTGTTGCGGGCGCTTTCGACGCCGGGATTGCTGGAGGAGGGCGAAAAGGTCGTGGGGCGTTATCCGGCAGGCTATATTTACACCGTCGAATCCGACACGCGCCGTGCGGAATTCAGTGCTTGGTTGATCGCCAGCAAAAAGCCGCGCTTTCATACGGCTTATTTCAGCGTGCTCGACGAAGTGCAGCACAATCTGGGGCCGTATACGAAAGACGCCCTCGAAACGATTGAAGCGTTGGATGGAATGGTCGGAAAGGTTTGGCAAGCGGCGTTGAAGGCGGATCCACGCACGGTTGTTTGTGTTGTGTCCGACCATGGTTTTGCGCGCTACGACAAATCCGTCAGCATCAATGCCGCCTTACGCGAGGCCGGATTGATTGAAACCGATGCGCAGGGCAAGCTGAAATCGTGGCGCGCGATTACGTGGGGCAGCGGGGCCGTGATGCTCAATAATTCGAAGGACAACGACGCGCGTGACAAGGTGCAAGCCGTCCTGCAAAAGCTGGCTGCCGATCCCGCCAATGGCATTGCGAAGGTGATAGACAACGCCGAAGCACGGCGGATGGGTGGCTTTCCTGACGCCGCGTTTGTCGTTTTCGTCAAACCGGGCTTCACCATTGGGAGCAATTTTGAAGGGGCTATTTTACGGACTACGCGCGCAGCGGGCACGCATGGACTTTGGCGCGATCTGCCGGAAATGGATTCCAGTTTTTTCCTGGCGGGGAATGGCATTCCGCGCGGCAAAACCTGGGCGCGGATTGATATGCGCGACATTGCGCCAACGCTGGCCGGGCTGCTGGGCGTTGCGCTGCCGAACGCTGAAGGGCGTAATCTTTTCGCGCGCTGAGGAAAAATCTGCCGAAAGACTTTACATATTTTACAAATACGCAGGGCTATGCGAAACTCCGCGTGTTGTGTTCTGCACCACTCTCACTTGCGCTTATAGTGAATGAGCTTGGCTGTTTGATGGACTCGTCAAGCAATGAGGCTGACCCTGTAAGCGTCGCTTGCAGCAGCAGTCCAAATGAGAGCAACACCTTGAAGCGGAAAAAGATTCGGTACACAAAACAAGAATGCGCCAAACCGTGCCGGAGACTTGCAATAACCAGACACGATTTAGCGCACATTGCTGGGAACGAGACGGGGCAATGACGTAACCACCATCTTGCCTGCTCATGTAAAAGATGCTGGCGGGCCGTTTTGGGTTACTCCTTTTTTTCCGTCCGTAAAAATTTAGGAGACTTCATTCATGAATCCCCCTTTTGCAGTGTCTCACCCGACGCTTTCAATCGTAATTCCTCTATTTAATGAAGAAGAAAATGTGCCCCTGTTTATCCCCGCCATCCGGGCGGTCTTGGGCAATGATCCGAACTGGCTGGAATTGGTGATGGTGGATGATGGCAGTCGCGATCAAACGGTCAAAATCGCGCAGCAATTTTGTGCGGAAGATGCGCGCCTGCGGCTTGTACAACACGAGCGCAATCGC
>JAXLQQ010000073.1:0-29485 GCA_046331525.1 Blastocatellia bacterium
CTGCTCACCGAACCATCGCTCGACATCGTCGCGTTCTATCCCAAACTTGCAGACAAGCGCGTCTCTGTCATCAGCGAAGTGGTGCATCGTGTCTTTGCCGAGTTGATGAACGACTCGCAGCACCCAATCTATTTAGCCAAAATGAATGCCAAGCCGCATTTGCTGGCCGAACACAACGAGCTGATTTGGGACGCACCAATGCTGACTGTCTTTCGCAGCGTGCTGATGAAACCGGAGCATTTGGCTTACGTTCCGCAATTACACCAACGAGTGTTGGAGGCACTGAAAAAATGACTGAGCCGGAAGAACAGGAATATCCCCACTGGAATCGCATTTACCTTGCCGTTGTCATTACAACAATTGTCGTTATTGCTGCAATGTGGCTCTTTTCCAAAACATTCGCGTAAACGTTCCGCCCCATTATGAAAACACTTGATTGGATTATTGTCGCCGCGTACCTCATCTACATCGTCTACGACGGACTGCGACTGACGAAAAAGAGCAACGAAGTTGAAGGCTATTTCCTTGCCAACCGCAGCCTGCCCTGGTGGGCTGTCGGCTTGTCCGTAATGGCCACGCAGCTTTCCGCGATTACACTCGTTGGCGCGACCGGACAGGCGTATGTGGACGGCATGCGGTTTGTGCAGTTCTATTTTGGGCTGCCGCTGGCGATGATCATTTTGTGCGTCACCGTAGTTCCCTTCTTCTATCGCGCCAAAGTCTTCACGGCGTATGAATATCTGGAACGTCGCTTTGACGCCAAGACGCGCGCGTTGGCGAGCTTCCTGTTTTTGATCCAACGCGGCATGAGTTGCGGCGTCATTATCTCCGCGCCCTCGGTGATTCTTTCCATCGTCCTCGGCTGGAATGAAACGACGACGGTGCTGGTGATGGGTTTGACGACGGTGCTGTACACGATGTTCGGTGGCGTGCAAGCCGTGACGTGGACAGATGTGAAGCAGATGGTCGTGATTGTCGTCGGGATGGGCGTGTGCCTGTTCGTCATCATCAGCAAGTTTCCGGCAGGCGTTTCAATGAACCATGCGCTGCAGCTGGCAGGCGCGGCGGGCAAATTGAAAACCGTGGATTTCAGTTTTAGCTTGACGGAAACGTATACATTCTGGTCGGGCGTGATTGCGGCGCTGTTTTTGTTTCTGTCCTATTTCGGCTGCGATCAAAGTCAGGTGCAACGCTTCCTGACAGCGCGTTCCGTGAGCGAAGGTCGCACGTCCCTGCTGATGAGCGCGTTTGTGAAAATTCCGATGCAGTTTGGCGTGTTGTTTATTGGCGTGATGGTATTTGTGTTTTATCAATTCGAGAAGCCGCCGATCATTTTCAATAAGGTCGAAGTAGAAAAGTTGCAGAAGAGCGAATTCAAAGGCGAGCTTGAGAAACTACAACAAGAGTATGATCAAGCCTTCAAGGTAAAAGAGCTATCTACAACGAGGCTAAATAGCGAAGCCCGCGTACATTATGCTGACGGCAGTGCAGCGACTTTACCCCCATCCAATGAACCTTTCCAACGAATGCTCGAAAGGTTCAATAGCATCCGAAAACAAGCCACAGACTTAGTCAAAAAGAATGGCGGCAACAGCAACGACACCAACTATATCTTCCCCTCCTTCGTCACAACGTACATGCCCGCTGGCGTCATCGGCTTAATCATCGCAGCGATTTTCGCGGCGGCGATGTCTTCGATCTCTGCCGAACTCAGCGCGCTTTCGACGGCGACGGTGATTGATTTTTATCGGCGGCACATCAACACGACCGCTACCGATGCGCAGTATTTGCGCGTGGCCAAACTCGCAACCGGCTTGTGGGGCATCTTCGCGTGCGTCGTGGCGCTGTATGCGTCGCGGCTCGGTTCGCTGATCGAAGTCGTCAACAAATTCGGCTCGTACTTTTATGGCTCGTTGCTCGGCGTATTTGTGCTGGCGATTGGCACGAAGCGCGCCACTGGCACAGGCGCTTTCATCGGCTTGTTCGCGGGTATCGCGTCCGTGGCGGTGGTCAGCAATTACACGAACATCAGCTTCCTTTGGTACAATCTGGTCGGTTGTGTTGCCGTCTTTGTAGTGGGAATGCTAATCAGTTTACTTACCCCCAATCAAAAGGGTTCAGTATGAATCGTCGGAACTTCTTGCATCACTCGGTTGCCTTGGCTGTCGCAGCCCAACTTCCGACCATCGCGCAAACCAACAAAACTGCTATTACTGATGTTGCGGGTATCAAGGTTGGCCACTTCACCGACAAGCGCCGCCCCACCGGCTGCACCGTCATCCTCACTGAAGCGGGCGCGACCGCTGGCGTAGACGTGCGCGGTTCCGCTCCGGGCACGCGCGAAACCGATTTGCTTGATCCAAAAAATCTGGTGCAACAGGTGCATGCCATTGTGTTGTCTGGCGGCTCAGCGTTCGGCCTTGAAGCGGCAACCGGCGTCGTGAAATACCTCGAAGAACACGGCATCGGCTTTGACGTCGGCGTAGCGAAAGTGCCAATTGTGCCAGCGGCAATCCTCTTCGACATCGGCGTTGGCGACGCGAAGATTCGACCTGATGCGGCTGCCGGGTATGAAGCCTGCAAAAACGCAACGGATAAACCGCCGACTGAAGGCAATGTGGGCGCGGGCACAGGCGCGACGGTGGGCAAGTTGTTTGGCGCGAATCGCGGGATGAAAGGTGGCCTCGGCACGGCGGCAATCAAATTGCCAAGCGGTGTGACCGTGGGCGCGATTGTCGCTGTAAATGCGGTAGGCGATGTGTTTGATCCGGGCACAGGCAAGATGATTGCAGGGGCTCGCACGCCGGATGGCAAGAAGCTGATGGGCACGATGGCGGCACTGTTGCGCGGCGAAAACCCGCCGCCGATTTTGGGCGGTACCAATACGACGATTGGTGTCGTTGCTACTGATGCCAAACTCACGAAAGCCGAATGTCAGAAGATCGCGCAAATGGCGCACGATGGCTTGGCGCGCACGATCAATCCGGCGCACACGATGTTTGATGGCGACACAATTTTCGCACTTGCCACGGGACAATCGGCGAAGCCTGCAAACGTTACGCTGCTCGGTGCCTTGGCAGCGGAGGCAATGGCGCAAGCGGTCGTACGCGCAGTGAAAGCCGCGCAGAGCATTCCCAACTGGCCCAGCGCCAGCGAAATTCGCTAAGAATAAATTGCTCCCCCTCACGCAATCCGGTAGATTGCCTGCGATCAACCGATGAAAACGCAAACCATCAATCAGGAAGGCTTTGACCTGTTTCTGAACTGCCTCCACACGGATCGGGAACAGGCAGGGCTGGAGTACGAGCGGATTCGTGGCCGATTGTTGCTGTACTTTCAGTGCCGCAATATTGCACAGGCGGAAGACGGCGCAGACGAAGCCATCAATCGCGTGATCCTGAAATTGAGTGCGGGCGAAGAGCTGCGCGATCCCGTGCAATACGTGTTCGGTATCGCGCGGATGGTGTTGCTGGAAATCACGCGCCAGCAAGCGCGGCATCAGGAAGTCGAAGACACCACGCTCGTCTCTGAGCCGCCCGACGATGACGACGAAGCGGTGCAAATCCGGCTCGCGTGTTTGCGGCGCTGTTTGCAAAACCTGTCGGCGGAACAGCGCGACCTGATTACGCAATACTACGAAGAAGAAAAACGCGCCAAGATCAATTTGCGGCAGCAACTGGCCGCACGGTTCGGCATTGATCTGAACACGTTGCGCGTGCGCGCCTGTCGTGTGCGTGATGGGTTGAAGGCGTGTGTGCGAAAATGTGCAGCGGGGAAAGAAAGGTTGTAATGTTTTGCCGCGCGGCGACAGTTAGTGCAGAGGCTGGAACTGAACCGCTCAAACCAATCAGGGTTTGGCGCAAGAGGAAATAAATTAATGCTGCCCGTCCTGGACGACAAATTGTTGACGCGCTACCTGCTCGGCGAACTCGCGGAGGCCGAACAGTCGCAGGTCGAAGCGCAGTTGTTCGCGGACGAAACCTGTTACGACCGATTGTGCGCGCTCAAAGCTGAATTGACCGATCAATACGTTCGAGGCAGCCTGACACCCAAAGTGCAGCAAACCTTTGCGCGCCGCTTTCTGCAAACGGCGGACGGGCGCGAAGACGAATTGTTTGCTCGCGCATTGAATGTCGCACTGCGCGAAGAAGCGCGTCCGCCCGTGGTGGCACCAGCATTGTCGTGGCGAGAAAAGCTCGCGCAATATTTCCAGCTTCCCGCCTGGCAAATGGCGATGACGGCGGCGACGTTGTTGCTGGTGGCGGGCGTGGTTTGGCTGCTGTTTGAAACGCAACGCCTGCGGCAACAACTGGCGGGCGCGCAAACCGAAGTGCAGCAAGCGACGCGCAACGAAGCCGAGTTGCAAGAACAGCTGCGTCGCACACAGACACGCAATGAAGAGTTGGATCGGCTCTCGCGTACCGCTCAACAGGAACGCGATCAGGCGCGGCAGGAACTGGAACGGCTCTCTGCAGGGTCGTCTTCAGGGTCGGCGTTGGGAACGATGCTCTCCTTGCTGTTAGTCCCTGGTGCGGGGCGTGGCAGTGCGCAAGTGGACGCACTTATGCTTACGCCTCAAACCCAACAAGTGCAATTGCAGTTGCTGCTGGACGCAGGCGCAAGTCAACCGAGTTATCGCGCCGAACTGCGCACCAAACAAGGCGACCTGCTGCGCACGATTACCCGCTTGCCGATTCGCAACACCAAAGATGGCAAAGCCGCACAACTCATCCTGCCTGCACAACTCCTCAAAGACGGCGCGTATGTTGTGAATCTTTACGGCATACAACCCGGTCAGTCGCCAGAGCTGATCAATTACTACGACTTCAAAATCACACACCGCAATAGCGTAGCCGTAGCCAGCCGGATGCTGGCATCGTCTTTTCAGTTCTTGCCAGCATCTGGCTGGCGCACCGACTGCCCATATCTGACGATGAGGCTCATTTCAACGCCATCTGCGTTTGTTCTAATGTCAGGGGTTCGGGCAAGGTCAGTTCGGCCAAATACGGGTTGCGTTGGCGCACTTGTTTGCGCCAGTCAGTGTAATCATTTGCCGCACGGAGCAGGTCAGCTTCGAGTTTGCGGATGGTTTCAGGCGTGGGTTTGAGATCGGAACCGAGGCGCTGCAATTGCGCTTCGGCATCGGACAGGCGGCGCTGGATTTCCTGTTGGCGAGCGGCCAAATCCGGGGCCAGTTTTTGTTCCAGATGTGCCGTCGTTTCAGTCAACGAATCCAACAAGGCACGCGCGCGAATGCGTTCGGCCAGATGAAAGGCTTCGGCCCCGTGTCCGGCAGCGGGCGCGCGGCGATGCAACGTTACCAGCAGCGCAACGGCTTGTTGATAGACATCGGTGGCTTCCTGAAAATAACCCGTTTTTTCCTCCAGGCCGGTCTGGCGCGTACGGATTTTTTCGATGGCATCAATGGCGCGGCGGTAATGCGTTAACGCTTCCTGCGGCTGCGCTTCCTGCGCCAAACGTGCCAACCCAGCCTCGGCGCGCCAGACGATAGACAACACCTGCATTTGCTGCCCGATGGCAAGCGCTTTTTGATAAGCGGTCGCCGCTGCCGCGCGCTCCTGCAATTCAATGTAACAATCGGCCATCAGGTTCAGCGACTTGGCCTGTTGCAGCGGGTTGCCGCGTTGTTCGACGATTTGGAAGGCGGACTGCTGGGCGGCGAGTGCCGCACGGTAATCGCGCCGGTAGTAGTGATACTGCGCCCAGCCCGCGTGCAACAGATACTGCGGCCACGTGTCGCCATTCGGTTTCAGCGTTCGTTGCGCTTCTTCCAACAGCAGCAGCGCTTTTTGCAGCGCGCCAGTTTCGACATACAGTTCGCTCAGATTGATGAGCAGATTGCGCAGGTTTTCCACATCTGCACTGCTGCGCGCGGCGTCGAGCGCCTGTTGGTAATAATCAATGCTTTTGGGCAGGTCGCCCAGTTGGCGATAGGTCGCGCCCAGATTGCCCAGATTACGACTGAGAAACCGGCGATTGCCCTGCCGCGACAACGCCGCCGCCTGTTGATAATCCTGCACGGCTTCGGAAAAGTAACTGAGTTGCGCTTTGGAACTGGCCAGAAACGATAGCGCGCGTTCTTCGTAATCGTGCCATTCGTATTCGCGCGCGAGCCGTAACGCTTCGCTGGCGGCCTGAATCGCCTGCGGATATTGCGCCAGTTGATAATGCAGCCGCCCCTTGAAATCCACCCAGTAGCGGCGGTTTTCCGGGTCTTCGTATTCGTCGAGCAGGCGCAGCAGGTCTTCGCAGACGGCCAGAGTTTCGGGCAGGCGTTCCTGTGCATCCAGGAGAGTGGCTTTTTCCACCAGGGCTTCGGTCAGGCGCGGCTGCAATTGCAGCGCCCGCTCATAGCATTCCATCGCCTGCTGCCGCTGCCGTTGCTCGCGCGCGAGAATGCCGAGTCCATACCAAAATACGGCGTCATTCGGGCGCGTTTTGAAAAATGCCTCGGCGCGCGCCGGAGCCTTCAGCGCGACAGCCGCCTGCGCCAAAGCAAATGCGGCGGGCGGAAAGGCGGGCAGCGCTTCCAGACATTTCTGTTGCAGCGCCAGCGCCTCTTCGTGCTGTCCGCGCTCTCGCGCCAGCAAGCCCAACGCATACCACGCGCGCGGATTGGCCGGCACCAGCGTTTGCAAATACGCTTCGGTCTGCGGCACCTGTGCGGTGGTGCGCGCAAGGAACACAAGTTTGCCGTAAGGTTTGCTGAACTCAGGAAAGCGTTCAATCAAGGCGCGGCATTCGGCTGCCGCCTGCGGATACTGTTGGCGGGAAATCAGCTTGAGCAACGCGCGGTAGCTGTCCACCCGCGAGGCAATTGAAGTAGCCGCCGGAGTCTGCGCCTGCACCGGCAACCACAACAGCACCAGAAAAAACCAACGCAGCGAGAAGAATCGTTTCATAGCATTTCTGAAGAAGTTGAAGAGATCACGAATCGCGCGCTCAACCGCATGAGTTGGTACGCCAGCATTCTGCTGATCTCGCTTGCCAAGTCGGCAGGATGCTGGCGCACCAACTCAGGGGCAACTACGACCCAAGCCGATTAAGATGGATCAGGTGGAGGCTCATCTCTGCCACCGTGACAGCCCGCCTGCGGCACATCTTGCGCCTGCGCCGGTTGCAAGGGTGTAGTAAACGAGGAAACCGTGCGAATGTATGGCTGCCCGCCGATGCTCACCAGAGTAGTGGCAATCGAGGCACCATCGGTCGGTGGAATGTATGGGCAGAGTTCTGACGAAACGGGCGGCGGCTCCTGCGGTCGCCAGACAATCACGTTGTTGACATCCAACGAACTATTCGAGGTGTTCTCAACCGTCAGCACCGAAGAGATGGGGCCGCGCCCCACATCCCAGAAAAACCGCTGCGTAAGGCGCAGTTTCCCATCCGCCGAACGCATTACCGCTCGCACATACAGGCGCACGCCCGGACGCAGCGTTTGCCCGCTCGGCAGATTGGCGGTCAGCGACACGGCCTGTACGCCGGAGGTCTGTTGCTGATTAAAAAACCAAACTGAATGCGTGCCGGAGCGGTCTTCGTAATTGATCCGCCAAGCGCCGGAAACCAGATTCTGCTGTTGAAAGACGAGCGTGCCGAAGGGCGTGAATTGTATCGTCCGCCCCGTCGCCGCGTCGGTATAAAACAGCGACGATTGCGCAGACGCCGCACTCGTCAACCAAACCAGACCGATGAATGACAGCCACAAATGGAATATGGCTCGTTGTTTCATAATGTTCTCCTCCCAAATGTACGACAGGTGGCTTGCCTGCCTTGTGTGTTCAGTATTTTCGCAGGTGTGACAGGCGGGCCGCCTGTCGTACATCGCTCAGCGTGGTTCGCCGTGCAAAACAAACGCCGCCCAAAAAAACGGCGCTTTCATCGCCGCCTCTTCGCGCAGGGACAATTGCGCGCGACGCAAGGCTGCGGCAGGTGAAAGTTTGTCCCGAAAAATGCCTTCGTAAACGCGCCCCATCAACCGGGCTGAAGCGCGATCATCCACCTTCCACAAACTCACGAGCGCGCGTTGTGCGCCCGCGTGCAAAAAGCCGCGCGTCAATCCGACAATGCCTTCGCCGCGCGTTTGCTTGCCGAGGCCCGTTTCACAGGCGCTCAGCGTCACCAGTTCCGCCGCGAGCTTCAGGTTATAAATTTCCACGAGTCGCAAAAATCCATCCTGCGCGTGGCCTGCCTGATCGAATAGAGACAGCACCAACCCGGACAATTCGGGGCGCGCCGGGTCTAACACACCATGCGTAGCGAAGTGCAAATAACGATATTCGCTGAGCGCCGGGCTAAGCGCCAAATCCTGATTCGCCGCAAAATCAAACGCCGTGAGCGATTGCGCGCGTTGCGTTGGCGAGAGCGTCGCCCAAATCTGATCGGCCTCAGAGCGCGCAAACCGCAACCGCGCCAGCGCCCCGCGCGCGCCTGCGATGATCGCCCCGCCCCGCAATCCGGCAGCGTTCGGCTCAGCCTTCGCCACCGGCTGCCGGAAGCGGGGATCATCTTTCTCAAACACCGGATCGGCCAGCAGGGCCAGCCAACGCGGAGCCATCGGCACGGCCTGCCTGCGTTGCCGCAACATCCCCAGCACAGAAGCAGACGGCAGATTGACCACTTCGTGATCCACAACCAAGAGATGAGGGATAAGGGATGAGGGATGATCTTTGCTCTTCTCCGCCTTCATCCTTCCGCTTTCCGCCTTTGGCACAGGAAGCGCCGCGAACGGAATGAAGTGCAATGCGCCATCGGCAACGATGAGCAACCGCTTCTTGCCGAGTTGCGCGGCGACCGGCCCCAGGATCATTTGACTCAGCGCCTCAGCGGCTGCCGGATATTGCGTTTCGGACTGCGCGGCGCGGCGAAAGGCGACGAGGTTCGTTTCGTTTTCGCGCGGGATGCGCGCCGTCAACAGTTCGTACACGCGCTGCGCCGCTTGCTCAATCTCAGCACGGGCAGGCAATTCAAAGAGCTGCGCCGAATCTGCCGTAATGGCCCACAGCACGCTGCTTTTTTCGCCAAGCAAATATTCCAGCAACAACGTGCCCTCCTCCACACTCGGCGGTTGCTGCGGTGGCGACGCAGACGTTTGTGCGACAGCAGGCACAATGAACCACAGGCGCAGCCACAGCAGCCCAAACAACAAGGAGCAACGAATGATAGGAACGCTTCTGTTCATCAGACCGATATGAATTTTCGGTATAACTCCCGCTCTGTTTCCTCAGCAAAAACAACGGCCAGGAAAAAGACCGTATTGCGAACTTCGCCAACCAGACGATTGGCGGAGGTAAAATGTTGGGGGGAACGGGGGTGATGATGAGCGTCATATGTTGCCAAGTCAATATCTATTTGTGCGCCTGCATCCTGCTGGCATTGTCTTTTCAGTTCCTGCCAGCCGGATGCTGGCGCACCGACTTGCCTCCTCAATCAGACTGTTTGTACGTGCCAAAACATTACAAAGAAATTTCGCAATTTTTCTTCACGGCGTTTTTTCGCCCGTGGCGCTTTTGAGTTGGCGGAGGAATTGTTTCAGGCGTGTTTCTTCCTGTTGGAATTTGGCCGTGAGTTCCGCTACGCGGTCGCTAACGGGTTGTTGCCGTTCGCGCAGGCGTCGCAATCGTTCGCCGGACAATTCGGTTTTGAGCGTTTCGACTTCGGCCTGTCCTTCCGTCGCGAGCGAGAGCGCGGCCAGTTCCTGATGAATGCGTTGCTCTTCGTCTTCCAAGCGTTGTCGCTCTGCCTGTGCCTGTTGCAGTTCGCGTTCGATCTGCTGCGTTTTCCAGGCTTGAAATTCCAGCTTCTGACGCAAGAGTTCAAGGCGCAGTTGCCGGAGTTCGGCGGCGAGTTGTTGCGCACTGGGAAGCGGTTCCTGAACCGGCGTCTGCGCCTGCCCAGGAACCACCCACAGCAATGCCAGCAGACAAAGGCCGAGCAAAATGGATGCGGGTTTCATGTATGTCTCCTCTCGTAATTTTAGTTTTGCGTAGGAGCCTGAAAGACTCCGCCCTGACAAACGCCGTAGCGATCAATGGCCAGCCCCGCCAGCGCCGGAAGCCCGGAGGTACCGCTCTTGCTCAAGTCCACTTCGACGTAATACACGCGAATGGCTGGCGGATCAGTAAACCGGAAGTGCGGAAACACGCCGCAATTGCCGATAGTGCGTGTTTGAAAGGCGTTGGCTGGCGGATAGAGATCACTGTCGAAGGTAATCAGCGTGTTGGTCTGCCCGGCCTGCGGCCCGCTCAGAATATGTTCGCGCAGGCGTGCGTACACACGCGAAAACGGCCCATTGTCACGATAGCGAATCACCAGTTCCGGCCAGCTCGTCGGCGTCAGATTGCCAAACAGTCCATCCACGGCCACAACGCTGTAGCGGATGGTTCCTGTTGCCGGTGCTGGCGGCGTCAGCGTCGCGAGTGAATCGGTAAAAACGACCGTGTTCAGACTGTTTTCATCCACTGCGCCCGTGGTCGCTGCCGCCGTCCAGATTTTGTCGCTGTCCGGTGTTTGTGCCAGCGCCAGCACGCCGGTCATCAGAATCAGAATCAAGTTGAAGGCGGCGCGCATGCTGGCCGCCGCGTGTTGTGAATGTTTCATAGTGTCATCCTTTTCCTGCTTGTGTTGGTTTCTTGTTTGGTGTGGAAAGTTTTCGCACTGCGAGCCAGAGCGTGCCGTCCTGACAACAACCACGCTCCTGCTCGCAGGCTTACGTTTTAGGTCATACAGGTTGTGGAAACCGTGAAAAGCTGAATCGCTGCCAGCCGGGGAAAGCCGCCCGCCGCTGTGCGCACGAGCCTGGCTTCGATGTAATACGCCTTGTTGGTGAAATCGAACGTGTTGGGATACGCCGCGCAATCCGCTGTCTGTTGCACCTGCAACGAAGGTGCCGCCGCGAAATTATTGCTGTCCAGTTCCAAAATCTTTTTCGGCAGCCCCGTCGTCAGATCGAGTTCCATCAAGCTGACGACGACCTGCGCGCTGGAACCGTTGTCCTGATACCGCACGCGCATTTTCGGATAGCCCGTCGCAAACAAGCCGTCCACCGCTGTCACGTTGAAGCGAATAAACGCGGTGTCATTCGCCGCTGCCGCCCCACTAAAGCTGGCCAGCCCGCCGCCTGACAAATCAATCTTGTTGACGTCCTGCTCGTTCACGGTGCCCGCCGAAGCGACGGTCGTCCATGACTTGTTACTTTGCGCCTGCGTCGGCTGACCGATCAAAGTGGATGCCACCAGCGTCAGGCACAAAGCCAAACGCACATAAATGTTGCTCACAATAAAAACTGTCATTGATGTTCTCCTGTTTTTGTTCAGTTGTTTGTTTTCCCCAGCGCCGTTATGGCGACTTGGGGCAAGCGAGGACGACACACGAAGGCTTCTCCGTTATTTATCTCGTCCCCCTTTCTCCTGCTTCGTCCTGACTGTTTGGGCGTGCAAAAACATTACAGGAAAATTTTGTAGTCATCCTTTTTGAGAAAAAGATTTTGCCGACGCGGCGTCTGGAGTGCGGTACGAGCATACGGCGCTTCAGGCACTGCACAGCCACAGGAAAAACAGCCGGAAGAGTGGGGCAAGGGCTATTTGCAACGCGCCAGGTACAGGGTATGCTGGCCTTTCCTGATCCCTTACAAGCAGCTCTATGTACTTAACTATCCTGATTCTGTATGCCGTCGCGATGATTGCGCTCGGCCTGTATGTTTCGCGGCGGGCGCGCCACGCCAGCGATTTTTTTGTCGCAGGGCGCGGCCTGGGCGCGGGGCTGATCGCCACGACCTTGCTGGCAGCCAACATTGGCGCAGGTTCGACCATTGGGGCGACGGGACTCGGCTATCGGTTGGGATTGGCAGCGTGGTGGTGGGTGGGCGCGGCAGGACTGGGTTCGGTGCTGTTGGCGTTCACGATTGCGCCGAGGATTTGGCGCGTGGCCCGCGATCACAATTTGTATACAGTGGGCGATTATCTGGAATTTCGCTACAGCAAAGGCGTGCGCAGTTTGGCGGCGGCGATTCTTTGGGCCGGTTCGTTGATTATTTTCGCGGGGCAATTGATTGGTGGTTCGGCGTTGCTGCACGGCGTAGCGGGCGTGGGGAAAATCACGGGCTACGTGATCGCGGCGCTGGTGGTGACGGTATATTTTTCGATTGGCGGACTGCATACCGCTGTGCGCGTGAATGCGTTGCAGTTGGCAATGAAATTGGCGGGGTTCCTACTCGCGCTCGCGTATTTGGGGCGGCACTATCAACCGGCATCGGAACAGGTGTGGCAAACCTTGCCCGCGAACTTTCAGAGCTTTACGAATGGCGGTCTTACGATTCCGCTCTATTATCTGGCGACGATCACACCGGCCTTTCTGATCTCGCCGGGGATTTTGCAGAAAGTGTTTGCCGCACGTAATGAACGAGCGGCGCGTTTGGGCGTGGGCATCAATGCGGTGGGGTTGTTGTTTTTTGCGGCAGTGCCGGCCCTGTTCGGAATGGCGGCGAGGCTGTTGCATCCGACCTTGGCGAATAGCGAACTCGCCCTGCCCGCATTGTTAACACAATCGCTGCCTTTTTGGATTGGCGCGCTACTGCTCGCAGCGATTTTTGCAGCGGAACTGAGCGCCGCCGATGCGGTGCTGTTTATGTTGACGACCTCGCTCAGCAAGGATTTGTACAAAACCTATTTGCACCCACAGGCCGATGACCAGCGATTGATACAGGTCGCGCGACTGACCGCAATTGTGTGCGGCGTGCTGGGCACATTGCTGGCGGTTTGGTTGGAGACGGTGTATACGGCGCTGACGATTTTTTATACGTTGCTGACGGCGGCCTTGCTGTTGCCCGTCTTAGTGGGATTGTACGTGCAGCGCGTGACAGCGCGGTCGGCGCTCGTTTCAATGGTAGTTTCGGTGGGCACAACGTTTGTGCTGCATTTCGCCAGCAATAAGCAAGGGTATTTCGGCATTCCGCCCGTGATTTTCGGGGTAGTTGCGGGAATTGTAGGATTGCTCAGCTGCCAATTCATAGGACGCAGGTGAGCGCCGATTTGGTAGATGCTCAGATCAGCGTAAATCTGCCAAATCGGCGTTCACCTGCGTCCTATTCCCGCCACACAAAAATATCGCGCGCGATTTCTTCTTCTAAGGCAATTTGCGTTTCTTCACATTGAATCACAAAGCTCGGAAACCGCTGCCTCACACTGACTGGCACGCCTGCCGACAAGCCAAACGAGCAGAGCGTTTGAAAGCGCGCGTAATTGCGCTGACTGACATACGCGATTTTGGCATGTTCGTGGAGGCGCAGTTGATTGACAGAAGTAAGGTGCTGTTGGATGCGCGCTAAGGTTTCCTGTCCGGCAGGCGTCAGGTGAAAGACCTGTTGACTGTTCTGAGCAATCAATCCCTCGTGCGCAGCGTCTTCTATCGTTTCAGCTGCGATGGTGGTTACATCGTTTTTGGCTTCCGCCTGTTGCAGCAATGTTACCAGGTCTTCGGTCAGTTTCATGGGCTAGAAATGAATGTTCAATGTGCGTAGCGTCCAACTGACCGCGCCGCCGACGGCAATCGCAAAGGGCGTAATAAAGGCGAGAATATACAGCGCTTTGCGTAAGCCCTGTTCGCGGATAATCATAAAGAAGTTTGCAATACACGGAATAAACAGCGTCAGCGTAATCAACGCCGTTGTGATCTGTACCGGATTCAGCACGCCATTGCGCACCATCTCATTCAAGCCCGCAGCCCCGTAATCGCGGCGCAGAAAGCCCAGCAGCAACACTTTCGCGGTTTCTACTGGCAACGACAGTATGCCCTGCACGAGCGGCGACAGCGCCGTTTCCAGCCATGCCAACCCGCTCTTTGTGCCCCAGGGCGAAGGAATACGCAGCCGATCCAGAATGAATAAAATCAGGGTGCCGAGCAGGAACAGCGGCAAAGCTTCTTTCGCATACCATTTCAACCGCAACCGCGTTTTCGTCCACACGTTGCGAAACTGCGGCACCCGAATTGGTGGAATTTCAAAAATAAAATCGCCGCGCTCGCCTTTGATAAGTTTGGAAGACAAAAATCCGACCAGCATCATTTGCATCAACACCACGCCAAACACTGTCAGCCCGACGCCCATACTCAACCCTGCGCTGATGCCAAGAATCACGCCCAGCTGCGCCGAACACGGCACGCCAAGCGCAAGCAACATCGTGGCAATCAGCCGCTCTTTTTTCGTCGCCAGAATGCGCGTCGTCATCGTCGCCATCGTGTCGCAGCCGAGGCCCAACACCATCGGCAATACGGCTTTGCCATTCAGCCCCATAAAGCGAAAGATGCGATCCGACAAAATCGCCAGCCGTGGCAGATAGCCACTGTCTTCCAGCAAGCCGAACGCCAGGAAAAACGTCGTGACAATCGGCAGGATAATCGCTAGCGCATAGGTCAAGCCGACCGAAATCGCGCCGTATTCGCCGACCAGCAAATCGTAGACGAACCCGTGCGGAATCAGGCTTTGCAGAAACGGCGTTAGGTAGGCATTGAAAACCCGCGTTTCCATGAAATCCACCAGCGTTCCCGCGCCAATCACGCCGACGAATTCATACATCAACAACAACACAACTAAGAGCACCGGAACGCCCGTATGCCAATCGCGCGCCCAGCGTCCGAGCTTTTCGGCAAAGCTTTTCGAGCGTGTAATCACAAATGCTAAGGGCACCATCACGGGCGCGACCAGCAACAAAAGCTGCGCGAGAAACGGATGCAATAACCCGCTTTCGTACACGCCCTCTGCCGTTGGCTCGCCAAATAGAATTTTGCCTGCGGTTCCGAGCGGCGGCTGCACGGCGGGCAAGACGCTTTTGTTGAGCCAATTGGTGACGAAGTCATAGAGGCTAGGAATTTCTGTGCGGAAAATCGCATTGCACAGGCGCGTGGCTTCGGTGAGCAGGAAATAGGTCAAGCCGATCAGTAAACAGGCAAGCGCAATTTGCAGCACGCGGCTTTCGCGCGCATCGGCGGCAACGCTGGCAGACGTTTTTTTATATGCGGCAACGGCTTCGTCCAGAAAGCTGTGGCGCAAATCTTCCAACTTGGTGGCCAATTTGCGCAGTTGCAGGCGCGTGCTGTTCACGAAGCTGGTTTCGACCTCCAGCACTTCTTCTACCGCGTGGCGAAGTTCGGCATCACGCGTTTGCAACCATTCGACGGTTAAGGAAACGGGCAGATGCGCCGTGCCTTTTTCAATCGGTGTCCCGGCAAAGCTTTCCTGTTCAAGTAAGGGGTGCCGCGTTTCTTTGAGCGGGTCATTCGGCACGCGCGCGCGACCGAGAATCTTGTGCAATTGATCCAGCCCTTCGCCGTCAATTGCTACCGTTTCAACGACGGGAATGCCAAAGCGTTCGCTCAACCCGCTGGCGTCAATTGCGATATTCCGACTGCGCGCCTCGTCCATCAAATTCAGCACCAGCACCATCGGAATGCCGAATTCAGCGAGTTGTGAGGTAATCAACAACGTGCGCCGCAAATTTTTGGCATCAGCAACCTGCACAATTAAATCTGGCTGACTCGTGATGAGCATATCGCGCGTCACCCGTTCATCATCCGATTGCGGAATCAGCGAATTAACGCCCGGCGTATCAATCACTTCCCAATCGCGCCCGCCGTAACGCATTGCACCGCGCGAAACCTCCACTGTCGTCCCCGGATAATTCGACACCGTCACGTATTTGCCCGTGAGAAAGCCGAACACAACCGACTTACCGACATTCGGATTGCCAATCAGGAGCAGCTTCCGCCTGCGCGTTTCGACAGTCGTAGTGGAAGAAGAAGGGAGCGGGCTTTTTTCGATGGTAGCTGTAGCCATATGCGCACAAATGACGAAATCAACGAAGTGCAAGAATAGCAAAACTGAAAGTCATTTTCAATAAGAAGAAAACAGCCGAACCGAGATTTTGACTGTTGCGGGTTAAGCTGTTCGGCGAATTAGCGTGGTTGCGAGAATGTCAGCACGACAGCCCAGGCGTGTTTGCGCATAAATGGAAGGACTTTGAAAAGCATTTGGTCAGCGGCTTCCAGCGTGTTTAGGACAGGCGCGAAAACTTTGGTGCCAACAAACGGCGCGGCGGCCAGGCTGCCGAGATGAAAGTAATGCGCTTCGACTTTGCCAAAATAGGTTTCGGCCATTTTCAGATCGCGCATCATCAACGGATGCTCGTCTTCGGTGCGCAGTTCGGGCGTGCGGTTACGATAAGCGTTGATGACGGGATTGTGACCAAGCGGTTCGACAAAGAAAGCGTGACCGGTCGGTTTCAACGTGCGGGCGATTTCCGCAAACGATTTGGCGAGGTCGAGGTGATGCAAAATCGCGCGTCCGCAAATCACATCAAAGGTGTTGCTCGCAAATTCCAACTCTTCGGCATTCATCCGTTGAAAGGCGACACGTTCCGGGAAAGGACGCTCTTTCGAGCGTTCGCGCATCTGCTCAATCGCGGTGTCGGAAATATCAATGCCGACGACTTGCGCACCGCGTTGTGCGAGCCAGAAGGCGTAGCTGTTCGGGCCGCAACCGTATTCCAGCACGCGGCTGCCGTTGGCGTGCGCTGCCAGCAATTCCTCGTAAAATTTTGTGCTGTCGCGCGTGACAAAATAGACGCTGTTGATTTTGGCGCGTTCGCTGTCGGCGAATTCTTTGTTATGAAATTCGCGTTCGCGTTCGATCCGGGATTGCGCAGTTTGAGTTTCCAAGACTAAGCTCCTTGCCAGATATTTTATCAACTGCGGGGTGCCGGTGGTGAGAATCTCAAACCAACAGTTGAAGGAAGACGTTTGAGGCCGCCGTCATTATGCCGAATTGCCCCGACAGGAACAAGAGGAGATTCACGGGGGGAAACTATGCTGGTCATTGCACATCGTGGCGCTTCTGCTGTTGAACCGGAAAACACACTGCGCGCGTTTGCCCGTGCTATCGCGATGGGCGCGCAGATGATCGAATTGGATTTACACTGCACGCGCGACGGCCACATTGTTGTCATTCACGACGACGACCTGAGCCACACGACGAACGCGCGCGGTCGCGTATCGCAATTAACGTTGGAGGAAGTGCGCCGCGCCGATGCGGGCAAAGGCGAGTGCGTGCCGACGTTGCAGGAAACGCTGGAACTGACACGCGGGCGCGTGCAGTTGTATCTGGAAATCAAAGCGCCGCAGGCCGCTGGGGAAACTTTGCGGCTCGTCCGTGAATTCAATTGTCAGAATGAAGTCCTGCTCGCCTCGTTCGATTTGCCGTTGATGAAACATTTGGGCGAAACGGTTTCGGATATGGAAATCGGCTTGATCCTTGGCACGGCCAGTCTGAACCCGCACATCCGTTGGCGCGAAGCCTTTCCGTGGCAGGCGTTGCGGTATTACTCGTATCAAACGCTGTGCATGCAGGTGAAACTCTGTACCGCCATCCTCACACACAAGATCAAAGCGCAAGGCAAAAAGCTGTACGTGTGGACGGCCAACAGCGAAGCCGACTATGCGCGAATGATTGCGCGTGAAGTTGACGGCATCGTCACTGACACGCCGGATCGCTTGCTTGCCTACCTGTCACAACAACCGCCTCACTGAATATTGACGCGGACGGTGTTCGAGGCTTTGCCGTCTACGATCACCGTTACGTCCACTTCGCCAACCGCGCGCAGGCCAGAGATCAACACATTCACTTGATCCAGCCCGACGTATTGCGGCTGCGGGCCGGCATACTCGGCGGACAATTCGGCGTTGCCGATTTTGACGCGCACGGCATCGGCGCTCAGCCGCGAGCGTAAGCCGGTGCCGAACAATAGCAGATAGATTTTGTCCTGCGCCGGAAAGAAGCCGGTGCCGGTGTCAATCGGGCGCGGCACAAACTTTTTCTGCACCGCATCGAATTGCGCGATCTCTTCGTAGCTTTCGGCATTGCTGGGAAACTTAATACGAAAGACTTGCGCCGCTGCCACGCCTTCGCCATTCGCATTCGCCGCGAACAATCCTGGCGCTGAAGGCAAAATCAAAACTGTACTGGTCGAAGTTTTTTCGGTGCCGTTGCGAATCGTCACAGTCGCAATGCCAGCGGCTGTCCCGGCAGGGATTTGATAATTCACCTGGAAGGGCGAAACGAAAAATATGGGCGCAGTTCGCTCGACGCCTTTGCTGTCTTTGAGGGTGATTTGCGTCTCGCCCAATTTTGTCGGCAAGGGTACGCCGGGCGCATTGAATGTGCCATTGCTCAAGCCTGTGCCAAAGGCCGAAACTATCGCTTCCGGCGCAGCGGCAGCACCGGCATAACTCGCCGCATTCACCGTCACCGCTGCATTCGCTGCCAACGGCGCGTTGCAGCTATTGAAGGCAATCCACACCGCTTGTCCGCCCGAAGTTGGCGAGGCCGCTACCGCCAAATCCATCAGCCCATCGTTATTGAAATCGGCAGCGCGCAATTGCGTAGCGCCCGGCACGCTCAACTCTCCGGCACGGGCAAACTTCCCTGCTCCATCGCCCGCAAACAACAAAACGCGATCCTCAAAAATCGTATCGCTAAACGATTGAATGTAGCGCGTCACGGCCAAATCAGGATTATTGTCACCATTGAAATCCCCCACCGTGAGCGCATACGGACGACCGCCCACATCAATCGTCATCGGCACAGTGAAACTTCCCTGCCCCGTTCCGAGCAAAATCGAAACGAACATTGAGTTATTGTGCGCGACCGCCAAATCCAGCTTGCCATCACGGTTGAAATCGCCCGTCACGACCACGCGCGGGTTGGCACCAATGCCGATGGCGTTGACGGCGAAGCCGCCTTGCCCATCGCCGAGCAACAAAAATATTCCGGCGCTGTTGCGACACGCGACGACGACATCGGCTTTGCCATCGCTATTGAAATCGCCTGTCACCAATGAACCGGGGTCTAATCCCACGCCCAGCGTAGCCGACTTCACAAAACCGCCGCGCCCGTCATTCAGCAGCACGACGACTTCATCGGTACCCGCGACGGCGACGGCCAGATCAGGTCGCCGGTCGCCATTGAAATCCGCTGTGACTAAATCCGTTGCGCGCGTGCCAACGGGAAAGGTTTTGACGCGATTGGCGTAGGAGGCAGCATTGGGAGCGGGCAAGATGACATCCGGCAGCAGCGTCACGACACTGCTGAGCGAATCATTCTGGCTCCCGCTGATGGCCGCAATATCCAGATTGCCATCGCCAGTGAAATCCGCCACGACGGAAGCGGTGACATTGCGATAAACCTTCGTTGCTGCGTCGTACAGCTTGGTATCGGTGAACTCTCCCGTGCCATTGCCGAGGCCGTAATAAACGCCCGCGCCGTCGTGCGTCAGCAAATCCGGCTTGCCATCGTTGTTGAGATCAGCCACGCTCAGCCACTGCAAACTGAAACTGATTTTGGCCGCTTTCATCCCGCGAAAATCTGCTGCTCCGGCATTCAGCAACACTGTCACCGTGCCGGATTCCTGATTCGTAGCGGCGATGTCGGGCTTACCGTCGCGGTCGAAATCAGCGGCGACAATCGCCGAAGGTTGTCGTCCAGCGCCATAGTTGCGCGTGGTGTAATCGCCCTTTCCGTCATTCAGCATCAGCGTGATGCCCAGGGTGCTCGCGAAGGCAATATCCGGTTTGCCATCACCGTTGAAATCGCCGCTCGTCACCGTGTGCGCCGCCGTATTGATCGCCACATCGCTCAAAAACCGTTCGCTCGGTGTCGTAAATCCGCCCGCGCCATCGCCGCGCAAAGTAATCATCAACACCGACGAGCCGATGAGTAAATCCGGTTGCCCATCGCCGCTGAAATCGCCCACAAACAGGTTCGGACATTCGCGCACAGAGATGTTGTTCGGCGTGCCGAAGCCGCCGCTGCCATTGTTGAGAAACACCGACAGCGACCGCTCATTCTGATTCGCCACGACAATATCGGGCTTGCCGTCCTGATTAAAATCTGCTGCCACGACGGAAGTGGGAAGCGGCAAAGTTCCCGCGCCGGTTTTATACGTCACAGGCGCATTGAAACTGCCATCGCCTTTGCCCGACAGGATCACGAGGTTGCCTTGTGATCGATCCGTCACGGCCAAATCCAGTTTGCCATCACGATTGAAATCACTGCTCGCCAGCATCGCAACGTCCGTCCCTACCGCATACGGTTTCAGTTCCCCGAACGTGCCGTCACCATTGCCCAGCGCCAACGCAATGCCCGTAGCAAACGTGACAGGCGGCCCCGGCTGCGAAATGGATACGCCGGACACGACCACATCCAGCTTGCCGTCGTTGTTGAAATCGCCCAACAACAAATCGCGGATGAAACTGTCAACGGGATACTCCGTCAATGTCGCTAGTTCTCCCTGCCCATTGCCGAGCAGAATCGAGAACCGCAACGTACCCGAATTCCCTACCACCAAATCCGGCACGCCATCCTGATTCAGATCGCCGCTCGCAAGCAGCGTAGGCAGGCGTCCCACCGCATATTCGCGCGCGACCTTAAAGCTCAGACCGGCACTGCAACCGCCGGATTGCGCCGTGACGAGCGTGGGGCGCGAGGCGGTGAGCGACAATAGAACAAGAACAACCAAACTGATCGCCAAACGGCGTTGGATTTTTGAGAAGTGCATGTGGTTCCCCCTTTATTTGATTTTGACGCGGACAGCATTTGACGGCTTGCCGTCTACCGTCAGCACGATGTCCACTTCACCGCGTCCGGCCAGCGTTTTCGGGATCATCAGATTTACCTGATCTAACCCCGCGAAATCGCTTTGTTTGCCGACGAACGTAATGGGAGCCGCCGTGCCGCCAATCGTTGCTGTCACGCTTTGTTTGTTGTTGTGAAAGCCTGTGCCATACAGTTCCAGATGCACCTCGTCCGCCGCCTGCAAATCAATCTCGCGCGGCGCACAGCCTTGCATATTGCATACGGCGGTCGTTTCGTCACGGCGCGTGCCGCCTTTCACATAAATGACATTGCCTGCCGCCGCGCCGCTGCCGCTGGCATTGGCGGAGAACAGCGCGGGGCGCACGTCTACGATTTGGAAACTGCCTATGGTCTGATTGGTAAAGAAGCCGTTGATGTACACGCGCACCTGCCAGTCCCCCGGCACTACTGGCCCGTCCGGCATCACAAAGTTGATTTGCGTCGGCGAGACGTAGAGCAACGGCACGCTGATGCTGCCCGCTTTTTCGTGACTCACCTGCACGAACACGCCGCCCAGTTGCGTGGGCAAAGGCAATTCGGTAGCCGCTTCGGTCTGCTGGCTGAGTTCAATGCCGAAGAGAGAGACCAGCGACCCGGCAGCAATTTCGTCGCGCGCATAACTTGCCGCCGAAACCAGCACGGCCACGCGCTGCCCCACAAAATCCGCCATCTGATCGCTGGTCAGATTCGGGAAGCTCTGGCTGGGCGGCGTGAAGGAAATGCCCGCACGTTCGACCGTCACCGTGTAATTGCCGCCCGCCGTCAAGCCACTGAATTCGTAATTGCCCTGGCTGTCTGTAGTTGTCGTAGCCGTCTTTGATCCCGTCAACTTCACCTGTTGTCCGCCAATGCCGGTGGGCAAATCCTGATTCGTGACGCGCCCGGCAATAAACAATCCGCGCCCGCTCCCGCAACGATTCCAGTGGGCATTGAAGGTGTACTGGTTGTTATTGAAACTGAGCAAATCCGCGCGGCCATCCCCATTCAAATCCGCTGGCAAGAGCCGAATCGCATCATTAACTTCGCCCAGAGCAACGGCGCTGCTCAGCTTGCCCGCGCCGTCGCCCGCAAAGAAAGTCAGCGTCGTAGCGACGCGCTGGGTAGGTGAATCCGGGAACGTCAAATTGTTCACGATCACGTCCGGCTTGGCATCGCCATTGAAATCAACTACGGCCAATGACGGATGACTGTTGAGGCTCTTGAGATCAATGGGAGCGGTTGCTGCATTGAACTTGCCGGTGCCATCATTCAGCCACACATTCAATTGCGTCGCCTTCAAATCGTAGTTCTGAAATTGCCCGCCAACATACTCCACATCCAAATTGCCATCGCCATTGATGTCTGCCGTCGTGATGGCCAGCGGCGCATCCGGCAGCGATGTTGTAAGGGCGCGTTTGAAGCTGCCGATGCCATCGCCCGGATAGACCATCAAGGTTTGCGGTTGCCCTTCCTGAAAGCCGCCGCCCCACGTCAACACATCCACAATGCCATCGCCGGTAAAATCAGCGACCTCGCGGACGAAGCCGTTCAAGGTGAGGAAATAAGGCACGCTGAAACTTTCGCCTTCGCTGAGCGCAATCGCTACGCCCGTGCCTGTCACCGCGATGAGATCGGCTTTGCCATCGCCGTTGACATCGCCCACATACGAAGGCGCGAACGTCAGACGGGTAATCACCGGGCCACGGAAATTCCCCTTGCCATCATTCACGTATAGCTCCAGCCGACTTTGCACGACGTTGTACAACACGACATCCGGCTTTTGATCACCCGTCACATCGCCAACAACAAAAGGCAACGCTTCGGACGAAGAGGAAATCTGCGTCTTGAACGAAGTCAGTTCCCGAAACACGCCCTCGCCTTCACTGGCCAGGACGATGATTTTCTGCACGAAAGCTGGCGGCGACGGATCGAACACATTGCTGCGCAGCGCGACCACAACATCCTGTTTGCCATCGCCATTGAAATCCGCTGTTTTTATCTCGCCGGGCTGCCCGCCTAAAAAGTACGCCTTCGTTCCCAGACTCGGCGCACTGCACGTCGGCACGCCCTGATAGACAATGAATGTTTGCCCGCCCGCCGTGATGCGGCCACTGCGCGGCGCAGTCGTCGGCGCAACCGTGAATGTCACCGCGCCATTGCCGATTCCCACTTTGTCCGAAGTGACTTTGAGCCAGCTTGCCGCTTCAGCATTCACCGACACCGTCCACGGACACCGCGCCGTCGCCAGCATACTGAACGAACCCGCGCCGCCTGCTGCGTTGAAGTCCTGTCCCGTCGGGTAAATCAAATACGAACAAACCGTCGCCGTGAAATTCGCCGTCTGATCGGCGTTGAGGTTCGTGTAACTGCTCGATGGCGGCTCAAACGAGTAATTGTTTTTTGTCGCCGTGATCGTCACATTGCTGCCGAGCGACAGTTCCGCGATTTGATAATAGCCATCTTTATCCGTCAGCGTCGTGGCCGTCACGCCGCCGCTTACCGTCAGCGTCACGCCCGCAATTGGATTCCCTTTCGCATCCGTCACACGCCCCGCCAGCGAAGGCAACGTCGAAACCGTCGTTTCGAGCGCCGACCGATTATTCGCCTGATTGCTGTCCGGTTCGTTGCCGCTGATCGTGACGGCGTGCGTGATTTTGCTGCTGACCGTCGGCTTCACCGTCACCGTAATCGTCGCACTTTTTTGTGCATCAAGATTGCCAAGAGCACACGTCACCGTGCCGTTGTTATTCGCACAACTGCCCTGACTCGCCGTCGCGGAAACAAACGTCAGACTCGCGGGCAAGACATCTGTCACTTTCACACCCGTAGCCGACGACGGCCCGCCATTCGTCGCCGTGATCGTGTAGCTTTGATTGTTATTGGCCATCACCGGATTGCGCGTCTGCGTTTGCGCGATGGCAAGATCGGTTTCGATGCCGAGTTTGGCGATGAACACATCGCTGCCGCCCGCAAAGGGTTGTAGCGGATTGACGGTCGGGAAATTCGGCGAAGCCGTGAAGCCCGTAACGTAGGCTTGCCCGAAAGCATCCGTCGCAATGCCCAGCCCGGAATCGCTGCCGCCGCCGCCCAGATAGGTCGAATACACCAACGCCGAAGCCGTAGGATTGAGCTTCGTCACAAAAGCATCGGTGATCGTCGTTGGAATCGCCTGCCCGTTCAGCACCGTTTGCACGGCATCGTTCAACGGAAAATCCAGCGAATCAGTCGAACCCGTCAGATAAATATTGCCGCTGGCATCCAGCGCGATGGCATTCGGAATTTCGTTGCGCGTGCCGCCAAAATAAGTCGAGAAATCCAGCCCCGATCCATCCGCACGCAACCGCGCAACGTATCCTTCATTCAAGCCTTTGCTGGCTGCCTGCAACGGATTCACCGTCGGAAAATTCGCCGACAGCGTTAGCCCTGTCAGGTAAACCTGCCCTGCCGCATTCATCGCCATCCCGTTCACATTGTCCGTACTCGCGCCGCCGAGGTACGTTGACCAAAGCAACGCGGTGCCTGTGCTGTTGAGCTTGGCAATAAACGCATCGGAACCGCCTGCATTCGCGGCTTGCAGCGGATTTTGCGTGGGGAAGTTGCGCGAACTGGTGACGCCCGCGACCACGACATTGCCGTCTTTATCCAGTGCCAGCGCCGCCGCGCTGTCGCTTTCATCGCCGCCGAGATAAGTCAGATAAACGAGCGCCGAACCCGTCGGATTGAGTTTGGCGACAAAGCCGTCTACGCCGCTGTTCGTCGCCGCCAGCACTGCACCGCTACGATTGACAGCCAGCGCGGTGACGGAAAGATTGTTCAGGCCATTCGTGATGGCTGTCCAGGTCGCGCCGCCGTCCGTACTTTTGAAAACGCCAAAGCCAGCCGCCCCCGCATACAACGTCGTCGGCGTCACGGGGTCAATCGCCAACACAGAAGGTTGCACCGTCACCGTCGTCGTGCCACTGGTCGCAGGGATGCCGCCGCTCACGAGCGTCCAGTTCGCCGCGCCATCTGTTGTCTTATAAATTCCCTGCCCCGGCCCAATCACTCTGGCATACAGCGTTGTCGGCGTCGTCGGATCAATCAACACGTCCTGCGGCGTCGCGGCTCCGCTGGGAACTGCGCCTAATCCCTGTTGCGCCAAACTCCAGTTCGCGCCGCCGTCCGTCGTTTTGAAAAGCCCGCGCGTGGTTGCGGCGTACAGTGTTGCCGGATTGTTGCGATCAATCACCAACCGACTCACCTGCGGAGCCGGGCCACCAAAAAACTGCGATAGCCCATTGTTCGCCGCCGCCCACGTCGTTCCGCCATTCGTGGTTTTGTACACGCCGCCGCCCGTGCCGACATACACGAGGTTCGGATTCGTGGGATCAATCACAATGCTCTGAAAGGTAGGCGCGCCGATCAATGGCACCTGCTGAAACTCCCACGTCTTGCCGCCATCCGTGCTTCTGAACAGCGCGCCGAGGGTCGCCACATACAACGTCGTCGGCGTCGTCGGATGCACCGCAATCGCGCTGACATTCGTAGAGAAATTCGCAATGGCCGCCAGTCGCTGCCACGTAATTCCGCCATCGGTACTCTTGAAAGCCCCATTGAGCGTTCCGGCATAAACCGTATTCGCGTCCGTCGGATCAAGCGCGAAAGCATTCGTCAGCGCCACCGGCAGGTTATTGCTCCCCGTCCAATTCGCGCCCTGATTCGTGCTGCGATATACCGAATTGCCGCGCCGCACGGTCTGCAATCCCGTCGCCGGTAAATCGGTGGAAAGCGTGTTGCCCGCGATGTATGCGTTGCCGCTGCTGTCTACGGCAATATCCAACGCCGTCTCTGTGCCATTGCCGCCGAGATAGGTCGAATAGAGCAACGCCGAACCCGTCGCATTCAGCTTCACGACAAACGCATCGCTATCAGCATTGCGCGTCCGTTGCAGCGCGCCCGCAGTCGTCGGGAAATCGCTCGACAACGTCGAACCGGTCACATACGCATTGCCCGCCGCATCCACCGCCAGTTTGCGCGCCGTGTCATCACTGTCGCCGCCCAACCACGCCGCATACAAAAGCTGTGTGCCCGTCGCATCCAGCTTCACCACAAAAATATCGTTGGCGACTTGTTTGAGCGGCGGAATGCGCGTCGTTGCGGGAAAATCAGACGAAACACTTTCGCCCGTCACATACGCATTGCCGTCTTTGTCCACCACAATCGCGCGCCCGGTCTCCGTCCCCGTGCCGCCGACAAACGTCGAGTACACCAACACCGGATCAATCACCAACGGATGCCTGTGATCGTAGGCACCGAGCCGAAAACCCACGCGCTGCTTGCCTGTCAACGTGTACGCCGCTGCGACCTCGCGTCGTACCCCATTAATCACCTGATACGCAACCGGCTTATGCAACCGCACATCGCCGCACGCGAGCGACAACACCAAATCGCCCGCCGCCTCCACCTGCAACGCCGTCGCGCCCTGAAACGCCAATTGAATCGCCCGCGCATTCGCCTGCGGAGCCACGATGAAATCATATTCAAGCTGCTGTTGCTGTCCGTAGTACGCGACATCAATGCCCGGATAAATTTCGGAGTACGTCACGCGCCCGAACTGCGGCACATTTGCGCGCCAGCGTTGTGCGTCGTTGCCGATGAAGTAACTGCTCTTGCCCACCTGTTCCTCGCTGCCCGCGATGCGCTTGGGCGCGCGTGCACCGAGCAGTTGCATTTGCAATACCGCATCATCCCGCAACCGCAACGTCGCGCCCCGCTCCGTCAAAAACAAACCATAGCCTGCGCCCCGCGCCAGAAACTTCACGCGCTTGTCCGTTTGCCCTTGATTCGCCTCAAAACGCAACGGCAACTGAGCATACGCCAGCCGAGGCGAGGCTACGGACCTGTTGCTGGAAGCAGTAACGGCAGTGCGCGTGTGCAGCAGAGATCCCACCCCCAGCGCAAGCAGCAGCACAAAACAAAGTCTTTTCATGATCAACCTCAGAAGCCGGGCCACAACGGGTGAGCGGCGGCCCGGAATTATTGATGGGTCAGGCTTGCTTCAGCCTTTATTTAAAATTCGCTTTGACGGCATTAGCGACTTTGCCGTCAACTGTGAGGAGTACATCCGCATCACCGCGCCCAGCGAGGCTGCGCGGCAATTGCACATTGATTTGATCGAGACCGACAAACTGCGGCTGCGGCCCCGCATACAACACCGGCACGGCAACGCCACCAACCGTAACGCTGACATTTGCCAGTCCGCTGTTGTTGCGCCAGCCAGTGCCGTAAAGTTCCAGATAGACTTCGCTCGCCGCATTCACATCAATCTGGCGCGGCGTGCAGTTTTGTCCATTCGCATCACACACCGCCAGATTATCCGAGCGCCGATTCGCACCCGTCACATACAGCACCGAGCCAGCCGCCACGCCGCTGCCATTCTGATTCGCCGTAAAAAAGCCCGGCGTCACGCCCGCCACATTCACTGCACTCGTAAAGATTTCGCCGTTGCCATTCGTAATCGTCACCGTCGCAAAACCCGCCGCCGTGCCTGCCGGGATTTGATAGTTAACTTGCAACTTGCCGACATAAAATAGCGGTGCCAGCCGTTCGATGCCGAGGCTGTCGCGCACCTTCACCGAAGTCCCGGCCAATTCCGTCGGCAACGGCAATTGCGTCACCGCCTGGTCACGAGTGGCGAGGTTCGTACCGAACACCGACGCAATCGCTTCCGGTGCAATCGGTTGTTGTGTGGTGAAGCTTGCCCCATTCACCGTCGCCGCAGTCTTAAAGGCCGCGACAACGACCACACGGTGATTGTCAGTGTCAGCGATGAAAATGTTCCCTGCGCCATCCACGGTCACGCCCGCTGGCGCACGCAGCAAAACATCGGTCGCGGCGCTTCCCTCATCGCTGCCGTCCTGCGTATTTCCGTTGCCTGCGAAGGTGGTAATGATTCCGGTCGGCGTGACTTTCCGGACGCGGTTATTATTCTGGTCGGCAATGTACAAATTTCCTGCCGCATCAACGGCCAAGCCGCCGGGGGCGCTGAGCCGGGCCAGCGTGGCTTGGCCATTATCGCCACTAAATCCACTGGCACCGGTTCCGGCATATCGCGAGATGATGCCGCCCGGCGTGACCTTGCGCACCTGATGATTGCTGGTTTCGGCAATGTAGAGATTGCCGCTCTGATCCAGCGCAACACCGGTCGGGAAATTCAATTGCGCCTGCGTCGCCTGCCCGCCATCGCCACCGGAACCATATCCATTGCCCGCAATGGTCGTAATTACACCAGTGCCGAGATTGAGCCGACGAACGCGCTGATTGCCCGCATCTGCAATCAGCAGGTTGCCGCCTTGATCCAGGACAAGTCCGACCGGAATATTCAATTGCGCTTGCACCGCACTGCCGCCATCGCCGCTGAAGCCCGCAATGCCTGTACCAGCAATCGTGGTGATGATGCCAGCCGCACTGACTTTGCGAATGCGGTGATTGTTGGTGTCGGAAATGTAGAGGTTGCCCGCACTGTCTACCACAACTCCGTTTGGTTCATTCATTGCTGCATTGCTGGCCAGTCCGCCATCGCCACTCGAACCCAGTTGCCCGTTGCCCGCGACCGTACTGATCTGGCCGGTGCGGGTGACTTTGCGAATGCGATGGTTGCCTTTGTCAGCAATATAGAGATTCCCAGCGGCGTCAGTGGCAACGGTTTCCGGCGCACTAAGCTGCACGGCGACTCCGGTGCCGCCTTCTCCATTGAACCCTTGTCGGCGCGTGCCTGCCACCGTGTTCAAGCTATTCGGCGGCGTGTAATTCACCAGCACCGATTTCGAGGTGGAATTTCCGACCACGTCCCAGGCCGTCACCGTTATCAGGCTTGGCCCTGGCAACAGCCAGAGATTGGGAAAGTCCCACGATGAGACCGTCAGATTGATCGTGAAACTCACGCCGCGTTCGACTTTCACGCCGATTTGCGCAATGCCGACGTTATCTGAAGAGGTTCCTTTGATCGTCACGTAAGGCGATGTGAGGGTCGTATTCGCAGCCGGTTCAGTAATCTCCAGTTGCGGGCGGACGAGATCAGATGACGTGGCAACCAGCTTGCGCACGCGATTGTCATCCAGATAATAAATGGCTCCCGTTTTATCCAGCGCAATCCCGCGCAAGTTATAAAAACTGATATTCGATATGCCGCTGCCCGCCAGTGGGAACAGTCGCCCGGCACTATCAAGGCGTGTAATTGAGCGGTTACTGGCAATAATAAAATTCCCCGCCGCGTCGCGCGCCAGATAGGACGCATAGATACACGTATCCAAAGCAACCGCGCCTGCCGGATATGGGTCGCAAACCCCGCCCATGTTGTAAAATCCCGTGCCCGCAAAGCGATTGATAATGCCGTTACCGTCCACTTTGCGCATAAAGAAAACTTCTGCCGTGTAGACATTGCCAGCATCATCTGTCTCGCAATCACTCACCGCCCACAAGGGAACATTCGCCGCCTTCTCGCCATTGCCAATGGCCGGGCCATTCTGCCCATTGCCCGCATAGGTTCTGACCAACCCGTCGCTGGCTGTCAGGCGACGCAGACGCCAATTATCGGCAAAGTATAAATTCCCCTGTTTGTCGAATTTCAGACTGACTACGCCGTACAGTTTCGCCTGTAAAGCAGGCACCGCTTCGCCGAGTTCGGCGTTCGTTTCGCCGCCCGCCGCGCGGACACCGCTGCCGATGATGGTATTGATCTTGCCATCCGGTGTAATTTTTCGGATGCGGTAATTGCCATAATCCGAAATGTAAAGGCTGCCCGCCGCATCCAGCGCCACTGCGTACGGCGTATTC
>JAXLQQ010000074.1:0-29248 GCA_046331525.1 Blastocatellia bacterium
CCTTTTGTGCGGAGCCAATATGTCGTTGGCACAGGATCGGCGACCCGTAGAAGATCGCTTCAAATCCCGCTCGCAACAAACCAGCGAGCCTGCGCCGCCGCCTAGTGTCATTGTTTCTCCGAAAGAAGATTATCGCATCGGCCCTGGCGACTCGATTGAGATTCGGGTCGAAGATGCGCCCGAATTGTTGACCCGCACTCGTGTCAATGCTAAAGGCAGCATTCTGATGCCATACTTAAAGTATATAGAAGTCGGAGGGAAGACGACTGAAGAAGTAACGATGCTGGTAACCGAGCAATTGCGCGGAAAATATTTGAAGAATCCACACGTCAGCGTAGCGATTACGCAGGTCAACAGCCACTCGTTTTTGATTCAAGGTGCAGTGCGCCGACCAGGGCCGTTTCAGATCGAAGGCCGTCCGACGCTCTTTGCTTTAATTGGTTATGCCGGGGGCTTGATGGAAAATCACGGCTCCAGAGCCTATATCATTCGTGAGCGCAAAGAGGCGGAGCCTGCGGCAGCGGGAACGAACGCTAGTGATGCCGGTGAAACTCCCAAATATGAAATGCTGGAAAGTAATATCAGCTCGCTCTACAAAGGGCGCTTTGATGAAAACGTCCGTTTGGAACCGGGAGATGTCGTGAATATTCCTCCCACCGATGTTTTCTTTGTGGCAGGCGCGGTGAATGCGCCCGGCGAATTCCAACTCAAAGATGGCACAACGCTGCGTCAGGCCGTGGCACTGGCTCAAAATTGGACAAATAAGGCTGACCCGAAGAAGGCCGTTATTTTCCGCGAGAGCGCCAGTGGAGAACGTAAGGAAGTTACTGTAGACCTGAACGCCGTTATGAATAACAAAAGCCCGGATGTGCCAATCCTCGCCAACGATATTGTGATGATTCCAGACAGCAAAACGAAAGCTGCCCTCATTCCCATCCTCAATGCTTTTGGGACAGGTGCCTCGTTTGCGGTGGGCGGGCGCATTGGACGTTAACCTCGCGGTGGCCACACCACGTCGCCGCTTCTCACCACGCTCACTACTGTGTCTCGCAGGGAAAGCTTCATTCCCACGTGCCCTGTAACCCAACATCAGAGAAAAGGAATTCTCAATGGCAAATGAACGACAGAACTTAGAAAGGATTGCTCCGCCCCAGGGAAAATTGGAAGCACGTCCTCGCCCACGCTATCCCCGGCCTGTCCTCAGACCGGTAATGGACCCTTCACCAGATATCTACGAGGACTCCTACACCGAAGAATCTCCCGAAAGTTCTTTTGACCTACGTGATTTGTGGCACTTATTGCGCCGTCGGAAATGGTTGGTGCTGACAATCATCACGATTGTGACGACGATTGTGGCTGTGCAAATGTACCGCGCTAAGTCCTACTTTCAGGCGCAAACGACGCTGGAAATCGGTAAGGAAGGCAGCACCATTGTGCGCGAAGGTATTGCCGTGCAGGACAACGATTTTGATCCCTATTACCAGGTCAACATTAAAACGAAGATGCTGATGCTGACCAGTCGTTCGTTGCTTGAAGAAGTCGTCGAGAATTTGAAGCTGGATCAGAATCAGAAGTTCCTGGACACCACCAAAAAGAATTGGTTAGGGCAGCCACAAAAACCGGTCGTTGCCGAGCCGCTGCCCAGTGCGTTGCCCGCTGATGTAGACACGGATGTTGTCGTTCGCTCTCCAGCAGAGAGTGCCCGCCTCGCCCCCTATGTCACCCTGATTGAAGATAACTTAAATGTACAGCAAGTGCGCGAAACACGCGCCGTCACTTTAGCTTTCATGCATACTGACCCGCAGTTGGCTGCTGCTGTTATAAATGAAATCACCAAAATCTTTCGGGTGCGCAATTTCAAATCCAAGATCGGCACGCTGACGCAGACAGAAGATTGGTTGAAAACCTCCATCCGTAAAGTGAAAGCGGAGTTGGAACAGGCGCAGGCAAAATTATCCGACTACACGCGCGAGCATAATATTGTGTCGCTCGACGCCAAAGTCGGAAACACAACGCTGACCACCGCCACATTGGCGCAGTATCAGGACGCGCTGACGAAAGCGGAGGCGGAACGCATTAAGGCCGAAACTCTGTACGAAGAAGTGAAGAACGGCAATGTTTCCAAGCTTCCCGCCGAGTTTGACAAGAACACCTCGAAACTCCAGTTGCTTCAAAAAGACCTGGGCGATGCTAAGACCAGACTGGCGGCTTTAGATGCCCGCTTCGGCTCGGAAAATCCGCAGGTGCAGGAAGTCAAAAATCAGATTGCCGAACTCGAAGCGCAAATTAAAACTGGTACGAACGCGCTGGAAGAAAAATTCAAAAGCGATTATGAACGCGCTTTGCGCGAGTCAAATCGCATCAAGGCTGAACGCGACCGCGCCAAATCAGAAGCCGTGCGGGAAAACCAATCGGATATTAAACTGAACACGCTTGAGGATGATGTAAAGCAAAAGCAGAAGCTTTACAACGACCTCATCAACTCCAATCAGCAGGCCGAACTGAAATTAAAAGAGCAATCCAGCAACATCAAAATCATCGAACCAGCGCAAGTGCCCACGATTCCTGCCGGGCCGCGTCGCACGCTTGCCGTGCTGCTGGCTTTCTTTTTCAGTTCGGCAGTCGCGCTTGGCTTGGCCTTCTTCCTCGAATATCTCGATAACACGATCAAGACGGTTGAGGATGTCGAGCGCTATGCGCAGTTGCCCGCGCTTGGTGTGATTCCCGCGATTGCGTCCAGCACCTCGCTCAAGAAACTCCCATCCAAGACGGAACCCGACGCCGTGTCAAGCGGCAATGGCCTGATCTTGCCCAGCGCCTCAATGGCGACGCAGTTGATGACGCTGGACAATCAGTCCACGGTGGCTGAAGCCTATCGCGCTCTGCGTACTTCCGTGCTGCTTTCCTCCGCCGGGCATCCGCCGAAAACCATTCTGGTTACCAGTGGTCGTCCGGGCGAAGGGAAAACCACGACGGCAGTCAACACCGCAATTTCGCTCGCACAACTCGGCGCATCGGTGCTGATTATTGATTGCGACTTGCGGCGTCCGAAAGTGCATAAAGTCTTCGGCATTAGCCACGTACACGGCTTGTCCACGTACCTCTCGCGCGATGCCGAACTTGGTGCATTGATTCACACCTTGCCCGTTCCGAATCTCTCGCTGCTGCCGTGCGGCCCGACGCCGCCGAATCCAGCCGAACTCATCAGCTCGGAGAAAATGCGCGAGATGCTGGCCGTCCTTTCCGAGCAGTACGATCACATTATCATTGACTCGCCGCCGCTCATTAACGTGACCGACCCGGTGATTCTCTCGACAATGGTGGATGGCGTCATTATGGTCGTGCAGGCCGGACGCAGCACCCGCGATGTTGTCCGGCGCGCCAGCCAGGAATTGACGGGCGTCGGAGCCAAAGTCTTCGGCGTCGTGCTGAACAACGTAAACCTGCAACGCGAAGGCTACGACGAGTATTATTACCAGCGTTATTACTCTGGTTATTACGGCTCAACCGACAGCAATGGCGATCACAGTTGATCACTCGTCGTTCAATCTCGATTGTTAGGTTGCCCCCCTTTTTCTATGCGATTGATGGATTCTTCTCCCGGCTCCATCAATCGCCGCATTTTCCAAGCGGCGATAGTGATTGCCACTGTTACGGCAGGCGTTAAAGTCGCGGCGCTGACCAAAGAGATGGTCGTGGCGTGGCGGTTCGGAATTGGCGACGAATTGGATGCCTTCAACGTCGCCCAAAACATCCCTTTTCTGCTGATTAGTATCGCTGGCACATCCTTTCAAACCGCCTTCATTCCCACTTACATCCAAGTGCAACGTCGCGAAGGAACACTTGCCGCACAACAGCTTTTCGCGAGTTCTCTGCTTGCTGTCGGCGGGATTTTTATCGCCTTACTCGCCGTGATCCTCCTGGCCGCGCCCTTGTATTTGCCTGCTTTAGCGCGCGGCTTTACGGCGGAAAAACGTACCCTCACCTTTCAACTTTTGTGTTTGATCACACCGACGATTTTCCTCACCGGAATGAGTAATTTCTGGGGCGCGGTTTTGAATGTGCGGAACGTTTTTGCTCCGGTAGCGGCGATTCCCCTGGCGACAATTCTGGTGACGGTACTATTGCTGTTGCTGGTTCCAGCGCTCGGCATTTATACCCTGGCCACTGCGTTGACGCTAGGCGCAAGCTTGGAACTCGGCCTCAGCGGTTACCTGTTGCATCGCGGAGGCATTTCATTCGCGGTTAAATGGTACGGAAACACGCCGTATCTAAAGCAGATTGCACGGCTCTCTCTTTCGCTGATGGCCAGCAATCTGCTGGCCTCCGGCAGCGGCCTGGTCAATGTTGCTATTGCGGCTGGTTTGGCTGCCGGAAGCGTGGCGTCACTCGGATACGCCAATAAGTTAATCGCCATGCCCATCGGACTGATGGCGACGGCGTTAGGCACGGCGCTGATGCCGCATTTTTCGCGGATGACGGCGGAAGAAGATTGGCCACAGGTGCGGCACACGCTCAAGCGATTTATCCAACTCTCGCTCGGCTTAACCTTGCCTGTCACAGTAATGATCGTTTTGTTTGCACAACCGCTGACTCGTTTGATTTTTCAGCGCGGCGCATTTGGTCACACGGATGCCAACATTGTTTCCGTGCTGTTGTTTTATCTCGCCTTACAACTGCCTTTTTATGCCGCCAGCACATTGATTTCGCGCCTGCTGGAAGCGTTGCAGGCGAATCGCGCGCTGCTGATCGTAACCAGCGCGGATTTTCTTTTCAGCGCTCTCGGCGCGTGGTTACTGAGTCGCAAAATGCAGGTCGCAGGCATCGCGCTGGCGATTACACTGACGCGTTGTTGCTCGTTTTTTATCCTCGTTTTTCTTACTCGTCGCGTGATCAGGAAAGCGCAATGCGCGTAGCCTTTGTGGTGCCCTCAATGCGCTGTGGCGGGGCTGAACGGATTCTAACTGTAATGGCGAATTATTGGGCAGAGCAAGGCTGTAAAGTAATGATTCTTACTTTGGATAGCGAGAAAGTAACTCCCTTTTACTCGCTTTCTAGTAAAGTTCTACTTCGTTCGCTGGATGTACTTGGCGAATCCAAATGTATTTTTGCGGGAGTAACAAATAACTTCCGCCGGATTTTCATCCTCAGGAAACTAATTCGTGCGAACCGTCCTGCGGTAGTAATCAGTTTCCTGCTGAGAACAAACGTACGGGTTTTATTAGCAACCGCAGGCTTGGGTGTGCCGGTAATTGTTTCTGAACGCAGCGATCCATTTCTCTCTCAACCGGGCAACGTGTGGCATTTGTTGGCACGATTGACTTATCCTCTGGCGCAGCGAATCACTGTATTTACCAAGCACGCAGCAAGGTATTTTCCGGCACCCTTAAAAACGAAAGTGCGAGTTATTCCCAATCCAGTAACTCCACCAGCGTATCAAGCCGTACTGCAAGAAAAGAGTTATCGGATCGTTGCGGTCGGGCGATTAGAGTATGTAAAAGGATTTGATTTACTACTTAAAGCTTTTGCGGTAGTTCGCCAAGCCTACCCTACTGCCACGCTGACAATTTGGGGCGAGGGAAGCAACCGACAGGAATTGGAGTTACTGCGCGATACGCTTGGCATCGCGGCCGCCGTTTTTCTTCCCGGCATCACTGCTGACGTAGCGAGCGCGTTGCGGAACGCTGATTTATTCGTGCAAACCTCGCGCTGGGAGGGTTTCGGCAATGCCTTATGCGAAGCGATGGCCGTCGGCTTGCCCGTGATTTCGACCGCGTGCAGTGGGCCGCAGGAAATTATTCATGATGGTCTTGATGGAAGGCTCGTGCCGGTTGAAAATGTAGCGGCGCTAGTAAATGCAATTCTTGCATTATTCCAGGATTTTTCCGCGCGTCAGACGCTCGCCCACAATGCGTCGGCGATTACCGAACGATTTGCCCTTTCGGATATTATGAAACAGTGGGAAATGTTAGTTACCGAAGTTACCGAATAAGCCAATGACTATTATCTTGCCTTGTGACATAAGCCCCGCAAGGGAAATGGATGACGACCCCAGAACTTGCGACCTCTTCTCATAGTTTAGTGTACTCATTTTGCCGACTTTTATGGCGTGATTTAGGTTTACAGCGTGTCCCATACCTGCGCAGTTTATGGGCTTTCCTGATTCGGCTGTGGCTGATTTGGCGGAAGAATCCCGCGCAGGATTATACATATTTCAATCAGGTCTACAGCCGCAAAGCCGACCCGTGGAACTATCAATTAGAAGTTCAGCAGGAACGTTATCGCAGCGCGCTGGAATTTCTGGATGATGCAACAGGTGACGGCAAGATTGCGCGCGCGCTGGAAATCGGTTGCAGTGAAGGAGCCTTTACGCAACTGCTAGCTCCGCGTTGCGACTCTTTGCTGGCGCTGGATATTTCTTCCGTGGCGTTGGAACGCGCGAAAGAGCGCTGCCATGAACTGCGTCAGGTGAAGTTTTACGAGTGGAATTTAAGCTGCGACCCCGCGCCCGGCACGTTTGACGTGATCACTGTGATGGATGTGCTGGAGTATTACTACTCGCCCGCCGCGTTGCGGGCAGCGCGCGATAAGATGGTAGAGATGTTAATTCCCGGCGGTTATCTGTTGGTGACGACTTCTAAAGCGCGTGACTTTATCGAAAGCTCCCACTGGGCGCGCTGGCTTTACTGCGGCACGCATTTGCTCTCGTGTCTGGCGGGACATCCTGACTTGATTACCTGTCAGACCGCCGAACACGAAATCCACGCGCAGGTGCTATTTCGCAAAAAACACTCGTCCGAGTCTTAAATGAGAGCTTGCTATCTTCTTCGCTTCGATGACCTTTGCCCGACGATGAATTGGGCGATTTGGGATGAATTGGAAGCGATTTTAGTGCGCGAACAAATCTGCCCGCTGCTCGCCGTGGTGCCGGATAATCAAGACCCGGAATTGCAGTGTGCGCCGCCTGCGCCGGATTTTTGGGAGCGTGTGCGCAGCTGGCAGGCGCGCGGCTGGAACGTTGCGCTGCACGGTTATCAGCATAAGTTCGTAACCGCCGAAGCAGGCTTAATCGGGCTGAATCCTTTCAGCGAGTTTGCGGGCTTGCCTGCACCGGCACAAAAAGAAAAGTTGGCGCGAGCACTGGCGATTTTTCGGCGGGAAAAGCTTGTTGCTGATGCGTGGTCTGCGCCGGCGCATTCGTTTGATCAAACTACTTTGCAATGCCTTGCGGATATGGGGCTGCGTACGATTAGCGATGGCTTGTTCCTCCTGCCGCAGCTGGACGCGCAAGGGTTTTTCTGGCTCCCGCAACAGCTTTCCGATTTTCGCTCCTTCCCTGTTGGGGTCTTTACGATTTGCCTGCACATCAATCAATGGGATCACGAGCGCCTGCGCCGTTTTGAGCAGAATGTGATGGCTTATCGTGGTCACCTCACCAGTTTGGCAAAGCTCCGTGTTGCTTACGAAAAACGCCGTCCTCTTTTCAGTGCGGTGACGTTAACAAAATGGGGCAGTGCGGCGTTGCGCTTGAAGCAGCGATTGCGGTTGCGCAGTCGCCTGCTGGCCGCCGAAAAAATCCGTCCAGGAATGGCCGCGTGAAAATCACGTTTCTGGTGCGGGCGCTCAATCTCGGCGGGGCGCAAAGCCAAATGGTGATACTGGCTCGCGCGTTACAGCAACGAGGGCATCAAATCAACGTCATTGCCTTTTACGACGGCGTGCATAAGCAAGCCCTACAGGAAGCCAATGTCGCTGTCCACCTCCTGCACAAACGCGGGCGCTGGGATGTGATCGGTTTTTTGTGGCGATTGGTTAAGCTGGTGCGGCGGCAATCACCTGACATTTTGTATGGCTATCTGGCGACTTGCAATTTGCTGGCGAGTTGGCTGCGCCTCTTCGTACCGCGCGCGAAAGCCGTGTGGGGATTGCGCACAGCGAATCTGAACTTGGCCTATTACGATTGGCTGGCGCGGCTGCTTGGCTGGTTGGAAATTAAGCTGGGGTGGCTGGCGGCGCTGGTAATCGCCAATTCGCAGGCGGGCCGACAGTTTGCGATTCAGCAAGGCGTTCCGGCGCAGAAAATCATCACGATTACGAACGGTATTGACGACACGCGATTTTATCCTGACGCCAACGCGCGCGCGCAGACACGCGCCCGATGGAAAGTGCGCCCCGATGAATTATTGATTGGAATTGTGGGTAGGATTGATCCTATTAAAGGACATAAAGTCTTTTTGACCGCCGCCGCAAAGTTGAGCAAAAGGTATCCGCACGCTCGCTTTGTTTGCATAGGAGAGAGCGTAAGGCCGAAGTATCAACAGTCGTTATATGACCTGACCGGAAAGTTGGGGTTGCAAGAAAGAGTGATATGGGCGGGGGCGCAATATGATATGCTGGGGGCCTATAATGCGTTGGATCTTTTGACAAACGCTTCCTCCAGCGAAGGATTTTCCAATGTGATTGGCGAAGCAATGGCGTGCGGTGTCCCGTGTGTGGTCACTGATGTGGGCGACTCTGCCTGGTTGGTGGGAACGACCGGCATCGTAGTTCCCGTGCCGGATGCTTCGGCTTTGTTGGCCGGTTGGCTGGCTTGTTTCGAGCAGCGCCCCGAATTAAGCGCGCAAACCGTGGCGCGAGTGCGGCAACACTTTAGCGTTGCGGCTCTCGTCGAGCACACGGAAGCGGCATTGATGGCGATACTATAGAGAACAACTCATGACAGCTTTACCAAGAGTAACAAATTCTCGTACTCCCTTTTCTCTGGCCCCGGAAAGAATCGGCACGTTGATCGAGACGGCTAGCCCGCGCTCGCTTCGCATCACGCACCTGATTACCGGGCTTGATCTGGGCGGGGCGGAAATGATGCTCTACAAAGTGCTGCTGCAAATGAACCGCGACGCTTTTCAGGCTGAAGTGATTTCCATGCGGGATATGGGATCGCTTGGCGAAAAAATCGTCAAGCTGGGGATTCCCGTGCAGACGCTGAATATGCGTCGTGGCGTGCCTGATCCGCGTGCGCTGGTGCGATTAGTGCGCTTACTGCGAGAACAGCAACCTGACTTGATTCAGTCGTGGATGTATCACGCCAACTTAATGGGCGGCATTGCAGCGAAGCTGGCGGGTGACATTCCGATTGTCTGGGGCATTCATCACAGCAATTTTGATCGCAAGAAAAGCAAACGCCGCACGATTTGGACGATGAAAGCAGGTGCGCTGCTTTCCAGTCGCGTGCCGCGCGAAATCATTTGTTGTGGCGAAGTGCCGCGCCGCGTGCATATCGAAATGGGCTATGACGCCAAGAAAACCAAAGTCATCCCGAACGGCTTTGATCTCACTAAATTTCATCCTGACCCACTGGCACGCATCGCCATTCGGCAGGAATTACAGATTCCCGAAGCGGCTCCGCTAATTGGCTTAACGGCGCGCTTTCATCCGAAAAAAGATCATCGCACCTTTATCGAAGCCGCCGGATTACTCCATCGCGTGAACCCGTCGGTCTATTTTGTTTTATGCGGACACGGCATTAACCAGGAGAATCAGGAACTCCTGGGCTGGGTCAACGACGCAGGCATCAGCCAGAATTGCCGCTTGCTCGGCGTGCGCGAAGATATGGCGCGACTGACAGCAGCATTGGATATTGCTGCTTCTACCTCCGCTTATGGCGAAGGTTTTCCCATTGTACTGGGCGAAGCAATGGCCTGTGGCGTGCCGTGCGTTGTGACGAATGTTGGGGATTCGCCGCATTTGGTTGGTGCCACAGGGATCGTTATCGCGCCTAATAATCCGGTTGAGTTGGTTCAGGCGTGGCAGCATTTTTTGCAACTCGATCCACAAACTAAGTTGCGTCTGGCGCGCGAAGCCCGCTGCCGCATTGCCGACAATTTCAGCTTACCTGTTATTGTTGGTAAGTATGAGCGAACGTACCAACGGCTTACCCGCACAGAAGTGCATTGATTCGACCGATGTCTTTCGCCGCAGGTTCTGCTTACTCTATGCCCCCTCGTTTCTGCCCCTCCCGCATCCCCGATGTTGTATTGCTGGAACCACAGGTGTTTCGTGATGACCGTGGCCTTTTTCTGGAAACCTATCAACAGGAAAAATTCGCCGCACTCGGCCTCACGGCTGCTTTCGTGCAGGATAATCACTCTGGCTCTTATCAGGGCGTTTTACGTGGCTTGCATTACCAAATTCGCCAGCCTCAGGGGAAACTGGTGCGGGTGATTAGCGGAGAAATTTATGATGTTGCCGTTGATTTGCGCCGCGCTTCGGTGACCTTCGGACAATGGGTGGGGACAGTGCTTTCGGCACAGAATTGTTCCCAACTTTGGATTCCGCCCGGCTTCGCACACGGCTTTTATGTCTTGAGCAAGTGGGCCGAAGTCCTCTACAAAACCACGGACTATTACTCTCCTCAATGGGAACGCACGTTGTTATGGAACGACCCACAACTGGCCATTCTCTGGCCTCTGCTTCCGCATCAACCGCTACTGATCTCTCCGAAAGATGCCGAGGGCACGCCTTTGCGTGAAGCAGAGTTATTCGACTAAAAGCATGCGAAACGTATTAGTTACCGGCGGCGCAGGATTTATCGGCTCCAACTTTATTCGGTATTTGTTGGCGTCGGAGCCGCAAGCAAAGATTATCAACCTCGACGCTCTCACCTACGCTGGCAGCCTGGAGAATTTAACGGACGTAGCGACGCACGCACGCCATACCTTCGTCCACGGCAACATCTGTGACGAAGCTTTGGTGCCAACCCTGTTGCGCCAGCACCGCATAGATACGGTCGTTCATTTTGCGGCAGAATCGCACGTAGATCGTTCCATCAGCAACCCGCAGCAATTCATCGAAACCAATGTCGTCGGAACCTTGAACTTGTTGACCGCTTGTCGGTCTGTCTGGCTAGAGGAACAGTTGCTGCTCGGGTCTGTCGTGCGCTTTCATCATGTCTCAACAGATGAAGTGTACGGTAGTTTGCAGCCCGCCGATCCGGCGTTTGCGGAAACCACGCCCTATGCGCCAAATTCACCTTACGCCGCCTCTAAAGCCGCCAGCGATCATTTGGTGCGTGCTTATCATCACACTTACGGTTTGCCGGTGACGGTCACGAATTGCTCAAATAATTACGGCCCGTACCAGTTCCCCGAAAAGCTGATCCCGCTGATGATCGCAAACGCCCTGCATGGTCGCCCATTACCGATTTATGGCGACGGTCGACAAATCCGCGATTGGCTATATGTGACGGATCACTGCGCCGCTATCAAGCTGGTTTTGCAGCGCGGGCGTGTGGGCGAAACCTACAACATTGGTGGCCACAATCAACCCACGAATCTGGAAATCGTCCAGCAACTTTGTGAATTGTTAGATGAATTGGTGCCTGCCTCTCCCCATCGCCCTCATCAATCGCTCTTGCAATATGTCGCCGACCGTCCGGGCCACGACCGCCGGTATGCCATTGACCTCACCAAAATCCACACAGAACTAGGCTGGGGGCCTGGCGAGACACTCGCGTCGGGGTTGCGCAAAACAGTGATGTGGTATCTGGCAAATACCGCGTGGATGGCAAAAGTCAGTCAGCAAAACAATTATCAGCAATGGTTGCAAAGTAATTATCAGCAGCGAGGAACGTCGTAATGAAAGGTATCATCCTAGCCGGAGGTCGCGGCACTCGTTTGCACCCCTTGACACTTGCCATAAGCAAACAACTTTTGCCCGTCTACAACAAACCGATGATTTACTACCCCCTGTCTATGTTGATGCTGGCAGGGATTACAGAAATTCTGGTGATTAGCACACCCGAAGATGCACCTGCCTTTCGGCAGCTATTGCGCGATGGAAGTCAGTGGGGAATCCAGTTTCGTTACGCCACGCAGAGCGAACCACGCGGCATTGCCGATGCCTTTCTGGTCGGCGCAGAATTTATTGGCAATGATCCAATTTGCCTAATCTTAGGCGATAATATTTTTTTCGGCCACGGTTTGCCGGAGCAGCTCAAGCGCGCTGCACAGTTGACCAAAGGCGCATTGGTCTTTGCCTATCCCGTCAAAGACCCGGAACGCTATGGCGTGATTGAGTTTGATGAACAGGGAAGAGCATTAAATATCGAAGAAAAGCCTCAGCAGCCGCGCTCAAACTATGCTGTTCCCGGCGTTTACTTTTATGACGGCACGGTCGTAGAAAAAACGCGGAGCCTGCGACCTTCGGCACGGGGCGAAATAGAAATCACTGACCTGAACAAGCTTTACTTACAGGAAAATCACTTGCGCGTAGAACCACTGGGGCGCGGGGTCGCCTGGCTGGACGCCGGAACGCATGAATCGCTTATGCAAGCGGCCAGTTTTGTCCAAGCCGTAGAAGAGCGACAAGGCATGATGATTTCCTGCCCGGAAGAAATCGCCTATCGCATGGGGTTTATTGATCAAGAACATTTTCGTCAAGTACTGCAGACATTCGCAGGAACGAACTACGCGAAATACTTGGCAGACTTGCTATAGCGATTTCAAGTGAGAGCATAACGTGGGCAGTTGGTTTATATCCAATGACTGACCAGCTTTTCTGAGTTAAGGGCCACAATAATGATACAAGAAGTCAAGGCGCTACCTTTAGTATTCTTGGTAAGTGGATGTTTATTGATTTTACTACCGGCATTCATCTACCCCGCGGATTGGGCGGGATGGGTATTGGTTTACGGTTCCTTTGCACTCCCCTTACTCTTTGCCCGTGTTCGCAAAGATCGCAAACTCTTAATAATTTTTTTTTTGGTACTTGTTTCGTGTTTAAATGCTATCTCCATCTATAACGCTTATGCCTCGACTATTTACTGGGCTGGATTAGATGCCACAGTGTTCCAGGAGCGCGCCCGCGATTTAGCCCTCGGACGTCAGCCAGTCTGGTTTATTGAACTTGGTACATTAGAGGTTGGCACTAATATTTATACTCGTTTGCTGGCGATGTTTTATCGTGTTTTTGGAGTTTCACTTCTCTTAGGTCAATCGCTATCAGTAATTGCATATACTCTTTCTGGAATCCTTTTATTCATCTGCTCCACTTGCTGAAGTTTCGCGCTTTTAAAAAGGCAATTTTTGTAATTTTTGATTTTCGGCACCCGCCATAATTTACTGCTCCGTCACCATGCGCGAAGCATGGCAAGTACTCTTCTTTATATTAATTATTTACCTTGCATTACGCCTGCGCGCTGCTCCCTCAATATTAAAGGTTGTTGGTATCGCCCTTTCAGGCTTAGTTTATGGGCTTCTACATAATGGTTTATTTGTGTACTCCTTAGCGCTAGTCGGTTGGAGTTTATACTGGGGCGCAAGCGGAAAGTGGAAAACAGTTTGGATATAAGAAAATCGTGATTCGAGTAAGTATCTTGGCGACTGCTATAACCGCTGTTGCTGTCTGGACATATTTAGGTGGAGAGATCGGTGGCATTGCTGGTGCAATCAAGTCCGGTGAAGCCGCGAACTACACAGAAATTTATCGCGAGCGTGGTGAGCAAGACGCAGCAAACTATCAGGTAAAGGTAGATTCTTCTTCAACTCTTTCCCTTGTGTTGTCTAGTTCAGAAGCCTTTCTTTACTATCAATTGCTCTTCCCTGGCAAGTGCGGCGAGTCATAGATTTATATGCGGCCGCAGAGGCGCTGATAAGGTTAATTCTTATTTTCTATATGTTCAAATTGTGGTGGTGGCGTGGTGGCGAAGGACGGCGAACCTGTACATACTTAATCGTTTGTTATTTAAGTCAGGAGTTTTTGTGGTCACTTGGGACAGCTAACTGGGGAACGGCGGTTAGACATCACATCATTGCATATGGAATTTTAGTGTTGTTAGGTGCGCCGGGATTGGTCTACAGTTTAAAGAACCTGCTATTGAAATTGAAGTTCCGCCCTTCAAAGGCATCTCGCCTTAAGCAGTATGAAGTGGGGGAAGCCCGAATTGTAAACTAATTGCCAGCTTATACAGAAAGTACGAAGGGGGCTTTGGACTTACTCAAGCAAGATGAAAAAGGGCATTCCTGAAATAGAAACGCGGATTGAAAAAATTCGCCGGGTTGAGTTAGATACAGTCAAACCCTGGTTTCGGCCCGGTATGCGGGTGCTAGAAATAGGCGGAGGCAATGGGTTTCAGGCAAAACTACTTTCTTCCTGGGGGTGTCAGGTAGATTCGTTGGATGTCCAAAATCGCCCTAACTGGCCGGTGACTTACTTTGAAGTGAAAACCTATGATGGAGTAAATATCCCTTTTTCGGCGCAAAGCTTTGACATGATTTTTTCATCCAATGTCCTGGAACACGTCCTGCCCGATAATTTACAGGCACTATTGCAGGAAACGCGCCGAGTAATGAAACCGAGAACCGCTATTTCAATTCATATTTTACCGACGCCATCCTGGCGCTTTTGGAATAATCTCGCTCACTATCCCTACTTGGTAAAGTATCTCTCAGGCTATGGGAAAACGGCTATGATGCCAACGATTCCAACACGAGATCAGGCACTCAAGGAAAATACAATTTTTTCTCTCGTGCAGCGCGCGATCTTACCCCGCCCGCATGGCGAATACCCCAGTGCACTTTCCGAGCTGTATTTTTTTAGTCAAAGACGATGGGTGCGTGAGTTTGGTGAGGCAGGCTTGGCGTGTGAAAGCACGATGAATACAAATATCTTTTATACAGGATACGGGCTGAGTCGTAAGCTGCACTTGCCTACGCGATGTTGGTTATCGCGCATTTTGGGTAACTCGACTCGTGGTTATATATTACGAGCAACCTAATTCTGAAAAATCATAGTCAAGCTCAATGAACCTGACGCGATCTTCATTTTACCTCACGATAACAAGCATTGGCCTTTCCGCTTTGACGTCACTGAACTTCTTTTATTTGGCTAAAAAGTTACTGCCTAATCAACTAGGCGTGCTTTCTATTTTGATTACAATCCCGTCGGTTGGGTATTGCCTGTTTAGCTCTGGCTATCATAAGGCGGCAATTTATTATATAGGTCGGAAAGTTTATGCGTTAGAAACCATACTTGCTAATGGCTTAGTCATCTGTATTTTGTTGGAAGGCGTATTCGCACTGTTACTTTGGGGAGGCAAACATCTGCTTGCCTCGTTATTTGTTAGCTTTTCCTTTACTTTGTTTGGAATAGCTATCTTAAGTATTCCGATACAAATTTATTTATTTTATCTGGCAGAAGCCTGCGTTGCCGCTGAGAGAGTCGAAGTCACAATTCTTGCCCGTCTGACTCCGCCTATTGTTTATGTTGGAGGCTGTGTTTGGGCAGGGTTAAGCGGAGAGCTTAATCAGGAAGTCGCGTTTATACTTTATGTAATAGGAATATTGGGGGCTGGGGTAGTGGGATTAACCACTGCACTTTATAAGTCGCAACGCAGAGAGCTTTTCCGGTTTAATTGGCAGGCAATGATTGTCTGCCTGCAATTTGGCCGGAAGGCACAGCTTGGCGAGTTAGCGCAATACTTAGCCCTGCGCCTGGACTTAATTTTAGTCGGAGTCTGGGCTGGGATGACAGCCTCCGGCTATTACTCAATGGCAACACGGATAGCTGAAACTATTTGGCTGATTGCACAGGCCACTCAGTTAGCTTTAGCCGCCAAAGTAGCCCAGGGATTTCAAGATACTCTCCAGGCCAAAGGGAGACGATTGGAGCGAGCTGTGCGGTATCTGGCAGCAATTAGTTTGTTGGTTAGCATCGGCGTGATTATTGTTAGCTGGATTGTTTTTGCCTTCTTTTTGCCGAGCTATTACCCCGCCTTCCTCTTTTTATTGGCATTGGCTCCGGGGCAAGTCGCGCTAGCGCTTTTTCTGCTTATGATGGGGAACCTGGTCGGCGATGGGTATCCCAGTGTAGCAACGAAGATGCAGTTGACCCTATTCGGTCTTTCGTTGGTCTTTTACTTACTATTGATTCCCTGGCTGGGAGCTTGGGGCGCAAGCGTAGCGACTTCCGTTACCTATCTTATGAGTACGGCACTTACCACACTGATCCTGGCTCGTATGTATAAGATCAGGGTGCGGGATTTTCTGCTGTGGAAGCGGGAGGATTTAGAGTATCTGAAAGCTTCCAGGCAGCACTTTCGTAAATACCTCATCGTCTAAATGTTACTCGGTAGACTACAATATATGGAGCAGGCTTTGCCAAAAAAGGCATTGATTACTCATATCATTAACGGATTGCATACGGGCGGTGCGGAAATGATGCTTTATAAACTGCTTTCTGCGATGGATAGAAAGCGGTTTGACGCGCGTGTCATTACGTTAATAGATGGCGGAGATATTCGCGCCAAGATTGAAGACTTGGGTATCGAAGTTCATTCTTTAGGAATTTCCAGAAGCTCTCCTAACTTAGCAGGAGCCGCGCGTTTAGTTAGATATTTGCATCAGCATCCGCCTGATCTTATTCAAACCTGGATGTATCACGCGGACTTACTTGGCGGAGTAGTAGGAAAACTATTTACGTCGGCTCCGATAGTTTGGAATGTTCAGACTGCCGATTCGGCTTATCATCCAGATAATAAGCGGACATTATGGATAATCAAGCTATGTGCCTGGCTTTCTTCGATGGTCCCGCAATATGTTATTAGTTGCTCGCAGGTTGCTTGTAAGATTCATACCGAAATAGGTTATGCGAAGAGTAGGTTATTGCCTATTCCGAATGGCGCTGATCTGGCTAGCTTTCAACCTGATGAAACTGCCAGGACTGCTTTTCGGGCAGAACTAAACTTGCCTGATACTACAATGCTGGTTGGGATGGTGGCTCGCTTCCATCCGCAAAAGGATCATCAGAACTTTGTCCGCGCCGCCGCGCGCCTTCATCAAATTATGCCAGAGGTACATTTTGTACTTTGCGGTGACGAGGTTACCGGGGCAAATGACACGCTGTCGCAGTGGATTCAGGAGGGTGGTTTAGTCAATCACTGTCACTTGTTGGGAAGAAGAAAAGATACACCGCGCATCAATGCGGCGCTGGATGTTGCTACTTTATCTTCTGCGTATGGGGAAGGGTTTCCGAATGTCTTGGTGGAAGCGTTGGCCTGCGGTGTCCCTTGTGTGGCGACAGACTCTGGTGATAGTGCCCTGATTGTTGAAGGGGTGGGAATTAGCGTACCCGTGTGTGCGCCCGATGCCCTGGCCAGCGGATGGGAAGCTTTGCTCAAAATGAGTGCCGAGGAAAAAGCCAAACTACGGCAGGCCGCCCGACAACGAGTCGTGGAGAAGTATGCTTTGCCTTCGGTCGTGGCTCAGTACGAAGGGGTATACAAAAAGTTGCTTGGCATAGAGTAATAAGTCATTTCTTTTAGATATGTGTGGAATTAGCGGTGCATTACAAATAAATTCTCAAGCCGTAGATTGGGTGGGCGTGCTGCAACCGATGGGCGCGGCGCTGGTGCATCGTGGGCCGGATGATGGCGGGATTTGGTTTGATGCGGAGCTGGGCATTGGGCTGGCACAGCGACGGCTTTCGATCGTTGATCTTTCGCCGGAAGGGCATCAGCCAATGCTTTCGGCGGATGGGCGCTATGTCGTTGTTTTCAATGGCGAGATTTATAACTTCGGCGCGCTCCGGGCTGATTTGGAACGGCTTGGGCATTCGTTTCGCGGGCATTCCGATACGGAAGTCATGCTGGCGGCAATTTGTGAATGGGGATTGGAAGCGGCGCTGAAGCGATTTGTCGGGATGTATGCGTTTGCGTTGTGGGATCGGCGGGAGGCGACATTGCATTTGGTGCGGGATCGGGTGGGAGAGAAGCCACTTTATTACGGTTGGGTGGGCGATGTGTTTTTGTTTGGTTCAGAGCTGAAAGCTTTGCGTGCGCATCCGGCGTGGCGCGGGGAAATTGATCGGCAGGCCTTGGCGCTGTTTATGCGGCACAGCTACATTCCGACGCCGTATTCGATTTACAAAAATATTTTCAAGCTGGTGCCGGGTACGATCCTTTCGCTTTCGGCAAAAAATCCGGCGGGCAAAGTTACGACCTATTGGTCGGCGAAAGAGGCAGCAGAAACGGGTTTGCGTGATCTTTTCAGGGGCAGCGATGAGGAAGCTTTGCAACTGCTCGAAGAAAAATTGCGCGCGGCTATTGCGGGGCAAATGGTGGCGGATGTGCCGCTCGGTGCGTTTCTTTCCGGCGGCATAGATTCTTCGCTCGTCGTGGCCTTGATGCAGGCGCAAAGTGCGACGCCAGTGAAGACGTTTACGATTGGCTTTCACGAAGCGGGCTACAACGAGGCAGAGTTTGCGAAAGCGGTGGCGGTGCATTTGGGAACGGAGCATACCGAATTGTATGTCACGCCGAGGGAGGCAATGGAAGTCATTCCGCGCTTACCGCAGTTGTATGATGAGCCGTTTGCCGATGCTTCGCAGGTGCCGACGTTCTTGGTTTCGCAACTGACGCGGCGCAAGGTGACGGTCAGTTTATCGGGCGATGGCGGCGACGAATTGTTTGGCGGCTACAATCGGTATTTCTGGGGGCGGAACATTTGGAACAAGGTCGGGTGGATGCCACGCGAACTCCGCAAGATTGCGGCGGCGAGCATTACGACGGTTTCTCCGGCTACCTGGGATGCAGCGTTTCAGGGGCTATCACCGGTTTTGCCTGCGACGTTCAAGCAGCGGATTCCCGGCGACAAATTGCATAAGCTGGCCGAGGTATTGGCCGTCGAGCATCCCGAAGCGATGTATCGGAATCTGGTTTCCAGTTGGAAAAGCCCGGTAGAGGTTGTGCTTAATGCGCAGGAACCGGAAACGATTTTGACGAATAAACAGCAGTGGGCTGATTTGCCGGATTTCGTTTTGCGGATGATGTTCTTGGATTTGGTGACGTATTTGCCCGACGATATTTTGGTGAAAGTAGATCGCGCAGCGATGGGCGTGAGCTTGGAAACTAGAGTGCCCTATCTGGATCATCGCGTCGTCGAGTTCGCGTGGCGGCTGCCGCTGTCACTGAAAATTCGGCACGGCAAAGGCAAATGGTTGTTGCGGCAACTGCTTTATAAATACGTCCCGCAGGAATTGATCGAACGTCCGAAGGCGGGGTTCGGCATCCCGATAGGCGACTGGCTGCGCGGGCCGTTGCGGGAGTGGGCGGCGGCCCTGCTGGAAGAAAAACGGTTGCAGCAGGAAGGTTTCTTTGATTCGGCAGTGATTCGCGTCAAATGGGACGAACATCAATCCGGCCATCGCAACTGGCAGTACTATTTGTGGCCGGTGCTGATGTTTCAGGCCTGGCTGGAAGAATGATGGCAGCAGGATGAAGATTGCGCACGTCACAACGATTGATATGGCGCTGCACCTGTTGTTGCTCAACCAACTGAAGAGTCTGCAACAGGCGGGCTTTGAAGTGGTAGGGATTTCTGCTGCCGGGCCAGATGTGGCGGCGGTGGAAGCGGCGGGGATTCGGCATATTGCGGTGCCGATGACGCGCAGTTTCACACCTGCGGCGGATTTGGTAGCGCTGAAAAATCTGTACGACGTGATGCGGCGCGAACGGTTCACGATTGTTCACACTCACACGCCGAAGCCGGGACTACTGGGGCAAATGGCGGCGCGAATGGCGGGCGTGCCAATTGTGGTGAACACGCTGCACGGCTTTTATTTTCACGATCACATGCCGAAGTTTTGGCGACAGTTTTACATCGCTACGGAAAAGATCGCGGCGCGCTGTTCGCACGCGATCCTGTCGCAAAACAGCGAAGACATCCAAACTGCCATCCGCGAAAAAATCTGCCGTCCTGAACAAATTCAGTTCCTCGGCAATGGCATCAATGTGCGGCGCTTTGACCGTGCGACGCTGGACGAGGCGCGGTTGGTGCAAATGCGCAATGAGTTTGGGCTGGCGGACGGCGAACCGGTCGTCGGATTTGTCGGGCGATTGGTGCAGGAAAAAGGGATTTTGGATTTGCTGCAAGCGGCGCGGCTGGTGTTGCAGCGCGAGCCGAAAACCAGGTTCCTAATCGTTGGCCCGATTGATGAAGAAAAGACGGATGCGCTGACGCCTGCGATTGCGCGCGAGTACGGCATTGCAGAACGCTGCGTGTTCACGGGGCGGCGCGCGGATATGCCGGAGTTGTATGCGCTAATGGATGTCTTTGTGTTGCCTTCGTATCGTGAAGGGTTCCCGCGCTCGCCGATGGAAGCTGCCGCGATGGGCGTGCCGTGTGTGGCAACTGATATTCGCGGTTGTCGTGAAGCGGTTGCGCACGGGCAGAATGGTTTGTTGTTTCCGCTGGGTGATGTGGAAGCACTGGCGCAGGCGGTTGGGTCAATTCTTGCTGACGAACAATGGGCGCAGCAATTAGGCGCGGCGGGCAGGAAATTGGCGTGTGCGAAATTTGATGAGCAATTGGTTTTTGACAAGGTGAAGGCGGAATATACGCGACTGTTGCGCGCGCGCGGCCTGCCGCTGCCGGGCTTGCTCGCACCGGCTGTGAGTTGAATGATGAAGCGTGCGTTTGATTTGCTGATGGCGATTTTGGCGTTGCTGTTGCTCGCGCCGCTGCTGTTGCTGCTGGCGTTCCTGGTGCGGATCAAGCTGGGTTCACCAGTGTTGTTCCGCCAACAACGCGCGGGCTGGCGTGGCAAGCCGTTGTTGATTTGCAAATTTCGCACGATGACGGATGCGCGTGATGCTGATGGAAATTTGTTGCCGGATGAAGCGCGGCTGACAAGCTTCGGCAAATTCCTGCGCGCGTCGAGTCTGGATGAACTGCCGGAATTATGGAATGTGTTGCAAGGCGAGATGAGTTTGGTCGGCCCGCGTCCGCTGCTGCTGAAATATCTGGAGCGGTATTCGCCGGAGCAGATGCGGCGGCACGACGCTTTGCCGGGCATTACGGGTTGGGCGCAGATCAACGGTCGCAATGCGCTGACGTGGGAGCAGAAATTTCGTCTGGACGTTTGGTACGTGGATCATCAATCCTTCTGGCTTGACCTGAAAATTCTGGCGCTAACGGTCATCAAAATTGTGCGGCGAGCAGACATCAATCAGCCGGGGCAGGCTACGGCGGAAGAATTCACCGGCAACAATTGAATGAAAAGAATTGCCATTATCGGAGCAGGCGGACACGGGCGCGAGGTCGCTGAAATTCTGGCGCAGCAGGCGGCGCAGGCGGGCGATTTCACGGTGCAAGGCTTCATTGACGAAAACAAGGAGCGGCACGGGCAACAGATTGATGGACTGCCGGTGCTGGGCGATTGGGATTGGGTGGCGGCGAATAAGGACGGACTGGCCGTGATTTGCGCGGTTGGTACGCCTGCCGTGATGCGGTTGCTCGTGGCGCGGGCGCAGGCGTTGGGGATTCCTTTTGCGAATGCGATTTCGCCGCTCGCGCACGTTTCGCCGCACGCTACGCTGGGCGAAGGTGTCGTCGTTTTCCCGCACGTCATCATCAATACGGGCGCAGTGATTGGCAGTTATGTCACCTTGAATCTCGCCGCTACGGTCAGCCACGACACGCGCATAGGCGAATATTGCAATATCAATCCCGGCGTTCATCTGGCGGGCAATGTTACGATTGGTGCGGGCTGTTATGTCGGAATGGGAACGAACGTTATTCAGGGAAAATCTATTGGCCCAAATACAATTATCGGAGCAGGCGCTGTGGTAAACCGCGATGTCCCCGCGCGCGTTACCGCCGTTGGCGTGCCTGCCAAAGTGATCAAACAACACAAGGAGCAGTGAATGAGTAAACAACCAGCAATCCTGGGGAATACACCACGTTTTGAAAATAAAGTTTTTATTGTGAAACCATCTTTGCCCAGCTTGTCGGACATGCAATCCGGCGTCGAAGAAATTCTGAGCAGCGGAATGGTGACAAAGGGAAAATACCTCCGCGCCTTTGAGGAAGCTGTCGCGGAACATTTGCAGGTTAAGCACGCCGTCGCCGTGTCGAGTTGCACGACGGGATTGATGCTGACGTATCAGGGGTTGGGGTTGACGGGCGATGTTGTGGTGCCGAGCTTTACGTTTATGGCGACCGTCAGCGCGCTGGTGTGGGCAGGCTTGCGGCCTGTGTTTGCCGATGTGAATTTCGGCACGACGAATCTTGATCCGGCGGCGGCGGAAGCGGCGATTACGCCGAATACGAGCGCGATTGTCGCTGTGCATAACTTCGGGAATCCGGCAGAGATTGAAGCATTGCAGGATGTGGCGAATCGTCACAACTTGAAACTGGTCTTCGATGCTGCGCACGGTTTTGGCGCGCAGTATCAAGGCAAGCCGGTTGGCCCGCACGGCAATGCGAACAGCTACAGCCTGAGTCCCACGAAATTATTGATCGCGGGCGAAGGCGGCATCGTCGCAACTAACAGCGATGATTTGGCTGACAAAATTCGCATCGGGCGTGAATACGGCAACAGCGGTAATTATGACAGCGCCTTTGCGGGCATCAATGCGCGGATGCCGGAATTTAATGCGTTGCTTGGTTGGCAAAGTCTGCAACGGCTGGAAGCGGCGGCGCAGCGGCGCAATGAAGTGGTGGCATTGTATCGGCGCGAGTTGGGAGAGTTACCGGGCATCGAATTCCAAGTCGTGCGCGAGGGCAATCGCAATTCGTACAAAGATTTTTCCATCACAATTGATGCTGAGGCATTCGGTTTGACGCGCGATGAATTGCAACAGGCGTTGACGGCAGAAAACATTGACACGCGCACCTACTACGATCCGCCTGTGCATCGCCACACGGCATATCAGCATTTCGCGCCATCGGATATTTCTTTACCCAACACGGAACGATTGGCGGCACAAAGTTTGAGTTTGCCGGTGTGGTCGAAGATGGACGAGGAAATTGTCTTGCAAATTTGCGAGGCTTTCAGGACAATCCACGCGCAGTCAACAGAAGTCGCAGATGCCCTGCGTAGTAACCCTGTTCGCGTTGCTGCCTAATTCAATTTTATTCTCCAATCCTCCCCGCTGATTGCGTGCCCCGCACCGGAGAAAGTGCGATGTTTGTTTTCCTGTCTGTCCTTACCGATAAAGAAAAGCTCGTGCGCGTTTGCGCCGATGTCATTCTGGTACATCTGGCGATGCTCACGGCGCTGGCGGCACGCTTCTGTTACCTCGTCGCGTTTGAAACGCTGGAAGGTGGCTTTACCCACGCCGAAATCTTCTGGCAATACGTGAATTACTACGGCAAGTATTCGTGGATTTTGTCGGTGATTTGCGTTGTGGTGTTCACCCTCTGCGGCTTTTACACCTACGGTCGCGCGTACAAGGGCCGCTACAAAGCGCTGATTATTTTTCAGGCGGCGAGCCTCAGTTATTTGTTGTTCAGCTTTGTTACCTACTTCATCGGTGCGTCGCCGCAGATTCCGCGTGCGGCCTTGCTCTTTGCGTGGCTGGTAAGTGTGACGTTTCTGGTGTTGGCGCGCGGCTGGTCGCGGATTTGGGTGGATGTGGTGCATAAGGAATGGCAGTCGAATCCGCAGCCCAAGCGCGAGGTTGAAAAGATTCTGGTGATCGGTGGCGCTGGTTACATCGGCTCTGCGTTGCTCTCCAAATTGCTGGCTAAAGGTTATCAGGTTCGTTTACTTGATATGCTGCTGTACGGCAATGAGCCGATTGCTGAGGTGATCGGGCACCCGCGTCTGGAAGTAATTCAAGCCGATTTCCGCGATGTCAGCAAGGTCGTCGAAGCCACGCGCGGGATGGATGCCGTGATTCATTTGGGCGCGATTGTTGGCGATCCGGCGTGCGCGTTGGATGAAGAGCTGACAATTGAAGTGAACTTGATGGCGACGCGGATGATTGCCGAAGTCGCAAAAGGCAGCGGCGTTGAACGCTTCATTTTTGCCAGCACCTGCTCGGTCTACGGCGCGAGCGATGAGATGTTGGATGAACGCTCGGCGCTGAATCCCGTATCGCTTTACGCCCGTAGCAAAATCGCTTCGGAGAGGGTGTTGATGAGTATGGCTAACGATGCGTTCGTGCCGGTCTGTTTGCGGTTCGGCACGATCTATGGCTTGTCGGGGCGCACGCGCTTTGATTTGGTCGTTAATCTGCTGACAGCAAAGGCGATAGTGGAAAAGAAAATCACTGTTTCCGGCGGCGACCAATGGCGTCCCTTCGTGCACGTAGACGATGCAGCGCTCGCCGTCTTCAACGTTCTCGAAGCGCCGTTGGATGCGGTGCGAAATCAGGTTTTCAATGTCGGCTCGGAGGAACAAAACTACACGATTCGGCAGGTCGGTGAACTCATTAATATGCTGGTGCCGGACGCGCAATTGCTTGACGTAGCGTTTGACGGCGACCGCCGCAATTACCGCGTGAACTTCAACAAAATTCGCCGCACGCTCGGCTATGCGCCACAATGGACGCTGGAGCGCGGCATCAGCCAAGTGATTGAAGCGATGCACGGCGGCAAGGTGACCAATTATCAGGATGCGAAATACAGCAACGTGAAATATCTGAGCGAAGAGGGGACGACGCCCAAGATTGTGCGGCACAATCAATGGGCGCACGATTTGCTCAAGGAAACCCATGCCGGATACAGCAATCCGCCTCCCGTGCCGCCCCCCGCACAGCCACAGATCGTGCAAGGTTAGAGATATAAGATTGGAGAAATCTCCAATCTTAACTTTCCCGCAGCACAACGCGGGCCGGGCCGCCGTCGCCATTTTTGATTTTCATTGGCAGGCAGATTAATTCGTAATCGCCTGCTGCCACCTCTGCCAAATTCAATCCTTCCACCACAATGACATCGTTGCCGAGCAAAGCGTAATGCGTGGTTGGTTGATCGAAGTTGAATTTCTCAATCGAGAGATAATCAATCCCCACGAGCTTCACGCCCATTGTAACCAGAAGCTCTGCGGCCGCTGTTTCCAGGTAAACAAATTCGCGCTCGAATTCGAGCGCGCCTTGTTGCCAGAGGCGGGAATTGCGCGTTTTAAAAAGCACGCGCGTGACGCCTGCCAGCTTCGCCGCTTCAATCGCAGCCATATCAATCACGCGAATTTCACCCACATCCACGACGCGCGCGGGGCCGATCAGCACTTCCAACGGTAACTCATCCAACGTCGCGCGGCCTGCCACGAAATGCGCAGGCGGGTCAACGTGCGTGCCGGTGTGTGAACCAAAGCTCAAATGGGAAACAGTGCAAATGTCGCCTGCGGCAAGGCTTGCGACCTGTGAAATCTGCACGGCAGGATCGCCCGGATACACAGGCAATTCCGTCGAGAAGGGAACGGTGATGTCGTAAAATTTCATGACCTGCTATCGAGCCAAATTGATGACGCGATCTCCATTCGTGCCATGCACGATGACACGATGGATGAAATGACTGGGATCCGCGACTTCGGTTTTGCCTGTTGGATGCGCAATGCCACGCGCCGCACCTCCCACGGGCGGCACCGCCTTGACCCATACTTCCAACACATCCTGATTGACGTTCTGCTCCGTTTTAATGCGCCAATTGATCGCCGTTTCCGCACCCACGACAACCAGAATCGTACCGCCGGAAACGCGCTGTGCTTGCGCGAACATTACCTTCACCAATTGCGGCTCGGCGACAGGCGGAGGCGGCGTGGGCAAGGGCTGTTGTGTCCCCGTGTCGCTTGGTGTGGTGGGCAGGGGCGTAGGGGGAGGGTTGACGGGCGGAGTTGTATTGGTAGTTGTGGTTGTTGGGCGCGGCGGTGGTGTGGTACCGCGCTGGGACAAATCTAATGACTCAGTCAATTCCATACCGATCAACGTACCAGAATTCACCACGGCTTCTTTGCCTTTTGCCAATAACACGGCGACGACGCCTGCCGCTGCGCCGACGCCTGCGCCTAGCACGGCGCCGCCGGCAATCGCGCCGATAACAGCTCCGGCAGTCGCGCCACCGCCAATAAAGACGGCATTGCGCTTAACCTGGCTGCCGCCTTCAATCACACCTTCCTCGTCGACTTTTAGTTTTCTGCGTTCGGCAGGATCAGCTTCAGTAAGCACGGCCTTCAACGTCAACTCGCGTCCATCCGGCATAATCAACCGATCAAAGCCGACTTCGATGATCCCGGAACGTCGCCCCATTTGCGCGGGGACAGCATTGGTTACGTGGCCGATCACAACCAGATTTGCGGGCAGAATCATACTGCCCGCTTCATCCACCACCGCTTCATCAACACGCGCCACGAACCGATCACTGGGGCGTGCCGTATTGGAATTCAGCGGCGATTCCATGCGCAAAATCAGCACGTACCCGCGCGGTAGCACACGGGCACCCGGCGCAATTGAGGTGGCGGTTGTCTCGCTGGCGCGCCGCGCGCGGCGGCTCTGTGCCAGGGTTGGAATAAGAGTGGCGTGGAAGACAAAGACAAGTGCAAGCGTGAGGCTCAGCCCCATTCGTAATGTTCGGTTCATCCGCAAAAGTTCCTTACTCAAAATGTTTTTCGCAAAGCTTCTTAAATGCTTGTTGCAGAGGGGGCACGTGCGCGCTTTTCAACGAAACCAATCCCAATTCCCAATAATCCTTGAAGCCGCGCACCGGCAGCACGATTAGTGTACCAGCCTTTATTTCTTCGCGCACCGAAGATCGTGGCACCAGACTCAAACCCAGCCCGTGTTCGACCATTCGTTTGATCGAAGTCATACTGCCGAGTTCCATAATCACCTCGGGGCGCACACCGGATTTCGCAAAAAATAAATCAATCAAGCGCCGCGTATTGCCTCCCTGTTCGCCCATAATCAGCGGTTCGGCAGCCAGTTGCAGGGGGCTAATGCTGCGTTGATGCGCTAGCGGGTGAGCAGGTTGCATAATGGCAACCAGCCGATCTCGTTGCAAGACCTCGGCGCGAATATCTGAGGCTTCGACCGGCAGTGAAACCAATCCCACATCCAAATCATTCTGCAAAATTTGCGCAACAATATCTGTGCTAGTCGCGCGGCGTACAGTGATTTGTGCGCGTGGATATTCTCGCTTAAGTTCTGCCAGAATCGCGGGCAGCAGGTCATTGCTCGCCATCGTCGAAGCCGTGCCGATGCGCAGCCGTCCGGTTTCGGCCTCGCCCAATTCCTTTAGCGCCAGCAATGCTTCGTCGTGTGCTTTCAACAATCGTTCCGCGCGCCGCACAAGCAATTCCCCTGCTTCCGTCAAAAAAACTTTTTTATTCACGCGCGCAAAAAGCGGCACACCTGCTTCCGCTTCCAGCGCCTTGATCTGCGCGCTCACTGCCGCCTGCGTCAAATGCACACGTTCCGCCGCCCGTGTGAAATTGCGCGTTTCGGCAATGGCGAGGAACGTTTTTAATTGGCGAAATTCCATAGCCTATGGTCGGAGGTTGGTGACTGGCAACTTGCTACCGCCCGCCCGCCACTGATAACCGACAACTTTTTTTTATCATAACCATCAGAACTTTTAGTTTTATTTATGATGGTGCGCGAGTTTAATATAGAGACTCCCAAGCTGCAAAAAGAAACGTGATCGGTATCCGTGGGAAGCTCGTCCGAGACTCTGGGTAGAGCAGGAGGCCGCGAGCGTGGCAGCAAAGTAGGGAAAGAATGAAAATTATGCGCCCCCTCACCGAAGTTTTGGATTCTGTGATTCGGAATCTGGCTGAAGCGCCTGAATGCTCGCATTATTGGTTAGGTGTTGATGGCGGTGGCACGAATACTCGTGCGATGCTCTTTCGCGCTCCGGCTGATTTTGATATTGATCTTTCCGCCTGTCTTGTTGGCGAAGGTCACGCCGATGCGGCCAATTTTCATCGCGTCGGCGTCGAATCTGCTACGGCGGCGATTGTCAAAGCGATTACGCAAGCCTGCCGCCAAGCCAACATCACACCACACGAAATCACAGCCGCCTGTTTGGGGCTTGCAGGCGTTTCACATCCCGACAGTCATCGCAAGATGTACGAAGCGATTGAGCAGGCGTTGCCCACACTCAATTTCACGCTTGAAACCGATGCCCGCATTGCCCTCGCGGGCGCGACCGCAGGCAAGCCAGGCATTGTGATTATTGCGGGCACCGGTTCGATTGCGTACGGTGTAAATAAGGATGGCGAGGTCGCACGCGCCGGAGGCTGGGGGCCGACGCTCGGTGATGAAGGCAGCGGCACGTACATTGGTCGCCGCGCGCTCGAAGCCGTGATGACGGCTTATGATCGCCGCGCGCACGGTGAGACAAAATTGACGGAAACCGTGTGTCGGTTTTTTAATGTCAACTCACCGCCAGAACTGCCCGCCGTGATTTACAACCCGGACAACAACGTAATGCCGCAAATCGCACAGCTTTCCAAACTTGTGGTGGCTACCGCACAGGAAGGCGACGCTACGGCCATTGCGATTCTGAAGGATGCCGCGCACGAACTGGCGCGTGCCATTAAAGCCGTGATCGAACAATTGCAGATGCAACTCAATGACTTTTGCATCGGCTATGTAGGCGGCGTGTTTGGCGCGGGTGAGTTGATTTTGCAGCCGCTGCATGCCGAAATCGCCGCGTTTGCTCCGCGCGCGAAAGTGGCTCCACCCATTTACAAACCGGCGATTGGCGCGGCCCACATGGCAATGGCAAATTTTATAGAGCGCCGGGATCAACTATTGGCCGGGCAACAAATGAGGCAGCCCTTGCCTGTCACGCGAAGATGAGTACCACCGAACAACCCAACCCCAACACCACAGAAATAGATCGTCTTTCCACGCTCGACGCCCTGCGCATCATCAACGCCGAAGACAAAAAAGTCGCGGTAGCCATCGAACAGGTCTTGCCCGCGATTGCCACTGCCGTAGACGGAATTGTTGCGCGTCTCGCACGTGGCGGTCGTTTGTTTTACGTCGGCACAGGGACGAGCGGACGCCTGGGCATCCTCGATGCTTCGGAGTGTCCACCGACGTTCGGTGTTTCACCAGAACTCGTGCAAGGCGTGATTGCAGGCGGCTACGACGCTTGTTACAAAGCGGTCGAAGCATCCGAAGATGATCGTGCCGCCGGTGCCACCGATTTGCAGGCGCGCGGCGTGACAGGTAATGACGTCGTGGTTGGCATCGCCGCCAGCGGGCGCACGCCGTACACGATTGGTGCGGTTGAATATGCCCGTCAACTAGGTGCACTGACGCTCTGCATTACCTGCAATGCAGGCACTGCGTTGGCAGCAGCCGTAGAAATTCCCCTTGAACCGATTGTCGGCCCCGAAGTTATTGCGGGTTCGACACGGCTAAAATCCGGAACGGCGCAAAAGCTCGTTTTGAATATGCTTTCGACAATGACGATGGTGCGGCTGGGCTATGTGACGGGCAATCGCATGGCGAATATGCAGACGA
>JAXLQQ010000075.1:0-28343 GCA_046331525.1 Blastocatellia bacterium
GATTTACTTCCACTACCTGCATCTGCTCGCGCAGGTCGGCAACGGCGCGGGCGATATGGCGGGCAATCCTGGCTTCAAACCTACGGATCAGAGCAAGGAGTTTCACGTCATTCTGAAAAAACGGCTGGATGATGCGCTGGCAAAGTTGAAGACGGTGTTGGAAACGGACGTGGCGCGGTTCAATCAAACGAGCGGCGTGCAGGTGAGCGTCGTGGCGAAGCCGTAGTAAGTGGATGCAATAGCTACGCAGCAAATGTTGTGGTAATCATCGAGCCCCGTCAGCTCCGGTAGGAGCGGCCTGTTTATAGCTTTTCGGAGAAAGGAAAAATAATGCATACGCACACGGCGCGCATTCTGGTTATTGGCGCATTCACCTTTGGTATGCTTTCGCTGGCGGTGTGGCAACGGACGTCTGCGGTACGCGCGCAATCTCTGAGCCTTTCGCAACAAGCCTACGCCGTTCTCAAGCAAAACTGCTTCGGTTGTCACGGGGCGGCGCGCACGTCGGAACTGGATTTGCGGACGGCAGAAGGCGTGTTGGCGGGCGGCGAAAATGGCAAAGTGATTGTGCCGGGCGATGCGCTGGCCAGTCGCTTGTACCTTTTCGTGACGCAGCAGGAAAAGCCGACGATGCCGCCGGGCAAGAAACTGAGCGAGGCCGATATTGAAACGCTGCGGAAATGGATTGTCGCGGGCGCGCCGTTCGATGGCTTCGCACCCGTCGTGACCGAAGCGGCGAAGGCCGCGACGGAAAAGCTGCCGGAACGCCCTTTCACCGCTGCCGAACGGGGTTTCTGGGCGTTTCAAGCGCCGCAACGAACCATGCCGCCGCGCGCGCCGCTGGCAAGTTGGAATCGCAATCCGATAGATGCGTTTCTCTTCGCCGCGATGAAAGCCAAAGGCGTGCAGCCCTCGCCGCGCGCAGATCGCCGCACCTTGATTCGGCGCGCGTACTTCGATGTGACAGGACTGCCGCCCGCGCCGGAAGAGGTCGCCGCATTCGTCAATGACAAGGCCCCGGAGGCGTGGGAAAAGTTGATTGACCGCCTGCTGGCGAGCCCGCAGTACGGCGAACGCTGGGCGCGGCATTGGCTCGATCTGGTGCGTTACGCCGATTCGGGCGGCTTTGAGTTTGATGTGGATCGGCCCGATGGCTGGCGCTATCGTGATTACGTCGTCAAGGCGTTCAATGATGACAAGCCGTACGATCAATTTGTTCGTGAACAGTTGGCGGGGGACGAGTATTTGCCTGCTGCGGATGAAGCGATGATTGCCACAGGTTTTTTGCGGCTCGGCCCCGAAGGCGGCGGCGGCGGCGAGCGCGGGCGACAGGATGCACTGGATGACATTATCACGACGACTTCGCTCACGTTTATGGGGATGACGGTTGGCTGTGCGCGCTGTCACGATCACAAATTTGATCCGATTCGGCAGAGTGATTTTTACCGCATCCAAGCCGTGTTTGCGCCGACACGCCCGGTTAGCCATCCGCTCGTCAAGCCTGAAGCCGTTGCTGCGCACCAGGCCGAAACCAAGCGCATCGAAGCGTTGCAGAAGCCGCTCAAAAAAGCCAAAGACGAGATCGAAGCGCCGTATCAAAAAATCCTCGTCGAAGAAGCTGTCAGCCGCTTGCCCGAATATCTGCAAATCGCCTGGCGCACGCCCGAAAACCAACGCACGCCGGGACAAAAACTCAACGTGCAGCAAATTCGCAAAACGCTGGAAGACGATACGCTTTCGATGAAGCTGACCGAAAAGGAAATCGTCGCACGGATGACGGCGGACGATCAGCGCAAGCATCAGGAGTTCGTCGCACAAATCAAAGCCCTCGACAAACAAAAGCCGAAGCCACTGCCCACGGCGCGCGCGATTGGTGAGGCCAGCGCACAGCCTGCGCCGACGTACTTCCTCCATCGAGGCAGCATTGACACGAAAGGCCCGGCAGTGTCGCCCGGCGTGTTGTCCGTGCTAGGTGAATGCGATTTTCCCGCGCCGCCCGCGAATGCGAAATCCAGTTTCCGCCGCCGCGCCTTCGCTGAATGGCTGACGAACAAACAAAACCCGCTGACGGCGCGCGTGATGGTCAATCGGCTCTGGCAACATCACTTCGGCGAAGGCTTGGTACGCACACCGAGCAATTTCGGCAAGCTGGGCGATGCGCCGACGCATCCTGAGCTGCTCGACTGGCTCGCACTGGAATTTATCCAACGTGGTTGGAGCATGAAGCAAATGCACCGGCTGATGATGACTTCTGAGGCGTACCAAATGGCGAGCGATGACATTGCTGCGAACGTCGGGCTTGACCCCGAAAACAAACTGCTTTGGCGCATGCCGCGCGTGCGGCTCGAAGCCGAAATTATTCGCGATGCGATGCTGGCCGTCGCGGGCAATCTGGATCGCACCTTGAGCGGGCCGTGTGTGTATCCGTGGATTGATCCGAAGCTGTTTCAATCCAGCACGAAACGCACGTGGCCGGGGAAGCCGGACGATGACCCGGCCACGTGGCGGCGCAGTTTGTATGTTTACTCCAAACGCAGCATTCGCTATCCGTTGTTTGAGACTTTCGATCAACCGAACCTCGTCAATTCGTGCGAACGCCGCAATCGTTCGACCATCGCCCCGCAGGCGTTGCTGTTGATGAACAATAATTTCGTCTTGCTGGAAGCGCAGAAGTTTGCCGAGCGGTTGCGCAAGGAAGCGGGCGCAGACGTGTCGAAGCAGGTCGAGCGCGCGTATCAACTGGCCTTAGGCCGCGCGCCGAGTGCGTTTGAGCGCACGAAGACGATGGCTTTTATACAGGGCAATCCGAACGGGCTGGCAGAATTTTGTCAGGCGCTATTCAACCTGAATGAATTTGTGTATCGGCAATGAAAGGCAGGGAAACTATGAAGGCACATTTCTTTTCCCGCAGACAACTTCTCTCGCAACTCGGCGGCGGCATCGCAGGCGTTGCTTTTGCTGATTTGCTCAATCGCAACGGCCTCCTCGCGCAATCCAAATCGCCGCTTGCGCCGAAGGCCCAGCATTTCCCGGCGAAAGCCAAAGCAGTCATTTCGATTTTCTGTTACGGCGGTGTCAGTCAGGTGGACACGTTTGATCCCAAACCGCTCCTGCTCAAACGACAGGGCGAGGCGATGACCGGCGTGGGCGACGTGCGCCCGACAATGGGCACGCCGGGCGGCCTGATGCCTTCGCCGTGGCAATTCAAAAAGCACGGGCAATGTGGGATGGAAATATCTGAACTCTTCCCGCACGTCGCCGAACACGCCGATGATTTAGCCTTAATTCGTTCGATGACCGCGCTCAGTCCGGCGCACGGCCCGGCGCTGTTTCAAATGAACACTGGCAGCATTCTGGCTGGGCATCCGAGCGTCGGCAGTTGGGTGACTTATGGCCTGGGCAGCGAGAACGAAAATCTGCCGGGCTTCATTGTCTTCACCGATCATCGCGGCGGGCCGATCAATGGCGCGCCGAACTGGGGCAACGGCTATATGCCAGCGGCGTATCAAGGCACGCCGTTCCGCGATAGCGGCGACCCGATTGTAGACCTGCATCCGCCGCAAGGCCGCACGCCAGAGCAACAGCAAAGATGGCTGCGGCTGCTGCGCGAATTGAACGAAAAGCATCTAGAGCAGAACCCGCAGGACAGCGAATTGTCGGCGCGCATTCACTCCTACGAACTCGCCTTTCGGATGCAAACGCACGCGACCGATGCGATTGACATCAGCAAAGAATCCGCCGCGACGCAAAAACTTTATGGCGTAGGTGAACAGCCGACTGATTATTTTGCGCGGCAGGCGTTAATGGCGCGGCGCTTGGTCGAACGCGGCGTGCGGTTTGTGCAAATCTTTTCGGGCGGCGGCAACTTCGATCCGAGTTGGGATGCGCACTGGGATTTGAAAGGGAATCACGGGCTGCACTGCGCCGAGACGGACAAGCCGATTGCGGGTTTGATCAAAGATTTGAAGAGTCGCGGCCTCTTTGATTCGACGTTGATTCTTTGGCACGGCGAATTCGGGCGCTTGCCGATTTCCGAACGGATGGACGGGCGCGATCATAACGCGCTTGGTTTCAGCGTGTGGCTCGCGGGCGGCGGCGTCAAAGGTGGAACGGTTGTCGGCGCTACGGATGAATACGGCTATCGCGCGATTGAGAACAAGAAGACGATTTACGAATTACACGCCACGATTCTGCATTTGCTCGGCCTTGATTATGAACGTCTGACCTACCGTTTTAATGGCCGCGATATGCGCCTGACCGATGTGCATGGGCGCATCATCAAAGAAGTGCTGGCCTAAGTCGAAAGACGGCGCGTGCTAAATGGGTTCAAGCTAGCCTAAGCGGATACAAGACCACACAGCCTGATTTCGTGTCCTATCTACGCGATTGCTCATTTGCCTGAGAAATGAGCAGCCTGAACAATTGGCTTTACTGGGATCAAAAAACTCACGCGGCAGCGGTGCTGCCCACACTCTTACTTTCGCAAAACGGTTACTTTCTGATGGAGGTTGTCATGAAACTGCAAACAAACCTGCTCCGTGCCCATTTGGCAAAACAATGGCTCGGCGGTCTGAGCCTGTTGTTCTTATTGCTGACGCTTGCTCCTAACGTTGCTGCGCAGTTGCGTATCGTCGGCGCGATTTCCGGCACAGTGCAAGACCCGACCGGGGCTGTCATTGCCAATGCGCGCGTCCGGTTAAAAGACGAAATCACGGGCGTCACTCGCGAAACGACTTCGACCGAAAAAGGGACGTTTCTGTTTCCCGATCTGGCGACGGGGTCATATGAAGTGACGGTAACGGCAACTGGCTTTCAAACCTCCGTCATCGCCAAAATCGCTGTCTCCACCAGTCAGACAACGGATGTGAAAGTGAATTTGACGGTCGGCGCGACAACGGACACGGTGACGGTGGCGGGGGGCGATGCACAGGTCTTGGAAACCAGTTCGCAACTCGTGGCCAGCACGCTGAATACGGAATCGCTCGCGCAATTGCCAGTGGCGAATCGCAGCAACGTGTTAGCACTGGCCCGGCTCGCGCCCGGTGCTTCGCCGCCGACGGGTGGCAGCACGCGCTACAACAATCTCGCAGGTGGCGCAGTGAACGTGACGGTGGACGGCATCAATAATGCGTCGAATGGTTTCAAGAGCGGCGGCACAGTGTTTTTTGCAACGGTTCCAACGCGACTAGGCGCGGTCGAGGAAGTGTCTATCGAAACGGCGGGACTCAGCGCCGATTCGGGCGCGCAGAGCGGCGCGAATATCAAATTCACGACGCGGCGCGGCGGCAAGCAGTATCACGCGAGCGGCTTTTATGAAATTCGCAGCGAACAACTCAGCGCCAACACCTGGACGCGCAACGCACAGGGACTGCCGCGCGTGTACAATCGCAATCACGAATATGGCGGCAACATCGGCGGGCCGCTCGTGCCATTCAATCTTTTCGGCTTGAAAGAAAAGCTGTTTTTCTTTGCCAACTTTGAGAACCGCTATAACCCACAATTTGTCACGACGACTGGAACGGTGCTGACCGCTGATGCGCAAAAAGGCTTATACACGTACGTCGTCAGCGGCACGACGAATCAATTGCGCACGGTCAACGTGTTGGATTTGGCGGCGGCTCGCAGCTTGCGCACAACGCTTGATCCGGTTGTGCAATCCATTCTTGGGGTCAATAATCAGATTCCCAAATACGCTCGCAAAGTTGCTGGCACTGACCTTAACCGCGACACCTACACTTGGGATACGGAGAACAATCTGACGCAATATTTCCCCGCCACGCGCGTGGATTATCTCGTGACACCCAAGCAACAGGTTTCGTTCACCTGGAACTATTACCATAGCTGGCAACCGGGTGCGCGACGCCTGCCCGTGCCAGAAATTCAGCGTACTGATCCGTTCCGCATTGGCTATTTCGTATATTCGGGTGCGCTGCAATCTACGTTCTCGTCCAACACGCTGAATGAATTCCGCTACGGCGTGCAGCACAGCGGCGATACAAACAAGCGCGAAGAATACGGGCGCTATTATCAGTTCAACAGCAAACCATTGCGCATTGGTGCATCGTTGCCGTTTGGTCCGCTCGTGCCGTTCATTGACCAGCAAAACACGACAGGACGCCACTTCATTACGACGATGTACGACACGCTGACACTGAATCGCGGGCAGCACACTTATACCTTTGGCGGCAGCTTCCGTCGCACGGTTTGGAACGATGTGAGCGTGTTGTATCAACTGCCGACGTACACAACCGGCACGCCATCTGGCGATCCGTTAGGGGCGGCAAATGCTTACACTACAACAACGATGCCCGGCATCAATAACACAGAACTGGCGAATCCGCTGGCGCTGTATAACCTGCTGACAGGGCGCGTGGCGTCGTCCGCCTTCACGCGCGTTGTGAACCCGGAAACGCTGCAATATGACGGTGTACAGGAACAGAATTTCACCTGGACAAATTCCAAAATGGGCGGGTTTTATGCGCAGGATCGCTGGCGCATGATGCCGAGTCTGACCTTGAATTATGGCCTGCGCTGGGAGATTCAAGCGCCGCTTAAAGATGGCAAGGGACTGGCCGCCTCGCCCGATTTGGCGAGTATGTTTGGGCCTTCGACGAAGTTGTTTACGCCCGGAGCATTGAGCGGCAACAACAATCCCACGCTCAATGTCGGGCGCATTCCGTACCAGACCGATTGGAAAAACTTCGCGCCGAATTTCGGCTTTGCCTGGAATCCGAGCCGGTCAGACGGCTGGCTCGGCAAAGTGCTGGGCGGGCAAAAGACGGTGTTGCGCGGTTCGTATTCGATCATCGTGTATGACGAAGGCTCGAATTTCTTTTCATCAAATCTCGGCACGAATGCGGGCAAGACCATCGGCGCGACTACGCTCATTCCAGGCACGGCGGGCGCGACCAATCTACCCGCGTTTTATACGCTCAACGACATCGTTAACAGTCCGCTAACCGTTGCCAACTTTGTCTTCTCGACCACCGAGTACAAAAAGACGATCAATCAGGCCGACCAGACGTTCGTACGCAACACGCTGAGCGGCATTGATCCAAACCTGCGCTCGCCCTACACCGAAAATTACACGTTCGGTGTGCAGCGCGAATTGTGGAAAAACAATTCGCTTGAAGTTCGTTACGTCGGCAATCAATCGCGGCTGGCGTGGCACACGAGCAATCTGAACGAAGTGAATATTTTTGAGAACGGTTTCCTGACCGAATTCAAGAACGCACAGAAGAACCTGCAACTCAATCAGGCGGCAGGCGTCGCCAGCTTCCAAAATCGCAATCTGCCGGGGCAGGTCGCGTTGCCGATTTTCGATGCAGCGTTTGGGGCACGGGGCGGTTTAGCGGCGATTGCTGCTGCTTCCGGCTACACTTCGACCGCGTTCATTACGAATTTGCAAAACGGCGAAGCGGGCGCGCTGGCAACGACGCTGGCGACGAATCAAAACTATGTCTGCCGCATGTTCGGCAGCAGCTTCAGTCCGTGTGCGCGCGTACTGCCGACGGCGAATGTTGCGGGTGCCTATCCGATTAACTTCTTCATGCTCAATCCGTATGTCGCGGGGCGGTTGAATTACGTGGACAACGGTGGCTGGCACAATTACAACGGCTTGCAGGTGACGTTCCGGCAACGACTGGGGCAAAGTCTGAACTGGACGACGAATTACACCTTCAGCAAGAGCCTGACAAATCTGGCCACGGACAACGCCACGCAGCAGTTGGATTATGTGTCGTTGCGCGATCCGGGGCTGAATCGTCGCGTCTCGCAATTCGATTTGCGGCACGTCATTCAGACCTACGGAACGTATGAACTGCCGATTGGACGTGGCAAGCTGCTATCGTTCAATAATAAGCTGATGGATAACTTACTTGGCGGCTGGATGCTGGGGAATGTATTCGTCTTCAATACTGGCGCGCCGATTCAATTGACGGGTGGATTCCAAACCGTCAACAACAGCAACAATCCTGCGATTAACGGCGTGCGCCTCGCACCGGGCGTGACGCTCGAACAAATTCAGGCTCTCTTCAACGCTGAACGTGTCCGCCTGACCGGACGCGCAGGCACGACGGATTTGCAGCGGCTGGCGGTGAATTCCAGCCTGATCGGAGCGGATGGACGCGCGAATCCCTCGTACTTGTTGCCCAACACAACGCCGGGCGAATTTGGGCAGTTGTTGTTCCTGCGCGACAAGAATACCTTCCAATGGGACGCTTCGCTGACGAAGTCGTTCAGCATTACGGAAAAGACGCGCTTTGAATTGTTCGCTGGCTTCAACAACGTGCTGAATCATCCACGTTGGGGCTTCCCTGATACAAACGTTTTCAGCACGACATTCGGTGTCGTCGGCGCACCCGGCAATAGCCGCACCATCAATCTGCGCGGGACGCTGAGCTTCTAATCACGCGCAGCCCTGGGAGCGCACGCGGCTCGCGTGCTGAGGCGTGGAAAGGAAATTCGCTACAAGTAACGTTATTGCTTATGAGGCATCAGCACGCGAGCCGCGACTGCGCTCCCAGGGCTGCGCGCGTGCACTTGCTATTCTCGAAAACATTATCGGAGCATTCAATGTTATCAGTATCATTCAGTCGGCTAGGCTCTCAACTTGCAATTCTTCTGGCTCTCATCGCGCCTCTCCTCAATGCACAACCCATCAAAAACGCGGTTCCCGATGTTGCACGTCCGTTGCCGCTTTCTGCCGTTCGTTTGACGGGCGGGCCGCTCAAACACGCGCAGCAGTTGGATGCGGACTACCTGCTCAAACTCGAACCGGATCGAATGATGGCGTATTACCGCAAGCGGGCGGGCCTGACGCCAAAAGCCGAACCGTACGGCGGTTGGGACGGTGACGGGCGCAATTTGACGGGGCATATCGCCGGGCATTATCTGTCGGGCGCGAGTCTGATGTATGCCGCGACAGGCGATGCGCGTTTCAAGGAGCGCGTGGATTACCTGATCCGCGAAATGAAAGAGGTGCAGGACAAGCAGGGCGACGGATATTTGGGGGCGATCTTTAACGGCAAAGAGCAGTTTCTCGAAGTCTCGAAAGGCAACATTCGTTCGGCCAGCTTTGACCTGAACGGCATGTGGTCACCCTGGTATACGCTGCATAAAACGTATGCGGGACTGCGCGATGCGTACCGCTACACGGGCAATCGCACGGCGCTCGAACTGGAAACCAAATTCGCCGCGTGGTGCGAAAGCATTATGTCGAAGCTTGATGAAGCGCAGACGCAGAAAATGCTTGGCACCGAGTTTGGCGGGATGAACGAAGTGCTGGCCGATCTCTATGCCGACACGGGCGACAAGCGGTGGCTGGATTTATCGCACCACTTCGATCATCGCGCGGTGTTGGATCCGCTTGCCAGCCGGAAAGACATTCTGAACGGGTTGCACGGCAATACGCAGGTGCCGAAATTGCACGGGTATTTGATGCGCTATGCCTACACGGGCGACAAGACAGATGGCGATGCGGCACATTTCTTTTGGGACGCGGTCGCGCTGCATCACAGCTTTGCGACGGGCGGGCACGGCAAAGACGAATACTTCGGCCCGGCGGATAACATGGGCGAGCGCATTGATGGGCGGACGGCAGAGACGTGCAATATTTACAACATGCTGAAAATGACGCGAAAGCTGTTTGCGCTGCATCCCGACATGAAGTACGCCGAATTTCACGAACGCGCGCTTTTCAATCACATTCTCGGTTCGCAGGACAGCGAAGACGGGCGGACGTGTTATATGGTGCCGGTCGGGCGCGGCGTGCAACGCGAATACGCCGATATGTCGCGCAGCTTTACGTGCTGCGTCGGCACCGGGATGGAGAGCCACGCGCTGCACGGGGACGGGTTGTATTACGAGTCTTCTGACAAAATGGGCAATAAACTCTGGGTCAATATTTACGCGCCTTCAACGGCGAAATGGGGCGATGTGGATTTGACGATGGACACGAGCTTTCCTGAAGGCGATGCCGCTACCTTAAAGCTGATGCTGAAAACCGCGAAGCAATTCACGCTCGCACTGCGCCGTCCAACATGGGCGGGCGAAGGCTTTGCAGTGAAAGTGAATGGCCAAGCCGTCAAACAACTCTCTGCGCCCGGCACCTACATCGAACTCAATCGCAAATGGAAGAGCGGCGATACGGTGACATTAGCACTCGTGAAAACGCTGCACCTTGAGCCACTGCCCGATAATCCCGGCATCACGGCAATTCTCTGGGGGCCGCTGGTGCTGGCGGGAGATTTAGGGCCGGAGCGCGAACGCCGACGCGGAGCAGGCGGACAAGCGAGTGCGCAACCGCCCGCCGCACAAATCGTCAAAATCCCTTCACTCGTCGCTGCCGCGCGCACGCCTGCGGAATGGGTCAAAGCATTGGCCGACAAACCCGGCGCGTTTCGCACCGCTGGCGCAGGCCGCGAGCAGGATATAGACCTGGTGCCGTTTTACCGGCTGCACCGTCGCACCTATTCGGTCTACTTCGATCTGTTCACCCCTGCCGAATGGGAAAAGAAAGCGGCAGCGTTACTGGCCGAACAGGAGCGCCAGCGCAAACTCGAAGCCGCGACCATCGCCTATGTCGAAGCGGGCGAAGTTTATTTCGAGCGCGACTTCAACCAGAAAGGCGAAGAGACGCAGCCCCTGCGCAATCAAGGCCGACCGGGTCGCAGCGCCCGCAAATGGTTTTCGTACGACATCCCGGTTGATTCCACGCAGCCCCTAAAATTGATTATCACGTATCACGGCGAAGAGCGCGCCACACGTACTTTTGAAATTCTGGTAGACGGCACGCGCATCGGTGAACAACGCATCGAACGCCATCGCCCCGGCAGCGAAACCAAGCATTTTTTTGATGTGGAATATGCCATCCCGGCGGCAGCCGTGCAGGGCAAGCAGAAAGTCAGTGTGCGTTTTCAGGCGACAGGCGGCAATGAAACGGCAGGCGTGTTTGGCGTACGCGTGGTGCGCGCAGATGCCGCAAAGTAACGCGCAGCACGTGATGAACGCGAAGCTCACCGAGGAGCAACCGCACGCGAGCCGCGTGCGCTCCCAGGCGCTTCGCGTTACTAGGCGTTGAGTTGCCATTGTAGTGGGCTGGCCGCGCAGGATCATGCCCGCCCGTTCCACGGCTCGTGCGGCAGTGGTTCGGGAGCGAGCTTTTCACCCCGCTATCGTGTCCGCGTTAGCGAAGCCACGACTACTAACAATTCCTGGGGCTCTACCGGCTTCGTAACGTACATCTGAAAACCAGCAGCCAAGGCGCGCATGCGATCTTCTACGCGCGCATAGGCGGTCAGCGCGATGGCGGGCAACCATTGGCCTGTCGTGCTGTGGCGTTGGCGAATCGCGCGCACCAGATCATAACCGTCGCCGTTCGGCATACCGATGTCAGACACCAGCACATCCGGTTGCCAGGTGTCCAGCAGTTGCAGGGCTTCGACTAAACTCCCGGCGGTATGCACTTCTGCGCCGCTCGCGCTGAGAATGGCCGTGAGCAATTGGCGCGCGTCGGCCTCATCATCCACGGCCAGCACACGAACGCCGGAGAGCGGAAGGGAAGGGGAGAGCGAGGGAGTGAGAGAAAGGGCAGGTGCGGCAGACTCGTGGCTTTGTGCTGCCTCTTTTTCCGCTTCTTCCTCGTTTCCGCTCAGCGGCAGCGCGACCGTAAACACTGCGCCTTGCCCCAGCCCTGGACTCTGCGCCGAAACTGCGCCGCCGTGCAGTTCCACCAGATGCCGCACAAGGGCAAGTCCGAGGCCCAGCCCGCCGTGTTTGCGTGAGATGGATGTATCAGCCTGAATGAAACGATTGAACACAAACGGCAGGAATTCCGGCGCGATGCCTTCGCCCGTGTCGCTGACTGAAATTTCCGCGTGTTGTTCGCGCTGCTTCAGTCGTACTGACACGCGCCCGCTCGGCGGCGTGAATTTGATGGCGTTGGCAACGAGGTTCCACACGATTTGTTGCACGCGATCCGGGTCACCCTGAAAAGGAGCGGGCAGGGGATCAATCGCGACCTCCAGTTGAATGTTGCGCGCCGTGGCGGCGGGGCGCGCCGAATTTACGGCGGCTTCGATGACTTCGGCGAGTCGGAAGGGCTGCCAGCGCAGTTGCATCTTCCCGGTCACGACCTGCGACGTGTCCAGCAAATCGTCTATGAGCCGTTGCTGCAAACGGGCGTTGCGTTCGATGGTAGCCAGCACGTCGGGCACGTTGTCAGCGGCCACTTTGCCCGTGCGCAGCATCACGACCCATCCCAACACGTGGCTGAGCGGCGTACGCAGTTCGTGCGAAATGGTCGTGAGGAAATTATCTTTCAGGCGGCTGGTTTCCTCGGCCAGTTGGCGCGCGGCCTGTTCGCGGGCGAGCAATTGTTCGCGTTCGCTTTCCGCCTGTTTGCGCTCCGTGATGTCAAGATTGATGCCGGAAAAGCGTACCGCCTGCCCCTGCGCATCGCGTTCGATGCGGCCCAGCCCGTGCATCCAGCGCAGCCCGCGCGTGGGATGCAGCGCACGGAATTCCTGATTCCACGTGTTGTCATCCGGCGTGGCGAGCATTGAGCTAATGCGCGTTTGAAGCTGGGCGCGGTCGTCGGCATGCACGCCGCTCATCCAGGTCGCAAACGAACGCGGCGCGTCGGGCGCAAAGCCGTAGAGTGCGTGATACCGGTCGTCCCACGTCGAAATATTATGCGCCACGTCCCACGACCAGGTGCCAGCCCGCGAGGCATCCAGCGAGAGCTGTAATTCCGTTTGTGCTTTCCGCAGCGCCTCTTCCGCCTGGCGACGTTCCGTGATGTCTACGCCTTCGACCAGCAGGTATTCCACCGCGCCGTACTCGTCGCGTAACGCCGTTGCGGTGTTCAGCGCGTAGCGGAGCGAACCATCCGGGAGTCGGAAGGGCGCTTCGACGCGCGAAGAAACCGGTTGCACGAGCGCTTCGGCAAATTGCGCCTGCCATTTTTGCTGCGTTTCGGGCAGGTCGTTCCACCACGGCAGCGCCAGGAATGATTCGCCTGCCAGCTCCTCCGGGCGGCGGCCTGCATTGCGCAGGGCCGATTCGCTGATTTGCACAATCTTGCCTTCCGGCGTGAGTAAGCCGCTGAACTGAAACTGATGGTTGAAAATGCCGCGAAAGCGTCGCTCAGAGGCGCGCAATTGTTCTTCGGCCTCTTTGCGCTTCGTAATGTTTTGCGCCAACCCGACCAGCCGGGTCGGCCTGCCATTGACGAGTTGGCTGCCCGTGCCCTGCACCTGCACCCAGACGACGGATTGATCGGCAGGATTGACTAACCGCTGCTCAAAGGAAAAGGCGAAGGGCGGGATCGTCAGGGCCTTTTCGACCTCCTGCCGCACCCGCGCAACATCGGCGGGATGGGAAAGCGCCTGTGCGTCGGGCAGCGAGGACGGCAACGCCGTAGAGTGAAAGCCCAGCACCTGCGCGGCATTTTCTGACCAGCTGACGCGCCCGTTGGTGGCGTCCACTTCCCACGAATAAATGGCGGCGGCATTCATCGCCAGCTTGAGCCGGGCTTCGCCTTCCCGCAAGGCTGCGAGCGAGCGCCGCTGCTCGTTGATGAGCGCGGCCTTCTCCATCGCGTTGCTCACGGCGCGGCGCAGGTCGGCGGCGGTGAAGCGGCCTTTGACCAGATAATCCTGCGCCCCGCGCTTCATGGCTGCGACCGCCACCGTCGCATCATCCGTGCCGGTGAGCATCACGACAGGCAGCGCCGCCGCACCGGGCAAGGCCGAGAGTTGCGAAAGCAGCGTTAGCCCGTCGCCATCCGGCAACGCGTAATCCAGCAGAATGCAATCCGGCGCGGCGGATTGTGCCAGCGCCAGCCCGGTCTGGGACTGTTCCGCTTCGAGGAATTCATACGCTGCCTCCGCGTCTTGCGTCAGATACCGGCTATAGGTCACACGATCTTCGCGCGTGTCGTCAATGAGGAGAATTTTGTAGTGCTTAGTCATAGGGAAACCATTGGGACAGGTGTCAGGTGATAGGTGTCAGGGGCAGCATCCGGCCCCGACATCTGCCCCCCGACACCTATCACCTGACACCTGCTACTGGGCGCGTTAAGAGGCTTTGCAAGACGAGCAGCAATTCTTCGGGATCAACTGGTTTGGCAACGTGCATCTGAAAACCTGTTTGCAGGGCTTGCAGCCGGTCGGTGAAGCGGTCGTGCGCGGTTAAGGCAAGCGCGGGTAAGGCGGTCTGCGCGTATTCGCGTTCCCATTGCCGCAGCCGTGCCAGCAGGCTGTATCCGCTCTCTTCCGGCAAGCCAATGTCGCACACCAGCAGTTGCGGGCGCGCGTTCCCGGTCAAGAGCGGCCACGCCTCAGCGGCATTGGCCGCAGTCAACACTTGCGCGCCCTCGGCACTGAGCAGCGCGGTGACAATATTGCGCGTATCGGCTTCATCATCAATGACCAGGATGGTTGTATTAGCGAAAGTGGGAAGACTGGGAGTAACAGGAGGAAGGGAAGTCGCGGGAGCCGGAAAATCCTGCTGTGCTTTCACCTGCTGCTCATTGCTTTCCTCCCGTCGCACCGGCAATGTCACCGTGAACACTGCGCCCTGTCCCGGCCCCGCGCTTGCTGCCATGATCGTGCCGCCGTGGAGTTCGACAATATGTTTGACCAGCGCCAGGCCGAGTCCCAGCCCGCCAAAGCGGCGGGTGCGCGCCGTGTCGGCCTGCGAAAACCGCTCGAAGACGTGCGGCAGAAAATCGGGCGCGATGCCCTGCCCGGTGTCGCTGACCGTCAGCAGCATTTGTTCTGACTGGCGACGCAGGCAGAGGACAACCGCGCCGCCCGCCGGGGTGAATTTTACGGCGTTATTCAGCAGGTTCCACGCGACCTGTCGCAGGCGCGCGGCATCGCCCCACATCGTTCCCGCCGCCGCGTCAATATCCGGGAGCAGGATGACGCCTTTGGCCAGTGCCGACGGGCGCACGGTGTCGAGCGCATCCAGCACAATTTCGGCCAGCTTCACCTGCCCCGGTTCCAACCGCAGCTTGCCCGTGGCAATGCGCGCCGTGTCGAGTAAATCGTTAATGAGTTCGTTTTGTCGTTCGCCATTGCGCCGCACCATCGTGACGAACTCCAGGAAATCAGCGGCCAGTTGCGCCCGCCGCAGATCCAGCAGCCGCGCGTGACCTAGAATCGCGTTGAGCGGCGAACGCAATTCGTGCGTCACCATCGCCAGCCAGTCGTCTTTCGCGCGATTTGCATCTTCCGCCAGTTGGCGCGCCTGTTGTTCGCGGACAAGCAATTGTTCGCGTTCCAGTTCGATCTGCTTGCGTTCAGTGATGTCCATTGAGAGGCCAACCAGACGGAGCGGTGTGCCGTCCCCGGCAAATTCCACCTGCCCGCGCTCGGCGTACCAGTGCAGCCGACCCGTGGGATCGGCAATGCGATATTCCGCTTGATAGCGCCCCTGCGCGTTGTGCAGCGCGGCCTGCACTGCCCGGCGGAACAGGTCGCGGTCGGCGGCGTAAATGCAACTGACGACATTTTCAAACGTGTCGAGCTGGGCTTCATCCGTTGCGCCCAACACCGGATCAGTGCTGTGGTAACGGCGTACGATGTCCCGCTGAATATCCCACGTAAACGCGATGGTGAAGGACGCCTCCAACGCCAGGCGCAGCCGCGCTTCGCTTTCCCGCAAGCGCTCATTCGCCAATTTGTGTTCGGTGATGTCGCGCGCCACGCCGCTACAACGTATGGCTGCGCCCGTCGCGTCGTACACGAAGCGCCCGTAGAGCGACAGCCAACGCTCTTCATTCGTGTCTGCCCGCCGCAGTCGGTGTTCGATGGCCAGCGGCTCACGGGTGCAGCGGGCGTGTTCGATGGCGGCCAATACGCGCTCAGCATCCTCCGGGTGCAGCCGCGCACGCCAACGCTCTAACGTAGCCGGGCCGCTGTCGGGGGTGTAGCCCTGCAATTCGGCCTGTCGCCGATTCCATACCGCTCTGCCCGTCTGCCAATCCACATCCCACGAACCGAGTTCTGCGCCTTCCAGCGCTAACCGCTGCCGCTCCTCGCTCGCGCGCAGTTCGTCCGTCAACTGCAAGCGGTCGAGCGTCGCCGCGACCTGATCGCAGACGGTTTGAATCATCTGCACTTCGCCGGGCCGGAAATGGGTTTTCTGGCGTGTGATAAAGGCAATCGTGCCGAGCAGCCGCTCGCCGACGAGCAACGGAAAGCCAGCATACGCGCCATAGCCCGCCTTACGGACGGCTTCGCTGCCTTCGGCGTGATTGTGGAGAATGTCTTCGACGATAATCGGCTGCCGCTGCACAGCCACGCGCCCGCACAGCAATTCGCCGTAGCGCATCGTGGCAAATAACATGCGCTCATCCTCTGTTAACCCGCCCCAATTGCAGAGCCGCATCGAATGCTCATCGCTGGGTTGGTAATTGAAATACATCTCAGCACCGATGGCTTGCGCGACGGCGCTGAAGACGGCTTCGAGTAATTCCGCTTCGCTGCGCTGGCCGACCAGCAAAAGCTGCGCCGTGCGTGCCAGCAAATCCAGTTGTCGTGTCCGTTCCTGCAAGGCTTCTTCCTGCTGTCGGCGGGCGGTGATGTCGCGCGACACACCGACCACGCCGACCACCTGCCCGGCGGCATCCCGCAGCGGCGCTTTGATGGTTTGAAAGATGAGCGGTTGCGCGGGGTTGCCAAAGTCTTCTTCGACGGTTTCGGCCTGCCCCGTTGCCATAATGCGTGCGTCGTTTTCCTGCACGCGCCGGGCGTGTTCCGGGGCGGGAATCAATTCTTCCGCGCCCCGCCCGATGACCTTGCTTGCCTCGCCGCCGCCCAGCAAATCGTAGGTAGCCTGATTGCCAATAGTGATGCGCCCGGCGGTGTCTTTGGCCCAGACCAGATCGGGCGTGCTGCTGATGACGGTTTGTAGCAAGGTCGTACTGCGGCGCAATTCTTCTTCCGCCACTTTGCGCTCGTGAATGTCCTCGGTCGAGCCGTACCAGCGCACGATTTCGCCCGCCTCATTGCGGCGCGGCAGGGCGCGTGACCGCATCCAGCAATAGCTTCCGTCGGCGGTGCGGATGCGATGTTCGATGTCGTAGGGCGCGCCCGTTTGAATCGAGTGCGTCCACGCCGCGATCATCGCCGGGCGGTCGTCAGGATGTGGCACCCGCAGCCAGCCGTCGCCGCGCGCTTCGTCGTAGGTGAGTCCGGTCAGTTGCAGCCAGCGTTCATTGAATCCCTCGATCTGCCCGTCGGGCGTGGCTGTCCACGGGACTTGCGGGTTGAGTTCGACCGTATAACGCAAATGGTCTTCTGATTCGCGCAATTTTTGGTTCGCCGACAGCAGTTCCGCCGTGCGGGCCTGCACTTGCTGATCGAGTTGGACATTGATGGTTTGTAACTTTCCCACTGCCGCGCGCCGCTCGTCCATCACCGCCGCCAGCGTATAAAACAATAGCGCACCGGTTGCCAGCAGCATCTGCACCATCAACAACCGCGCGGGCGGCATGGCTTGCAGGCTAAACGGGCCGCGCCCCTGATTGGTGAACCAGATCATTGCCACGGTCATCACCAGCGCTCCGGCCCCCACGCCGGTCGCACCAAAGCGTAAGGCCGCCCACATCAGGAACAGAAACAACACTGCCGGAGATACGGTGAGGGCATAGGGTAAGCGAAAAAGCAGAACGGTGGCCGTACCCAGTGTCAGTAACAGCGCTATGGATTCGATGACCGCCGGGCGCTGGGGCCACGCCTGCCAGGTCAGCACGCCATAAGCGAGTGGCATCAGCACCAGCGCACCCAGCAACTTCATCCACCACAGAAACCATTCCTGCTGGAAATGCCCGCCGTGGACTTGCAGAATCAGTCCCGCGCCGCCCAGCGCGCCCAGCGGCGTGCTAACCCCCATCACAATGCCGCTGGCCAGCAGGACGTGTGGCAACCGTGTGAGCGAAAACAGCGGGCGACAGAGCCGCCCAATCAACACTGCGCCTATCAGTGGCTCGATGAGATTCACCAGCAAAAAGCCCAGGCTGATGAGGAACGGTTGACGATGCACAATGACATCGCAGACGAGATTTGACACGCTTGCCGCCAGCATCACCGCCCCCCAACGCCGAGGCGTCACGCTGAGCAGCATTGCCAATGTCAGGCCCGCTGGCGGCCAAAACGTGGCGTATTGCCCGGCTCGAGCAAGAGCCAATAAGACATCTCCGCGCCTGCCCGAGTAGGCCAACGCAAACACCAGTAATCGTCGGGCAAATGACATAGCTCGCTCTTTCTTGCGATGAGAGTTAAGGGGCGCATTCTGACGCTTACGCTACCGTCCTTGCCGCCAGACCGCTCAAGTTAGAACAGTCGCGGGCGAAGGTGCAGGCTGGCCACGACCAATAAAATTACCCCTGTGGTCGGGGCGGGGCAGCAATCAGCGGCGCAAAATTTTCTACTTCGGCCCGATAGACCAGCGCGCGGCCAAAGACCATTTCCACGCGCAAGCGCCGCCGCCGAATCAAATTCCAGATCGCGCCGCGCGTGACGCCGCGCAAGTGCGCCGCTTCCTTCACCGTAATCATATCCTCTAGCTGAAACGCAAAACGAGGTCGCCGCGCTACGGTGGAGAATTGATTTAGCGTGATTTTCTTGCTGGTTTTCATCACCGTACTCCTGCTTTTCCCGCCCGCACGTAAGCGCCTGGTCGCTGCACCGTCGTATACCAGATTGCGTAAGTCAGGCCGCTTCGCTGGATTGTTTCGCTGTGTGAAGCAAATAAGACGGTTGCCGTACACGGAACCAAAACCAGGCAAATAATCAAGACGCCCAGCCCAGCGGCCTGGCAAATTTAGCTGGATTACTGTTGAGAATTCGGCGGGAACAAAAAAAGTAACGTAATGCAGATGTCACCCTTCTGGACTGCCGTTGCAAGCCAGGATCAAAACCGCCAGCGTCCTGCCTGGAAACGCACTGTTCGCAAATCAAACACTAAAGCCGTTTCCAGTTGTTACAAAATGCGAAATCCTGTTCCGTTCTCTGCGGTCAATTTCCCGCCAAGCAATTGTTACGCCAAGTCCCAGCGCAAATGATTTGCCTCTGACTTTTCTTCTCAATCGCTTGCCCGGTTGTTGCGAACCGCCGATACTGATACGCTTCACCGCAGAGTAACAATCCATTTCGGCAGCTCCTGCACGGGAGTTTTCTGGCATTTTCATTACCATCGCAAGGAGGAACCCAGTATGAGTCAAGCAAAGCAACCCCCGGCATCATTGCCCCTGAGTCGGAGAACTGTATTGAAAGGCGCAGCCACTCTGGCCAGTAGCGCGTGGTTGCCTGCGGCCAGTGTTGCCGCTACCAAAACGGCAGCCAATGGCGGAACAACCGTCACGGCGGGCAGCGGCAAAGCCATCGTCGAAACCAACGCTGGCAAAGTCAGCGGCTATGTGCGCAACGGCATTTTCACGTACAAAGGCATCCCCTACGCCGCACCCGTCAGCGGTGCCGGACGCTTCCAGCCGCCGCAAAAGGTTAAGCCATGGGCGGGTGTGCGCAGTTCGATGCAATACGGGCAAGTTTCGCCGCAAGTCGCACGCACGGGCTGGGGGAACGACGAAGAGGCGTGGTTATTCAGTTGGGACGATGGCATCCCCGGCGAAGATTGTCTTGCGCGTCAATGTCTGGACGCCGGGCATCAACGACAACAAAAAGCGCCCGTAATGGTTTGGTTGCACGGCGGCGGATTTCAGTCCGGTGCAGGGCAGGAACTGCCTTCGTATGACGGCGAGAATCTGGCGAAACGCGGCGATGTCGTCGTTGTCTCGCTCAATCATCGGTTGGGCGTGCTGGGGTATTTGAATCTCTCCGAAATCGGCGGCACGCACTATGCAAGTGCGGCGAACGTCGGCAATCTGGATTTGGTCGCGGCGCTGGAATGGGTGCGCGATAACATCGGCAACTTTGGCGGCGATCCCGGCAACGTGATGATCTTCGGGCAATCGGGCGGCGGCGGCAAAGTCAGTTCGCTGCTGGCGATGCCGAGCGCGAAGAGACCTTTCACCGCGCCGCCGTGCAGAGCGGTTCCGGCCTCCGAATGGTGCGCCCCGAAACCTCTGCGAAAGTCGCCGCCGCTGTGCTGGCCGAACTCGGATTGAGTGCGTCGCAGTTAGAGCAGCTACACTCGCTGCCCGTGCAAAAAATCATTGACGCCGGAGCTGCCGCAATGCGCAAAGTCGGCGGCGCTGCGGCCCGGCGCGTGTTTACAACCGCAACGCGACCGCTGGTTGGGGGCCAACTGTAGACGGCAAAATTTTGCCGCAGCATCCATTTGATCCGTCGGCGCCTGCGCTGTCTGCGCAAATTCCGATGCTGATCGGAACGAACCTGAACGAATTCACCAACGGCATCAACAACCCCAACGTTGACGCGATGACGGAAGCGGAACTGAACGAGCGCGTCAAAGCGATGTACGGTGACCGCACGTCGCAAATCATCGCCGCATACGCCCGGGCGAATCCGAAAGCCAAGCCATTTGATTTGTTCTCGTTTATCTCAACCGTTTCGACGCGACAAAACGCCGTCGTGCAGGCCGAACGCAAAGCCGCGCAGAATGCCGCGCCCGCGTACTTGTATCTCTTCACGTGGCAGACGCCCGTGCTTGACGGCAGGCCAAAAGCGTTTCACTGTGCCGAACTCGCTTTCGTCTTCGACAACATTGACCGCTGCGTGAATATGACCGGTGGCGGCGCAGACGCGCGTATGCTGGCCGCGAAGATGAGCGATGCCTGGATTGCGTTTGCCCGCAAAGGCGACCCCAATCACGCCGGGCTGCCGAAATGGCCTGCATTCAATGCCGACAAGGGCGCGACGATGATCTTCGACAATAAATGCGAAGTGAAGAACAACCCCGACGGCCCGGAACGCAACACTGTCACGATGGCGTAAACAAGGAAGCGATTTTCATTCATCACGCGAAGCGCCAGCGCACGCGGCTCGCGTGCTGAGGCTTGGAAAGGGAATCCGCTCCAAGAAAGTTACGGCTGACGACGCCTCAGCACGCGAGCCGCGTGCGCTCCCAGGCGCTTCGCGTGCGTCTGCACTACCTTGTGATGAAGGGCCTAATTCTTTTTCAAATGGGGCTATTCCATGTCTGCTTTTGAGCTTTCGGTACTTTTCTTTTTCCAAATCGCCTTCATCCTGACCGTGTGCCGCGTCGTCGGCTGGCTGGCGCAGAAAGTCGGGCAACCGCAGGTCGTCGGCGAAATGATTGCGGGCGTGCTGATGGGGCCGTCATTGTTTGGCTGGTTGTTGCCGGACGTGCAGGGATGGATATTTCCGCCCGCTTCCAAAGGCATTCTTTTTGCCGTCAGTCAGGTCGGACTGGTGCTGTATATGTTTCTGATCGGGCTGGAGTTTGATCTTGACCTGATTCGCCATCGGATGCGCAGCGCGGCTTCGGTGTCGCTCTCCGGCATTCTGGTGCCGTTGTTGCTGGGCGGCGTGCTCGGTTATTACCTGTTGCACGAGGGCGGTTTTTTCGCGCCGCAGGTGGTGACGTGGGAGGCGATGTTTTTCACGGGCGCTTCGATGGCGATTACGGCGTTTCCGATGTTGGCACGCATTATTTACGAGCGCGGCTTGGCCGGGACATCGCTGGGCACGTTAGCACTAGCCGCAGGTTCGATAGATGACGGTGCGGCGTGGTGCGTGCTGGCGCTGGTGCTGGCGAGTTTCAGCGGCAACGCGAGCATTGCCGTGCTGGCGATTGGCGGCGGACTCATTTACGCCGTCGGATTGCTGACTGTCGGACGTAAGCCACTGGCTATTCTGAACACGATGACCGAACGCGCGGGAGGCGTGACGCCGCCGCTGCTGGCCGTGACATTGATTTTGGTGATGCTGGGCGCGTGGTACACCGACCGCATCGGGATTTACGCAGTATTTGGGGCGTTCCTGATGGGAGCCGCGATGCCGCGCGGACGCTTTGCCGAAGACGTGCGACGGCAAATCGAACCGTTGGTGACAACGTTCTTGCTGCCGCTGTTTTTTGTCTATTCAGGGCTGAACACGCGCATCACGCTCGTCAACACGGCCTTTCTGTGGTTCGTCACGTTGCTGGCACTGGTGGCAGCGTGTGTGGGCAAGGGCGTAGCGTGTTGGGCAGCGGCGCGCTGGCACGGCGAATCGCCGCGTGATGCGCTGGCCATCGGGACGCTAATGAACGCACGCGGATTGATGGAATTGATCATCCTGAACATTGGGCTGGAACGCGGCGTCGTCACGCCCTTGTTGTTCACGGTGATGGTAATTATGGCCATCGTGACGACGTTGATGGCAACGCCGATTTTCGAGTGGGTCTTTCGCCGTCACCCGAATGGCGATCTTCCCTATCAAGCCGCAACGGTTCCTGGTGGCGATTAAGTATCATTAATTGAACTTCTGGAACCTTAGTCTGATAACGCGAGGAATGAATTGTGGGATTTGATGGGTTGTCTGGTGAGAAGAGTTGTGTTGACGAGGGGTTTGCCCTTTGGCGGAGGGAGTGTTGGTATGAATGTTATCCGACGCGGGTTTGTATTGAACTTTTATTTGCTTCACTCGCTATTGCTTCTTCTCGCGTGCGGCAAACAGGCAGGATTGCTGTAAAACCCGTTAGATCGAAGACCTCTTGCACATTACGATTCAGCGCAGCCACGAGGAGTTGACGATTGCTGCGAGCCAGGCGTTTGGCAGCGATCAGCAGGACGCGCAGGCCCGCGCTGCTGATGTAAGCAAGTTCGGCACAGTCAATAATCAAACGCTGCGCGCCGCCGTCAATCAGCGCCAGCAGCCGCGCTTCGACCAGCGGCGCAGTGATCGCATCCAGCCGTCCGCATAGGCTCAGAATTGTCATCTCGTTTTGTGTTTCCTCAAGGCATTCCATCGCGTTCGGTTCCAAGCGGGAAGAGGTTTTTTGTTAAAGTTAAAATATTGCTACCCGCTGTGCGCTGATATTCCACCTGATCCATTAACTGCCGCACCAGATGAATGCCGAGGCCTCCTACCGCTCGCGTCTGCAATGCGATGGTTACATCGGGCAGCGGGCGAGTGAGCGGGTTAAAGGGACGCCCGTCATCTTCGATGCGCAGCCGCAACACTTGTTTTGTGCATTGCAGGCGCAATTGAATTAAGTGCGTCTCGTTATCGCTATAGCCATACGAAATGACATTCATCAGCGCCTCTTCCGCCGCCAGCAGAAAGTCCGGCAACAGCGACAGCGGCAATTGCTGCGCAAGGATGAAGGCCTGAATGCGTTGCGCCACGCGCGGCAGGGCGCGGCGGTCGTTCGGCATCGTAAAGCTTTTTACAGCTGGCAGGGGTTCAAACATCCTTCGTAAGTGGCACTGCCGTGATAAGCAACGGCCAGCATCGTTAGGTCATCGGCCTGCGGAGCAGTGCCACTGAAAGCACGCACCGCAGTCGCAATCGTGTGCAGCAACGCTTCCGGCGTCGGCACTTGGCGCTGCTGCAAACAGGCATACAAGCGTTCCTCGGTGAACAATTCTGCGGCGCTGTTCTGCGCTTCGGAAACGCCGTCGGTATAAAAAAGCAATTGGTCGCCGGGTTGTAGCGTCGCCTTGCTGGTGGGATAGCAGGCGTCTTCGACAATTCCCAACACGATCCCGCCCTGCGCCACCAACGGAGTCACTCCCCCAGACTTGTCGAGGCGCAAAGCGGGATGGTGTCCCGCGTTGCTAAAGGTCACTTCGCCCGTGCGAAAATTCAGGATCGCGTACGACAAGGTCACAAACAACAGCGACCGATTTTCCGCAACCAGCAGGCGATTGACCTGTTGCAAACACTCTCCCGGTGGCAAACCGGATAACGCCATAGATTTGACCATCGTGCGCGTCACGGCCATAAACAGCGAGGCTGGCACGCCCTTGCCCGACACATCGCCAATCACCAAACCGACACGGTCTTCGTCGAGCAAAAAGAAATCATAAAAATCGCCGCCCACTTCGCGCGCCGGAATCATTGTGGCAAATAAATCAAATTCAGGAATGGCCGGAAATGCCGGGAAATCGCTCGGCAAAATGGATTGCTGAATGCCAGCGGCAATGTCGAGTTCGTTTTGGAGCGCGCGCAATTGGCCGCGCAGTTGATCGCGCAGCCGTTTCTTTTCTAAACAGGAGTTGAGACGCACGCGCAGCAACACGGAATCGAACGGCTTGGCCAGATAATCCTCGGCACCGCGTTCCAGGCAATGCACGACGGCGGAAAGCTCGTCCAGCGCGGAAATCATCAACACGGGAATCTCGCGCCACTCCGCCGCTGCTTTCATTTGCGCCAACACCTGATAGCCGTTCAGCCCCGGCATCAATACATCCAGCAACACCACATCGAACGCGCTTTCACACAAGCATTGCAGCGCCTGTATGCCATCAGCAGCGGTCGTGACGTGATGCCCTTCGCGGCAAAGCTGCCGCCGAAATATATCTCGGTTCGCTTCGTTGTCATCCACGACCAGCAGGCGCGCGGGCGCGCGGGCAATGACTGGGCTGACCGTCGTTGGCGGCGGCGGAGGCGTCAGGCCAGGGCTCGCCGTGCGGGCTTCAACAACACCGCTTTCTGCCAACTGCCGGAGCAGGCGCAACGAAGTGTGAATCTTTTCCAAATCTCCTAATAACTCCCGCGCGCCAACGCGGGCGCATTGCTGGGCAAGTTGCTGTTGCAGGGTTTCCAGCAAACGCAGCAGCGGCGTCGCGGCCTCCTGCAACGAACGCAGCACCCGGCGTAAATCAACCGCGCCCGTGATTTGCTCCTCGTCCAAAGTGCGATTAACAAGCGCGAGCAATTGCGCGCCGACGTGATGCAATTCTGCGAAACCTCGCCCCAACGCGGCTGGCGCGTCCTCTTGCAGCATTTCGCTGTACCCCAACAGCGCATTCAGCGGCGTCCGCCATTCGTGACGCCAATGGGCAAGGCGTGTGGGCGTAGGCTCCAAGGTTGGCACGGGCATCATAAGCAGCTCCATATTTCGGTGAACCAGCGCAGCCTACGGCAAAAGGCCGCCGCCGGATATAGAGGGAACCACACATTTTTCTAAGTGTTTCCACACAGAAAATTGGGTGGAAACACACAGATAAATCGTGTGGTACTACCGATGCGCATGCCTGCTCGCCTATTGCACAATCTGTTGCAACGAACAAACAGAACAACAAACAAATTGAGGGATCGCGCAGATGGTAGACAACGATCAGCGCACAATCGAGGAGAGAGCCGTGACGAGCCACGAAATACCTTTTGATTTTGGTTTGCGCCAGCCGGTAACAACCCGACGCCGAATCGCGCAGCAATGGCAGGAAAAAGAACGCCTGGTGTTGGTGAGCCTCGCCCTGGGGTTGCTGTGCCTGGCACCTGACCTGGTCGCGGCGGTGTTGGCGCGCTCAATCATGCTGCTTTCCGATTCGCTGAAATCCGCCAGCGAAACATTGGCCGTGTTGTTCTCGTGGCTGGCGCTGCGGCAAATGCGGCGGGCGCGGGCGAACGAATACAACTACGGGCAAGGCAAGCTAGAAAACATCGCAGGCGTCGTGGTGGGCGGCGCGTTACTGTTGTCGTGGGCGACGGTGATTTACAGCGCTATTCAGCATCTGCGGCATCCGGCGGCACTCGAAAATATCGGCCTTGCCGTCGTCATTAACGGCCTGGAAGCCTTAGCCGATTTATGGCTGTGGCGGCGCAACTACCGCTTGTCGCAAACCGATCCGTCGCCGCTGCTGGAAGCGCAATGGCGACTCAGCCGGGCGTTGACGATCAGCGATGCGTTTGTCGTGGGCGCGCTATTGCTCAGTTCGTTGTGCCAGCCGTTTGCGTGGGCGACCTACATTGATCCGGCAGGCGCGTTAATACTTTCCGTGTTCCTGCTGATTGCCGCCTATCGCGTGCTGACGGATGCGATGAAGGGGCTGCTGGATCGCACGTTGGAAGAATCGCTGCAACTTGTGATTCTGGCGGAACTGGCGACGGCGTATGACGATTTTATCGCGCTGCACGGCATTCGCTCGCGCCGCTCAGGCAGCCAGGCCTACATCGAAATCTTTGTCGAATTCGACGGCACCAGCCCGATGGCCGAGGTGCAACAACAAATCAACCAGATGAAAGCGCGCCTGGAAGCCCGCATTCACAACAGCCACGTGATGATCGTCCCCGCCACCGCACCGATTTAGTCGAACGCGAAGCGCCTGGGAGCGCACGCGGCTCGCGTGCTGAGAACTGAACGCAAATCCGCTCCGAGACGTTACGCTTCTCAAGCTTCGCACGCGAGCCTTCCCGGCGCTTCGCGTGAAGAGAGGAAGATATGATGTGAACGCACGGAAAAACATCCATCTTTGCTTTCGGATTTTGCTCCTGCTGCTGGTTTTCGTGTCGGAGCGCAAACAGAACCGCCCGCCAAAATCAGCGGCGGGATGGAACGGATGTGACGCGCTATGTCTGGCGCGGGCTGGCTTACAGTGGCGGGCCGACGGAAATGTCTAAGCTGTGGGTCACGATGGGGCGCGTGAGTGTGACGGCGGCGGGCATCGTCGTGAACCGCGAAAACCACATCGGGAAATTTCAGGAAGTGGATTTGGTTGTTGCCACTGACGCACGATTGGAAGAAACTCCGCGTCGAACCGTCCTTCTCGTATTACCACTACTACCGCCGCCCCACGCAATTCCCTTTGCCGCAAACGGGCGAAGCGGCGGTGCGCGTGTCGCACGCAATCGGTCAGGTGCGCGTCTTTACGAACCAGATTTTTGATGTCGTTCATTACCGCGGCGGCTACTTTGGACAGGCTGGCGCGATGTATGAACGCGGCGTGCATAAGCGCCTGTTGCTCAGCACGACGGTCGCGGTCGGCTGGGCATCGGCCAAATTCAATCAATCCTACATCGGCGTCCGCAAACGCGCCGTGAATGAAGCGGAAGCGCAAGTCGCACTCACTTACGCGGTGAATCGGCGGCTGTATTTGCGCCCCCATTTTTGAATACACCCGCGTGTTGGATAAACAACTGCGCCGCAAACTGCCGACGCCGACGGTGGCAAATGTGGGCGTCGCGGTGGGCTGGAATTGGTAACTGGAGATGTACGGCAAACATCTTGTTTGCCGCTCCACTCGTGCAGCAAACAAGATGTTTGCTGCACATCAGAGGATGCTATGGCACATACCACATTGCTACAACGACTCTTAACTGCCGCTGCGATGGCAGAGGAACCGGAAACTTTTCCGCCCTCAATCCTTCAGTCTCTTTCCGAAACGCAGCCGCAACAAAAACTCTCGCGCCGGGCATTTCTCGGCCAAAGCGGAATGGCGCTTGGCGGCGGTCTGGCTAGCTTCTTGCCGCGCCCGTTGGCGGCGGCCACCGCGCCACGCATTGCGATTATTGGCGGCGGCCTGGCGGGGCTGGCCTGTGCATATCAGCTGCGTAAGGCGGGGCTGCGGGCGACGATTTATGAGGCCGCAGATCGCTTCGGCGGACGTTGCCTGACGTTGCGCGACCACTTTGCTGATGGGCAGATGGTGGAGCAGGGCGGAGAACTGATTGATGATGGGCACACGGCCATCATTCAACTCGTGCGCGAACTGGGGCTACGGTTGGACAACCTCAAACTGGCGGTGCCGCGTGGCACCCAACCTTGTTTTTCTTTCGACGGCGTTCCGTATACCTTTGCCGAAGCGAGCCGCGACATCAAAGCTGTGGCCCCGAAAATGTTTCGTGATCTGCGACAGGCGGGCTATCCGACGCTGCACAATCGGTTCACGCGGCGCGGGCGCGAACTGGATGAAATGTCCATTGCCGATTGGATTACCGCAAGCGTGCCGGGCGGCGGGCAGTCGCGGCTGGGGCGGTTGCTGGATGTGGCGTACAACATTGAATACGGCGCGGAAACGCGCGAGCAAAGCGCGCTGAATTTGCTCTATCTGATGGGCGGCGTACCGCAATCGCCATTGCGTTTGTTCGGCAAGTCGAACGAGAAATATCACATTCGCGGCGGCAACGATTTGTTAGTTACCCGCCTCGTCGCGTTGCTGCGCGAACAAATCGAACTCGGTCACGCGCTCACGGCCATCCAGCGCAAGGCCAGCGGCGGCTATGAACTGACGCTGCAAATGGGCGGGGGCACGCGCACGGTGCAGGCCGATCACGTCGTACTTGCCTTGCCTTTCACAGTCTTACGCGAAGCGGTGGATTATCGTCAGGCAGGCTTCAGCACGTTGAAGCAAACCGCCATCCGCGAATTGGCGATGGGCACGAATGCGAAAATGCACGTACAATTTTCCTGCCGTCACTGGCATACGCTCGGCTTTGACGGCGAAAGCTATGCCGACACGG
>JAXLQQ010000076.1:0-28264 GCA_046331525.1 Blastocatellia bacterium
AAGGAATTTTCGACGCGCACCTTGAGCAATGCCTGAAAATATCGTGGCAAGCTGGCCGCAGCCTTGTTCCCCCTCAGTCGCTGCTCCAAATCCGTCAAATGGTCAGGGTCAGTAATAAACTCGGCGGCGGCTTGCGTGCCTTCGCTGTAAATGCCGGACAAGGCCATTAACGTGTTGGTTCCATTCGCGCCGGTCATAACCGTAATCAGCGCATAATCTTCCAGCAGGGCACCCGTGCGCTGATCAAAAAGCGAGCGATATTCTGTTTGTTCGCCCGGACGCGGCGCTAAGTTCTCAATGCTGGTACGACTGCCATAGACAAAATTTTCTTTCACCGCCACGGGCATTGCCCACTGATTTGAATAAACGCTTCCCAGCATCACGACATTTTGTTCCTTCAGGTCATCGGCTCCCAGACTACGACTTTGTTTCAAGAGCGTTGCCTCTCCTGCTTCCTGCAACCAATGGCTCAGTCGATAAACACCGATGGCTTCTCCGATGCCGGTGTACATATTCAGTGCGGGAATAAGCTGCATCGAATGCTCAGGCCGTACAGGCAGCCGATGGTTCGATAAGCTAGCGATAAGATTCGTTTGGGCTGGGGTCAGCCCAATGCCCTGTTTGGTAATGATTTCCGGGTCGGCCCCATTCACCAATCGGTAGACCACCGGGTTACTTAAAATTAGTAAGGTCGGGTTTTTGTTCGCCAGAAATGGCTGCCAGATGCCACTAGTGGAAGTCCGTAGCTTGGTGGCAACGGCTGGAACGACGATACTCTGTGCCGCCAGATTGCGATTTTGCCGCACTAACCAAACCACGACACCTAGCAGTAACAGAATCACGACCATTGCCAGCAGGAAAAGCTGCTTCACATACCGTCTTAGCTTTCGTTCCCAGGCACCAAAAAATAAGGCTCCTGAAAGCGGCACGAGTCGAGTGACGAGGGAAGTCGAGGGGTGCCAGGTCTGTCTGGCTATTCTCCCTGCCCGGGCGTTTTCTGTTTTGGGTTCAGTGATGACCGCCGCCAATGGTTCTGTATTGATTGCAATAGGCTGTCGGACGAAGAGCGGAACATATGTTCCTACTGGGATGGAAAGGCGCACCGGATCGTCAGCCCCTTCGTGCTGATAATAGCTTTCCAATTTCTTGCGGACGTCATGCGCCCCTACTCGCACAACCGGATCAACAGATGGTTGATATTCGGCTCCCTTATCGAATACTTCACAGCCAATTAAATACTCATTTAACTCGGCTGCGCGCCCTTGCAGATAGTAGTCGCAGATGACCTGCACGAACCTTTGCTTTTTAGGCGCGTGGGCAAAATATTTACTCTGGATGATCCGGGTCAATGTCTGCCGGACTTCTTCCGAGGAAACGCGATCTGTGGATGCGTTCAAGGGCGCTGCCATAACGATACCTGCTTTGCCATCTTGCTGGGAGATAATATGGCAGTTATTCCTGAATGCCAATGGCTGCTACTAACCTCTCGGTAACTTGTTGTTATGCTTAAGTTAGTTTTAGTTAACCGTTAGGTTAACATGGCATATCCGTAAGTCGGTTGACAGATAATATAGGTGTGACTATGCTGTGCGCCACTAATGGAAGAGACAATTGTAAACTTCCACTCGCCAGGCTTTGCTAAGGGTGAATTTGCTGCTTGCTGGAGATACTGAACGAAATGACTTATGGCAGCACAACCTGTTTCTAAGCACCGATCCGGTGTTTGCGATGATTTTATAGATAGTGACACCTGTGCGGTTCTGGCACAGTGAATGACCAAGAGCTGGTTCGTACATCTCGAATTGGCTTACCCAACCCCAGGAGGAATTTTATGAAACGAACTATGCTGGCAGGGCGGCTCTCTACCTGCTTGCTATTCGCGTTCGCCCTGTTGATCGGAGCGCAGGCCCAGAACCTGACCGGTCAGCTTTCCGGCACCGTGCTGGATCAAACCGGGGCTGTCATCCCGAATGCGAACGTGACTTTAACCAATCAACTTTCCGGCGACATTCGCCGTACCGTCAGCAATTCGGATGGCGTCTTTGCTTTCGCTTCGGTTCCGACCGGTGAATACAAAGTCACCATCGAAGCCAGTGGATTCGCCAAATGGGAACGGACGGGCGTGCGCGTCAGCGCGGGCGACCGTCGTACGGTGGCGGACATTGCGCTGGGCGCTTCAGCGGTGTCAGGAACAGTTGATGTGACCGCGACCGCAGATCAACTGGCTCCGGTAGACAACGGCGAAAAAAGCCTGACGCTCACGAACAAACAAATTACCAACCTGTCGCTGGTCGGACGCAACGCGACGGAACTTATCAAAGCCCTGCCCGGCTTCACCCCGATTACCGGTCTGGATAACAAGCCCGGTTATAACGGCGAAGCCATCGGCATCAACGGCAACGGCGATGGCGGCAAACAAAGCGCCATCGGCAACTTCTCCGCCAACGGCACACGCGCCGAGGCGCTCGACATCGTGGCCGACGGGGCGCACGTTTCCGATCCCGGTTGTAATTGCGCAACCCCCATCAACATCAACCCGGATATGGTCGAAGAGTTTAAGGTTTCCACCTCGAACTTCGGCGCTGACGTGTCCAAAGGCCCGGTTACGCTGAACGCAATTTCCAAAGGCGGCGGTAAGGACTTCCACGGTTCCGCCTACAGTTATTTCCGCAACTACAACCTGAACTCGAATGACTGGTCGTTCAATAAGAACAAGTTGAGCCGACCGGAAAACGATTACAAATTCCCCGGCGGCAACTTCAGCGGGCCGGTGGTGTTGCCGTGGACGGATTTCAACAAGAACCACGATAAGCTTTTCTTCTTTGTCGGTTTTGAGTTTTACAAACAGACGCTGGACACGGGCATCGTGCAGTCGCGTGTGCCAACACAAGCGATGCGCGGGGGTGATTTCAGCGATCTGACCGGAATTGCCAAGCTCGGCTCCGGTGAGGTCAATGGAAAAGTCTGCGATCCCGGTACGCTAGCCGCACCTAAGACGTTAGCTGATTATTGCAGCGGCCCATACAAGCTGAAAACCACGTCTTTCGATAAAACCGGGCAGGCGTTAGTCAATTTGTTGCCGTTGCCGAATGCCGACCCAGGCAGTAATTCGGGCGGTTACAATTACGTGAACGCTCTGACGCTCGATCAGAACATGAAGCAAACGCTGACGCGCATTGATTACAACATCAGCGATAAAACCAAGTTCTACGCGCGCTATAACCTGCAAACGGAATTGCAACCTTTTCCCATCGGCCTCTGGTGGCGCAATGCCGGGCAAGTGCCGTATCCCACGCCGACGAATGCGCCGAATCGGTCGGATTCTGTCAGCGCCAGCTTGACGCAGGTCTTTACGCCGACGCTGACGAATGAGTTTGTGTTCGGCTATTCCTTCATTGATTTCCCGAATCAGTTTGAAGACCCCACGAAAATTAAGAAGTCGGCTTTAGGAATTCCGTTCAAGGGCTTATTCAAAAATGGTCTGGATCAAATCCCGTCTTTGACGACCTGGGGCAATGGCCCGACGTTGTTCAATCCGGGCGGCTTCGATCCGATTCTTTTTGCGACCAAGCATCTGGCCAACTTCTCCGATAACATAACCAAAGTGCAGGGCACGCACACGCTGAAATTTGGTGCGTACTTTGAGCACATCATCAACAATCAACCGGGCAACGAAAATTCCAACGGACTGGCCGAATTCGCCACTTGGGCGGGCAACACCAGCGGCAACGCGCTGGCGGATATGTTGTTGGGCCGGATTGCCAACTACGGCGAATCCACCAAGAACGTGCTGCACAACATCGCCTTCAATACGTTGGAGTTTTACGGTTCGGACAACTGGAAGGTCAACCGTCGCCTGACGCTCGACTTAGGCCTGCGGTTTTATCATTTAGGCAAGTGGTATGACCGTGAGGGGGCTGGATTTGCCATTTTCGATAGATCGAAATTTAATTCAGCCAAGCTGTTTGACGATAAGGGAATTCCATCAGGTGTTCTCTTCAACAAAAACGATTCCTCTATTCCTCTTTCTGGTGCGCCAACAAAAGCTTTGTTCGTCGCACCGCGCGTGGGATTTGCCTATGACTTTTTTGGCGCGGGTAAAACCGTCTTACGCGGAGGATTCGGGCGGTCTTATTACCACGATGCACAGTTGACCAGCGGCCTTGACTTGGCGCTTGGTTTGCGCAAAGTCGGTAGTACAGGAACCACAACCTTCAGTGAAATTGACGGACGATATGCGAACGAAGATGCTGCTCGTAAGGCCGCAGACTTGCCCGGTTCATTTGAGACGTTGCAACGGGGGGATGATGCACAGCCTTACGTTGACAGCTACAGCCTGACGCTGCAACAACGTTTACCGTTCTCCTTGAATTTGGAAGCGGCCTACGTGGGCAATCGCAGTCGCAATCAGCTTTATGGCCAGAATCTCAACCTGGTTCCGCTCAATAATGCTGATTGTAGAAAAGCAGCCTTAGCGGGTAACAACTGCGACCCATACCGTCCGTTGCAAGGGCTGGGTGATGTGACCATTCAAAGCCACATTGCCTATCAAAATTACAACTCGGCGCAATTCCTGCTGAGCCGACAAATTGGCAAAGTCAATTTCCTGACGTCCTACACCTTCTCGAAGGCGTTAGGCATCAAGAATGGCGGTAATCAGGGCAGCGCGGCAGATCAGCTTGATCTGCGCGGTCACAACTACGGCATCCTCGGCTATGACCGTACGCATGCATTGAATTTTGCGTACACGATTGAAGTGCCGAAGTTTGCCAAAGACCTGATGAAGACGGATAACATCGTCGCCAAAGGCTTACTGGATGGCTGGGTCTTATCCGGCATTTCACAGTTCGCCAGCGGCTATCCGTTGCAAGCCAACAGCATCAACTTCCGGTTCAATGGTGCCTTACAGCAAACCTGTAAGTACGCCAGGAGAAATAGCGACAGCATAATTTCAGGTCAATGCTTCAGCGATACCGCACGCACGCAGTATAAAGGGGACACCACTGTAGTTACCATCTACAATCCCGGCAATGCGGCCACCGTGACGGGATCAAATGCCACCACCGCACAACCGACGTTGACCTGCGATCCGCGTTCGGGGGTGAGCGACAATCAGTATGCGAATCTGAATTGCTTCGCGCCGCTCCACGCAAGGTCAATTGGGCGTGTATCAGTTCCCGTATCTGAAGGGGCCTGCTTACAACGCGCACGACCTGACGCTGTCGAAGGTCTTCAGTATTCGTGAAACCAAGAAACTGCTGTTCCGGGTTTCCGCGAACAACATCTTCAATCATCCGTTGAAGTCGTTGATCGAAGATAACCTGAGACTCGAATATGTGACGGACAATCCTGATTCTCCGACGCCGAAGTTGGTGCCGAACGCAGCGACGGCGAGAAACTTTGGACGCTACACGGAAAATAAATTCGGACGTCGCATCATTACGCTGGGTGTGAAGTTCACCTTCTAATTCCAGCCAGTCTGCGGTATGTGAAGATAGGGCGTTGCTTGTCAACGCCCTATTTTTTCGTCACTATAGTCACTCATTCGCAAGCAAATTTTCGCAAGGAAGTACGTAGACAAATGCAGCAACGGGCAATTCTATTCGCCATAATAATCGGTTTTTGGTTATGTGCCGTTGTAAGCGCGCAGCCCGGCAAAGAGGCGGCCAACAATCCTGACCGCATCTTCGCGCGTGCGGTGCAATTGCATCAGGCGGGCGAGTTGGAAAAAGCCGTTCAGGAATATCAATCGTTTCTGGTCTTACGCCCGGAACGCACCGAAGCCCGTTCCAATTTGGGCGCGGCGCTGGCGCGGCTGGGGCGCTATCAGGAAGCCATTGAGCAATATCAGCGTGCGCTGCTGCTCGACAGCCGCAATCCTGACATCCGTTTCAACCTCGCTGTGGCTTATTACAAAACTGCACGCATCGTTGCCGCGTCACAGGAACTTGAAAAAATCCGCGCGCTGCAACCCAGTCATCAGAACGCGACGCTACTGCTGGCGGATTGTTATTTGCAGATGGGCGAGTACAAAAAAGTGATTGCGATCCTGGCTCTGTACGAAGAGAAATTCCCCAATGACAAGGCGCTGGCCTATTTGCTCGGCACGGCGTTACTGCGCGATCAGCAGGTGGAAAAGGGGCAGCAGCAAATTGAAAAGATTATGCGCGGCGGCGAGTCGGCGGAAGTGCATATGCTGCTCGGCACCACGTATCTGCTTTCGGCGGATTATGCGAATGCCGCAAAAGAACTCGCGGCGGCGGTCAAAATGAATCCGAAATTGCCGACCGTGCATGCGTTTTACGGGCGCGCGTTGACGATGGCGGGCAATACAGATCAGGCGAAAGAAGAGTTTCGGCAGGAACTGGAAAACAATCCGAATGACTTCGACGCCAATTTGCAGATGGGCATTATTCTCAAACAGGATCAGAATCCTGAACAGGCGTTGACCTATCTGCAACGCGCCTTGCTCGTACGTCCGGGCGAGCCGAATGCGCGCTTCTACATCGAAAGCATTCACGTCGGACAAGGCAAAGTCGCCGAAGCCTTGCCCGCGCTTGAACAACTCGTCAAGGATGCGCCCGATTTTGTCGAAGCACACGTGATGCTGGCGACCGTGTATTACCGTCTCAAACGCAAAGCCGATGGTGACCGCGAACAAGCCATCGTGAACATACTCAATGCTGAACGTCAGGCTAAACAGCCGGGCGCGCAGGCGAAACCGTAGCGGGGAGGATGGATACAGATGCTGTTGAGCAAAAGAAAAACTCTGCCTCTCATCAATGCGCTGCTCACGCTTGGCCTGCTGACCTTGTCTCTGTCTGCGGTTTGGGCGCAACCCGCCAAACGCCGTGCTGCCACACCCTCAGCTGCTTTTGAGCAATTAGTGCAACGCGCGACAGCGGCGCGGCAAGCGGACAAGTTAGACGAAGCCGTCCGACTTTATCAGCAGGGACTCAAACAAAAGCCCACCTGGGTAGAAGGCTGGTGGGCGCTCGGCACGATTTACTATCAGTTGGATCGGTACACGGAAGGGCGCGCGGCTTTTCAGCGCCTTGTAGTCTTGGAACCCAAGAGCGGCGTCGGCTGGGCGTTTCTGGGTTTGTGCGAATATCAATGCCGCGAGTATCCGAACGCGCTCGCCCACCTGCAACGCGCGCGTGAACTGGGCCTGGGTGCTAGCGAAGAGATTGCCGCAGTGGCACGCTATCACGCGGCAATTTTGCTGAATAAATTCGAGCAATTCGAGCTGGCCTTTGCCGTGCTGACGGAAATTGCCAAGACGCAAAAAGAAAGCCCCGCATTGATTGAAGCTTTTGGTCTGACGATGTTGCGAATGGCGTATTTGCCCGCCGAGATTCCCGCTGACAAACGCGAGATCGTCATCAAAACAGGGCGCGCTGCGTGGCTCGGCGCAGCTGATCAACGTCCCGCCGCGCAGCAGGAATACAGTGAACTGCTCGCTGCTTTTCCGCGCACACCGAATGTGCATTATGCCTACGGTGTCTTTCTGCTGCGCGATGCGCCGGATGAGGCGATGCAGGAGTTCAAAAAGGAAATTGAAATTTCACCAGACCATATTTTTGCGCGCCTGCAAATCGCCTTTGAAGCCATCAAGCGCAACGACCACGCAGCGGGTTTACCGTATGCCGAAGAGGCTGTCAAACGCGCGCCCAATCTGTTTGCCGCCCACAATGCGCTGGGTCGCATTTTGCTGGAAACCGGGCAAACAGAGCGCGCGATTCGAGAATTGGAAATCGGTGTGAAGCAGGCTCCTGACAGCCCTGAAATGTATTTCGCGTTAGCGCGTGCCTATTCCAAAGCCGGGCGCAAGGCCGAGGCAGATCGCGCCCGTGCCGAATTCATGCGCCTCGACAAAATTCGGCGCGCGGGCAAAGAAAATATGGTGGGCGATAAGCCTGAAGCCAAGCCGTAATACCCAAGCTATAATGAAAGCCCGCTTTCCCAAATTGTTGTTGCTTGCGCTGATGATGGGCGCGACCGTTCTGCTCTGGTCACCGCTTAAATCACACAGTCAGAGCAAAACCTTTGCCCCGACGATGGAATGGCGTCCGACGCAGGCGGCAGCCGATGCGAAATACCTCGGCAATCAATCCTGCACCGAGTGTCACACGCAGGGCGACACGCAGCACAGTTCGCCAATGGGCAAAGCACTGGAACCGGTGGCTGATTGTCAGATTTTGCGCGATCATCCCAGACTGACTTTTCAAAGTGGGATTTACAAATTTTCCATCGTGCGGCAGGGGCAGCAGAGTCTTTATACCGTGACTGATGGCAAAGAAACGATTGCGGTGCCGATTCTCTACGCCTTCGGGCAGGGCAAGGCGGGGCAAACGTACGTGCTGGAATATCAGGGCAGGTATTACGAAAGCCGGGTCAGTTTTTACAACGAACTAAAAGGCTTGGATTACACGCTCGGCGCGCCGCCCAAACCGGCTGGCTCCCTGATCGAAGCGTTCGGACGGGCGATGGATTCGCTCGACACCAAAGACTGTTTCAGTTGTCACGCGACGGCGGCGGTGAGCGACGGCAAATTGCAACTCTCGAAATTGACGCCCGGCATTACCTGCGAGGGCTGTCACGGCGCGGGCGACAAGCACGTTGCTTTGATGAGGGACAAGACGGCGAAAAAGGCGGGCGACAAGGCGATTTTCAATCCAGGCCGTTTTGATACGGAAGGGATGACGCAGTTTTGCGGTTCGTGTCATCGCACGTGGGCGCAGGTGCAATTGATGAAAGTGCAGGGTGTGCTGAATGTACGATTTCAGCCCTACCGCATCTTTGGCAGCAAATGTTATGACTTCGATGACAAACGCATTAGTTGCACGGCCTGTCATAATCCGCACGACGCGATGACGCAGCCGATGACACATTACGAGGCGAAATGCGCAGCTTGTCATAGCAATACAAAGGCGACGGGACAAGGGAAAGTGTACGCGCCGTGCAAAACGGGCAAGACGACGAATTGTGTTGCGTGCCACATGCCGCAATATGATTTGCCCGGCTCGCATCACAAATTCACCGATCATCAGATTCGGATTGTCCGCACGGGCGAGGCGTATCCGAATTGATCGGCTCAGGCAAATGATTTTGCAACGAAGACAAGACGGAAACGCGGAGCGCCTGGGAGCGCGCGCGGCTCGCGTGCTGAGACGTGAGGAGCAATTCCTTTTCTCGCAGCGGAGTTCTTTTTCAATTCTCAGCACGCGAGCCGCGCGCGCTCCCAGGCGCTCCGCGTTTACGGTAAACTTTTAGGCTAGAAACGGTATGACTCTATAATTGAAACGCTCTTTTTCGCTGTTCCTTTCGTGGTTACTGGTCATTATTCCAGCATGGGCACAAAGCACGGGACAGCCGCCTAAACAGCAGGAGGAAGTGCTGCGAATTGGCGGCGAAGAAGTGTTGTTAGACCTTATTGTGCGTGACAAAAAGGGTCGTCCGGTGAATGACCTGAAAGCGGGCGACATCGAAATTTATGAAGACGGGGTGAAGCAGGCTATCACCTCGTTTCGTAGCGTCAATCGCACTGGAACAGCAACAGTCGAAACCGGCGCAAGCTCAGCCACCGCTACTGCGCCTGTACCCGCCGCCACAGCTGATCCAGCGCGGCAAATTAATCTGGTGTCGTTTGTTTTTGAGCGGTTGAGTCCTGAAGGGCGGCGCAATGCTCGCATCGCAGCGCAGGAGTTTTTGAAAGAAGAATACGGGCCGAATGTGATGGTGGCCATTTTCTCGCTCGACCAACGCATCAGCGTTGTGCAGTCATTTACCAGCAATCGCGCGCAACTCAACGCCGCTGTAGAGCGCGTGACGGGCAACGCGCCTTCGTCTTTTGCCGACGAATCGCAACGGATTCGGCAGGAGTTGGAAAACCAAACGCAGGCCGAAGCCAAAGCTGCCGCGGCCACGGCGAGTGTTGGGCAAGGCGGCGCGAGTACGGTGAATGGTTCGTCTTTTGCGGACGCAAAGGCCGCGGAAGTGACCCTGAATATTTTGCGGCTGGCGGACGATTCGGCGCGGCAACAGCAGGGGCAGGCTTCAATCTATTCGTTGCTGTCGCTGATTGCCGGGCAAAAGAAATTACTGGGGCGCAAAACGGTCGTGTACTTTTCCGAGGGCTTACAGGTTCCGGCCCGTTTGAAGGATGCTTTTAAGGCGGCAATCAGCAGTGCCAATCGTGCCAACGTAAGTTTTTATTCCGTGGACGCGCGCGGACTGCGGGCGGAAAGCGACAATAAAGCCGCGCTGGAATCGCTCAATGCCGCCGTCAAAGCGAACGAGCAACAGCAACGCACACGCGGCAGTCAACCCACAACCGTCGAGCAAATCAAAGCTTTCGACAATGCCGAAAACGCCATCACGAAAAATGCGCAAAATAATCTCGCTGCTTTGGCCGAAAGCACGGGCGGCGTGTTTGTGGCGAATACCAACGACTTTCGCACACCGATGAAGCGGGTCATCAGCGAATTGCTGTCGTATTACGAAGCTTCCTACAGTCCAATGGGTAAAGAACTGGACGGCAAGTTTCGCACGATCACGGTCAAAGCTTTGCGGCCTGATCTTGTGCTGCAAACGCGCAGCGGCTATTTCGCGCTGCCGGTGATTGAAGGCGTCGCGCAACTGTTGCCGTATGAAATGACGATGCTTGCCGCGCTTAGCGCCAAACCGATTCCGCGCGAGTTTGAGTACCGGCAACAAGTGCTGCATTTCGCGCCGCGCGAAAACGCTCAGCAGGAAATGCTGGTGCTGGAAGTGCCGCTGGCCAACCTGACTTTCAAGGTGGATGACACGCGAAAACTCTATAGCACGCATTGTTCGTTGCTGGCCGTGCTGAAAAATAACGAAGGGCGCGTCGTGCAAAAGTTCAGCGAAGATTTTCCGCTGGATGGCGCGCTGAACAAACTCGAAGCCCTGAAAAAAGGTAACCTTGTTTTCACGCGCGTTTTCGATGTACCGCCTGGGCGCTACACGCTGGAAACCGTCGCGCACGATCACGAAACTAATCATAAGAGCGCCCGCCGTTCGATTTTGATTGTGCCGCCCGCCAGCGCCAACCTGCGGATGAGCAGCGTGTCTGTCATCAAACGCATTGATCCGATAGATCAAACCGTAGCGAGCGACGATCACCCGTTCCGCTTTCAAACCGGCAAAATTATTCCCAATCTCGGCGAATCTGTGAAAGCTGCGTCGGGCAGCGAACTGGGCGTGTATCTGGTCGTCTACCCGCGCACAGGCAGCCCCGACAAACCGCAATTGATTCTGGAAGTTTTGCAAGACGGGCAATCCATCGCACGCGGACAAATGGAATTGCCCGTGCCTGACAAACAAGGCCGGATTCCCTACATCGCCAAATTGCCACTGGAAACTTTCAAGACCGCAGGCGGTTACGAGATTCGCGTGATCGCACGACAAGGGCAGCAGGCGGTCGAAGAACATGCGTTTTTTACAGTTGGGCAGTAGCCGAGGTAGCAACGTGAAGTCTTTATTCATTCTCGTCATCATCACAATTTTTTCGACCTTTACTTCAGCACAATCAAAGGTGACCTACGAAGAAGTCGCGCCGCAGGCGAGCGGGATCACTTGGGTACACGACAACGGGCGTTCCGACGCGCGGCATTTGCCGGAAACGTGTGGCGGCGGCGGGTTGTTTTTTGATTACAACAATGACGGCTGGATGGATATTTATCTGGTCAACAGCGGCCCGTCAGATTTTTATACGCCGAAAACACCCAGCAAAAACGCGCTCTATCGCAACAATGGCGACGGCACGTTTACGGACGTGACGGACAAAGCGGGCGTGGCCTGCGGGCAAATGGGGCATTTCGGGATGGGCGCGGCGGCGGCGGATTTTGATGGCGATGGCTGGGTGGATTTGTATGTCACGAACTACGGGCAGAATGTGCTGCTGCGGAACAAAGGCGATGGAACGTTTGCGGACGTGACAGAGGCCGCAGGCGTGGCCGCGCCGAACTGGTCTACGTGTGCGACGTGGTTCGATTATGACAACGATGGCAGGCTGGATTTGTTTGTTTCGAGTTTTGTGCAGTACAGCGCGAAGGGCAGCATTTCCTGCGGCGATAATCGAATGGGACGCCGGTATTACTGCATCCCGCGCGTCTTCAAACCACGCCCCAGCTTTCTCTTTCACAACGAAGGCAACGGCAAATTCGTCGATGTCAGCAAGTCGTCCGGCATTGCCAATTCGCCGGGTAAATCGTTCGGGGCGGTGGCGACGGACATCAACAATGACGGGCTGATGGATTTGTTTGTGGCGAACGACACGATGGCAAACTTTCTGTTTCTGAATAAGGGCGGCGGCAAATTTGAAGAGATCGGTTTGCCCGCTGGCGTTGGCTACAGCGATTCCGGCAGCCCGCGTTCGGGAATGGGCGTAGACGCAGCGGACTTTGATAACGACGGCTGGCAGGATTTGTTTGTTGCCAATATTGACCAGGAATTGTTCAGCCTCTACCACAACGAAAAAGACCAAACCTTCCGCGATCAGCCCGGCGAAATCGCGCAGGCGACCCGGTTGCTGAGCGGTTGGGGGTTGAAGTTTTTCGACTTTGACAACGACGGCGATCAGGATTTAGTGCTGGCGAACGGACACCCCGACGATATGATCGAAACGCAGGGCGCAAAGGTGAAATACGCCGAACCACTGATGCTGTTTGAGAACGTGAACAATAAATTTAAAAACATCAGCGCACAGGCCGGCGCTGTTTTCAGCAAAGACTTTCCGGCGCGAGGGTTGGCGGTCGGAGACTATGACAACGACGGCGATTTGGATTTGCTGATCATCAACAACGGCGCAGCTCCGTTGCTGCTCAAAAACAACGGAGGCAACAAAAACAACTGGGTTGGTTTGCAACTCGTGGCGACGAAAAGCAATCCCGGTGCAGTCGGCGCAGTCATTACGTGGACGGCGGGCGGTGTGAAGCGGCAACGATTGAAAACCAGCGGCGGCAGCTATCTGGCTTCGCACGATCCACGCGAAATTCTCGGTGTGGGAACCGCGACAAAATTGGACAGCCTCGAAATTAAATGGCCGAGCGGGAAAGTGGATAAGCTGACGAACGTGCCTCTGAATGCATATGTGAAAATCGTCGAAGGCGAAGGCACCGCGAAAAGCGCGGCGAGTGCAGCCAAGAAATAGCGACGGGGCAAAAAAATCGGGCGATGATTACGCATCGCCCGGCATCAGAAAGTATTTGAGAGAGTCTGAAAGGTCGTAACTGAGAAAAACTCGTTAGTAGCGGCGGTTATTTTCTTTGTTGCGGTGATAGATGTAACCACCCGCTGCGCCAATCACGCCACCAATCAACGCGCCCTTGCGGCCACCCATAATTCCGCCACCCGCCGCACCGATTGCTGCACCAATGCCTGTGCGCTTCAACCCATCGTTGCGGCTGCGGTTCCGATCATAGTAGGGATCATAATTCGGGTCATAGCTGCGTTCGTTGTAGCTGCGATTGCGATCATAGTCATAATTGCGGTTCCGGTCATAATTGGCTGTGCGCGAATACCCGCGTGTACGGCATTGGCTTTGTGCAAGCGCCGTCGGTGCCATCGAAGTAAACAGGAGACCCGCCATCAGTGCCATCGCAAAAACTGATTTGTACATAAGCTTCGTCATAATCTTTCCTCCGAGAGAAATGGGTCTCTGCAGACCACCTATTTTTTCAATCTCTACGTGCGAGCCGAGGAATTACCATTTCCACTTCATCTCGTCACGGCAATGGTTATTACAAGCACTGTGCCACAGCGGAGGAAAAGCGCGGCAGGGCGATGCAATTGAAAGAAACAAAGAGGTTAAGTCTGAATGGCAAAGAGAGGGGCGGCATTCGCAGAATGCCTTGCAGCCACCATCCGGTATGATGACGTACACCAAAGCGTTGAGTTTAAGAAAGTCGGAGGTTTGATTGTCCTTTGTGCAGTGCGCGCAAATCTTTTAGGGCTATTTCGATGTGGCGGATCTCTGTTTCGTCTAACTTTTTGCTGCCGAAGCGCACTTGTTCATATCGCTTTGTAATGAGCGAAACGGCAGGTAGTGCTACGACATCAGCAAATTCCTGCGGGGTTTGCGCAGGCAAGCGTTGATAGCCAGCGCGTGCCAGCGCGTCCAGCATTTCCTGATAAAACGCGACTGCTGAGGCCGCCGGTTCCTGTTGTAACCGCTGTCGCCAGGAGTTCGCGCGATTGCGCCAAAACACCAGCCCGCTGATCAGTGCGCTGCCGCCCAGCAATAGGGTCAATACAGCAGGCGAAAAAATTGCTTCTATCCAGTCACGTGCAGTTAAGGGCGGCATCACCGCGCGCGTTGTTTTGAGCGCGGCGGAAAAGCGTTCGCGCCAGTCTGTAAGCGTAGTGGAAAGATCGCTCTGATAGTTGGTCAACGTGTGGTGCATCCGAAAGACGAGCGATGCCTGTTCATTGGCACCAAAACCAATCACGGATTCCAACCAGAACATCTCCAGCGATTCGCCGACGTGGCGCACGGTGGCCAGCCAGTTGTTTTCGTATTGATTCAACCCCGCCGCCGGCGTGGGATCAAAGGCGATCCAGCCGTGTTTCGGAAAATACACTTCCACCCAGGAATGCGCGTCTGACTGGCGCACGACGTAGAAATCCGAAATCTCGCTGTAATCGCCCATCTGAAAACCATTGACGATGCGTGCCGGAACGCCCTGCGTGCGCAGCATTAACGTCATCGCCGAAGCGAAATATTCGCAGTGCCCCGCCTGTACGTTGAAGAGGAAATCCGCCACCGGATCGCCTTCGTCCGTACGGCGCAGATTAAGCGAGTAACTATAATTTTCGCGTAAATTGGTTTCCAACCGCCGCGCCATATCCAGCGCTGTCGTTGCGCCTTTCGTGATTTTGGTCGCGAGTTGCCCGACGCGCGGATCAAAATTTTTCGGCAATTGCGTGTAGCGCAGTCGCACATCCTGCGCGTACTCGCTGGCGTTGTCTTCGCGCAACTCCTTGTCGCTCGGTCGGCGCGTGTCCGATTCGACTTGATAGACGAGCCGATTCAGCGCGTGATTACTCGTCCACAAACTATCGCTATCATCGCGCCACAGCGACGGCACGCCCTCCACCCACCGGGCTTGCGGGGCGGTGAAGATCGTTTGCGTATCCAGGGGTTCTACATAAAAGGTCTGTTTGGTGAGCGAATCCTGAGCTTTGGCGTGATTCAGTTGCGGCGATTCATCTATCCAGTAAGTGTTGCCGCGCTTGGTTACCGGGCGTGCGCCTATTTTGCGATTCCCGCGCCACGTCAGCGAATCGCGCCAGTTGCCGTTTTCGTAATAATCCAGTGTAATTCCGCGCCAACGCAAGTTTTCACGATATTGATTCGCGGGTTGTTCGACCCGTACGCGCATTACCAGTTGCGGATTCAATTTCAACTGCCCGACTTCGCCGAGCCGCACCGTATCGGTAAAACCTGACAGCGCCGCGCCCTGCATCCAGCCCGACCCCGCATTGCGGAGCGCCAGTCGCGGCATTGCCAGAAATAGCGGCGTTGCCAAAAACAAAATCGTGATGAGCGTCGCGCCAGAAAACAACGCTATACTGCGCCAGCGCGGTGCGGTCAGGGGTTTTCGTGTAGCGGTTGTTTCGCGCCAAAATTCCAATTCCCCGATTTCCTGATTCTGCCCTGTTTCGGCCAGGGCTTGTTGCGCCCGCTGCATTTCAAAGCTGACCAGCGTGGAAACGGCGCTGAAAAGAAACACGACTAACAGCACGAAAAATGTCGTGTCAATCATCATTCCCGCTGCGAGTAACATTTGGAAGAAGGCAACGACGTATAGCCACAACCAATCCCGTTGTCGTTTGACTTGCACCAGCTTCATTGTTGAGGCGAAGAAGATAAAATGAATCAGCGCAACGATAGGCGAGGTTCTCAGCACTAACCAATCAATAAACGGAAACGGCAAAAACACCAACATCAACGCGCTCACCAACGAAGGCGACATTTGCCAGCGCACCCGCCCTGCATCCACGAGCCAGCCCAGCACCAGTACGCCCGCAAACAGCACCACCGACAGCCAATCAAGCTGATGCGTCGCCACCAGCATCAAAAAGCTGGTCGTCAGTAAAGCATAAGAAGAAAGTCTGAAGTACCGGTCGAGTGTCATGGCGTAAATTTGCAAAACGGGGGGACAACTGCGACCAGCATTGTACTGCATTTATGCAGCGGGCAGGAAAACTAATTTGGGATGAACTGTAGCGCAGGTTGTCTAGCCTGCGCACCGTCTTGCGCAATCAACCTGTTGCCAGGAACAATCATCGTCTACTCATCACGCTCGCCGCAGACCGGACAGTCTGCGGTACGCGGCTTACTCGCTGGCTTGGAAAACGCCAATACTTTCCTCCGGCGCATCAATGTAAGAGCGAATCTGCTCAACCAGCGGCGTCGCATTCCAGCGAGGATTGCCACCCTGCATATTGAGTTTGTAAAGACCCAGGTCAATGTAATATCGCTCGACTGGACGACGCCCCAACCGGTAACGCCAATCCACCATCGTGAACAGTGGAAACCAGGTGTAGCCAATGACCGGCACGCCCGTCGCGCGAAGCTGCTTGATGGTGGCGACTGAACTGCCCATCCAGCGCGCCCGCACCTCGTCGCTGCCATAGGCGCTGGTTTCCGTAATCATAATCGGCGCGCGATAGCGGTGATAATAGTCCTCAATCAATGCCGCAAAGCCCTCACCATCGTGCTCAATCGCGCGATAGGCAAGACGACCTTTGTCGTCAAAATAAATCTGTTTGGTTGACCATTGCGGATAGAAGTTCATGCCGAGTACATCAATCGGAATGCGGCGTCGCACCAGTTCGTCCAGTTCGCTGGAGGTTGCACCGCAACGCAATAACCAGGCGAACAGCGGATGTTCGTGCGTGACCAGCCCGGTGATGAGGTCGAAGAATAAATACCCACGTCGCTGATCTTCGAGCGCCAGAGCTTCGAGTTCCTGCCGAATGGCGCGACTTAAGCCGGTTGCCTCAACCTGCACCATAATGGACTGAGGATCAATTTGTTTGATTGCTTCGACGGTTTCAATCACGCCCTTCACCACTTGCAACATGATGCGGACATAGCCCGCATCGCCCCGTAAATATGGCGGCCAAACGCCGCGCCGTCCGCACATCAACGCATTGACCAACGGTTCATTGAGCGGTGTATACCATTTGACTAAATGCTGATAGCGGCGCGCAAAAGCGGCAGCATATGCGGCGACCGCGCGCGGATAATCGGGATTGGCAAATTCGCGCCGCAGCCAGAAAGGACAGCCATAATGCATCAAATCAATAATCGGCGTGATGCCAAGTTCTTCGACCAGATAGGGGATCACCTGGTCTGTCCAGCTCCAATCAAACACGCCCGGCTCCGGTTCGACGCGATACCACGGCACGCCCCAACGGGCGGCCTGCACGCCGGTTTCGCGCAACAGCGCGAGGTCGGTTCGCCAATGTTCATAATGTCCCATCAACTCATATTCATCGAGGGCTCGATGACCGAGTTTGGTTTGTGGTACGAAGGTGTCTTCAATTCCGCTGGCCCATAGAAAAGCCTGGGGGGAAGAATTCAAAATAGAATTACTCATGAGGGTATCTAATAATTGCAAAAAACTGCGCTGCCTCACACCTGGGGGAGATGCTGTTATCAAAGCTGATCGCAGTAATTCTTAGACCAGCCAGAAAAAATGCAAAGAACGGAGGTAATAGTCTGAACGTCTGTAATAGGACTATGATCCCCGCTCTTAATTGTCAGGTTTCTAACATAACCTGTCTGCAAAAAAATAGCTCTTAGAAATTTACCTGCAAAGGGAAAATAAGAGTAAAAATAGTGTGCAAACAGCTCTACAGTCTACTTGTGCTTAATCTTTTTAGAGACGACACAGATAGTTTATGGTTCCTTGTTTAGTAAAGAGGCTATTTAGATAAAATAGAAAACGCTTTGTATGACAGGCATTCACTTTAGTCGTTTTGAGCGTATTATTTTTGTACGATTTCCTGCGTTCTCTTTTACCATCACGTACAAATGATAGTCTTTTCTTAGCTTAAATCCTACTTTCATCCGCTGGCATACTCTTTGCAGAAATCTCATTGCACAACAAGCTAAAACAAAACTCATGTACGTTTTGGTTCCATTAGAAATTTCAACGTTAGGGAAATACTGATGAAGAATAAATCACTATCTTTAAGAAAAGATAAACTGGACTTTGAAGCTTTACCTTTAGATACACTGTATGGCGATGGCCAAACCCACAAACAAACTTCTTCTGCGTTGCATAGATACACGGCGACGAACCTCCCTGACCTGCTTTGTCTTTCGCATTTACGCTGGGATTTTGTCTATCAACGCCCGCAACATTTAATGAGTCGCTTTGCGCGTGAGCGGCGCGTATTTTTTGTCGAAGAACCCATCTATGACAGCGCTACGCCGCGCCTGGACATTACGCCGCGCGATGCGGGGTTGTGGGTGGTAGTGCCGCATTTGCCGACTGGTTTGCAGGATGCAGAAGTGGTTGCCTGGCAACAGGCGTTGTTACAAGATGAATTATTGTTGGCGCACGGCGTGACGGATTACCTGCTCTGGTACTACACGCCCCTTGCATTAGCTTTTACGCGGCACTTAGAACCACTCACCATAATTTATGATTGTATGGATGAGTTGTCGGCCTTCAAGAATGCGCCGTTGGCTTTAAAGCAGTACGAAGCAGAGCTATTTGAATGCGCTGATGTTGTTTTTACGGGCGGGCATAGCCTTTACGAAGCAAAAGCTTTGTTACATGAAAATGTACATCCATTTCCCAGCAGTATTGATGCCGCGCATTTTCGTCAGGCACGTGTGCAGAGCCAGCCGCAGCCCGGCGATCAGGCACATTTACCAAAGCCGCGCCTGGGGTTTTGTGGGGTGATTGATGAACGCTTGGATCAGGTATTACTGGCGGGGATGGCCGATGCGCGGCCTGATTGGCAATTCGTGATGATTGGCCCCATTGTCAAAATTGATCCGGCGGAATTGCCGCAACGCGCGAATATTCATTATCTCGGCGGTAAATCATATCAGGAATTGCCGCGTTACATGGCAAGTTGGGACATTGCCTTACTGCCTTTTGCGCGCAATGAAGCGACGCGGTACATCAGTCCCACAAAAACGCCCGAATATCTGGCAGCAGGCATCCCTGCTATATCTACGGCCATCCGTGATGTGGTGCGTCCGTGGGGAGAAAGCGGGCTGGTAAAGATTGGCGACACCGCAGCGGATTTTGTTGCCGCCGCAGAAGAGTTGCTAAGTGAAAAGTTCAATTATGTCCAGTGGCTCAATAACGTAGATAAACTGTTGGCGATTGATTCGTGGGATCGCACCTGGTCACGTATGGGGCAACTGATTAATCAAAGCGTGAAAAATCGCTATCCCCAGCTTGTTAACGCCGCCCCTTCTCCAGCCGTGCTGGCCAATCCTGTCAAAACCGCCGTGGCACTCTCTCCCAGTTCAGGCGATTAGTGAGGTAAAGAGAGAACCATGTTTGATTTTTTTATTGTCGGTGCCGGCTATGCCGGAAGTGTATTAGCAGAACGGTTAGCGCGTGTTGCGGGCAAGAAAGTTCTGCTGGTGGATAAGCGATCGCACATTGCGGGCAATGCGTACGATCATTATAACGATGCGGGCGTGCTGGTGCATCGCTACGGGCCGCATATCTTTCATACGAACTCGCGCGAGGTGTTTCAGTATCTTTCACAGTTTACTGAATGGCGTGCCTATGAACATCGCGTGCGGGCCAGTGTGGACGGGCAGATTTTGCCCATTCCGATCAATCTCGACACGGTGAATCAACTTTATGGGTTGAACCTAACCTCGTTTCAATTGGAAGAATTCTTTGCTTCCGTAGCAGAGAAACGCGACCACATTCGTACCTCAGAGGACGTAATCGTCAGCAAAGTCGGGCGCGAGTTATACGAAAAATTCTTTCGCAATTACACGCGCAAGCAGTGGGATTTAGACCCGTCGGAACTGGATGCCCAGGTGACGGCGCGCGTGCCGGTACGGACAAATCGGGATGATCGTTATTTTACCGATACTTATCAGGCGATGCCAAAACATGGCTACACGCAGATGTTTGAGAACATGCTGGATCACGAGAATATCAAAATCCTGCTTAATACCGATTACCGCGAAGTCGAACGGATGGTGCCCTTCCGCGAGATGATTTATACCGGGCCGGTGGATGAATACTTTGATCTGCGCTTTGGCAAGCTGCCGTACCGCTCGCTTGAATTCAAACACGAAACGCACGATTGCCCGGTTTTTCAGGCCGCACCGGTCGTCAATTATCCGAATGACCAGGCGTACACACGAATCACAGAATTCAAATACTTAACCGGACAGGAGCATCCGAAAACGAGCGTTGTGTATGAATATCCCCGCGCGGAAGGCGATCCTTACTATCCGGTACCGCGCCCGGAAAATACCGAGTTATACAAGAAATATCAGGCGCTGGCCGACGCTACGCCGGGCGTATATTTTGCGGGACGTTTGGCGACCTACAAGTATTACAACCAGGATCAGGTAGTCGCGCAGGCCCTCACCTTATTCAAAAAAATCCGAGGAGTCGCGCAAGGGGCGTAACCGCAGGAAAGCGGCAGGCTGCCCTGAGTGGAGATGCATCGTGTTCAGAAGCTTTCTGCAAGCCGGATTTGAAGGAACAACCGGCTATAACCGGCACGGTGAATGGATAGATCAAATCGTCGCCACCGAGCATGATTTACACGTCAGCGAAGATTATGCCCGGTTGCGTGAATTGGGCGTATTGACCATCCGCGAGGCAGTGCGCTGGCCGCTCGTGCAGCGTGCGCCGCGCCGGTATGATTTTTCTTCGCTCGATCCTTTTCTGGCCGCGAGCAGCAAGCACGGGCTGGAAATTATCTATGACCTATTTCATTTCGGCTATCCGTCTCATCTGGACATTTTCGCCGCCGACTTCCCGCAGCATTTTGCCGATTACTGTTATGCCGTGGGCAGCTATTTGCGCGAACAGATGCCTGATGCGCGGTATTTCACGCCCGTCAACGAGCCCTCGTTTTTTGCGTGGGCGGGTGGCGAAATGGGCTTGTTCGCCCCGCACGCACGCGGGCGCGGGCACGAATTAAAAATACAACTGATTCGCGCCGCGATTGCGGGCATCAATGCGTTACGGGTGGTGTATCCGCGCGCCCGCATCGTCAACGTAGACCCGCTGTGCCGCGTCACTGCGCCGCTCGGTGCTGCGAATCATCACGCCGACGTGACACATTTCAACGAACAGGTCGTTTTCCAAAGCTGGGACATGCTGAGCGGGCGGTTGCTGCCCGAACTGGGCGGAAGTCCGCGTCACCTGGACATTGTCGGCATTAACTATTACTGGACAAATCAGTGGGAGTTGGGCGGGACGACGCTGGCTGAGGAGGATGCGCGGCGCGTGCGGCTGGCGACATTGATCTCAGCGGTCTGGCAACGCTATCGCGCGCCACTGCTGATTACCGAAACCAGTCATCGCGAGGATGCGCGCGCCGTGTGGTGGCGCACGTTAACGGAAGAAGTCACCACCCTCTTGCACAAGAACATTCCACTGCACGGGGTTTGTTTGTATCCGATCCTGAGTATGCCCGAATGGCACGCCCGGCATGAATGGGCGCAACTCGGGTTATGGGATTTGGAAGTGCGCGCCGGGCGACTTGCGCGCATTCCACACGCGCCCTTGCTGGAGGCTGTTCGCGCCGCCCAATGGCCCCAGCGCAGTGCGCAGCTGTAACCAGAAAAATCTATGCCCGCTGCCCTTCAGAATGCTGCCGCAACCTACCGCAATCCTGTCTATCCGGCAGGCTGTGCCGATCCATTTGTTCTCAAATACCTGAATGAATACTGGTGCTATTGCACAGGCTGGGGGCACGACGGGCGTTGCTTTGGCGTCTTGCATTCGCGTGATCTGCAAAACTGGCAGGAGGTGGGCGGCGCTTTGACCCCGTATGACACGGCTGCGACTTGTTACTGGGCACCGGAGGTCACCTACGAGAACGGACGCTTTCTGATGTATTACAGCGTGGGCAACGAGGAGCTTATGCAGATTCGCGTGGCCGAAGCCGCGCATCCGGCTGGCCCGTTCACCGATTGCGGCGTGCGGCTGACAACAGAAGATTTTGCGATTGATGCGCACGTTTTTGTAGATCACGACGGCACGCGCTATCTGTTTTATGCCACCGATTTCTTGACGCATACGCACATCGGCACCGGCACCGTTTGTGACCGGCTGCTGAATCCTTTGCAACTCGCAGGCACGCCGCGACCTGTCACGCGGGCGCGATACGATTGGCAGGTGTATGACCCGCAACGCGCATCAAAAGGCGGCGTGCGCTGGCATACGGTCGAAGGCCCGTTCGTGCTGACGCACAAAGGGCATTACTATCAGATGTTCAGCGGCGGTAACTGGCAGAATGAAACTTACGGCGCGAGCTATGCGATCAGTGATCGCGTATTCCGAACCGACGAATGGGAACAGGTGGCCGATGGGCAGCGCGTGATGCCTGTGTTGCGGACGGTGTTGCCCGCGTCCGTCGGGCCAGGGCATAACTCAGCAGTACGCGGCCCCGACAATCAACAGATGTTTTGCGTCTATCATTTCTGGCAACCGCCGGAGCGCGTACTGGCAATTGATCGGTTGGATTGGGTCGGCGAACGCCTGACCGTGTTGGGGCCAACCGTAACGCCACAACCCGCGCCGCCCGCTGCTACGTTCGCCGATTTTTTTGCTTGCCAGGATGCTACCGGCCTCGGCTCGCAGTGGCGTTGCGCTGGCAGTGAATGGTGCTGTCAGGCCGGAATGGCGCTGCAACAAAGCGCGGACGTTTTGGCCGAAGCGCAATGCACTGTGCGCGCGCCGCATTTCATCGTGGAAGTTAATTTACGACTGTCCTCTGCCACACAGCACGGCGCGGCGGGCGTCAAATTGTGCAATGAACAAGGCGCGGAAATCGCGTTTGAGTTATTGCCGCACGCGCTGCAAATCTCCGCGCTTGGTGCGCCGCACGAAACGTTGCGCGTTGTCGCCACGCTGCCTCTGTCGGCTGAATTTGTACCAACGGTGTTTCATCTGTTGCGCGTTGAAGTCAACGGCGCACATCTCAGATTTATGTTGGATGATAAGGCTGTGCAATGGATGGGCAAGACGGCTGTGCGCTTCGACAGTTGCGCCTTGTTCACGCGCCGCACGGCTGCCGCCTTTGCTGGCTTCGCGTTTATGGCAGGATGGCAGGACACCTTCGATGAGCCACAAACAAACCCCGCAGAACTCGGCTGGCAGGCGACGGCGGAAGACAGCGAGCATTGGCAGATCAGCGAGAAGACACTTGGCTACAACGGCGCGTTGCCTGCGCCGACAACGATCCTGAAGGATTGTCCCGCAACAGATTACGAATTGGTCATCAACGCGAAATTGGGCACTGAAGTCGCGCCGGGACAAGGCTACGGCTTCTGGCCTGCGTTGGATGCCGCTGGCGCGGGGCCGTTGCTGACGGTGGAATCAGGGGAAGCTGGTTGGGTGTTGCGCTGCACAGGCAACAGCATCAGCGAAGAATGGCCGCTGGCCGCTGGCTTCGATCCATTTATCTTTCAGCAGTTCCGGCTGCGCAAACACGGAACAACCTTAACCGTACAACACGAGGCGCGGGAACTCGGCACGATACCTACGCCAATACAGATCAAACAAATCGGGCTTTACGCGAACGGCGTACCCGTCGCATTCGATATGGTACGCGTTTCTATCGCGCCCGAGGAGAGCGGTCTTCATCCGCCAACAAACAATTGATAGACAGTGAGAAGGAAAGCAGTACATGGCAAACAATAGAAAAAACAACAAACAGAACAACAGTAAAGCCGCAGCGTCCAGCAAAAAGATTGTTGACCTGACGGTGAATATGGAAGAGGCAACCGATACGTTCCTCACGACAAATCAGGGCGTGCGCGTCAATGACAATCAGAACTCGCTCAAAGCGGGTGAGCGCGGCCCTTCGTTGCTCGAAGATTTCATCCTGCGCGAAAAGATCACGCACTTCGATCACGAACGCATTCCAGAGCGCGTTGTCCACGCGCGAGGCGCGGGCGCGCACGGTTATTTTCAGGTTTATGAACCGATGACGCATCTGACCAAAGCACATTTCCTGCAAGACCCGTCGGTGCGCACGCCCGTCTTTGTGCGCTTCTCCACCGTAGCCGGGTCGCGTGGCTCAACCGATTTGGCGCGTGACGTGCGCGGCTTTGCCGTCAAGTTTTATACCGATGAAGGCAATTTCGATCTGGTCGGCAATAACATGCCCGTGTTCTTTATTCAGGACGCGATTAAATTTCCTGATCTCATTCACGCCGTAAAGCCTGAGCCGCACAATGAAATTCCGCAAGCGGCCTCGGCGCACGACACATTTTGGGATTTCATTTCGCTGATGCCCGAATCCATGCACATGATTATGTGGGTGATGTCGGATCGCGCCATCCCACGCAGCTATCGGATGATGGAAGGTTTCGGCGTGCATACGTTTCGCTTCGTCAATGAACAGGGCGAAGCGCGCTTCGTTAAATTTCACTGGAAGCCGCTGCTTGGCGTGCATTCTGTCATGTGGGATGAAGCGCAAAAAATTTCCGGCAAAGACCCCGACTTTCATCGGCGCGATTTGTGGGACAGCGATTAAAAATCGGTGAGTTCCCTGAATGGGAACTTGGCGTGCAAATCGTCGAAGAAAAAGACGAACACAAATTCTCCTTCGATCTGCTCGACTCAACCAAGATCATTCCCGAAGAGACTCGTGCCCGTGCAGCGCATCGGTAAGCTGACGCTCAACCGCAATCCAGATAATTTTTTTGCTGAAACAGAACAAGTCGCCTTTCACACGGGTCATATTGTTCCCGGCATTGATTTCACCAACGACCCGTTAATGCAGGGGCGATTGTTTTCCTACACTGACACGCAATTGCTGCGGCTGGGCGGGGCGAACTTTCACGAAATCCCGATCAATCGTTCGGTCGCGCCCGTGCATAACAATCAACGCGACGGCTTTCATCGCCAGACGATCAATCGCGGGCGCACGAGTTATGAACCCAACAGCATCGGCGGCGGCTGTCCGTTTCAAGCACAATGGGTGCAGGGCGGTTTCGCCAGCTATCCCGAACGCATCGCCGCGTCGAAAGTGCGCGGACGCAGCGCCAGCTTCTTCGATCATTTCAGCCAGGCGACGATGTTCTATCGCAGCCTGTCGGAGCCGGAGCAACACCACCTTGTCAAAGCCTTACGCTTTGAACTCGGCAAAGTAGAAATTCCGGCCATTCGTGAGCGGATGGTAGGGTTGCTCTCGCAGGTGGATCAATCGCTGGCGCGCCGTGTGGCCGATGGTTTGGGCATCAGCGTGCCAACGGAACTTACGCAGCCGCTCAATCACAGCATTCCGGCGGACGGCGACCCGGCGCGCTTCCAACCGAAACGCGCGAAAAAGGTGAGCATCGAAACCTCGCCCGCGCTGAGCATGGCCAACACGCCGAAAAACAGCATTCGCACACGCAAGGTGGCGATCCTAGTGGCCGATGGCTTCGATGAAACAGCCGTGCAGACAATGGCCAAAGCACTGTTGGCAGCGGGCGCAATGCCCAAGATCGTGGCAACGCACGGCGGCACGGTGGCGGGTGCAAACGGCGGCGCATTGACGGTGGATTTCAGCCTGCTAACGACGAGTTCCGTGCTGTTTGATGCGGTCTATGTTCCCGGCGGCGCGGCGAGCGTGGCAATACTCCAACGCGACGCTGACGCCATTCATTTCATCAGCGAAGCCTATAAACACTGCAAGACAATTGCCGCCACTGGCGAAGGCACAGCGTTATTGCAAGCCTCGTATGCCGCTGCCGGACTAGCAACTGAGAACGGCGCAACAAAGGACGTCGGACTGATCGCCAGCACAGCAACCGATGCCCGCAAAGTGGCGGAGGCCTTTATTTCCGCGATGGCCGAGCATCGTCACTGGGCGCGCGAAATGCAGGGCGATGTGCCCGCCTAGGATGAAGGCGTATGACGGAAATCATTGGTTGGCTTAGTTCAATCATCCTGCTGCTGACGATTGGCAAACAGATTTACAAGCAGTGGCAGGAAGGTTCCAGCGAAGGTGTTTCCAAATGGTTGTTCATCGGTCAGGTTGCCTCTTCGACAGGCTTCACGATGTATAGCTGGCTGGTCGGGAATTGGGTGTTTGTTATCACGAATGCGCTGCTGTTGGTCAGCGCATTCATCGGCCTGGGAATTGTGCTGTATCACCGCCGTCACTCGGACGCGGAGGGGAAAGCCTCGCCGCAATAAATTCCGCAACGGCGTCCAGATAGCCTTTTTCACTCGGCAACCAATGCGTGCCGCGCGGAATGAGCAGGAGCTTTTTCGGCTCGTTCGCAGCGGCAAACACTTTCTTGCCCTGTTCGACGGGAATGATTTGATCCGCTTCGCCGTGCGCAACAAACACCGGGCAATTCACGCCCGCAATTTTGCGTGCCGATTCAAAGCGATTTTTGAGAATGCCGTGCAATACACGCGGCAGGATCGGCAGGGTTGCGCTGGCCATATCACTCGCCGAACTCAGCGGCGCTTCCAACACCAGCGCCGCGCAACGACGACGCGTAGCAACATCAACAGCAACAGTGGTGCCGAGCGAGAGACCATAAATCGCCAGTTGCTCCGGCAACACGCCGCGCGTGCGCGTCAGAAAATCATAGGCTGCGTCTTCATCGGCATAGAGTTCGGCTTCACCTGGCACAGAACCTTCGCTGCGTCCATAGCCGCGATAGTCATAGAGCAGCACGTCCAACCCCCGCGCCGCCAAATCCGCCGCCACGCCCTGAAAATATGTGATGTTGCCGCCATTGCCGTGTGAATACAGCACCGTGCCTTTGCTCGCTGACGTACGCGCGTGCAACAACCAGCCGTGCAGTTTCACGCCGTCGGCTGTTATGAACCAAACCTCTTCCGTTTGCTTCGGCAAGACCCAATCTGTGCTGCCGTCATACGCCACCGGATGATGCGTCATCTTCCATTCCAGCAACCGCATCCAGAAAGGAAGCAGGAAGGCGAATAACACCAAATACACCACAATCCGCGTCGTCCGCGGCAGGCCAAAGAAGCCAGGCTTTCGTGAGGCTGAGCGAGGAAACAGCGTCATAATTTTGTGCCTTACAACGTGGTTTTAAACCACGAAACAAATTTCTGAATGCCGGTTTCTATCGTCGTTGTCGGTTCGTAGCGTAATAGCCGCGCGGCCTTGCTGACATCTGCATGTGTCAGCGCCAAATCGCCTGGATGCAAAGGCTGCCGTTCAATGTTGGCTTCGACGCTCAGCGCCTCTTCCAGTAACGAAATCACGCGGTGCAATGGCACGGTTTGCGAACAGCCCAGATTGATGATTTCAAACGGCGTTTGTTCATACTGAAGGGCGGCCAGAATGCCGCCAACAATATCCGCGACATACGTGTAATCACGTTCGGTGGTTCCGTCGCCGAACACGGGAATCAGCTGCCCGCTCGTCATCAGCCGCGCAAATTTGTGAATCGCCAAATCAGGCCGTTGGCGTGGGCCGTACACAGTAAAAAAACGCAGGCAGACGGTTTGAATCTGGTGCAAATGGCTATACGTGTAGGCCAACATTTCGCCCGCTGCTTTTGTTGCGGCGTAGGGGGAAATCGGTTGCGGCAAATACTCTTCGCGAAACGGAGCATGCGGATGGTTACCATAAACTGAACTGGACGAGCCGAAAATAAATCGCTTAATGCCAAATTGCCGCGCCAGTTCCAGGAGATTCAATGTGCCCGTGATGTTGACTTGTTCATAATCAAAAGGCTGTTCCAACGAAGGTCGCACGCCCACGCCCGCCGCTAAATGCACAATCGCATCAAAGGGCGTTGCATCGAAAACCATTTGCAGTTGCGCACGGTCGCGAATGTCAGCTTGCACAAGCTGGTAGTTATTGTTTGCAAGGTGTGCGTGCACATTCGCGCGCTTGATTGTTGGATCGTAAAAATCGCTGAAGCTATCGAGTGCCACAACTTTAACGCCAACCTCTTGCAACAGACGGTCTACGAGATGACTGCCAATAAAACCTGCGCCGCCTGTCACCAAAATGGTTTGTGAGTTCATAAAAAATTCGAGGTCGCCTCGCGGGCGTGATCCTGCCAAAACAT
>JAXLQQ010000077.1:0-26978 GCA_046331525.1 Blastocatellia bacterium
CGGTTGCTGGAACTCGAAGGCTTTGCCGTCATCGAAGCCAGCGATGGTGCGGTGGCGCTCGAAGTCCTGCGCAAACATGCCTGCGACATCGTGCTGCTGGATTTGCGCTTGCCGAATATTGACGGCTTTCAAGTGACACGAGCGTTGCGCGCGACAACGCAATTTCAATCCATTCCAATCATCATCCTCTCTGCTCTTGATGACGAATACACCCGCACAGAAGCCCGTGCTGCCGGGTGCAATGATTACCTGACGAAACCGATTGATCTGGATAAGCTTACGCTGCTGCTGAAAAAACATATTTCGCTCGGCGTTTCTTCTGGGCATTAACGTTGCGCGCGGCTTGGACTTCGGCAGCAAACGTGGTATCTGCTTCACGACTGCAACACAAAAAATAAGCCAAGGATGAGGAAGCTATGGACTATCAAAGTTTATTTCGGTTAGACGGTCGTGTCATCGTCGTAATTGGCGCAGGCTCCGGTATCGGCGAAGCCTCTGCGCTGGGACTAGCTGCGCACGGAGGCCGCGTGATTTGCGCCGATGCTAACCTGGCAGCAGCGGAGCAGGTGGCGCAGCAAATCGCAGAGGGGTGCGCGTTGGAAGTAGACGTGAGTGATTCGGACAGCGTCAATCAGCTTTTGCAAACGGTGCAGCAGGACTATGGCCGATTGGATGTCGTTGTGACGACCCCCGGCATCAATGTGCGTAAACCATTGATTGAATATGCCGATGATGAATTTGAGCGCGTGATTGCCGTGAACCTGCGTGGAACATTCAATGTGCTCCGTGCTGCGGGGCAAATTATGGCTGCACAAAAATCCGGCAGCATCATTGCGTTTTCTTCGATTCGTTCGCTAACCGTCGAACCAGGGCAAGGCGTCTATGCCGCGACGAAATCCGGCATCGTGCAACTCGTGCGCGCGCTGGCCGCAGAGCTAGGCCCGTCCGGTGTGCGCGTAAATGCCCTCGCACCCGGCGTCGTCGAAACGCCTCTCACCAGCCCGATCAAAAATCGTCCTGACTGGTATCAAGCATACGCAACGAAAAACGTCCTGCATCGCTGGGCCTCGGCGGCAGAAATGGTCGGCCCGGTCGTGTTTCTGGCGTCGGAGGCGTCGAGTTATGTGACCGGAACGGTCTTGTTCGCCGATGGCGGATGGACAGCGGCCGATGGTCGTTTTACCCCTCCCCTGTGATTCTCTCGTTAAGAAATGAAAGAACAACAAACATCTGTCTTGATCGTCGGCGGTGGTGTGGGCGGTTGTGCTGCCGCGCTTGCCGTTGCACAAGCCGGCCAGCACGCCATTTTGACGGAGGAATGTGATTGGATCGGCGGGCAATTAACCTCGCAGGCCGTACCACCCGATGAACACGGCTGGATTGAACGCTTCGGTTGCACAGCCAGCTACCGCTGCTTTCGCAACGGCGTACGTGGCTATTACCGGCGGCATTATCCATTGACCGACGCGGCGAAAAACAATCCGCGCCTGAATCCTGGCAATGGTTGGGTGTCTCCTCTTTGCCACGAGCCGCGTGTCGCGTTAGCTGTGTTATACGAAATGCTTGCGCCGTATTTGAGCAACGGTCAAATTACCTTGCTGACCGACCATCGCCCAATCAAGGCAGAGGTAGACGGCGACCGCGTGCGCGCCGTAACATTGCGCAATTTGCGCAGCGGCGCAGAATGCACTGTGACGGCGAAATATTTTTTGGATGCTACGGAACTCGGCGACCTCTTGCCGCTCACAGGTTGCGAATACGTTACGGGTTTTGAAGCACAGATAGAAACCGACGAACCCTCCGCGCCTGCCGAAGCCCAGCCGCGAAATGTGCAGGCGTTTTCAATGTGCTTTGCGATGGAACATCGCGCGGGTGAAGATCATACGATTGCGCCGCCCGCGAGTTATTCGTTCTGGCATGATTACCTACCGCAGTTACAGCCTGCGTGGCCGGGCAAATTGTTGAGCTGGACGATTACGCATCCGCGTTTGATGACGCCGCACATCTATCATTTCCATCCGCATCACGAACCCTCGCAAGCCTTTGCTGGACTCTGGACATATCGCCGCATCCTCGACCGCGCGAACTTTTCAGCCGGCGCGTATGCCAGCGACATTTCGTTGATGAATGTGCCGATGTTGGATTATTTGCTCGGCGATCTGACGGAGGCTGATGAATCCACCCGTGCGCGGCATATTCAGCAGGCAAGGGAACTGAGCTTATCGTTTTTTTACTGGCTGCAAACTGAAGCGCCGCGTCCTGATGGCGGTACGGGCTGGCCGGGGTTGCGGCTGCGCGGTGATGTGACGGGCACGACAGATGGCTTGGCAAAGATGCCCTACATCCGCGAATCACGCCGCATCAAAGCTGAATTCACAATTCGCGAACAGCACGTTGCAGAAAGCTGTCGTCCGGGGCAACGTTATGCTGAAGCTTTTGCCGACAGCGTAGGCATTGGTTATTACCGCATTGATCTGCATCCTTCGACAGGCGGCAACAATTATCTAGATGTAGGTTCGCTGCCATTTCAAATCCCGCTTGGTGCCTTAATTCCGGTGCGGCTGGAAAACCTGCTGCCTGCCTGCAAAAACATCGGGACGACGCATATCACAAATGGTTGTTACCGCCTGCATCCCGTGGAATGGAACATTGGCGAAGCGGCGGGCAATCTGGCTGCCTTTTGCTTGTCGCAACAGCACACACCACACCAAACCTACACAAATCTTCAGACCCGCGCCGCATTTCAGCACACGCTGGAACGGCGGGGTATCGAATTAGCCTGGCCTCAGGATTTAGTCTTAGCCGAGGGCGATCCACATATTCACGCGATGCCTTCCTGAAAATCCTTTCGTCCTCATTACTTTTGGCACGTGCCATGCGGTTTCATTGCTGCAATGCCTGCGAGGCAGCAATAAAATTTATTACAGACTGGAAAGGAGACAAATCATGGCTTCAAAAAGTACACCACCGGTCGGTCTGGGAAACACAATTAAAGACCCGGATGATTGGAAGACAGGGGATGAGACGATGACTGGCGCACAACGGTCATACCTGAAAACTTTGTCCGATGAGGCGGGCGAAGCGTTTGACGAAAATCTGACCAAAGCTGAGGCAGCCAAGCGCATGGAAGAATTATAACAGATCACCGGGCGCGGATTGGACGCGAGCAGCTAACCAGCACTTGAAATAGCTTTGAAAGTTTTGACCTTGATTAGATAGGAGGGAATTGTGGCTACGAAAAAAAAAGACGACACTCCACATGCAGATGAAACCACTGGCATTGGCAGTCCTGACTTAGTCGGTCAACCGCCGCACCCCACGCCCAGTCAGGCGGAAGGTGACCGCGAAACGATTGAAGAAGATTTGCGACAAAAACAGCGCGAGTAAAGGCACGGCTGGGGATGATTCTTTATGTGATGGACTCTTTGTATAGGCGGTTTGAAGGCATTACAAAATGTGATTGGGACAGGTTTCGCCGACGAGCCATACTGCACTGCTGGAAAAGCGAAATTCGCATAACCCGCTGCTGCACAGGATTTCCACAGAATTGCCTGCCGCGATTAGTCAGCACTTCAGGTTGCTGTCGCTAACTTCTTGTCGTTTTTAGTTTTGTGGAAGATTTGGGTCATTGCATTGTAATGACAAAAGTGTTGACAATAATTGAAAACGCGGTAGTATGCGCGAGGATTTTGTTGTTATTTTTACGAATGATTCCCCGATTACTACACAGGAAATACCTTTACTCACGATGTCCCGGATTTCCTGTCAATCATACGCAAGGCTTACGCACCCTGTCTGCCTCACACCCCATCTCCCCCAGGCCGATTTGAAACACACAGGGCGCATGCTTAATAACCAGTCGCGCAATCTTCGCCTCACAAGCAAAATTGCTGAGACTAGAAAGATAAAAGAAACTACATGCGCACCCTCACATTGCATTTGGTTCTCTGCGTCGTGCTGCTGACACGTGTCGTCGCTACGCCCGTGTCGTATGAGCAGGTCGCAAGCCGAGTCGGACAAGCCACGCCACAAGCAGAAACAAAGAAAAATGATACACAACAACCCGTCGGCAAAGTTTCCGAAGGCAGTGACAAGCCCGATTTTGTGCGTTTGATTGATGGTCGCATCGTGCCGTACGGGCCGGGGCTAATCTGTTCAGATGAGTGCGTGCAATCCGATGCGCTGGCATTGAGCGATGAACCGCTATCGCGCACCACGCCCGCTGGCTTTCATCGCTGGTGGCTGGCCTTTCCGATAGCTGCCGCCGCGCTTTGTGGCTTCTTATGTCGCGGTGGCAGCGGAACGCCTAACATCGTGTCTGACACCTCGCGTGACATTACGCCTACACCACCGCCCGCTGCCGATGTGCCTGAACCTGCAACGCTCGTATTGTTGGGATTGGGATTGGCGATGGTTGCGCGGCACGGTTTTGGCAAGAAAAAAGACGACGCGGACAAAACGGACAACGAATAAACGCGCAAGTGCAAATCTGCCGCCACGATTTTTCTTTCCCCTCCTTTCTCCCTTTCCGCTCATCCCCGCTTTGGCTTCCCCTGCTAAAACTATTCTCTCGCCAGGGCAATCGCATGGTAACTATTGAGAAGAGGGCGGATTCAGCACCTTGAGCAAGTAGCGCTGATCCAGCGCCGCCTTGAACCGTTTGTTGGCAATACCCACTTTGGCCGTCTTCTCTTGTTGCAACAAACTATTCGCTAAGCGGCGCAGCAACGCGAAGTTTTCGGCGGCGTGCCCGGTGCGGACGCGACAGTGATCTTCGCCAAACACCACATCCAACACCCAGTGACAACTGTTCTCGACACTCCAATGCCCGCGCACGGCGTGTGCCAGGCGCGGCGCATCCACCGCCAGGCTCGTCAAATAATAGCGCGTCTCGACACTCACCTTCTCCCCCACCTCGCGCGTCGCTTCCACCTTGCCGACACTCACCAATTCCTGCCATTCGGCAAAGCCCGGCAAGTAGTCCGGGGCGGCGACACTCAGATAGCGCCGCGTTTCAATCCGTCCGTGTTCGCCATCTAACGTCTGGTGCGTGGCAAAGGGCAGGTGCGCAGTGCGGTTCTCCTCGACCGCCGTGCATAAGTCTTGCACGGCTTGATACAACAAGCCGTGATTGGCCTTCAGTGCCAGCACATAATCCGCTCCCTGCGCGCGAATCGCCGCCGCCGTGTCTTTCTGGGTATTCAGTGCATCCACCGTCACAATACAGCCTTTGAGTGCTAAGAGCCGTAATAATTCCGGCACCGCCGTGATCTCATTGGTTCCGCTGCCACCTGGTACTGCCTCAAGGTCGCTGATTGGCCTGCGCCCAGGCACTCACCAGTGCCAACGGCCCTTGCCCTTGCCCGCGCGTGTGCGAACGGCGCAGCGTCTTGCCGTCAATGGCGACCACTTCGCCTGCTGTCAACCGCGCGATACTCGCCACCCAACGGCGAAAACACCGCTCGAACTCCCGGGGCGACAAACGTGCCAGCACCCGCCCGAACGTATCGTGCGACGGAATGCCGTGCGGCAAGGCCAGGAAAGTTTGCAACCACTCCTGGCGTGCTTGCCCAAACGTTTCCAGCGCCGTGATTTCATCGGCACCACAAATCACGGCCAGAATCGCAATACTAATAATGTCAATTAACAAATGGTCACATTCGTGCGGGCGTTTGCGGGGATCGGGCAAATCCGCAAAATGGGCAAAGAGGTCGCGGGGCCGCGACCGGTGCAGGGGAAAGAGTCGTGGTCGTTGTCATAACGACTTACCTCAGCACAGCGCCTGCTCCTTGTAAAGCTATTCGCTGCCATCACCTACCATGCGATTGCCCTGATTCTCTCGCTTCTTTCGTCTGTAAATACAGGCAGCGTAGCTTGACGCTCGCCAGCCCTCCCCCTATCATCAAAAACTCGAATTGTGCAGAGAGGATTCAAGTTTCATGACAGAGTCACGAATTACTGTCTTTCAAAAGATGCTCGCCGCCGAACCCGCGAACACCGCCGTCCGCTTTGGGCTGGCGAATGAATTGCTCAAGCTGGAGCGTTACGAGGAAGCCGCTGCCGAGTTGCAGACCTATTTGCAACAAGCTAACGACCAAGGCAATGCGTATGGCAAGCTGGCGCAGGCGTTGGAGCGGCTGGGACGCATTGACGAGGCGCGGGCGGCGTATGAACAAGGCATCGCGGCAGCGCAGCGGCACGGGCATCCCGGTATGGCGCAGGAGTTTCAGTTGGCAATGGACGACTTGATTTGATTTTGGCACGAATTCCTACCCCCTTCAGCTCACCTGATTTTAGTAACGCTAGATAGCTATGCGGAGATTATTTAGTCGCAGAACACTCATCATTATGGGCATCAGCTTGGCTTCGTTGCTCGTCCTGTTGACGGTGACGACGTGGCTGTGGGTGCGGTCAAGCTACTTCGATCAATGGGTTGTCGTACAACTGAAAGCGGCGCTGGCCGACTACGGTATTCGCGCGGAAATTGGCGGCGTGAATCCTTCCGTGCGCGGCTTGAGCATTGAACTGAAAGACGTGAAGTTGTTTGCCAAAGACGACAAGGAACCGTTTGCCGCCTTCGCTCAATTGAACGGCTCAGTCGCCTTTCGTGATCTTTTCAAGCTCAACACGCCGACGGAAATCAGTTTGCAGAATCTGACGATTGACGGACTGAAGTTTTGGTACAAGGTGGATGACAAGGGCGTTTCCAATCTCTCGAAACTTGAATTCAAAAAGAGCAAAGAACAGGAAATCGAGAAGATCGAATTCAACTACGCCGCCGCGAACGCCACACTCACACGCGCTGAGATTTTTTACGTGGACACGTTGCGCAAGCTGGACGGCGCGGCGCGCAATCTGGAAATCAAAATCACGCCCGACCGCGACAAACGCTTTCGCATTCTTGCCAATGCCGACAATTGCCATTTCGCGCTGGATGGCCGCGCGACGAACGACATCAGCTTTAAGCTGAATTCGCTTGCCAACGAAGACGGCGCGACGATTGAATCGCTCACGACTACGTCGCCGCTCCTGCACGCCGAAATGAAAGGCGCGATGAAGGATTGGGACAAGTTGGATTACACGCTGGACGCGAAAGCCGAAGTCAAAATGGGCGAAGTCACGCGCGTCTTTGCGCCCGACACGCGCATCAACGGCACGGCGCGTTTTGAAGGCAAAGTTGTCGGCAAAGGCGCGGATTATCAAGCCGACGGCAAATTGCTCAGCGACAATCTGACCGCGCGTGACGTGCGTATTGAAGGGTTGCATCTGAAATTCGATGGCAAGGGCAAAGGCGCGGAATTTGATGCGAACGAAGAAGTCTTATTTCAAAAACTCGACGCCGCCGGTTTTCGCGTCAATCGCGTCACCGCCGCCGGACGCATCGCGGGCAATGGCGAAGACTTTTCGTGGCTGTTCAACTTCAAAGCGGGCGAGTTGTTGGGGCAGATGTCAAAGCCTCCGGCCTGAGCTTCTCCAACGCCAAAGCCAATTTTCGCGCCGACGATCTCAGCAAATTCAAAGTCACAGGTCGCGCGCAGGTCGAACATCTCATCACCGCAGACGTGAACATTGGCAGCTTCGCTTTGCACGACGTAACCGCGACGAATACCGAAGTCACCGTGCCGAATTTCAGCGGTGCTGTATTCGGCGGCAAAGCAACGGGCAGCGCGCGTGTCCGCCTGGACGGCAAAGGCACGAGCGAAGTCAAAGCCGATTTGGCCGCGCTGAATCTCGATCAGGCGGGAGCCGTCAGCGCGGGCAAACGCTTGCCGTTGCGCGGCACGGCGGACGGCAACGTGCATCTGGCGTGGAATGGCTTTGATTACAAAACTGCCGAGGGCACCGCCAATTTGAAATTCAACGGCACGACGATCAATCAGGAAAGCGCGGACGTGGTGGACGGCTTGCCGATCACGGGCGAGTTGAACGCCGTCGCCTCCGAGCGTCGCCTGAAAATCAACAACACGCTGATTCAAACCGGTGCCACGAAACTTACCGTAGACGGCGACATCGGCTGGGACAAAACCGGCGCGCTCAACTTTGCCTTGAATGCCGACGACGCGGCAGAGTTGCAAACCCTTGTCGTAAATCTTGCCAAAGACTTCGATCCGCAAGCCATCACGGAATTCACCGAGCAGGAAATTCAACTGACGAACACGCTCAGCTTCAATGGCCGCGTGACCGGCTCGCTCGACAAACCGCAGGTGAGCGGGCGCTTCAATCTGGCAGCAGTGAATTGGCACGATGAGCCGCTTGGCAGCATTGCGGGCGATGTGAGCTACGCGGGCGATGCGATCAAAGTGGAAAACGGCTTGCTCACGCAGCCCGACAAAGGCCAGGCGGAATTTGCAGTAGACGTGCCGTTCAATGTCGAAAACGGCATTGCGGTCAAAACCAATCTGAAAGGTTTTTCGCTCGGTTCCGCCTTGCGCGCGGCGTTGTCTGCGCCGGTTGAAATCGCGGGCTTTGCGACCGGCCACGCCGAAATCACGGGCTTGCCGGAAGCGATGCGCGGCACGGCGGAAATCAAAGTTGCGAACGGCAAATACGGCAACAAAGCGATTGACGATTTCACCAGCAAACTGACGCTGGACGGTTCGCACGTTGATTTGGCCGATTTGAAATTGCGCTCAGGCGAAAGCACGCTGACGGGCGCGGTGAATTTTGACACGAAGACAATGGGCTATCGCGCGAAACTGCAAGGCGAAGGCATTGACCTGAACGAATGGGTCAACATCGCGCGCGAAGACAATCAGCCGCCGATTCCGCTGGCCGGGCGTGTGAATCTTCAACTGGATGCCGAAGCCGCTGCGTTTGCGTTGGACGAAAAGAAAGGCCGCATTTTTGATCGGCTGGAAGCGACGGCGACGAGCAAAGAAATCACGTACAAAAACGAACCGATTCGCAACGCAACGCTAACTATTGCTGGTCGTGACAGCGTGGCCAAGCTTGATTTGAAAGCCGATGCGCTCAGCCAAAGTCACACGGGCGCGGGGCAGATTGATTTCAGCAAGCCGGAAATGCCGATTACGATGGCGCTGAACTTCAAGGATTTGGAAGTGGCGCGCGTGCTGGAAATGGCGGCGGTCAGCGAACTGCAATCGGGCGGCAAGACTTCCGGGCAGATTCGCATCGCGGGCAATCTGGCGGGCAAAGATGATCCGTTGCGCATTGAAACAGAATTCGCGCAGCTTTATTTCGATGTCACCGATTATCGCCTGACAGCGCAAACACCCTTCACTGTGAAGGTGAATGCCGATCAAGTGGATTTCGGTTCCGTCAAACTTTCTGGCAACAACACGAACCTGCTGCTAAAAGGCACACTGGCGGTTGGCGAGAGCGGGAAGAACGCGCTTTCGATCAACGGCGATGTGAATTTGAAAGTGGTGCAATCGTTCGTCAAAGACGTGTTCGCCGATGGTCAGGTCAAGCTGGAAGGCGAAGCGCGCGGCAATTACAAGCAGCCCAAATTCAGCGGCACGGCAACATTGCAGGAGGGCAGTTTACGTATTCCCGGTTTTCCGGTTGGGATGAATCACGCGCGCGGGCGCTTGCTCTTTACCGCCGATCAGGCGCAGCTAGCGTCGTTTGAGGCTGATGTGGGCACGGGGAAATTGCGTGCGACAGGTGGCGCATCGTTCGCAGGTTTCAAGCCGAATCGCTGGCGCTTTCAGATCAAACCGGAAGGCGTGCGTGTGGATTATCCGCAAGACGTGCGCGCGACGCTGGATGGCGATTTGGAGTTACAAGGCTCGCGCGAATTCCAATTGCTGAGCGGCACGGTCAACGTGCGACGCACCGAATATTTGGCCGATGTGGATTTGTTCGAGTTCATCGCGCGGATGAGCGATCAGTTCGGCAATCCTTCCATCGGTGGCGCGTCGTCTGATGCCAGCGCGATTCCGCCGACGCAGATGGATATTCGCGTTGTGGCGAACGAAACGCTGCACTTGCGCACGAAGCTGATTGATGTGACGGGAAGTCTAGCCTTGCGGTTGCGCGGGCCGCTGGATGATCCGGCGGTGGGCGGACGCATTACGGTGATGCGGGGCATCGTGGACAACATTTTCAATCAACGCTTTCGCATTACGAACGCGGGCACGGTCGAATTTCCCGGCGTAGATAAGCGCACAGGACAACTGAACGTCGAAGCCGAATCGGACATCAAGGGCTATCGCATCATTGCCAATTTCACGGGGCCGCTGAATCAGCCGCGCTTCCGTTTGCGTTCAGAACCATCGTTGCCGGAACCCGAAGTGTATAACTTAGTCGCTACCGGTAGACTGCAAAACGAAGATCGGTTGTCGAGCAGCTCCAGTTCACAAGCGCTCGCGCAAACCTCACTCAACACCGCCGCCTCTTTCCTGGCGAATCGCGCTTCGCGGTCGGTGGAATCGAATGTGACGAGCCGGTTGTTCGGGCTGAATCGGTTTTCGCTCGATCCGTTGCTGACGGGGCGGGGAACTGACCCGACGGCGCGCATTACAGTGGGGCGGCGCATCACGAAAGATTTGTCTATCACCTATTCTACGAACATCGCGTCGAACCAGGATCAGGTGATTCTGATCGAGTATCAGGCGAGCGATAAGTTGTCATTTGTCGCGTCGCGTGCGCAGGATGGGACGTTTGGGTTAGACGTGCGATTGCGGAAGAGATTTTGACGGATGAGAGTGTTGACCGGAAAACAGGATAGACCGCAGATGACGCAGATTCAGCAGATTTTCGCAGATCAGATCGGCGCGAATCCGTTCAATCTGCGTCATCTGCGGTCTATCCTTGGCTTGCTTCTCTTGACCCTTCCAGTGCTGGCGCAAAACCTCGAAACCTATCTCGGCAAAAACGTCGCCGAAGTCCGCATCGCGTACGAAGGCGCAGCAGTGCGGATCGGCACAGATGATTTACGCGGACTGGTGCGCGTGCGCGAAGGGAATCCATACTCTGCTGTAGACGTGCGGCGTTCGCTGTTGGCCCTCTTCGATTCGGGGCGCGTAGCCAATGTGCGGGCAGAAGCGCGGCTGAACAATGCGGGCGCGGTTGTTGTGTCGTTTCTCCTCACGCCGCAACTGCGCGTGGGCGATGTGAATTTTACGGGACTTGTGCCGGAAATCACCGAAGAAGAATTGCGCGCGAAATTGTCGGATTTAGATCGCGGGCTGAAATTCACCGAAGTCAATTTAAATCGCGGCGGCGACCTGATCGCTGAAACCTTCCGCGAGCGCGGCTATTATCAAGCCGCCGTCGAGCCGAAAACCAAACTTGACGCAACAGGCACGGTGACGGACATCACTTATGGCGTCACGCCCGGCGCACCGGCCAAAATTTCGGCGCTGAATTTAACAGGCAGCAGCAAATTGCCGGAAGCGAATCTGCGCCTGCTACTCAAAAGCAAAGTCGGCGAAACGTTTGTGCGCTCGACGCTCAATGCTGACACGCAGCAACTCCTGCAAGCGCATCTCGCCAAAAACTATTTCGCCGCGCGCGTCGGCCCGGCGGACATCAGCTATGACAGCGCGAAAAATATGGTGACGGTGAATGTCCCGCTGCTGTCCGGGCCGGTTTCGACGATCAAAGTTGAAGGCGCGGACGTGGGCGAAAAGAAGCTGCGGCAAATCCTGCCGCTGATGCGCGAGGGGGGAATTGACGAAGCGACGCTCGATGACAGCGCGCGTCGCCTTCGGAATCACTTGCAGGAAGAGGGATATTTTTTTGCCGAAGTCACGCCGCCCGCGATGCCGGATTTGGCGAGCGAACACGCCGATTTGGTGTTTCACGTCGAACCCGGCCAACGCTATCGCGTCACCGACATTCGCATTGAAGGCACAAAGAACGTCACGCTGCTGGAGGTCGAAGACGAGTTGCAAACGAAACAGGCAGCCCTGTTCCCCGTGCCGATTTTGACGACCCGCTACACGCGCGGCATCACGAGCGAACAGGCGCTCAGGCGCGATGCCGAATTCATTTTGTCGCAACTGCGCGACAAGGGGTACCGGCGGGCACGAATGGCGGCGATTAATCGCGCGGTCAGCGAGGACAACGACAAACTCAAGATCATTTTCCGCGTTGCCGAAGGGCCGCGTTCCTACATCGGCGACATCGCGTTTCGCGGGAATACGTTGTTTCTGGCGGATCAACTGCGCGAAAAAGTCACGCTCAAAAACGGCGACCCTGTTTCAGTCAGCCAAATCAAAATCGAAGCGAATCACGTTTTGCAGCAGTATTACGACGAAGGCTATGCGACCGCGACTGTGCTGGCGCGCACGTACGAAATGAGCGGCGAACAGGTGCGCGTCGTGTACGAAATCACCGAAGGCCCGCGCGTTTTTATCAATCGCATTTTCATCAACGAAGTGGGATTGCGCCGCCGCACGATTGGCGGGCGCGTGCGGAATTATTTGCGCTTCAACGAAGGCGACATTCTCAAAAACGACGAACTCTCGCGCAGTGAACAGGATTTGTATGGCTCCGGCGCATTTCGCCGCGTGCAGATTCGGATGGAATCGCTCAGCGAAGAAACCGCGACGGGCGAAGTCAAACGCAATGTCTTTGTAGACGTTGAGGAAGGGAAGTCGCGCACGTTTGTGTACGGCGGCGGTTATCAATCAGACGACGGGCCGCGCGGGATTTTTGAAATCTCTGATCCCAATATTTTTGGGCGACTGACAGCAGCCAGCTTCCGTTTGCGTGCCAGCCCGCGAAATATTTTGGGGCAGCTTTCCTACACCGATCCGCGCCCGTTCAATCGTTCGACGCCGCTGCTGTTTTCATTGCTTGTGCAACAGCAAAAACGCCCAGCGTTTGATTCGACGCGGTTCACGGGGCTGTTGCAAGTGGACAAACAACTCAGTCCTCGTTCGTTGCTGCTATTTCGCTACAACTACGACGCTGTGACTGTGCGGCCACCGTCTATCGGTTCCGGCACGGCATTGGATTTGAATGATCCGCTGCTGCAACTGGATCGGCGGGATCGCCCGATTCGCCTGTCGCGTTTGTCGGCGTCGTATGCCTACGACGGACGTGATAATCCGTTTGATGCCACAACGGGGCGCTATCACACGGCAGACGCGACGATTGCGTTGCGGTCGCTCGGCGGCAATGGGCAATTCTTCCGCTTCTTTACGGAAAATCAGGCGTATTACCAACTTGCGAGCAAATTCGGCAGCGGCATTGTCGCCACGAATTTTCGCCTCGGCTTAGCGGCAAACATCGGCACGCCGATAGACAAAATTCTGCCGCCCAATCCGACCGACACCGACCGCAAATTGATTCCGATTACCGAACGCTTTTTCAGCGGTGGTTCGACGACACTGCGCGGCTATAATTTTGAACTCGCGGGGCCGCGCAATTGTTTGCAGGTGGTGACGACGGGCAACACTAAAACTGTGAAAGATTGCCATAATGCGCCAACGGCACCGGACAGCAATCCGATTTTTCAGTTAGTTGGCGGCAATGCGTTGATGATTCTCAATGCCGAAATTCGCCAACCCGTTTACCGGCAACTCAGCCTAGTAGGCTTTTATGATTTAGGGAATGTGTTTTTGAAATTGGACGACATCGCGCCGAAGAATTTTACGCATAGCGTCGGCGCAGGGCTGCGCGTCAAAACGCCGCTGGGGCCGTTGCGGCTGGATTTGGGGTATTTGGCGAGTAATCCGTTCAATGGCACGGGGCTGAATCGTAACTTTCATCCTGATTACAGCGCGCCGCGTGTGCGTTGGCATATCAGTTTTGGGCAGGCATTCTAAGGCGTATTTATCGAACAGGCTTGAGGCCGCAAGCTTTCTGCGACTCCCTTAATCCTTAATAACTTTCAGATTTTCCAACCAGGAGCGGTTGTCATTCGGGTTGTAAACGAGCGTCGCATTCACTTGATTGCCGACGGCGGCCTGAGCGAAATTGGCATCATCCTTAACCGTAAACCACATCGTCATCGCCGCCATGTGACCCTTGATTTCTTCGTGGGCGACTTTCAGGCGTTTTTTTTCGGCATCCACTTCCACCACCTTGCCCTTGAATTCGTAACGTTTGGTTTCGCCCGTGGGTGCGCCGACTTTGCGTTCACACGCCGCAAAACACAAGGTCAGCAGCAATAACATTCCGACCAGATATTTGCTCATGAAAATCCCAGTTAGTTGGCCAGCCATCGTCGCCGCCAGCTGGCCAACATCATCACAAGTTATTTAATTCTGCCGCTACAGCCGCTCGTGAATTCCCGGTGTGCAAGGTGGCAAGCGGTGCAGGAGTTCGTCAGGTTTTTGAGCGCGACGGCAGCCTGATCGTCTTCGCCTTTACGGGAAGCCGTAACAATCGCTTTGGCGGCGTCCTGCGCTTCTTTGGAAAGTTTGGCGGCGTCTGTTGTACCGCGTTTTGTCCAGAATTTATGCTCTTGTTTGAAAACGCTTTCTAATTCCTGGGCAGCGCTGATCACTTTGGGCCGATTGGTGGTTTTGAAATTTTCGCGGAGCATCCGCATATAGCCGCCCGTTTGTTTCATCCGTGCCTGATACACCTGCGCCTCATCGCCAGCGGCCAGCGCCGTAAACATCACGGTGAAAACAAACAGCACGACGACAATCACTTTTTTCATATCTCTCCTGTTTTTCGGTTGTGTAAGACTGGTTACAAAATCTCATAGACTCGCTTGGCTGCACATACGCGCCAAGCGTTTTCTACTCAATTCAGAGTTGCGGTTTGCCGGTTAAAGATTGATTCCCGCTTGCGGCGATAGTTTTCGCATTTCCCACGCCAAAATGCAACCGCGTGCTGATTGACAAGTGACGGCATCGGGCTTGAGAATCCCTTTTTCGTTAGCCACGAATTTTCGCGAATTGACACGAATGAATAGGAATCAGGTTAAGCAAAATGTGAACTCATCAAGGCTCATAAAATTCGTGAAAATTCGTGAAAATTCGTGGCTTCTCAAAAAGGAAAGAAGCGTTTATGACAAATGTTCGGGTTCGTTTCGCGCCTTCACCGACGGGGTATTTGCACGTAGGAGGCGCGCGTACTGCGTTATTCAATTGGTTGTTTGCCCGCCAAATGCGGGGCGTGTTTGTGCTGCGCATCGAAGACACTGACACGCTTCGTAATGACGAAGCGATGGTGCGTGGCATTTTGGAAGGGATGGAATGGCTGGGTCTTGATTACGACGAAGGTCCGTTTTTTCAATCCGACAACTACGCCAAACATCGCGCCGCCGCGTCGCAGTTGCTCGAAAGCGGCCACGCTTATCGTGACTTCACGCCGAAAGCCGAACGCGATGACGCCACGATCAAACAACGCGTGGCCGAAGCTGCCGCACGCCAGGACAGGCCCGTCAATCCGTACCGCAATTTGTCGCGCGCGGAATCGGACGCCCGCGCTGCTACTGGCGAACCGTTTGTGATTCGCTTCAAAGTACCGGAGGAAGGCCGGACGCAATTCGAGGATGAAGTCTTTGGCACGCAGGAACGCGATTTCAAGGATATCGAAGATTTAGTGTTGTTACGTTCCGACGGGCATCCGCTCTACAACTTGAGCGTAGTCTGCGACGACATCGAAATGGGCATCACGCACGTCATTCGCGGCCAGGATCATTTGTCGAATACGCACAAACAAGTGTTGCTTTATCAAGCACTCGGTCAGCCCGTACCGAAGTTTGCGCATTTGCCGCTCATTATGGCTCCCGACAAGGGCAAACTCTCGAAGCGCAAGCACGGTGCCATCGTCAGCGTCACAACATATCGCGATGCCGGTTTCATTCCTGATGCGTTCTTGAACTTCCTCGCACTACTCGGCTGGTCGCCCGATTCTGCTACATACGCCGACCAGGAAATCTTCACGCGTGCAGATCTGGTCAAAATCTTTTCGCTTGGCGGCATTCATAAAGCCAATGCCGTTTTCAATTTTACGCAGGGCGATGAACGCAACTGGACAGATCAAAAAGCCCTCTGGATGAATTGGGAATACATCAAAACGCTTCCGCTGGAAACGCTGTTGCCAATGGTCAAAGCCGAATTGCAAAGTAGTGAACTCTGGCGCGATGAATACGAAGGCGAACAGCGCGCCTGGTTCGAGCACGTGTTGACGCTGCTGCGCGAGCGCGCCCGCACCTTGAAAGATTTCACCAATCACGGGCGTCCGTATTTTGTGGATGACGTGAGTTTTGATTTTGACGAAGCGGCAGTCAAAAAGAATCTACAAAAAGATGCGGCGCTGAAAGAACTATTGCCGCAACTAGCCGACGCGTTCAATGGTTTGGAAGATTTTACCCACGATGGCATCGAAGCCTTGCTGCGTAAGATTGCCGAAGAAAAAGGCGTGAAAGTCGGTTTGCTGACGAACGCCACACGCACCGCATTAACCGGCCAATCCGTCGGGCCGGGACTGTTTTCAGTCGTTGAAGTGATTGGAAAAAAACGCACCGTTGTCCGTTTGCAACACGCGATACAGTTGCTTTGAAAACAAGCGCGATAGGAAAACGCGGAGCGCCTGGGAGCGCACGCGGCTCGCGTGCGCTCCCAGGCGCTCCGCGTTTCTTACTGTTTCGGCGCGGCGGCAGTACCGCTGACGAGTCAGTCCACGATTCGCCAGGATTTTTACCTCTACCCGCCGATTTTGCGCGCGTCCGGTGGCAGTAGTGTTATCCGCAACAGCCGTTGTCTTGCCATATCCCATTGGAGAGACAAAACGGCGTACCGGGATTTTGTGCTGCACGGCTAAATACTGCATCACCGCTTCGGCCCGTTGCTGGCTTAGGATCATGTTCTTGGCTTCGTTGCCAGAAGAATCCGTATGCCCGGCCACTTCAATCATAAACCCTTTGGCCGCGAGCGCCTTGGCCGCAAAGGCGTCGAGTTGTTGCTTGGCCTCCGGCGACAGCAATGCGCTGTTTACGCGGAAATTGACGATGGTTGTTTCCTGCACGTCATAATCATCTAACGAGGAAATACGTTCATTCGCCGCGCGGACTTCAGTGCGAGCCTCTGCCGCGATGGCGTGCAATTCGTCAATCTGGCCGGAGATGCGTTCTTGATTTTCCTCTACCGGCTTAACGCGCGTATCAGTCGTCAATGCCGCGCGCCGATCTGATTCTTCAAACCGAACCTTTTCTGCCGTTAGTAGCCCCTGCGCGTTGCCGCGTCCTTCAACCTCAACAATCAACCCGCGCAAAATGTCCGCCACCGCGTATTTCTTGCCGAAGCGCAAGAATCCGCCATACGTTTTAATGTCGGTCTGATCGGTTAAGAGTACTTGGTAATCTGTGCGATTGCGGTCACGGACGGTGAACGTGTCGGCGTCACGGCTGATGACGACACCACGAAACTTCATTTTCGCGCCGCTCGGAATTGATTGGATATTGCCGCTGCGGGGGCGGGCGGCAGGCGAGTTTGTAACTTGCCCCCAGGCCAACGGCGTCAGTGTGAGCGCCAGGCCAAATACACCTAAATGAATGAGCAATTTCTTGATTGCGCCAGGATTCATGTTTCCTCCTTAAGATGTCAGTGCGGAACGTTTACAACCTTCCGCATCAAGTATTCAGGTGAGGGATAACATGGGCAAAGCAACAAAAGCCTAGCGAATCAGCGCGGAGAAATCAACTGACCGGCTATTCTGTGGTCTTCTTCAAGGCCAAGGCATTCATACAATAACGCAACCCGCTTGGGGGCGGCCCATCAGGAAACACGTGCCCCAAATGAGCATCACACGTGTTACAGACCGTTTCGACGCGAATCATTCCGTGCGAATGATCCGCGTGATAGGCAATCGCATTTTCCTGGATTGGTTGCGTGAATGACGGCCACCCCGTGCCGCTCTCAAACTTCTCATTCGCATCAAACAGCAGCGTGTCACAACACACACACGCGTACCGCCCCGGCGCAAACAATCCACACATCTCGGAGCTAAATGGGCGCTCTGTGCCCTTTTGCCGCGTCACTGTGTATTGATCGGGCGTGAGTTGTGCCTGCCATTCGGTTTCAGCTTTGCTGACTTTACGCTCTGGTTCAGGATTTCCGTTACGCGCGAAGCGCAGTACATCAGGCCATTGCAATATCATATGATTTTTCCTTTATTCAGCCCTTTTATTATTCAGGCCGCTATGTACAAGCACTAAAATAGTATTATACCTCTCAGGGCAATCAATGGTAACTATTGAGAAGAGGGCGGATTCAGCACCTTGAGCAAGTAGCGCTGATCCAGCGCCGCCTTGAACCGTTTGTTGGCAATACCCACTTTTGGCCGTCTTCTCTTGTTGCAACAAACTATTCGCTAAGCGGCGCAGCAACGCGAAGTTTTCGGCGGCGTGCCCGGTGCGGACGCGACAGTGATCTTCGCCAAACACCACATCCAACACCCAGTGACAACTGTTCTCGCACTCCAATGCCCGCGCACGGCGGCCAGGCGCGGCGCATCCACCGCCAGGCTCGTCAAATAATAGCGCATCTCGAACTCACCTTCTCCCCCACCTCGCGCCGCTTCCACCCTTGCCGACACTCACGCCAATTCCTGCCATTCGGCAAAGCCCGGCAAGTAGTCCGGGGCGGCGACACTCGATAGCGCCGCGTTTCAATCCGTCCGTGTTCGCCATCTAACGTCTGGTGCGTGGCAAAGGGCAGGTGCGCAGTGCAGTTCTCCTCGACCGCCGTGCATAAGTCTTGCACGGCTTGATACAACAAGCCGTGATTGGCCTTCAGTGCCAGCACATAATCCGCTCCCTGCGCGCGAATCGCCGCCGCCGTGTCTTTCTGGGTACCAGTGCATCCACCGTCACAATACAGCCTTTGAGTGCTAAGAGCCGTAATAATTCCGGCACCGCCGTGATCTCATTGGAGTCCGCTGCCACCTGGTACTGCCCCAAGGTCAAGCGATTGTGCGCCCAGGCACTCACCAGTGCCAACGGCCCTTGCCCTTGCCCGCGCGTGTGCGAACGGCGCAGCGTCTTGCCGTCAATGGCGACCACTTCGCCTGCTGTCAACCGCGCGATACTCGCCACCCAACGGCGAAAACACCGCTCGAACTCCCGGGGCGACAAACGTGCCAGCACCCGCCCGAACGTATCGTGCGACGGAATGCCGTGCGGCAAGGCCAGGAAAGTTTGTAACCACTCCTGGCGTGCTTGCCCAAACGTTCACGCAGCGTGATTTCATCGGCACCACAAAATCACGGCCAGAATCGCAATACTAATAATGTCAATTAACAAATGGTCACATTCGTGCGGGCGTTTGCGGGGATCGGGCAAATCCGCAAAATGGGCAAAGAGGCTCGCTGGGGGCCGCGACCGGTGCAGGGGAAAGAGTCGTGGTCGTTGTCATAACGACTTACCTCAGCACAGCGCCCGCTCCTTGTAAAGCTTTCGCTGCCATCACCACTGACGGATTGCCCTGTTATACCTCTCCTTATCCTGACAAAATTTGATGCTATCCTTTGGCGATATTTTATCTTATAGCTATAATCTTTTTGCCCCCAAACCAAGCTGTTCCAAATGCAGATAAGCCAATCCTCAACCACTTTCTCGTAAGCAACACAGTGCATTTAGCTTCGATGGGCTGATGGAAAGGCAAACGAACTTTCTATTTAGCGAGCCCCTTTATGGACAAAAAATACTTTGGACAAAATCGTGCAGAGCTTCGAGCGTGGCTCGCAAAACACTTGGCTCGTGAACGGCCCGCCAATCTTGCTTTCTCGAAGGGTTTCCCGGCACCGGTAAGAGTGACCTTGCGGCGGAGCTAATAGAAATGGCTCTAAGCCGAAAACAATGGGATGCCGTAATTGTTGAGGAAGTTTTAGATAAAGCAACACCATCAGTCCGTGAGTTGATTGAGGTATTAGCAGTAAAACTTGATGGCAACCGTATTTCCGAAATGCTGGAAGCGTTTCTTGATGGCGACAGTCCCCATTTGGGTCGTACCTTGAGAGCGGGGCTAGAACGCAAAGTTCTAATTGTGATTGATGAAGCGCAACACCTGTTTCGCAAGGATACCGGAATTCCCGTCTCTGAACTTGATAACATCTTATCTTATCTTCGCAACCAAAGACATTTACCAGGACGGTTATTGTTAATCAGCGACCGTAAGGTTGAGCGCGCGCGTTGGTCGGAAACTTTTGAGATTCGTACATTGGCAAAGCTTTCTGAGGGCGAAGCTGAGTGCCTGCGATGAACTTGAGAGCCACCGAAATTCCTGATGCTGTTCCTACTGAGCGGAAACAGGATTTGATTCGCGCCTTGGATTGTAATCCGCGCGCGATTGAAGCGTTGGTGAGCGCGCTCGCAGATGAGCCTTTGGATGAAATCATCGGGCGCAATCCTAGCCTGTGGGAGGTCAGTGACCGTGAAATCTCGCGGGACTTTCTTGAACGTCTCGAACACGATCTGCTTGAGCGAACCATCGCTCATTTGAGCGCTGAACATCTCATCGGCTTGTTACGGCTGGCTGTTCATCGCAAAAGCTTTCAGAGCGCCGTCATTGAAATTGTTTGCGGAGACAAAAAAGATGTCTCCATCGAATTGCGCAAGGCTTTGAGTACACGTTTCCTGATGAATCATCGGACAGGCTGGTATTCACTTAACCCTATCGTCCGTGAAATCGCACTCGCACGGCTGAAAGAACAGCCTTCAGCGTTTAAGCAAGCACATTCCACGGCGGCTGATTATTACTTCCGTCCATTCAAAGCCCGTACCATGACAGGCGAGCATTCCAGACTGGGCGCGTCCTTTGCGGAGCTTCGCTATCATCTCACCTATGCTGAAAAGCCGGATAAACTGCGCGAAGTCGTAGACCGATTCGCTTATTACCTGAAGGAGCAAATCAAGTCGGTTTCACCCGTGCCGAGCAACCGGGAAGAACTCGACGAAAGAATCGCCGTGCTTTCCGTCCTGCTCGAAGAAGAAGGAGCAAAGGGTCTGGAATATCATCTGGCACAGTGCTTAAAAAAACGCGGACGGTCCGGTGATTTGCAACAAGCCGTTGTTCACGCAGCTCGCGCAACCGGAGACGATGCCCCTGAATCCTCCTGGTATTTGTATGCCGAACTGGAAGCGCAAGTGTATGGTGTTTACGCCGGAATCCAGGTGATCAATAAAGCCCGTCGCAAGGTTTCTGGAGAAGACGATCTCGCTCCACTCTATAAACTTGGGGGAACCCTGCTGAGCAACGCAGGACATACGGGCGAAGCCATCAAGTTATTGCAAGAGGGCATTCAGGTCATTCCGGCGGACAAGAATCTCTTCTCGCTCTACCAGAGTTGCGCCGAGTTGCTCACGCGCGCCAATCGCACCGACGAAGCCATTGACTTGCTCAAGCAAGGCATTCAAGTCATTCCGGCGGACAAGGGAGTTTTTGCCCTTTATCAAGCCTGTGCAGACTATTTAATTCAGAGTCAAAAACCGGCTGAAGCCGTAGTGCTAATGAAGTCCGGCTTATCACTTGTATCTAAAGGGGTCGTAATTCGAGCTGCGGTTCAACGTCTGTCAGAAGCGCTTTTCGCGGTTGGAGAGACTACGGAAGCAATCGAGTTACTCAAAGACAGTATTTCAATCCACCCCGCTGGCGGCTCTCCTCTGTACGTCGCTTGCGCCGAGTTGCTCACGCGCGCCAATCGCACCGACGAAGCCATTGACCTGCTCAAGCAAGGCATTCAGGTCATCCCGGCGGACAAGAGTCTTGCTCCACTATATCATCAACTTGCTATTGAATACTGTAGGATGGAGAAAGGCCAAGAAGCCATTTCTGTTTTACGTGAAGGGTACCTTCGGATTCCAAGTAGATTCAGTGGTCATTCTTTATTTGACGTGGCGCAAAGGCTTAGGCAGGCGTTAGGTGATGGAGAAGAACTGCAAAAAGCCCTTAACGAGATTCAGTCGAATGCAGGTTATGATCTGCAAATCGCTCTTTCCAAAGTTATGGTTGCGCAATATCACCTGGAATGGGCTGCTGCCGCTGAAATTGCCAAAACCGCACGCAATCAATTCCCAAACAATTATGTCTTGGTTGCACAAGAAGCTTTTTCTCTGTTGGGAGCCGGGGAAACTGAGGAAGCGCATCGTTTGTTTACCAGTTATTCCAGGCAAACAAGTTTTTCCGCCTTTGAGTCCCCAGCGTGGCTGGCCGCTTTTATCCAGTTGCGTCACGGGGCAAGGGCGGAAGCTGAGCAATCCTTGTCTGCCTTTCTCGGCAGGCCGGTAAATCGAACTGAAGAATTGAACGAACAATTCCTGCTGCGGGTTTGGGACGGACAGATTGCTGACATTCAAACGCAACAACCATGCTTTCACTTTCCACTGCTGCCGTCTTTGCTGACTGGACTAAGCCACGAAGTACGACGGCTACCATACTCAAAACCTATGCTGACAAACTTACCGACACCATCCTTGTCATCCCAACCTTTAGCTTTTGGCGCAAGTTGCTTCATCAGCTATGCCTGGGGGGGCGAAAGCGAAACCATCGTTGATGAACTGGATCAAGCGTTCCAGTCCAAAGGAGTGACGATTGTGCGCGACAAACGCGATTTAGGTTTCAAGGGGCGAATTAAAGAGTTCATGGAAACCATTGGCGAGGGGAAGGCAGTTATTCTGATTATCAGCGAGAAGTACTTGAAATCCAAAAACTGTATGTTTGAGTTGTTACAGATAGAAAAGAACGGGAAGTTTACAGAGCGTATTTTCCCTGTCGTTCTTGACAACGCTGGTATCTACGATCCACTCGAACGACTCAACTACGTCAAGTATTGGGAAGATAAAGAGAAAGAATTAGACGAAGCGTTGAAGCGCGTTTCATCTGCCAATATGCAAGGATTTCGTGAGGATATTGACCTGTATGCAAAGATACGGGCCACCCTGCCGCGTCTTACTGATGTGCTTAGAGACATGAATGCTCTAACAACCGCCATTCATCGGAAATCAGATTTCGAGGAGCTATTCAAAGCTGTATTGGCAAAGCTGGCGGCGTAAGCAGCCCTTGCAAGCAAGATTACAAAGAAACAATCCCTACTGCCCGCGCTGCTCAATCTTGGCCCACGTGTCCTTTAGGCCAATCGTCTTATTGAACACGGGCTTGCCCGGCGCAGAATCGGGGTCAACGCAGAAATACCCCATCCGCTCGAACTGATAGCGATCTCCAGCCACAGCGTTTTGCAAACTCGGCTCGACCTTGCTCGTCAGCACTTCCAGCGAATTGGGATTTAAATTGGCGGTGAAGTCCTGACCGTCTTCGACATCTTCGGGATTTTCTTTCGTGAACAATGTGTCATACATCCGCACTTCGGCGTCGAGCGCGTGTGCGGCAGACACCCAATGAATCGTTGCTTTGACTTTGCGCGTGCTGGGGCCGCCGCTGCGGGTTTCGGGATCGTAGGTGCAGTGCAATTCGACAATATTGCCGTCTGTGTCTTTGATGACCTCTTCGCATTTGATGATGTAGCCGTAGCGCAGCCGCACTTCTTTGCCCGGCGAGAGGCGATAAAATTTCGGCGGTGGCACTTCGCGGAAATCGTCTTGTTCGATGTAGAGTACTTTCGAGAATGGAACTTTACGTGTGCCTGCGCTTGCGTCTTCGGGATTGTTGACCGCGTCCATTTCTTCCACCAAGTCGTCGGGATAATTCGTCAACACGACTTTGAGCGGCTTCAGCACCGCAGCAACGCGCAATGCGTGTTTGTTCAAGTCTTCGCGTACGTAGTATTCAAGCTGTTGCAACTGCGTCGTACCGTTCGTTTTTGACACGCCAAGGCTCGCGCAGAAATTGCGAATCGCGTCAGATGTGTAGCCGCGCCGCCGCATCCCCGACAGCGTTGGCATACGCGGATCGTCCCAGCCGTTGACCAGTTTGTCTTGCACAAGCTTGAGCAGTTTGCGCTTGCTCATAATCGTGTAAGTCAGATTCAGCCGATCAAATTCAAATTGCTGCGAGGGGAAAATGCCGAGTTGTTCGATAAACCAATTGTACAGCGGGCGATTGTTATCAAATTCCAGCGTACACATCGAATGCGTGACCTGCTCAATCGAATCCGATTGCCCATGCGCGTAATCATACATCGGGTAGATGCACCATTCGTTGCCCGTCTGATGATGTTCCATGTGCAAGATGCGATACATCACCGGGTCGCGGAAATTCAGATTCGACGAAGCCATGTCAATTTTCGCGCGCAGCGTCCGCGAGCCATCGGGAAATTCGCCTTTTTTCATTCGCTCGAACAGGTCGAGGTTTTCTTCCACCGAGCGATTGCGATACGGACTTTCTTTGCCCGGTTCCGTCAGCGTGCCGCGATATTCGCGAATTTGATCTGATGTCAGATCGCAGACATACGCCTTGCCGTCTTTGATGAGTTGCACCGCCCAGCCATAAAGCTGCTGAAAATAATCGGAAGCGTAATACAAACCATCCCACTGAAAGCCGAGCCATTGCACATCAGCCTTGATGGCTTCGACGTATTCCGTGTCTTCTTTGGAGGGGTTCGTGTCATCAAAACGCAGATTCGTTTTGCCGCCGAATTCCTTCGCCAAACCGAAATCCAAACAAATCGCTTTGGCATGCCCGATATGCAAATAGCCGTTGGGTTCCGGTGGAAAGCGCGTTTGGATGCGTCCGCCGTGTTTGCCGGATTGAATGTCGGCGATCATGATGTCGCGAATAAAATTCGATTTGGTCGTGGTTTCTGTGGGCGATTCGACGGTGGTGCCGACATTCGATTCTGCTGCGTTCATGGAATTGAATGATCTCCTCAAAAAATGTAGCGCAGGTTTGTAACCTGCTTGTCTCTCGTGTGAGCAGGTTTGTAACCTGCTCTACGTTGGAAGTGGCATATCATAACAGAATTCATCTGCCGCCAAGCCCTAACTTTCTGGCTCAGGCAAATTCCTGCCAGAAATGGCCGGGCGAAACAATTCAGGAATTGGCCCTTCACAAACCAATTCTTCCATTTAGAATGCCCTGCATTAACGATCCAATTTTTAGGTTTATGAATTACGAATGGCAACAAGGCGAATTTGTTATCAGCACCGATCCCGCACGGCTGGACGTGGCAACGATACACAACTTTCTGGCCCACGAGTCCTATTGGGCGCAAGGGCGTACAAAGGAATTAGTGCAACGCTCCATTGCTAATTCACTTGTCTTCGGCATCTACAACGGTGAGCAGCAAGTCGGTGGCTGCCGTGTTGTAACGGATTATGCGACGTTTGCGTGGTTGTGTGACGTGTTTGTGCTGGAAGCATTTCGCGGTCTTGGCCTGTCGAAATGGATGCTGGAGGTCGTTACTTCACACCCGGATTTGCAGGGACTGCGGCGCTGGTTGCTCGGCACTAAAGATGCGCAGGAGTTATATCGAAAGTACGGGTTCACGGAATTGCCAGAGGAAATAGTTTGGATGCAGCGATCCAGCGAATTGGCCCAGTAACATGCGGCATTTCCTGCCCGGAATTGGCCTGCACAAGCGAGGGTTTTATGCTTATTGAACTCAACCGTAAAAGCCCCTTACCGCTCTACGCACAAATCGTCACACAACTCCGCGAAATGATGCGGCGTGGTGTTTTGAAGTCGGGCGACCGTTTGCCGGCAAATCGTGAATTAGCCAAACGACTCGGCGTCAATCGCAACACGGTGACGGCGGCGTATGAAGAATTGATGGCCGAAGGGGTAATTCGCTCGCGCGTCGGGCAAGGGACGTTTGTGAACGAAGTGCCGCTGCTAGGCGCGATTCGGGAGGAGCGCGTTGCCACGTTTCCGATGTCGTGGAATGCCGTACTAACAGAAGTGCCGCGCGAGTCGGCGTTTCGCAGCTTTATGAATGTGCAGCGGCAGAAAGACACGATCTCGCTGTCACATGGCTTGCCGCAAACCGAATTGTTTCCGCTCGAAGATTTTCGTCTCTCGCTCAATCGTGCGTTTCGCAAAGAAGGCGCGACGCTGCTGCAACTCGGCTTGAGCGGCGGCTATCCGCCATTGCAGCAATACCTTGCCTCGCAGATGGCCTTGCTTGGCATTCAAGTCACGCCCGACGAGGTATTGATTACAAACGGCTGTCAGCAATCGCTGGATTTAATTTCGCGCATTCTGGTGCGCCCCGGCGATGAGGTCGTGATTGAAAACCCTACGTTTCCCGGTGCCATCAGCGTATTTTGCGGGGCTGATTCCAAATTCATCAGCGTCCCCGTCAATCAACGCGGGCTCGATTTGGACGTGCTCGAAGACATACTGACACAACGTCGCCCGAAGCTGATTTATACCGTGCCAACCTTTCAAAATCCGACGGGCGTGGCAATGGACATCAGCGCGCGACGACAATTGATCGAACTCGCCGCGCGGCATCGCGTGCCGATTATTGAAGACGATATTTACCGCGAACTGCGCTATGATGGCGCGGATGTGCTGCCGCTGAAGGCGCTGGATAAATATGGGCTGGTGATTTACATCAGCAGCTTCTCCAAAGTCGGTTTTCCCGGCCTGCGCGTCGGCTGGATGGTCGCGCCGCGTCCATTGATTGAGCATCTGAACGCGCTCAAACAACGCTCCGACGTGCATGCCAGTATGCTTTCGCAAGCAGGAATATATGAATTTGCGCGGCAGGGCTTGCTCAACAAGCATGTGCGCCGCGTGAAAAAAATCTATGCTGAACGCCGCGACACAATGTTGGCCGCGCTCGAAAAATACTTTCCTGCCGAAGCCGAATGGAACAAACCAGAAGGCGGAATGACCGTGTGGGTGCACTTGCCAGAAGCGGTCAACACATCGCAGCTGCTGCTCGAAGCCGCCAAGCAAGGCGTTGTTTTTAGCCCCGGCGAATATTTTTACGCCAGCCAGCCACAGCGCCATTTGCTGCGGCTGAGCTTTACGATGACGGATGCACTGCATATTGAAGTGGCGGTCAAACGGCTTGGCACGCTGATCAAAGCGCAGTTGTCGAATTGGCAACGCCCGCACGGCCTGCTGCTGGCAGAAGGCTCCAGAGCCTTGATGTAACCCAGAATACTTGTGTGGCACGCGCAGCGCCTGAGAGCGCACGCGGCT
>JAXLQQ010000078.1:0-26972 GCA_046331525.1 Blastocatellia bacterium
GACCGCGCAAAAGCGACCAGCGAAAGCCTTCAATCACGCCTACCATTGGGTTGCAGGCGTAAAGCAATTGCAACCGCTCCGGCACGATGGAACTGCTGAAACCGACGGGCGAAATGTACAGGCCAAACTGCACGATGAAGGGAACGATATAGCGAAAGTCTCGATATTTCACATTCAGCGCGCACAGCCACAGCCCCGCCCCAAAGGCCGAGGCAAACGCCAGCACCATAAACAGCGGTAAGGTCAGCAGCCGCCAATCCGGTGCAAACCCATACCACAGCATCATCAGCGCCATTAAGACCAGCGTAATCAGAAAGTCTACAAAGCTGGTAATGACGGAACTAACAGGCACGATCAGACGCGGAAAATAGACTTTGGAAATCAGATTGGCATTGCCGATCAGGCTGTTGCTCGACTCACTTAACGCCGTCGAGAAAAATTGCCAGGGCAACATCGCAGCAAACACGAGCAGCGCGTACGGTACGGCTGCGGGCGCGGAGAGCTTGGCGACGCGATTAAAAACAAACGTGAAAATCAGCATCGTCAGGAAAGGGCGAATTAACGCCCACGCGAGGCCAATGACCGTTTGTTTGTAACGTACCAAAATGTCGCGCCACGCGAGGAAGTAAAACAACTCGCGGTAACGCCACAAATCGAGCCAATAGTTTTTTTCGGTGCGCCCGGCTTCGATCAACAGATCGAATTGCTCCGTCGCAGCGGCAGGGGGCGGAAGCAGAATTGTTTGTTCAGGTGCGGCCATTAATATTCAGTGGCGGAAGCCCAACTGTGAAGGAGGGCGTAGCTATAAGCCCTACGCCTTCCTTCACAGTCCGGGCTTCCACCGTCTGCTTTCAGACTATGCTCAAGCGTTGGCGATGCCCGCCATATATTTGCTCAGTACCCACAGACTCCATACGCGCGACCAACTCACACGCCCGGCTTCAAACGCTTCCCACAGCGATTGGGGCGCTTCAGTTTGCAGGACGCTGTGCAGGTTCGGGTCAGCGAGAGCGGCGCGGGCGTCATCGCGGAGCGCGCGCGACAGCCATTGCTGAAAAGGTAATTCAAAGCCGCGTTTGGGACGATTGACGATAGTGTCGGGCAAATCGCCGACGGCTTTGACAAGCAACCATTTCGGCGCGTTGTGCCGAATCTTCACTTCGCCCGGTACGGTGAAAACTCGCTCGACTAAGCGATGATCAATCAGCGGCACGCGCACTTCCAGACCGTGCGCCATACTCATCGCGTCGGTGTCGCGCAGCAGCGTATCGCTCATATACCCGCTCAAATCAAACCACGAAGCCTGATTAATCGCGTCGGCGGCATCGGCGACGGCAGAGCGTTGCTTGTCCCACGTACCGTGCAGTTGCCAGTCGCGCGCGTACTGTTCTTTGCTGTAGCCGTTCGGCGTCAGCAAATGTCGCCGCTGCGTTTCGGTGAACAGTTGGCGATGCAGAAACAGCGAATGCGTTTGCAAATCACGGCTGCTGAGCAACCCGGCAAACTTCGTCGCGCGATTGCTGCTGGCAACGGCGCTGATGGCAGAAGCGGTGGCGCGACGCACGGCGAGGGGAACTCGTGAGACTTGCTTGCGCAGTTGCTCGTCGCGGGCAATCGTGCGGAAGTAATGGTATCCGGCGAAGACTTCATCGCCGCCCAGACCGGACAGCGCGACTTTCAATCCGGCCTGCGCGGTGGCTTCTGACACGACGTAGGTGTTGATGCCATCCATTGAGGGTTGATCGAGCGCGGACAAGGCGTGCGGCAGTTTGGCCAGCAGGTCGTCCTGCGTCAGCAGGATCGGATGATGTTCCGTCTCGAACTGCCGCGCGACCGTTTCGGCGTAGGCGTATTCGCTGTATTCCTGTTCGTTGAAGTAAATCGAAAAGGTGCGAATCGTCCCCGTCGTCGCGCGCCGCATCAGCGACACGACGGCGCTGGAATCAATGCCGCCGCTCAGAAACGCGCCGACCGGCACATCTGAAACCATCCGCAATCGCACGGCTTCTGCCAACAGGTCTTGCACTTCTTCCAGCAACTCCGGCTCGCTCGTGACGGGCGCGGGCGCGATGTCGCGCAAATCCCAATAGGCTTCGCTGCGCAGTTGGCCGTTTGCGAAAGTCAGCGCGTGGCCGGGCAGCACGGCGTATATGTTTTCAATGATCGTCAACGGCTGCTGCACTGAGCCGTAGGTCAGATAACTTTCCACCGCCGCGCGCGAAAGCTTGCGCGGAACCAAACCGGTTTGGAGTAAAGCGCGAACTTCAGAAGCAAAGAGAAAGGTTTGACCGTCGTAGTAATAATACAGCGGCTTGATGCCCAGTCGGTCGCGGATCAATGTGAGGCGTTGCGACGAGGCTTCCCAAAAGCCTAAGGCAAACATCCCGCGCCAATCTTCGACGGCGCGCACGCCGCGTGTGGTCAAGCCTTGTAAGAGGACTTCGGTATCGGTTTCCGAGTGAAAGCGGATTTGTTGTTCGAGCGCCGGGCGCAGGGCGCGAAAGTTAAAGACTTCGCCGTTGTACGTGATCCAATTGCCGCTCGCCGGATCGTGCATCGGTTGATGCCCGGCCGGCGATAAATCCAGAATAGAAAGCCGACGATGACCAAACGCTACTGTAACTTGGCTTTGCGTATCGGTGAGAAATTCGATGCCTGCATCATCAGGGCCGCGATGCGCTAAAAAGTTGGTACCTCGTGTAACTGCGTCATAAATCTCGGCACGGGAGCGGGTTGAGACAATGCCTATGATTCCACACATATTTTCTTGCACCAAAAGATGGCCTATTGAATTTCATCCGCGTCAGCATAGCAGGGGAATCAATGGGACACATACGCTAAACAATAGGGTAGATAACCTCCTGAGATTATCCAGTAACTTTTTCGGGTGATTGCCGCGCGCAGAAGATATAGCCTGACGGATCGTCCGTCAATGCTAAGGCACAAACACGCGAACAAACACGGCTTCGGGACACAATGGGGCAATCAGTATCAGGCTGCGCCGAAGCACCTTCAACTTAGGCGTAGCCTTTAATTATCGGGGGAAAAACTCTTGCGCGGCTAACGCTTCAGCCCTCTGCATTGGCCAGCGGCACCGCATTCACGGCGTGCACAATGCTGGCGATTTGTTCTGGCGTTAGCTCGGCATAAATCGGCAAGGCTAATACCTGTTCCGCCGCTGCTTCGGCAATCGGGAAATCGCCGTGCTGATAACCCAGATCAGCCAGGCATTCCTGCGTGTGCAACGCGACAGGGTAATAAATATCATAGCCAATTTTCGCGGCCTGCAAGCGCGCAATGACTTCCTCACGCTGCGGCGTGCGCACGACAAATTGATTGTAGACATGCCGACGCGCGGGCAATGCTACGGGCAACTGCACTGACGAAGCGGACGGCCAGAGCGAGCGATACAACGCGGCGTTGCGTTGGCGCTCGGCTGTCCATGCATCCAGATATTTCAGCTTGACGCGCAAAACCGCCGCCTGCAACGCATCAATGCGAAAGTTGCCGCCGAGCAGTTGATGATAATACTTCGTCGTCAACGAGCCGTGATTGCGCAGCGCCCGCAAGCGCGCGGCCAGCGTCGCATCATTCGTCACAACCATTCCTGCGTCGCCCGGCGCACCCAAATTCTTGGAAGGGTAAAAACTAAAACACCCCATCTGTCCGACGGAACCTGCGCGACGGCCTTTGTATTCTGCACCGATAGCCTGCGCCGCGTCTTCAATCACGGTTAGGCGGTATTGCGCGGCGAGTTCCATCAGCGGCTCCATCTCGGCCATTTGTCCGTACAGATGCACTGGCATAATCGCGCGCGTGCGCGGCGTGATGGCGGCGGCGACTTTGATAGGATCAAGATTGAAACTTTCCGGCTCAATGTCCACGAAAACCGCTTTCGCGCCGAGCCGTGCGATAGAACCAGCGGTGGCAAAAAACGAAAAGGGCGTCGTGATGACTTCATCGCCGGGTTGAATGTCAATCGCCATCAGCGCAATCAATAAGGCATCCGTGCCCGAAGAAACACCAATGCCGAATTCGCATTGGCTATAGGCGGCGATCTCCGCTTCCAGCGCGGCGACTTCCGGGCCGAGAATGAATGTGCCGGAATCCAATACGCGCGACATGGCGGCTTTCATTTCGTCCTGGATGGGTTTGTGTTGTGCTTGCAGGTCAAGCAGCGGGATGGTCATTTGTGTGTAGCTTTTTGCTTTCTTCGTTTTTTCTCGTCACCGGGGCAGCACGACGCTGTAGCGCAAACGTCTCGTTTGCGTGCCATTCAGTGCGGTCCCTTCAGGAGCGTCGCAACCGGGACGTTTGCGCTACATTATCTGCTAGTAAACACACTTCTCCCCGCAAATTTCAGCCATTACGGAAACCTCGCGCCGAGGCAGCATTAACGGTCGGCTGCTGTGGTTCTTGGGGTTGCACAGCCGACGTAAAAAGAACTGGGATTTTGCTTACCGATGATTAGTCTTTCTGTTTCTCCTCACTGGACTCAGAGGACTCGTCTCGATAATAGTAACGACTGTAGTAGGTGGAGTAGTAATAATAATCGTGTGGTTGCAATTTGATGTGATTAATGACCGCGCCGAGCACTTTCGCACCGACCGTTTGCAAATGCGTCTTGGTGCGATTGGCCATTTCCCGCGACGTTTGCCCGGCTTTCACAACGATAATGACGCCTTCGACCATTGCGGAAAGAATCAAGCTATCCGCAAAAGATGCGACCGGCGGCGAGTCGAGAATGACGTAATCAAAACTGTTTTGCAGCAAATCTACGGTTTGCTTCATGCGACTGGAACCGAGCAGTTCTGCCGGATTCGGCGGCAACGGCCCAACGGGTAGAACGAACAAATTCGGCAAGGCCGGTTGCACCAGCGCCGCGAGTTCGCCTGTGCCAGAAAGGTAATTGGCCAGCCCGCGCGAATTCTTTACGCCAAAAACTTTGTGTAGGCGCGGACGTCGCAAGTCGCAATCAATAATCAGCACGGACGATCCGGTTTGCGAAAGCGAAATCGCCAGATTCGTGCTCGTCGTGGTTTTGCCTTCTGCTGGTTGGCTGCTCGTCACCAGAATTGTGCGCGGCGCGTGCGAAGCGGAAGACAGCAAAACTGCGGTGCGCAATTGCCGGTAGCTTTCGGCGATGGACGAATTGTTATCAATTTCAATCAGCGCCGTGCCGGTGTCCGGCTTCAGGCTCAACATATTGGCCGAGGGCGCGCCATTCAACTGCTTGCGCGAAGTCTCGCCCATCGAACGCTGCCGCTCTTTGCTTTCGACCGGGAAGACGGGAATTACCCCCAGCACGGAAAGCCCCAGATAACGGTCAATGTCTTCGACCGATTCAATCTTGTTGTTGATGTAATCAATAAACAGCGCCAGCCCCACACCACCGACGAGGGACAGCAGGAGGCTGAGCAAAATGTTCTGCGTACGCTTGGGCGCGACAGGTGTGCCCGGCTTGGAAGAATAATCCGTGATGCGAATGTTGCTCTTGATGCCTGCACTCGAAACCGTCACGTCCTTTTGACTGGTGAGCAATTTAGTGTACAGGTCGCGGTTCGTATCAACGGCCTGTTGCAACATGCGGGCGCTGACGGCCAGGCGTTGTTGTTCGACGGTCGCCCTTCTGAGCATTGAAGGCAGTGCGTAAAAACTTCTCGCGTTCGGCTGCTGTGTGATAGCGATTTTCCAGCGAAGTCTGAATGCGTTTATAAGCGGCGCGCCGTTCGTTTTCCAGTTGTTCGATTTGCTGGGCGACCTGTTTGACCTCCGGCCATTCGGGCGTGTATTCGACATCCAGTTTGGCTTTACGTTCTTTTAGTTCGGTCAGCTTGCGATTGATGTCCTGCACCTGCGTGTCAGATTGAATTTCCGGCAGCGTGCCAAGATCGGTCACCGTGCGACTGAGTTCGTAAAAGACCTGCAAACTCTTGCGCTCATTTTCGGCGGTCAGCAATTGTGTGTTCAATTCGCTCAAACGATCAATCACGGTGTTTTGTTTGGAATCGCCAAAATCAATTACCTGGTTGCCGCGCCGATAATTCATCAGCTTTTCTTCGCTTTGCATCAAGTCCAATTTGGCGCGGGAAATCTGCTCTTCCAAAAATGACGCGGTGTCGCGGTTGCCCTGTTTGCGGGTGGCGAGACTGTCATCCCGAAACACTTCGGCCCAAGCGTCCGAAACTTTCTTAGCCATTTCGGGATCATTGTGTTTGTACTTGATTTGAATCAGGCGCGTTTCGCGCAGGCGGCTAATTTCTACATTACCCAGTAAGGTGCCAGTGTAGGAACTCAGTCGTTCCCGATCTGCTTGTTGATCGTCACTACCCGAAGTCACTAACGTATCCGTTTTCGGGACGTTAGTTTTGGCACTAAGAAACTTGGGGTTATGTTCGAGGTCAAGTACTTTGACAACCTTATAAGCCATCGTCGGGCTTTGCAGATTTTTGAGTTGCGTGTTGATGTACTGGGAATCTTCCGGGCCGACAATATTAAACTCTTTGCTGACATTCAAACTCGCGGTGTCTTCGCGATCAATCTGAATGGTCGTGGAGCCTTCGTAAATCGAAGGACTGCGCAGCATGAAAATCGTCGTGAGCGTCACAACAATCAGCACAATGCTAATCGGCACCCACAAACGGCGGCGCACAATGCGCCAATAATCACGCAGATGCACGCGCGCATCATTACTTTGTGCGCCATAACCTTGCGGATAGCCTTCGCGCCTTAAATCAATGGATTGAGCCGGGCTGAGGGATTCGACCAGTTTGTTGTGTTCATCGCCATTGAGTGGTGCAGGAGTGAGCTTATTGGCGTCTAGCATAATAAAGAGCCTCGTGATTGTTTATTAGTGAATTAGTTAGCGAATGATTCTGGTCGGCAGAACATTCATCATACTCGTGGGCCCGGTATTCAGCAGTCCCCGCAAAATCACCTTGCCGGCGGAATTTGGAACTTCGATCAAATCATTGGGCTGCAACACGACATCATCCAGCTTATGTTTTTCAATGTCTTCCATATTGAAAAGCTGCTCTTCGCGCGCATTGGAATTGGGTGTTTGCCGCAGCAGTCGCACTTTTTTCTTGGAGGCTTCAGGCGTATAGCCGCCCGCCATGCCAAGCGCCTGCGTCAGTGTCATCTGTGACCCCAGCGCAAGCGGCCCCGGACGCATCACGTAACCGGTAACAAAAACCTGCTCAGCTTCCGGCACGCTGACAATATCGCCGGGCTGCACATACAAATTGGCATCGGTTGACCCCGTCAGCAAATCTTTGATCTTGAACGACAACAATTGCGGTACCGCCGGTTCCGGCTCACTGCCAGCCGGTGCCGTAGGCGGCGCTGTGGTTGCGCACAAATCTTTTTCGCCACTGCGAATCAAATGTAAAGTCGGGCCCGCCACGTTGATTTTTGGCCCGCCAGCATTGATCAATAATTCAATCAGCCGCACGCGCCGCTGCAATTGAAAGCGCCCCGGCTTTTCCACCGCACCAATTACGGCCACCAATTGGCTGTTGTATTCTTCAATAAAAATATCTACGTTTGGCTCGCGGATATACTTGCGATACCGCTCGGTCAGCATTTGGCTGAGCTGGGCTTCGGTCAGGCACGTCGCGGGTATTTCACCGATGTACGGCATACGAATGATGCCTGTGCCTTCGACCCGCGATTTGCGGCTCATTTCGGGATGATTCAATACCCGCACATCCAATAAATCACCCACACCTATGCGATAACTAATATCGCTGGCTTTGGTGACAGCCTTGGGCGTTGTGGAAGCGGGTTGAGCATCAGGAAGGCTGGTTTGCGCTAACGTAAAACCAGAGAAAATCAGCACGTGACTCAATAACAAGAAAATACTTCGCATCGTCATCCTAGGGCTGGGTAGCATCGTAACCTCCTGGACAATAACTACGGCTAAGCTGCAACTTGCCCTGTCAATATAACATATTCGCTCTGCGGTAAGGAATTTCCTGCCTGAATGAAGGCAACTGGTAGGACGCACCGCACGGTGCGGAAGGGGGTGAAAACTCACCCAACAATAATCTAGTCAATCGAGTCAGTTGACGTTCAACTCACGTTCAACTCAGAAGCTAAGCAGTTGGGGGCAACCAGAGCGATGTAACGACGGAGACGGAGCGCGTCCATCACTTGCGGTTTGTTTGCTGCTGCAACCTTGACTAACCCTCAGATCAAATCAAGCAGAAAACAATCCTTTGCGAGTCTGTCAATTCGTATGTCAATGATGAAAAAACTACTGGGGGCGAAACGATCTTTGCAAGAAGCTATTTAGCACTAACTGCTTAAAACCGAGGCAGAGTATGTCCGATGTTACAAAATCTGTCAAATCTTTTTTCGCCGCTTGTCGCCCTCGTTTTGACGCGCTAGAGTAAGCGCCAACGCGCGTATTTTCGGTACTCTGAGCGCGCTTTGCGGTTCCCGGATGAGAACAAACATGACAATGATTTCCCTGTCTTCTCCGCTCTCGCGCCTGCTTTTACTGGCAGGTTTGTTACTGGTCTTGAGCGCTCCTGCGTGGTTCAGTGTGCGCACGGCGCTGGGGGATCGGTTGCTCGCAACCACCAGACTCGTCAATGCCGAGCCAGCGACGAGTCTGGCCAGTGCTGATGCTGCCGTTCAGTTCGCACCGCGTCTGGCACAGTTTCAGTATCAACGCGGCCAGCTTTATCTGGGCGCAGCAGTCGGGACAATGGCGGAAACCAATCTGCAAACCGCGCTCACAGCCCTGCAAACTGCCGCGCGGTTAAGCCCCGAAGATTACCGCATCTGGCTTGCTATTGGACAGGCACAGGAGCGCGCGGGCAAAATGAACGAAGCGCGTCAGGCGCTGCAAAGAGCGTTGGCGTTAGCACCGAACTATTATGAACCGCATTGGATATTCGGGAATCACCTGCTGCGCAGTAACGAGTCCGACGCAGCCTTTGCCGAGTTTCGGCAGGCGCTGGCGATTCGCCCGACGGAGCTGCCCTTGCTCTTTGACTACGCCTGGAACACGCTAAACGGCGATGCCGCAGCCATTGTCAAAGCCCTTGCGCCGCCGATTCACGCCCAAGCCGAATTTGCGGGGCTGCTGGTGCGTCACGACAAGGTGAACGAAGGAATGGCGATGTGGCGCGAACTGAATACGAACGCGCCGAAACTGGCTCGCATCAATGCGCGCACCTTCCTCACCGCACTCCTCGAAAAACAACATTTGGCAATGGCGTATGAAGTTTGGCAAGCTGCCGCGCAAACGAAACGCGCCGATGAAAACGAATTGCCTGAAGCCGTCCGCGAAGACGAAGCGCGCTGGTACACCGTCCATCCGCCCGATGCCGGGTCATTGCTCAACAACGGCGATTTTGAAGAGGATTTGCGCACGGGTACGGTCGCGCCCTTTCAGATTTGGCGGCTGACCGCGACGAAAGGGCTGATGCTTTCGCGCAACAATCAACAACATCACAGTGGCAATTTCAGTTTGCAATTAAACTTTGACGTGAGCGGCAATGCCTATTTTCCAATCCTCGAACAAATCGTGCCCGTCAACCCCGGACAGACCTATCACCTGAGCTTTGCCGTGAAGACCGAGGATTTGCAAACACTCAGCGCGCCGCTCGTGGAAGTCTACGACGCCGCCGACCTCAAACGCCCGCACACCGCAACGAAGCCTTTTCCGCTCGGCAATAATCCCTGGCAGGAAATCACGCTTGATTTCCCCGTTGCCGCCACCACCGAAGCCCTCGCCGTGCGCATCTATCGCCCGCCGTGCACCGAAGCCCCGTGTCCGCTGCGAGGCCGCATCTGGCTCGATAGCTTTAAGCTGGCCTCCGCGCACTGACGTGACAAGAGGATTGGAGATTTAAGATTTGAAATTGGAGAGATAAGAGTGTTGTCGCTGACAACGAATGGAAAAACGAGCACACCTCTCCAATTTCAAATCTTAAACCTCCAATCACTTCTGGTAATCGCGCCATAGCCAGCGCAACGAATCCGGCAAAATCGCCCGCCCATGTTTGTCGCTGTGAAAGCCGTTGCCGAAGACGAGCTGGTAATCGTAACCCGCAAATTCCAACGCCTTCGCCATTGTTTTATTCGCCAGCGGCCAGTTGCCGTTGTTGTTGTCTAGATCGTTTTCGCCGTCCTGCAAAAACACGCGGATGTTTTTCTTTGGCGTTTTGCGAATCAGCGCGGGGTAGTTGTGCCCGCCCTCGCGGAAGGTTGCGCCGTGCGCAATATTGGTGAAGCTGCCGACCCACGATAATACTTTGTGAAATTCATTGGGACGCTGCCACGCGGCAGTAAATGCAGCAATGCCGCCGCTGCTGATGCCCGTAATCGCGCGGCTTTCGGCGTCGTGCTTGAGCTTCACGGTCTTCTCGACTTCGGGCAGGATTTCTTCGAGCAGGAAGCGGGCGTACTGATCTGACAACGTGTCGTATTCAAAGGCACGATTCGGACGCCCATCGGCGCGCACGCCGGGCGAAATGAAGACACCGACCATCACAGGAATATCGCCTTTGTGAATCAGGTTATCGAAGACAGCGGGCATATAATTTTTCGGACTTTGTCCATCCTGAAAAATCATCACGCAGGCTGGTTTATCGGGCGTGTATTGCGCGGGCACGTAAACCCACCAGTCGCGCGTCGTGCCCTCGAAAATCTTGCTCGTCCACTTCGGCATCTGCGTAACTTTGCCTTTCGGCACACCCGGTTGTTCGATGCTGTCGCGATGCGTGGTATAGACTTCCATTTGGCCGCCGCCCCAGCGTTTGCCGTCAGCTTCAAACACCCACGGAATCGCTGTGCCGGAGGGCAAGAGCGCCGCCGCCGCATAAACATTGGTCGCGCCGAGTTTTTGCATCGGCAGGGTAAACGTTCCGTCCTGCGATTTAATGCGCGGTGCGGTGGCGCTTTCGACCGCCCACACAATATACAACTCATCCGCCCGCGCGCCGCGTCCGGCAACAAAATTGTCCTGGCCTTGCGGCGTCTTGCCAAACCAGGTGCGCAGTTGTCCGGCCAGTTTTTCGGCATCGGCATCGGTGATTTTGCTTTGCATCAGGTCATAAACTTTCTTCACCGTCAGCGGGGCCTCCTGCGCAAAGACCAATGAGCAATTGGCGAGCAGGCAGGAAAAGAATACTATGTACAGCGTCGAACGTAGTTTCATTCTCAGTCTCCTTTGGGTTGGTAAAAATGGATTGCGCTGGCTGTTACGCGCACGGCAAAGTTACGTTACAAAATTATGCGCCTGTGGCTCTCGAAAAACAGTGAAGTTCCGCTGAAAGAACAACTCATCACGCAATTCCGTTTGGCAATTCTCAGCGCCGATCTGCCAGCTGGACAAAAGCTGCCCAGTACGCGCGAACTGGCCCGTCGCTATAAGATTCACGCTAACACGGTCAGCGCGGCGTACCGCGAATTGGAAGAGCGCGGCTGGGTGAAGTTCGCGCACGGCAGCGGCGTTTACGTGCGCGAATTCGATGCAGACGCGCCGCTGGAGGCAGAGTTGGATTTGGATCAAATCATTTCAGAATTTCTAAAGCTGGCGCAGCGCAAGGGCTTTACGCTGAATGAAATTCGCACGCGCCTCCGGCATTGGCTGGAGTTGCAAGCGCCCGATCATTTCCTGCTCATTGAACCTGATCCGCAATTTCGCCAAATTCTCGCCGCTGAAATTCACGAAGCTACAGGCTTCCCCGTGACGGAATGTAGTTTGGCTGATTGCAGTAAACGCGAAGTCTATTTCGGCGCGATGCCTATTGCAGCATATGGACAAGGCGAAGTCGTGCGCGCCGCGTTGCCGCCGCATTCGCATTTGTTGTTACTGCGCCTGCGCTCGGTCACAGAAGCATTGAAGAATGAAAAGCGCCCCAGCCCCGATGATTTGTTAATCGTGGTATCGCAATGCCCCGATTTTCTGCAATGGTCGCGCGCCGTGCTGGGGGCGATTGGCCTTGATCCGTTGTCGCTCGAATTCCGTGACGCGACCAAGCGCGGCTGGCAACGTGGACTGGAATCCAGCACGTTCGTGATCACCGAAACGATTACAGAAAAAATCATTCCGCCGGGCGTCAAAGCGCGCGTGTTTCGCATGCTCTCCGAGCAATCCATCGCGGATTTGCAAAACTACGTGGCGCATTTACAAACCACGTGAGTACGCGCCAGCGCCTGGGAGCGCACGCGGCTCGCGTGCTTACGCTTAATGAGCCGTAACATTTCTCGAAGCGCATTCACGCTTACGCCTCAGCACGCGAGCCGCGTGCGCTCCCAAGCGCTGGCGCGTATAACGAAAGTGAAGGACGATAGTTTGTGACACCTCAATAACTGTCACTACACATCCGGCACAAATATTCTTGCGTGGCTATCCTGCCTGCACGTTTGATGAAACGGAGGAAAAACTTATGACACCGATTAAATCCTCATCTTTCCGGGCCATCCTCAAACAAGAAATTCCCGCGTGGTTGCAGGAAGGCATTGTCACCGAAGAGGCGGCGCAACACCTGTTTGCGCGTTATGAGCTTGACAAATTAAAACAGGAATCAACCGGGCTGGTGGCGGCGGTGATTTTCACGCTGGGCGGGTTATTGCTCGGCGGTGGGCTGCTGAGTTTTGTGGCCGCGAATTGGGAAGAGATTCCGACGCTGGCCAAAGTCGTCCTGCTGCTAGTTACGTTGCTCGCGTTTCACGGCGTTGGCTACTGGCTCTGGCATTACAAGGGCTGGCCGCGTTTGGGACACGCGCTAGTGTTTACGGGCAGTTTGGTCTTTGGCGCGAACATCGGGTTGATGGCGCAAATCTTTCATATCAGCGGTGAATGGTATGGATTATTTGGTGCGTGGGCGCTAGGGGCGTTGGTGATGGCCTACGCGGCGCGCAGTTGGATCACGGGACTGCTGGCATTGATGACAGCGTTGCTGTGGTATGGCGGGATTTCGGATGCGCATCCGAGCGCAGCAACTGCCTTAATCCCGCTCGTCATTGCGGGTGCATTTTTGCCGCTCGCGTGGTGGCTGGGTTCACGTGTGCTGTATGGCGCAACGTTCGTCGGACTGACGATTGCGCTTTGTCTGGCGGCGGCGGTAAAAAGCAATTCCAGTAAACACGTCTTAGCGGCAATGGTCATCGGCGGCCTGCTATCGTGGGCAGCGGGCGAGTTTCATCGCATCAAAAATATTCGCCCTGCATTTGGCAATCCGATTGCCGGGCTAGGCATTTTGACGTTGGGCACTTGCTCGTATATCTGGTCATTTCACGACTGGTGGAAGTTGCATAACTGGATCGCAGGCACCGCGAACACTTCTGCCGGGCGCGTCTGGGCAATTCCTTTGGTGGTCGCAGCGGTGGCAGCCGTAGCGTTGCTGACCGCCTCTGTTCGGGAAATCAATGTGGCACCCGCGCGCCGGTTATTGGCCATCGGAATGATGGTAGCGACGGCAATGCTGTTTGTTTCTGCGATGCTTGGCGCAAGCCAGCGCGGTGATGCAACGCTGCTCACGATTGCGGTGAATTTTGCCGCGTTGGTGATCGCTACGGTCGCCATTGCCATTGGCGTGATGGACGAGCGGCGCGTGGCGTTTTGGGTGGGCACGTTGTTTTTGGTGCTGCTGATTATCTCGCGCTTTTTGGAGTATGAAACTTCGCTGCTCACAAAATCTGCCGCCTTTATGCTGTGCGGGCTGGCGATGATTACTGCTGGTGTAGCGTATGAAAAATATCTGGCGCGCAAGGAGGCGCACGTATGAAAAACCAAATCGTATTTTTTATTGCCGCTGTCGCGCTGCAATTCGTGCTGCTATTAGGCGTGCCTGCGAAGAAAATCTTCACACGCGCCACCGGACACGAAATCGTGCTGAAGGTCGCGCCCGTTGATCCGTACAATGTTTTGAAGGGGTATTACGTCACGCTGGGCTACGACATCAGCCAGCCCAGCGCCTTTGCGAATGCGCCGACATTGGCGGAAGGCGAAGTCGTCTATGCCATCGTCGAACGGCAGGACGACGGGCTGTGGCAAGCTGTCACGATTGAACGCACGTTGCCCGCTGACCTGCCCTCGAATCAGGCCGCCCTGCGCGGACGCTGGCAATCCGGGCGCATCCACTACGGCATCGAAGAGTTCTCCATTCCCGAAAGCAAGCGCCAAACCGTCGCTGATGACCTCAACAAAAATCGCAGCGAAGCGCGCGTAGACGTGAAGGTAGACGCGCAAGGCGAAGCCGCGTTGTTACGGCTGAAAATTCAAGATCGCACATACGAATGATTTTTGTCAGTTATCCGTTGTCAGTGGTTCTGCCGCAACGGACAACTGACAACGGGCAACGGACAACGAACAAATGACCAGACGAATCATCACCGCACTGCTCAACTTAATCCTGCGCATATTCTTTCGCCGCGTGGAAGTCGCGGGGCTGGAGCGCGTACCGAAAAACCGCGCCGTCATCTTTGTGCTGAATCATCCAAACGGTTTGGTAGACCCGCTGTTTATTTTGTGTTTTGCGCCGCGCCCCGTGTCGCTGCTGGGCAAATCCACGCTTTTCAAAATGCCGGTGATCGGCTGGCTCGCACGCGCGCTTGACACGTTGCCAGTCTACCGGCAACAGGACAAGGGCGAAGACGTGTCGCGCAATCGAGAGACGTTTCAGAAATGCCGCGAACTGTTGGAACGTGGCGGCTCGCTCGCGCTCTTTCCCGAAGGCGTTTCGCACAGCGAACCCTCGCTGCGGCCTTTAAAAACGGGCGCGGCACGCATTGCGCTCGGCGCAGCTTCTGCCGGAATGCAAAAAGAGCTGGTGATCGTTCCCGCCGGATTGTATTACACCGCGAAGGCGAAGTTTCGAAGTGCGGCCTTGCTCTATTTCGGTGCGCCGATTCCGGTTCCCCCGGTGCCGCTGGATGAAACCGCCGAACCACCACGCGAAGCCGCGCGCGCGCTATCAGATCAATTGGACGCGGCGCTGCGACAAGTAACGTTGAATGCCGATCAGAAACAGGCACTAGGCTTGGTGGCGCAGGCGGAAGAGATTTTCAACTCCGTCCACACCAAAGAACCAAGCCTTGCGGCAGAATTGCAGTTGAAACGGCGCTTCATCGAAGGCTACGAATTTTACCGCACGCACGAGCCGGAAAAACTGGCGGCGATTGAAGCGCGCATTCGCCGCTATGGCGAGCAACTGCGAATGGTCGGGCTGGGTGTAGACGACCTGTCAGCCGCGACGCGTGCGACGCCGGGTAAAGCGAGCTTTCGCCTGCTTCAGTTTCTGCTGAGCTTGCCGTTTGCACTGGTGGGAGCCGTGCTTCATTACCCCGCCTATCGCCTAACCGGCCTGATTGCCAAACGACTCAGCCGCAATGATGACGATGTGGTTTCGACGATCAAAGTGCTGGCCTCCGCGCTGTTCTTCCCTTTAACCTGGTTGCTGTGCGCAGCCGTGTGCCTTTGGCAATGGAGCTGGCTGATGGTGCTGGCAGCATTGCTGTGCTTGCCATTGCTGGGCTTTATCGCAATGCGCTTTGCCGAAGACTTGGACGAGACGTTGGGAGCGGCAAAAGCGATCCTATTTTTCCTCACTCGAAATTATTTTGCCAAACGCCTGCTGGCCGAGAGGAAAGCGATTCGGGAAGAAATTCTGACGTTGCAGGAAGGATTGCTGAAAGCGGGAGAGTAGAGGTTGGTGTCCGGGTGGCGGTGATGAGTCAAAACGAGAGACGACGGACACCCAATAATCAACTACCAATCACCAACCATCACCCGATGATTTATTACAGGTGTATCACGCTTCTGCCAAAAATCACGCCTATTTTCTCAGTCATCGCAAGCGCAAGAAACACGACAGCCCAGTCGTTCACCCGTTGATCCCAGACCCAGGCAGAATTGAGGTTTTGATGAAAGTAAAATTGCCACCGCGTGCGCTGGCCTCGCAGCTCTTATGCGCGCAGCCACGTTTTATGAGTTTTTCAGATTTGCAACAAGGGTTGGCGTTAGAGATGCTAACCACGCATATCGAAGCAACGCGCAAGCTCGGTACGCCGGGCGGGTTGAAGGCGGCGGTGACGGATGCCATTCTGCTCGCTTCGATGAATGAAACCGCGTATGAACCGATTCCGACCAATATGCAAGGGATTTCGTCGAGCCTGAATAATCTGCACGGCGCGATTTGGGCAGAAGACCTTTAAGTTTTCGTCGCAACCTTCATTTTCCTCCTAGTGCGGTTTGGCGCAGGCAAGTTTATTTGCCTGCGCCTTTTTTCATGCACGGCGGCGACGGGCTTTGGCTTTAGTGACGACTTTCTGTGCGCGCAGGCGTTGTTCGGCTTCGCGTTTTTGGGCGGCGATGATGGCGGACTGTTCGCTCTTGTATCCGGCGGCGCGCGGGTCAAGCTCAAAATGCGCGGGGTCTTTCAATCCGTAGCGCCATTTGAAGCCGTGCTTTTCCATCACCTTCACAATCTTACGTCCATCGCGTGTCAACGCCCGCCGATTTTTCTGGCCGTGCGCAATGTCGGCAAAATCTACGGCCAGTCCGGCTTCGTGCAAGGAGGTGCCGGGTTTGCGGGCGCTGTAAATGCCGCGTGCCGCGCGACAGCGGCGACGATGAGCACAGCGATACATTTCCTGCTGCTCGGCATTGGAACGATAGGCGCTCGTGATGGCCGGACATACGCCGATGCGATCCATATCCTTGAGCGCGGCTTTCACTTTCACCTGCGTTTGCGGATGCAGCCCGGCGAGCCTGGGGTTCACGCGAGGCACGGGTTTGGTGGCTTCTTTTTCAACGACGACCAGCTTGCCCTTTTTCCCTTTCCGCACTGGCACGTAGGTGTCTTTTTTCGCGTTGGCAGCCAGCGCGGGAGAGACTACGGTGAAGAGTAGGCAAGCCGGGAGTAAATAAATTGTACGCATACATTCTCTCATCTTGCAGCGGGGGCTGAAGAGGTCGCCTGTGGATAGCGAGGCCTCTGCACTCTAGCATAATAGAGATGCACGGGGGAAATATCTCGTAACGTGCGGGGAAAGACGCTGATGTTGTTGTAACAGGTGGCGCGGGCTTCCTGCGGGATTCGTTCGCTGGAAAGAATGTCGTGTACATGCGCGTCATCGCCGTAAATCACGTGATGCGCCATATTGTCAGGCCGGAAATACGCGCCTTTTAACTCGACGCCGGCAAACAAGCCCCGGCTGCGGGCATACGAGACAACCCGCGAATTCATCAGCATATCGGAGGAAATACCCGCGTGGCGGCCCATCATTAACGCGGTTGCACCTGCGCTTGCGCCGAGTTCAAGCTTGTTTCCCAGCAGCGCATCAGCACCGGAACGGTTGCTGATCATCATCACCAAATCGGTCACCTGTAGGCCGATTTGCAAGCCGAAGCTGCCGCCAGTGACGGTAAAAAAGACGGGCGGACTCCACGATTTATTGTCGTAACGACAACTCATCACCCCGCGTCCCCAATGTCCGCCGAAGGTCAGACCACCTTTTTTCAGCGAGGGAATGACAGCCACACAATCTGACCGATTGAGCACGCCCTGCGACATATTGCGATCCGTCGCGTCAAGCAGTTCGCGCAAAACTGTCGCGGCGCGATCCGTGCGCGCCAGCCAATCGTGGCCATTTTCCAGCCCGGTACAGGGCGGCGGCTTTTTCTCTACCTGCTGCACGGGTGCCACAGCCGCTCCGCCAGTAGCGACGGTGCCCGCCGGAAGTGTCAATTCAATCCGAATTACTTGCGGCGATTCCATTTTCGCCGTGACGGTGGGGACGGCTCCCGCAGGCGCGGTAGTGGTCGTAGTAAAAGTGGAGGTTACAGGAGCGGGCGGCGCGGGCGCTTGAGCGGGTGGCGCGCCGCCGGTTCTTTGCGACGGCACAGCGGACGCGGGTGCAGGTGCCTGCTGTACAGCACGACGCACAGGCTGCCCATTGGGCAAGCGATGTTGCGCGCTAGCCGTTTGCGGCAGCAGACTGCCGGACAAAACAAGGAGACAAATCGCAGGGGCGAGTTTCATTGGCCCTCCTCTCAAATCGGAAAAGAACATAGTGGACAGGCAGAGGAGCGGTCAGCTTGACCTGCCGTTTGCTCCTCCGCCCGCCGTTGGTGGCAAGATGGTTGCCTACCGTTTGCGCTTCACATTGGCTTTGTTGCCGCTGGTTTTGCGCGCAGAAAACTTGGTGAGTGTTGCCGGGTAAATGCGCGTGTCAGGCGTGACCTTAACCGTGCCGGATTGCAGAATATCTTTTGCGGCGACGGCATGGCCATAGACATCCTTGTTCGCGCCCTCGTCTTCCTTCAGCACTGAGCCTTTCAATTCCAAGCCAGCAAACAAGCCTTTGCTACGCGAGTAAGAAAGAATCTGCGCATTCAACGTGGCATCGGTGGAAGCAGAGGCGTTGCGCCCGACGGGGCCAGCCGTTGCCGCCGCGCCTGCGCCGATTTCAAATTTGCTTTTCAGCAGGCCATTCACACCGTCCTCGTTCATAATCAGCAGCACCAGATCAACCGCCTGCGCGCCAATTTGCAAGCCGAAGCTGCCGCCGCCAATCGTAAAATAAGCAGGCGCGCTCCAACCGCTACCCGGTTTGCGGCAACTGACCAGCCCGCGCCCGAATTGACCGCCAACCACAAAGCCGCCTTTTTTCACGGACGGAAACACGGCCACGCAATAGGCACGATCCAGTAATTCGTGGGGAATCGTTTGATCCGGGGCGTCCATAATCTCGCGGAACGCACGCGCCGCGTTTTGGGCGCGAGTCACTTCTTCTGTCTTATCTGCGTAAGCCGTTACGCTGAAGAGCAAACCGCAAAATAACGATAACATCGTGAGCTTTTTCATCATCCCTCCTCATAGCAGTTTCAATAGTGGAGAGTCCTCGCGCGACTCGTTGCTGCGCATTCGCCGTTGCTTCGTCCCGCTGAAAGACCCTCGTAATTTTTTTGGGGAGCATATTTCTAACGCGAGATCGTTTTTTTTTCAAGTAATTTCTCAAATCAGGAAAGTCAACTAATGAAATAACAAATCTTATCGCCGTTCTTTCCATCTCTGAAAACCATTTTTTGCTGCCTGTACATTTCCTGAAAAAACACTGTAAGATGACGCGATGCCAACGAACGAAGTCGCCACCGAAATGGAAACCCTGTCGCTGGCCCCGCTATCTGCCGGGGATTTATTGGATCGCATCGTGCGGATGTACCGTCGCCATTGGGTCGCGCTAATGCGCGTCGCGGTGTTGCCCGTGGTGCTTTCCTATTTGGGCGTGATGGCGGTGACAGCGGGGATTCGCAATTTTTCCACGACCAAAGGCGATTTGCGGTTGGCAACCGCATCCTTGTTGATCGCAGGCGGCGTAGCGTTGTATCTCAGCAGCAAAGCCGTAATCATTTTCTTGTTGGGCGGAACGGCGCGTGAACTGGTGCAGTATTTTATGGACGGCTCGCCGCTGACCGTGCGCGGTGTGTATCGCACGTTACGCGAAAATTTTTGGCGGCTGGTTGGCGCGACCGTAATGATTCTGGCGCTGGCGCTGACGCTCGGCATCTTTCTCTTGTACGTGGTCGGAATGGTCGTGGGCGCGTATGCCTTGCTGGCCGCCTGGATGCTAAGCGGGTTGCCATTTTGGCTGCAAATCATTCTGCATAGTCTTTTCGGCCTCGTCGCTTTTGCCGCACTGAGCATTCTGGTGCTGATGAATGTGAAACGCGCCATGTTTTTGCCGCAGGCAATCACGGTCGAGAAGAAAGGCATTGCCAACGCGCTCAGCCGCAGCTTTGCACTCGCGGGCGGAGAATTTCGCCGCAAGGATTTTTTGCCGATCACCGCGCTGGTCTTTTTTTATGTTTACATTTCGTTTTCTGTGGAGCTGCTCTTTCGCCTGCCGTTGTACGTGTATGCCTGGCTGAACGGCATTGAGACGGGGCCGTTCAGTCCGCAACAGCCGTTGTGGTATACCGTCCTCATCAGCACCGTTTCGCAGGCGAGCGAAATCCTGTTGTTGCCGGTGCTGATGCTCGGTTTTATTTTGCTTTACCTGGATAGTCGTGTCCGGCGCGAAGGCTACGATTTGGAAGTACTCGCCAATCGGTATTTGCCCGCGCCCGGCATTGAGATTCCGCACGGCAGCTTTCCGATGGAAGTGCCGATTCCGAAAAGCCACGAACCGGATGATTTTGACGAGCCGTTTAATTCGGACAGTACGTTAACGGTCCTTTCCCTTCGATAACCATGAACCGACATCGCTTGCTACTTTTTCCCGCATTCTTGCTGCTGGCCGCCGCCGTCTGCGCTCAACCCAAAGCCAGCGCCCCGGATGAGGCGCGGATTGCGCAACTTAAAGCCCGGATGAAATCTTTCGTCGAACAAGGCCGCACGGCGGGCATCGTTTCGCTGCTCGCCTATCACGGGCAAATTATTCACGCCGATGCGGTTGGCTATCAAAGCCTCGAAACCAAAACGCCGATGCGTCTCGACACGCTATTTCAAATCGCTTCGATGACGAAACCGATCACAGCGGTCGCGGTGATGATGGCGGAGGAAGACGGCTTGCTGTCCATTCTCGATCCCATCGAAAAGTACCTGCCCGAATGCAAAACCATGCAGGTCAAAGGCGGCGAGAAATTGGCGCGTTCGATCACGATTCGTGATTTGCTGACGCACACGTCGGGCATCGGCGGCGGCTATCCGAAAACAGTCGGCGAGTTCCAAACCTTTTATCGCAAGCGCGACAAAACACTGGCCGAAGCGGTCAAACTTTTCGCGCAGGAACTCCTGGAAGTACAGCCCGGCACGAAATGGATTTACAGCAATATGGGCATCGCTATGGCAGGCCGCATTGTCGAAGTCGTCACGGGCAAACGCTTCGAGCAGTTTTTGGAAGAGCGATTGTTTGCGCCGCTCGACATGAAAGACACGCATTTCTTTCTGCCCGCGAGCAAGAACGCGCGCGTCGCCCAGATTTATCAATTGACTGACGCCGGGCTGAAAAAATCCGATATTGAACCTACGCGCGAAAACGCCGTTTACTCCGCACCCGAAGCCGGGTTGTATTCCGACGCCGCCGACCTGTTTCGCTTTCTGCAAATGCTGCTAAACGGCGGCAGATTACAGGGCAAACAAATCCTGTCGCGTACAGCCATCGAGGTGTTGACCAACAATCACACCGGCACGATGCAGGCCGGCTGGTCGCCGGGCGTCGGGATGGGCCTAGGCTTTCAGGTCGTGCGCAATGTCGAAGGCATGTTTCGGTTGCAAGGTGTCGGCACGTTCACACACGGCGGCGCATGGCAGACGTATTATTTCGCTGATCCGAACAAAGATTTGATTGGCATCATCCTGATGCAACGACAAGGCGGCGGCGGCGACACGTCCGATGAATTCAATGCGTTCGTGGCTATGGCCGAGGCCGCCGTACGCTAAAAACATTCTCAATTTTCCATTCCCAACCAGGGAAAAATCGTTTTTCTGGCAACAGAAGGGAGAAGCGAGAAGGGAAAATTAAGAATTGGCGGGCCAGTTGGTGTACTGCAAACATCTTGTTTGCAGCCGTGCGTAGGGCGCGGACACGTAGCCGCAAACAAGATGTTTGCAGTACACCAACTGGCCCGCCGCTTTAAGGGAGATTTCCCCATGACTTACCGCTTACAAAAACTTATCGTCCTAACCATGTTCCTGCTCGGCTGCCTTCCCTGCCTCGCCGCCCCTTGCACGACGGCTACGCCCAATTGCACGGAATGGATCAAGTTGGGCAAGGGCGAAATGCACTCGCTTGTTTATCGCACCTATTCGCTGGAAGCGGCGAATCCAGCCATTACGCGCGTACTGGTGATGGTGCACGGCGCGGGGCGAGATGCTGACAATTACTTTCGCACCGCTGTTGCCGCAGGCTTTCTCGCAAGCGCGCTCGACAATACGCTCATCATCGCGCCACGCTTTGCTTCCAACAACGGGAGTGGTTGCAATGACAAGCTGGACGCGAATGAAATCAACTGGGGTTGCAATGGCGATAGCTGGCGTTCGGGCGCGCTGGCCACGAATGCCGAAAGCGTCAATTCCTACGATTTGGTGGACGAGATTTTGCGCAAGGTGGCGCGCAAGAACCTGTTCCCAAATCTGCAATCCATTGTTCTGTCCGGCCATTCCGCAGGTGGGCAATATATGGCGCGCTATGTGATGGCGAACACGGCCCACGACGCGCTGCCAATTCCGCTCACCTACGTCGTCTCGAATCCATCAAGCTATGCTTATCTGGACGCGACACGTCCAAATGGCGAAGAGTTTCGCGCCTACGGCGACGGGCGCAATTGCACGACGTATGATCGCTGGCCATATGGTTTGCAAAACCGCAGCGGCGCGAGCACAAAGCTCTCGGACGAGCAACTAAAGAAAAACCTCACATCGCGCGCGGTGGTTTATTTGCTAAGTGAATTGGATACGTTGCCGCTGGCAGGCTTTGATTCGTCGTGTCCGGCGATGGCGCAAGGGCCGAACCGCTTTGCGCGCGGGCAAGCATACGCGAAATACGTCAATCAAAAATTTGGGGCGCAACACAAAGTCACGCCCGTACCGTTGTGCGGTCACAACGCACGCTGTGTTTTTACGTCAGAAGCCGCGTTGCCCATTCTTTTTCCGAAACCGTAAAGTTAAGGCGCTATCCAAACCGTGCCATCGGCGTAAAACACTTTTTTCAAGCGGGCTTCGATGGGGTAATAGCGAGTCATTTTGCGCTGCGAGCGACCACAATTGCCCGCCATTGATCCCGCCCCTGCTGTCACACGCATCGCCATACCACAGGTCGGATGATCGGGAACACGTTGCACCAGCACGGCGCTTTGCCCGGCAGCAAGCTGCATTTTCGTTTGGCCTTCGGAATAACCGATTTCCTTGTCGCCGTTGAAATGCGGATCGGTGAATTCCCACTGAATCGCTTTGATTGCTTTGGCGCTTTCATTCTTCACACGCACGGTCGCATAGCGGGATCGCTCCTCGCGTTTTTCGTACTTGTAATAGCGGCTGTCGTTCGTCGGTTCGCTGCGGTATTCAGCACCCAAATTAGCGGTGTCGGTTGGACGAATGGCCGGATTATTAGGCAGTTCGACCATTTCCAAATGGGAAGTGGATTTGGGCGTGAAACTGAAGCCGAGGATTTTCAAGCCGGATGGCGCTGGCGTTTGCGCAGCGGCAATGGCGAACGTAGCAAGCGTTACGGCAATCGTGCTTAACCAAGTAAAGGTTTTCATACAACTGATCCTTTCTTCTTCGCCGGCTCAGGAGTTAACAAATAACTGTCGAATTTGCGCGAGGCTGAAACCCGCGCCCAATGCGAGTAGGAGTTTAATCCGCGCCTTATGACTCGGCAACATCCCGCCTAAAATCACGCCGCGATTCGTGAGCGTCTTCCCTGCTCCTTCGTAAGCATACGTGTCCAGCACACGCCCGCGCGGACAACGCGAAGTCAACACAATCGGGATGCCGGTTTGTGCCGCACGCTCCACCGCAGGCAGATAAGCAGGCGGAATGTTGCCGCGCCCGAAACCTTCAAGCACTAAACCGCGCACGCCTTGCGCCACCGCAAAATCAATAAACTTGCCATCGCCACCCGACACCATTTTGATTGTTTCGACGCGCTCTTCGATGGTTGTGGTCGCAATGTATTCGCGTTCGGTCGGACGCCGCGCGAGGATCACGCGATCTTTGTCAATGATGCCGAGCGGGCCAAAATCGCGGCTCTGAAACGTGTCAACAGATTCGGTGTGCGTTTTCGTGACTTCGTTCGCGGCGATGATTTTTTCGCTCATCGCAATTACCACGCCGAGGCCATGCAACTGTTCATCGGCAGCGGCGCGCACAGCAGCTTTCAAATTCGCCGGGCCGTCCCAACTCAGCTCTGAACTATTACGCATCGCGCCGACGAACACGACGGGCTTGTCGGAAGACAAAACCAAATCCAAAAAGTACGCCGTTTCTTCCAGCGTATCCGTGCCGTGCGTGATGACGACGCCGGAAACGGCTTCGTCCTGCAACCGGGCGGCGACCTGTTGCGCAAGCTCAAGCATAATTGCTGGTGTAACGTGCGGCCCTGGCAGGCGCGCAAAGTTGATGATGTCAAAATCAGCCACGTCGCTCAGGCCCTCCACCCGCGCGACGATTTCTTCGCCTGACAGCGCAGGCGCAGCCCCGCCCATTCTTGGATCAATGCTCATCGAAATGGTGCCGCCGGTAAAAAAAATGGCAATGCGTGGTTTCATTGGTCTTGTTTGGAATTATCAAGAGGGGGCTGCGTTTCCTCCGTTTCAGTAGAGGCAAGCGATTGTAAAAGCGGTTGCGGCAAAAAAAGACTCCTTCCGGCCCGCTCCACGCCAACAATCAAACTTTCTGGAGACTGGAGAATTGCATTGAATTTATTCAAAAGTGCTTCGTATGAATCCACCGCCAAAATTTCCCCGAGCCGATCAAACGTTGTGTCATTTGCTTGTAAGGGGTCTAGCCCCTGCGTTTGTTCGCTAATGACTTCCAGCAAGCTTCGCACGTCTGCCCGTGCTCCCTGCTTTAAGCGATCCCCTGCTAATTGCCAGCAATGGTGCAGCGCCTCACGGTCAATATGCGAATAGCGCAAACTTGCTGCCTCGCTCAAGATATGAAAGCAAATGACATTAAGTACTCGTGGTAAACCGAACGCTTGCTGAATAATCGCCTGCGCGGCTTCTGCGGTGAACGGAAAGACATCTCGCTTTTCCTCAGGCGCATCCGGCAGGCGTCCAGCAGCCAGATACTTCACCATCAACTCCTGCATCTGTTCCGGTGCCAGCGCCTGCAACTCAATTCGATCATCAAACACGCCCCCCAGGGATGAGTAAGCATCGCGCAAAATGCTCAACGGATGCCCGGTGAAGATAAATGAGCAGGCGTGATTGTGGAGCGTGGAGCGAGCCGAAGAAAGATTTTCCCGCACAGTGTTAGGATCACGTTTGTCCAGATCATCTACCGCAATAACCAGCCGTCGTTGCGGAAACCGCGCTTTGGCACGTTCAATCAATTGGCGAATTTGATACGGCGCATTGGGAATGAACTTACGGGCGCGAGATTCAGTCGTACTGGCCTCACCGCTGCCACCACCTTTGAAAAAGCCTAGATTGAGTTCGGCGTTCCCCGTGTTCTTATCCACAACTTGCGTGGTCAACTCTACGCCTGCCAATAGCTCATCAATCGCTTTTGCGTCAGGGTCTTCGTAACAAAGCGCCTGCGCCAATCCACGCAAAATCGTCGTTGGCAAATCCGCATCTACGCTATCCAGGCATTCCGAAATGCAAAGCACTTCCTGCCCATAACGTTCGTGCAAGCCGCGCAACAGCATTTGCGTGAAGACGGTTTTGCCAACGCCAAAGACCCCATTGATCAGCAAATTGGTTGGCGCATCCCCAATGGCTATAAGCGCACGTTCCAACTCACGATCACGGGCAGTAAAAACCTGTACTAGGTCAGCTTCGTCCAACTGCCGAATGCGAAAGAGCATTCGCTTCAGCCCCCAGGCTTCACGCCGAAACTTTTCGAGTTCGTTCATAGGATTACCCGCTACAAGACAGGCTGCTGAACTTCCGGTGCCAGCGTTAGCAAGCGTTCGCTGATTTCGGCGCGCTGGCTATCACCGTGCGCGCGAAAAAATGTTGAGGCTGTTTGCAACTGCTTTTGTGCTTCCTCTGCCTGATACATATACAAGGCAAGGGTGCCAAGCTTTAGCTGTGTCACTGCGATGCCGTTTTCATCCCCTAGCTTACGCAGATACCGTTGGGCATCCAGATAAGACATGCGCGCCAATTCGTAATCGCCAAACCGCATTTGGACGTCACCAATTTCTATGGCAACGCGAGCATTGCCATAAAGATCATCCACATCAGAAAAAAGTTGTCGCGCAGACCGTAACGTCTCTAACCCGCGTTGCCAAGCCCCGGATTGGATTAGCTCTCGGCCTTCTTGCAGGATTGCTTCTGCCTTCACCCTCGCTACTGCTTCACGTCGCGTTTCCTCAGCATAAGATAACAGAGTGGCTCTGATATGCTGCTGCTCATCTTGTGGTTGCGTTGCTATAACATCTTTGATCCAGGCATCCAGCTCTTTTAGAACTTCCGGTTTCCGATGATTTTTTTTGTACAAGCGACGCACTTGCCAAAATGCTGCCAGCGCTCCGGCAGGGTCTAGTTTTATTAAGGATCGAGCTTGGAGCAGTAGGACATCTGCCTCAAAATCTCCCACTTTACTTTCTCTTGCGTAACCAATCGCCTCCTCTGCCAGCAATACAGTCTGGCTATCATTCCCTGATTCTTGCGCTATCGCGGCCAAAAGAAAACACCCAATTCCATTGCTAAGATAGTAGTCGCCTAGTTCCCGAAAAATATTTGAAGCCTCGCTTATTGCCATTTTTGCTTGTTCAGAATTGCGTTCATTTCGCTCCAAACCAGCGAGGCAAAGCTTGATCCACGCCTCTAAATATTTTGCGGATCGCAAAAACGAAGGGTCGCTTACGGCCCGGCATAGGATTATGGCTTTTGTAAAGCTTTCGCGCGCACTTTGAATACCACCAGCGTCTAAATAGCTTAAACCTTCTTTCAAATCATCATTCGCCGCACACAAAACTCGCTCCTCGTTCGTAAGGTCAGCAGTCAGAGCCTTCCTCTTTCTCTCAGGCTTATTTTGTGCAAGCTTCTCACTCATACTTAGTAACTCATTGCGGCATTTTGCTTGTGCCTGAGCATACCACAACAACTCAGTATTTTTTACCGCGGGTTTATCAGGGATACCTTACCCTGCATTGTCTTCGCATCTCACCTTTCACATGCTTTAATGTCACGGTTATGAGTAAAACGAATCCCACTCCGGCACTCGCGAAAGATCTGCCCCTGAGTGAATACATTCATCGCCTCGGCGATTTGCTGGGCGAAACCTTGAAACGGCTCGGCGGCGAGCGTTTGTTCGCGCTCGAAGAAGAAG
>JAXLQQ010000079.1:0-26903 GCA_046331525.1 Blastocatellia bacterium
AAATCACGGGCGGCGAACCGCTCGTGCAAAAGCGGGAGTGTTGTGAGTTGGTCACACAGCTTTGCGATGCGGGCTATCAGGTTTTGATTGAAACGAGCGGCAGTTTGGATGCAAGCGTGCTGGACGCCCGCGCGGTTAAAATCCTCGACGTGAAATGTCCCGGCAGCGGTGAAGAAGCGCGGAATTTCTGGCCGAACCTCGAACAACTCAACGCCCACGACGAAATCAAATTTGTGATCCAGGATCGCGCCGATTTTGACTACGCGCAAGAAGTTATCGGCAAATACGCCCTCGACCAACGCGTGCCGCAAGTGCTCCTCTCGCCTGTCTGGGGCGCGGTCGAATGGCAGGATTTAGCCGCGTGGATTTTACAATCCGGCCTCCGCGCCCGAATGCAATTACAACTACACAAGTTAATTTGGGGAGCAGATACCATCGGTGTCTGACCTGCTCAAATTTCCAATCTCAAATCTCAAATGCTTTCCGTAGTTTTAGCCAGTGGTGGAATGGACAGTTGCGTGACGACGGCAATTGCCGCGCGCGATGCGGGCGAAATTGCAATGCTTCACGTCAGCTATGGCCAGCGCACGCAGGCGCGTGAATTCAAGGCGTTCAGCGACATCGCGGATTTTTATAGCGTGACGAAACGTCTGACGACGAGTATTGATTACCTGACGAAAATCGGCGGCTCGTCGCTGACGGACAAAAACATCGAAGTCAGCCGCGCAAATCTTGCATCCACCGAAATCCCTACTTCGTATGTGCCATTTCGCAATGCACATTTGCTTTCGATTGCCACAAGCTGGGCGGAAGTGATCAGTGCCAACCGCATCTATATTGGCGCGGTCGCTGAAGACAGTTCCGGCTATCCCGATTGTCGGCCTGAGTATTACGAAGCCTTCAATCGCCTTATCGCTGTTGGCACCAAGCCGGAAACGCAGATTGAAATCATCACGCCGATCATTACGATGCGCAAAAGCGAAATCGTTCAGCACGGCTTGCAACTGGGCGCGCCGCTCCATTTGACATGGTCGTGTTACAGGGAAGAAGACCTGGCCTGTGGCGTGTGTGATAGCTGTGCGCTACGGCTGCGCGGGTTTCAGGAGGCAGGAATCGCTGACCCAATTGCATATGCGACGCCAACGATTTGAATTCTGCTTTCCTCGTGCATTACAATTCGCCTTACTTTGCACGCAACCAAAAGTTTTTATTTACATCTAAGCGGCGCACGCAAGACAAGTAAAGCGTGAGAAGCGCGCTTGTGGCAGTTGTAATCGTTCCACTACCAACGGAGGACATCTATGAAGATCAGATTTTTACTTTTCGCCGCGCTGCTGGCATTGACGGCGGTCGGCGCTTTCGCGCAGGTCGGGCGAATGGAAGGCGAAGTCAAAAAACGCGGCTCGAATGAACCCATTCCGAATGCCGAAGTGCAAATCCATCGCAACGATATCAAATGGAGTGCAAATCTCAAGACCGATAAAAAGGGCAAATTTATTCACGCCGGCATTCAGTACGGCGGCACCTACACGATTATCGTCAGCGCGGACGGTTTTGCGCCTGCTTTCTCGACCGGTCACAAGCCCGATCAGCCGATTCCGGCTTTTGAACTTGATCCCGGCGACGGTAAAAAGTTGACGCTTGAAGAAGTACGCGCGGCGGGCAAGGGTGGTGGCGGCGGCGCTGGCGCTGGCGCAGCCGGTGGCGCTGGCGGCGCGAACGCGGGCGGCAATAAAAATGCGGCGGCGACAACTGGCCCTTCCAAGAAAGAGATTGAGGAGTACAACAAGAAGGTAGAAGAGGTCAAAAAGAAGAACAATAAGATCGAAGAAGACAACAAGGCGATGAACACGGCGCTGGAAACAGGCCGCACGGCGCTCAATAACAAAGACTACAATGGCGCTATCGGTGAATTCGACAAAGGTATTGCAATTGACGCAGAGCAGAATGTGTTTTGGTATTTGAAAGGTTTAGCGCTTTACAATCGTGGCGTGACGAAACTGAACGACAGCGTGAAACCGGAAATGAAAGATCAGGTGACGACGCTGCGCGATGCGGCCAAAGCCGACTTTAACGAAGCCATCACGAATGCCAACAAAGCCATTACCTTGCTGGATGCCCAGAGCGCGGCAGATGCAGCAAAGGCCGCGCAGAATAAGAGCGCCAAAGCCGGTTACGTTAAAGTCAAAGCCGATGCCGCTTCATTGCTGGGCCGTCGTTTCAGCGATATGGCAATGGCCGACGCCGCAAACAAAGATTACATCGTAGTGGCAGAAATGACGGAAGACCCGGCGCAGAAAAAGAAACTGCTGTTTTCCGGTGCCGAAACTCTGCGCGAAGCGGGGAATGTAGATGGTGCTGTCGCGGCCTACAAAGCGATCATTGAACTTGATCCCAATTATGCCGAAGCGTATTACGGCATCGGGCTGTCCTACTTTGGCAATGAAAAAACCTTCCAGGATGGTGCCAACTACCTGCAATTTTTCATTGATAAAGCGCCCGCAACCGACCCGCGTGTGGCGGAGGCAAAAGGCGTGATTGCTTCGCTTAATGTGAAACCTTCTGCCGATGCGCTCAAGGTGCTAAAGAAGGAAGCGGATACGAAGGCGAAAGCCGCGCCCGCGCCGAGAAGGAAGAACTAAACTGACACTTTTTTAATGTGAGTGACGGAGGCGAGGTGAGACAAATCACTTCGCCTCCGTTGTTTTTTGAGGCATAATAGGTGCGCCTTACCGTAAGCGGTTGTCGATGCCGATGTCTGGTGTTTGTAATTATCCCCTGACTAGACAAGGAAGAATATGCCTCATAAGTTTTGCCCCTCGCGTGGCGTGCTCACCTTTTTCTTTTTGTTTGTTCTCGCCTTACTGTCCCCGCAAGCTGCGGACAAGAAGCATAAGTCTGCCGAAGCCGAGAAGGCTAAAGACAAGGCGAAAGCCGTGAAAAAAGCCGAGCCAAAGCAACAGGCCAAATCCGCGCGCGAAACCCGCCGCGAAAAAGCCGAGCGCGAAAAACAACTCGCCCGCAAAAAGAAAGACGACGAGGATGAGAAGGGAAAGAAAAAACGCGGTAAACAGAAAGAAGAAGTCGCCAAGCGTGAAGATAAAAAATCCAAAGGACGTGGCAAAGAAGAGAAGCTGACAAAACGCGAACGCGAGAAGCAGAAGGAAAAAGAAAAACTTGCCAAGCGGGAAGACGACAAGAAAGGCAAAAAGGCAAAAGGGCAACTAACCAAACACGAGAACGACAAAAAATCCGGCAAGAAGAAAGAAGAAGTCGCCGTCAGGAAAGCACCGCCGGAAAAAGAAACCCGGCGCAGCAAGCAAGCGAAAGAAGCCGAACTCGCTGCCGAACAGGAAAAGACTAAGTCTAAGGCCAGCAGGCAAGAACACAACGCAGAAGAGAAGAGGAAAGAACCCGCGCGGCGTGAAACGGTGGTAACTACGGCATTGCTCGCTCGTGCAGAGCGCAAGCACGTGACAGAGGCTGAAGATGAGGGGCAGGAATTATCGGCGGGCCACTTTATGTTGCGCCCGATTGCGAAAGCGGCTCCCCAAGCGGATCTGAAATTTAATGTTACACGCGCGACGGCGCTGACTTCGTTCGATGCCCCGCCACCGCGCGAGACGGGGCCAGACGTGATTGATGTCATCGAACACAACTCGCCCGCCGAAGCCAAACGTCTGGATGAATTGGTTCGCTCTGATATGAAAAATCCTGTGTCCGTTGCTCCCGTTCCAGGCGCTACCCCCAAAAAGCCCACCAAAAAACTGGATGTCAAAATGGACGCTGATCGCATCCGGCAGATTCAGGAGGCGTTAGCGAAAAAAGGTTATTACACGGGCGAGATTTCCGGCGAGTACAACGATGCCACGAAGGCGGCCATGCAGAAATTTCAGGAAGAACACAAGGTTGACGTAACGGGATATGCGACCGCTCAGTCATTGAAATTGTTGGGATTAACAGATTGGTAAGCGGCTACTATGGCACAGCGTAGTAGCCTTCTTTCGACCGGACATTCAGTCGCGGCAAGCCACGCGGCGGATTCACCTTCACACTAATTTTGCGCCATTTGCCATCGCGCTTTTCATTCGTCGGCACGTAACCGATGCTATATTGATGCCGCAGTTCCAGCGCAATGCGTGTTGTGGCGTCTTCGAGTTCTGCCGCCGAACGCGGGAAGAATGCTTTACCGCCGGTCGTCTGCGAAATTTCTTCTAGAATTCCCTGTCCTTGCAAATCCAGCGTGCTGCCTGCGCCGCCGCCCATTTCGACAATACCAATGCTGTAGATTTGCACGTTGGCTTCCTTCAGCAACTTGCGCAGTTCGCCGTAGGTGTAGCGCGAGGAGTTGTCCTGCCCGTCTGAAATCAGCAGAATCGCGCGTTTTTGATGGCGACCTTGTTTTACTTTTTCAATGCCGAGATAAGAAGCATCATACAGTGCGGTCTGCCCTTTCGGATCAATCAATGTCAACTTGTTGAGCAGGCTGTCGCCGTCCGTGAACTCGGCAACCAAGTTGGCGCGTTGGTTAAAGCCCACGAGGAAGAAATCGTCCATATCGTGTGACGTTTGAATGAAGGCTTTCAGTGCCTCGCGCGCGCGATCCAGTTTGCCTTTCATACTGCCCGAAACGTCGAAAATGATGCCGACGCTGACGGGCACATCTTCATCGCGGAAATATTCGATTTCCTGTTTGACTTTATCTTCAAATACCTCGAAATTGCGCCGATCCAGCCCGGTGACAAGGCGATTATATGGGTCGGTAACAGTGACGGAGAGCGTCACGACTTCTGTTTTGAAGATGAGTGGAGTTTGCTTATCATCCCCTGGCCTCTGTCCGCCAGGTGGTTGCGGTGCATGAGGTTGAGCGGTTTCAGCGGATTTCGCCGCCGCCGGTTCCTGATGAGCGGACGTGATGCGCTGAGCACTCAAGACCCACGACACCAAGCAATAACGCAAAGTGAACGACAAACAAAAGAATGCTATTCTTCCTCATATTAGCCCCGTGACCACATAACCGATGAGCAAGCGGCTTGATACAGTCGTTTGAATTTCAGTGACGGAGCAGAAGAAAAAATCGCAACTGGTGCGAGGGGAGTATAGCTTTTATAAATTCCCACTAGAGAAAACGGCAGAATCTCGGAACACAGTTAATAGATTTCACAGAAGTATTGCATTTTTAAACGATTCCAGTTAGTTACTATCCTGCCCCTCTAACCCCACTGCCCCCACAAAAACGAGCTACACATGTTGGTTCCGCATGTTGACCCATTGCACGATTCATTTATGACTATTGAAGCTATTGAAAGAAGAGCGTGAGCATCGCGTTCAGCTCGGCATCTTGCCAAAATCCGTTGGAAGGATTCACTCGGCGGCATTATCGAAACGCGATGCTCGTTTTCTCAATTTAAGCGGCGGCGGAGCTTATGTGCTGACGGATGATTTGTTGATTTTTGGAAGCAGAATGTTGAAACTCATCGTCGCATTCTGGGGGAAAGCAGCGATCCGTACAAAGGCGTAGCGACGCGTATTTCGCGGGCGGGTGGTGCGCACCGAAACGGTGCATCACGCGGAAGAGAGCAACACTGGCGCGGCGATTGCCTTTGAGCGCAAGAATGCGCTGCCGCCGCTGCCGGGTGTGTAAAGAATTCCTGGACTTATCCTACCGGCTGCCACTTGGGCTGGATTCCTTCTCGACATAGGTCTGAGTTGTCCCTGCGTATCCGCAATCACGGGTTGGCCGTTGTCATCATAGACCATCAAGGTGCTTTTCCTGATTCCATTCCTGCACCAGACTTGCCGTCGGCGTGGCGGCTAACTGTAGCTGCGCGCCGCCCCAGATACATCTACCAAATACGTTTTGCCCCGCAGGCCGAAACTCAGACACACGATTACTGGCGGTACGAAGACGATATGATGGCCATCCGGCGACCACGTGGCGAGCAAACGACGACTACCATCAGCGTGGCGTTCTCTTCAAAAACCTTCGATATTAAGCTTAAATCCGTAATCTGATGCCTGGTTGCCGGATTTCAATGTCGGAAACAAAAAGCTGAATGTCTTTTTCAATCGCCTCGGCAAACAAAACAAAGCGTCCGTCCGGCGAAACCACGGCAATCTATCGCCAACTTTGGTGACCGAAAGCGACGATTGCGATTGCGAAGCGCGTGATATTCGTCAATGCTGGTCACGCGCGACCAGCGGCGCAAACGTCGGCATAAATTTTAGGCACAGAATTCAGCGCATCATGCGTGTCAATCGTATGCGTCAGCAGCGTTTGGTTATCCGTGCTTAACTCAATGCGATCCAACGCAATGCCTTCTGGCACTTCCAGCGCGCCGAAATTTTCGACTTTTTGTTCCGCCACCACGTAGGCGTGCAAGTTCAATCCAATATTGAAATAAATGCGGCTGCCATCGCGTGACCAAATTTGATTGGCAATCGCGGCTTCTTCCGGCGCTGGCACCAACTGGTGATTGTCGCTGCCGTCCTCCTTCACCAGCCACAGCCCGCCGTCCTTGAGATACGAAATCTGGCGCAATGGCTTTGGTGTAGGTGAGGGGCTGGCGTTAGGCGAGACTGATGAGGGGAAGGAGTTTCCGGTTGTGCGGAAACATTGACGTTCCATCCAATGAGAGCCGCTAAAAAGATGACAAAAAAGATAGCAGTAGTAGTTTGTTTCATTCGTCGCATAATTTCAGACTCCAATAACGTTCTTTTCCATTCCAAACAGCAGCGGCACAGGGAATCTGATTCACTTGCATAGAGGTTCTGGTGCTTGTTAACTCCACCAGGTTATCTTGGCCGAGGAAAAATAAAAATTCAAAGTTATGTTTTTGTGCGACTTGGGGTAAACTGTCGCGGTCATGAATTCACACGATCTCATTTTCAAATTGCACCTGGACAACAAATCTATGAAGATCCATTCACATGTTTCTTGGCCTGAGCGCGTTGGCGGTGCTTTTGCTCCTCGCGGGAGCCTGCGCTACCTCCACGCAATCAGCGGCAAAAGCGCCGAGAACTGGCCGTCTCGCCACCTGGTGCTGCCGCTCCTGCCCAAACTCCCGACGACGGCGTCCCTCGCATCAAGCCTGCGGATGCCATTGCCGAAGTAAAAGCGGGCAAGAAAAGCCATTTTGGTAGACGTGCACGACACGGGCAGCTATGAAGTGATGCACGCCAAAGGCGCGATCAACGTCACCTACCAAAGCATAACCGAAGGGAAATACGACAAACTGCCCAAAGACAAGCATCTGATTTTTTACTGTACCTGACCGAGCGAACATTCGTCTGCCGGTTCGGCAACCATTCTGAAAGGAAAAGGTTTTGATAAGGTCAGTGCGTTGTTGGGAGGATTGTACGGTTACAAGATGCAGGTGGCGAAGTGGAAACGAAAAGGCCTTAGAGCCGAAGAAATAACGCGATGCATACAGTTACAGCAAAGCCTTGATGAACCGCAATTCATCAAGGCTGCTTCAGCATTTCGAAGAACCCGAGGACTCGAACCCGCACGGAGCGTAGCTCCAACAGTTTTCTTACCACTTCGACTTTCGCCGCCGGGCATTGCCCGTTTGTGGTCTGGACTATACCTTCACCTTTTGCCGTCGCAGTCAGGTGGGAGCCGTCTAGTCTCTACACTTTCTCGAAAACCAAAGTTTCAAGCTTACTTAGCTCGGTTGCCAGATGAAGGGTTCACCGAATTTGACTCCATTCACGCGGGAATTTCGCTCCCGGTGCTCAAATGGCAAGTCCGTTGCGTCTACCAGATTCCGCCGCAGCAGAACGGCAGGCAGTGTAATTCTTCAAGACGGGGGTTGCAAGCGCGCTATGAAAATTCTCTCGGTTTTTGGCACGCGCCCGGAAGCGATCAAAATGGCTCCGGTGCTGGCCGAACTTAACAAACACCAGGACAAAGTAACTTCTGTCGTCTGCGTCACGGCGCAGCACCGGCAAATGCTGGATCAGGTGTTGGAATTGTTTGCGATTCACCCCCGTTATGATTTGGATATTATGCTGCCGAATCAATCGCTGGCGCAGATCACGGCGCGGGCGTTGACGAAGCTGGATGAAGTGTTGCAGCAGGAAAAGCCCGATTGGATATTGGTGCAGGGCGATACGACGACGGTGATGGCGGCGGCGCTCGCGGCGTTTTATCACAAAATCAAAGTCGGGCACGTTGAAGCCGGCCTGCGCTCCTTCGACAAATTCCAGCCGTTTCCCGAAGAGATCAATCGCAAAATCGCTACGAGCCTGAGCGACTTACATTTCGCGCCGACGGACGTTTCGCGGCAGAATTTGTTGCGCGAGGGCATCGCCGATACGCAGATTGTCGTGACGGGCAACACGGTGATTGATGCGTTGTTGCAGGTGGCGGAAAAGCCTTACGACTGGGCGCACTCGCCGCTCGCCGCAATTCCGCGCGACAAGCGCATTATTTTGGTCACCGCGCATCGCCGCGAAAATTTCGGCGCGCCGTTTGAAAACATCTGTGCGGCTTTGCGTGCGCTCGCGGAACGTTACGATGACGTTCACATTGTTTATCCGGTTCACCTAAATCCCAACGTCCAGCAAATCGTGCGCGCGACGCTCAGCCAGATTCGCAATGTGACGTTGCTGGAACCGCTCGAATATCTGCCGCTCGTGCAACTGATGAAGCAGTCTTATCTTGTCATCACCGATTCCGGCGGCATTCAGGAAGAAGCGCCGGGGCTTGGCAAACCCGTGCTGGTCTTGCGCGAAGTCACCGAACGCCCCGAAGGTGTCGCGGCAGGCACAGTGAAATTAGTCGGCACCGACAAAGAAAAAATCATTCACGAAGCTTCCCTCTTGCTCGACGACCACGCCGCTTATCAAGCGATGTCGCAAGCCGTGAATCCTTACGGCGACGGCAACGCGAGCCAGCGAATTGTGGCGAGCCTGATGACATAACAACGCCAATGCTGTCACGACCCTTCCGGCGGCTGGAAGGTGGCGCACATTCACTCTTTCCTGAAGGCGTGAAGAGTCGCCCCCGAAATCAACCAGTTACAGGAAGGTCGTAGTTATGTTCTCACTGTTTATGATGTTTTTGCTGGGCAGTCTGTTGTTGATGTTGACAGCGTTGCCAACGATGTTGTGTCTGGTGCCGCCGGGTTCGTGGTATGGCATTAACGTCGGCCCGGCGCTGCTCAGTCCTGGCAACTGGTATGAAATCAATATGGCGGCAGGCTGGCGTATGTTTAAGGTCGGCGCGGCGACGATGGTGATGGCCATCGGCTTGTATTTTACGCCCGGCGTCAGCGTGGCGGCGTATTACTTTAGCTGCACGATTATGATGGTTGGCCTGCTGCTCATCGGCCTGTACCGGACGGCGCGACATCTGCAATATTACAGCGTGAAATAAAGCTGGCAAACATTTTGTTTGCCCTACGCTGAATCGAAATTGACCTAATACACCTCATAACTCACATTGCTTGTTTCTCCTTCGATAGACTATCCTGCGGTTCCGCAAGTCCGAAACCGTAAGTCTATCGAAGGAGATTTTTCATGCGTCGTTGGTTCGCCTCTTTGCTCATTGTTCTTTCCCTCATTCCCCTCACCGTTACCGCTCAGGAAAAAGCTACTGATAAATCCATCGCCGCTCGCACGGCAGGATGGCAAAAGCTGGACGGCTTCATCCCGCTCTACTATGACGCCGCGAATGGCAAAATGTGGATGGAGATTGCGCGCTTCAATGAAGAGTTTTTGATGCAGTCTTCGTTGCCGGCAGGCGTCGGCTCCAACGACATCGGCCTGGATCGCGGACAGCCCGGCAACGGGCGCATCGTGTATTTTGAGCGCAACGGCGGCAAGGTGTTTCTGGTACAGCCGAATTATCGTTACCGCGCGCTCGGCAACGACTGCGGCGGAACGCAGAGCGGTGCAAGACTCGTTCGCGCAATCCGTTTTGTGGGGCTTCAAGGTCGAAGCGAGCAGAAGGCAACAAGGGTTTTAGTGGACGCAACAGAATTTCTTCTTGCGCGATGTCCACGGCGTCAGCGAAACGATGCGGCGGATGCGGCAGGGGAATTTTCGGATGGACGAAACGCGCTCGGCGTTTTATCTGCCGCGCACGAAATCCTTCCCGAAAAATACCGAAGTCGAAGTCCTCGCCGCCGAAGACCCTGGCCGCTTAGTTGCCGAAGTCACGCCCACCGCGCAGGCCGTGACCGTGCGCGAACATCTTTCCACGTCGAATTGCCCGATAAAACTACCAACCGCGCTTGCCCGCTCGATCCGCGCGCGTTGGCTTCTTCGGCATTTCGTTTTACGACTCGTCGCCGTTCACCGAACCTATCGAAAAGCGTTGGATTGCGCGCCATCGCTTGCAGAAAAAAGACGCCCGTTTTCGCAGCGATTTCCGATCCCGTCAAACCCATATCGTCTATTACGTAGACAACGGCGCGCCCGAACCGATTCTGCGTTAGTTGAAGGCGCTGCGTGGTGGAATCAGGCTTACGAAGCCGCCGGGTTCCCGCAACGCCTTTCGAAGTGAAATCCTGCCCGCCGATGCTGATCCGATGGACATTCGCTACAACACCATCAACAAAGTTGCGCTCCACGCGCGGCTGGGCGTATGGTTCGACAAGACCCGCGCACGGGCGAGATTATCAAGGGCGTCGTCACGCTCGATTCTATGCGCATTCGGCAGGACGTGTTGCTAGGCGTGGTAAAGTGCCGCAGTACAACAACAACTTTGCCTGCGATTTTGCGGCGGCGCTGCCGGGTTGCAATATCTGGCCGATGACACGACCGATGTAGGCGATGATGTCGCTCGCGCGCGTGCGGCGGCAATTGTCGGCGCACGAGGTCGGCCACACGCTCCGGACTCGCGCACAACTTCGCCGCTTCGTCGTTTGGTCGCTTCCGTGATGAATCCGGGGCCGGTGACGGAAATCAAAAACGGCAAGCTGGATTTGTCGAATGCCTACGCGGTCGGCATCGGCGCGTATGACAAATTTGCCGTGAGCTTTGGCTACGGCGGGGTTCCACAATCAAAAAGCCGTAGACGATTTCGTAACCAAAGGCGTCGCTGACGGAGTGCTGTTCATCTCTGACGCGGACACGCCCGGCGGAATGCGGCGCATCCGTTGTCGAGCTTGTGGGACAACGGCGCTGATCCGGTCGCGCAACTCAAACTTACGAAATGGAGGTGCGCAAAATCGGCCTCGCCAATTTCGGCGCGAAGACGATTCCGAGCAGCGCCGTATTCACAGCTTGAAGCGAAATTGTTGCCGCTCTATTTGCATCACCGCTATCAACTGACGGCGGCGATCAAATCCATCGGCGGCGTCTATTACACCTACGCCGTGAAAACGGCGGGCGCTTCACCGAAAAATATTCAGACGGTCTGCTGCCAAACAGCGCGAAGCCTGCAACTCGCGCTCGGCACGATCACGCCGGAAGCGCTGGCGATTCCTGAGAAGCTGTTTGCAAATGATTCCGCCGCGCGCGTTCCGGCTACGGCGGCGGCCCGACGGGTATTTTACGAACACACCGGAGTTGACGTTCCGGTCGGTCTGGCGCGGCGAGCATCGCGGCGGATTTTACAATCACGGCTTTGCTCCATCCTGAACGCGCCGCGCGGTTGAGGATGAAATACCACGCGCGGGCGGCGGAAGAGCCGATTTTGCCGAAGTCGTACGCGCGCTCGTGCAACGGTCTGGCAGAAAAAACGCGGCGAAAAATGGCTACGACGCGGCGCTGCAACGTGCGGTGCAAGCCGTCTGCGTTAACCGCCTGATAGACACTGCTGCCGCAGAAGACGCGTGGCCTCGCAGGTGCGCGCGGTTGGCGACGGAAGCCTTGCGCTCGTTGCTGCCGGAACTGAAAAAAGCGGGAATGGTTGAAGCCAATGATCTGGCGCATCGCAAACTGCTGACGGAAGAAATCGAACGCTTTCTCGCGCGGCCTGACGCGGCGCGCAAACGCGCTACGCCGTTGCCCGTGCCGCCCGGTGATCCGATTGGCAGTCGGTAAGGGACGGCAGTCCGACGGTCAAGGAGGAGTATCAGGGACGATGACGCCATCCTTGACCGTCGGGACTTCTGCCGTCGTCGCTATGACCGGAAAATATTGCTTGACAATCCGGCGCGCAGAGCCGAAATTACGCGCGTTGCAGATGGCGCCCCTCATCGCGGTTGTACAGATGAATTATGAGCGAAGCGCGCAAAACCTGCAATATCCTCATTGCCGAAGATAATCGCAAATCAAAACTCTCGCCGTGCGCGTGCTGCAAAAGCAAAAGGGCACAGCTCGGTCGTTGCCAATAATGGCCGCAGAAGCCATTGCGACGTGGGAAACACAAGCCTTTGATGCCATTTTGATGGATGTGATGATGCCGGAAATGGACGGCCTCGTCGCCACTGAAGAAATTCGCAAACGCGAGCGCGCCAGTGGCACGCACATTCCATGTTGCCATTACAGCCAATGCAATGGTCGGAGATCGTGAAATGTCTGGCCGCTGGCATGGATGAATACATCTCCAAACCCGTTGACGTGACGCGATTGTATGAGGTGCTGAATCGGCTGGTGGCTTAAGCTGACGTCTTATTTGTACAAAGGGAGCCGCAAGCTAGCGACTCCCTTTTTTTGCATTTGAGATGGCTCTCGACGTGCTTAGCACATCGGGAGGAACACCGGAATGGTGGGGCGCGACCAAACTTGCGCCGTTTGGTGCGAACCACCACTTGTTGCCCAGCGTCTTCGGCGTCATCAACAGTCCGACTGCGCCGCCGATCACGTTGCCGTTACCGTCCACCGTGCCAACGTTGATGCGCATCGTCGCCACCTGGCCCGCAGGCACCAGGTTCACCAAGCCACCAGGAACGCGCGGCGTTTTGGCATCAATGATCGCTTCCGAGCGGCAACCCGCAGGCAGGAAGGGCGAGAAGCTGCCGAAGGGCTTTTCATTTCCATTGTAGATGATGCCCGTGCCGCGTTGACCCGCACCCGTCGTCGAGCCCGCCGAAATATTTCCGGTCAAGCCCACCGTGACAATCTTTTGTCCGACGGCATCTGCCGGGCTTTGCAATTCCACTGCCAGGGCGGAAGGCGCTTGAATGTTGAAGCCCGCCGTGATGCCACCATCCAGTGAACGAATGTCAGCGGTTGCGTTATTAATGGTGAACGTTTCGGCACCGTAGTTGCCAGTGTAATCGCCATCGCTGACGAACGCATTGCCGATCAGCGTGTTGTGGTCGGTCGGGAGGCCCGTCCGATTGCTCACCGCCACCGCCAACACCCAGCCGAGTTGTTCGGGGTCGAATTCCGACGCCTTGAAAACCACGCTGGCATTCGGCGTCAAGCAAACAAAGGTGTCTGCCTGGTTGCAGTTTTTATCGAGGAAGAATAAGTGTACCGGTACGGTTTGCGTCGAACTCAGATTGCTGAGCGTCAGCCGCGTGTCGGCTTTGGTTTGGGAATTGGAGTTGTAGTACGGATAGACCACCACCGCACCAGCTTTTTGGTCGCTGGCCGTGACATTGGGGTCAACCGTTTGCGCCATCGCGGCAGCGGCTAACACGACGAGGGCAAACAGCGCCACGAAAAGACGTGTGAGTTTGTTTGAGGTATGCATGTGAGTTGCTCCTATAGAGGGAATTTGTTTAGAGAGTTTTTCAAAGAGCAGAGCGAGAATTGCTCGCTGATTGAGCCAAGAAGCGAGAGCTTGTTGGACGGAAATCAGAATCAGAAAAAGGGGACTAGGCTTATGACCTAGTCCCGTTGTTTTCCTAATCGGCTTGATTTACCGAGAGAAGGTTATTAGTCACGGTCGTCCATCGTCGAGCACATCGGGTTGAAGACCGGGATCGTCAATTTCGACGCGATCACTGACGTTTTGTGCAGCGTGCGGATGCCGCTCCACTTGGCCGTTTTCGGCGTCATCAACAGGCCAACCGCGCCACCATCATTCACGCCGCTGCTGTTCACGCCACCGACGTTGATGCGGAGCGTACCAACTTGACCGGCAGGAATCAGGTTCGCCAATCCCAGCGGAACGCGCGGGGTCGTGGCCGAAATGATCGCTTCCGAGCGGCAACCCGCAGGCAGGAAGGGCGAGAAGCTGCCGAAGGGCTTTTCATTTCCGTTGTAGACTACGCCCGTGCCGCGTTGACCCGCGCCAGAGGTTGCACCCGTGGAAATGTTGCCTTTCAAACCAACCGTGACGATCTTCTGACCAGGAGCATCCACTGGGCTTTGGATTTCAACGGCTAACGCATTCGGCGCATCAATCGTGAAGCTCGCTGTGCCATCGCCATTGTCAAAGCCACGGACGGAACCCGCAGGGCGAACTACACCGAAAGCTTCAGCACCGTAGTTGCCAACATAGTCACCATCGCTGACGAACGCATTGCCAATCAGGAAGTTGGCACGGCCATCGGCAGGTTGACCGCTGTTGGTCACCGCGACTGCCAAAATCCAGCCCAACTGATCGGGATCGAATTCGGAAGCCTTCATTGCGATGCTGGCATTCGGCGTCAAGCAAACGAAGGTGTCTGCCTGGCTGCAGCTCTTGTCGAGGAAGAACAAGTGAACTGCAACGGTTTGGGTCGAGCTCAGGTTGCTGATCGTCGCGCGGGTATCCGCTTTGGTTTGGCTGTTGGAGTTGTAGTACGGATAGACCAACACCGAACCGGCTTTCTGATCGCTGACGAGGATGCCGTTCGGATCGGCTGTCGTCTGCGCCATCGCGGCGGCGGCCAACACGATCAGGGTGAAGAGAGCCACAAAAATACGTGTGAGTTTGTGTGAGGTTTGCATTGTGAGTTACTCCTTAAATAAATCGAAAAAACAATTTGTTAATTCAGATTGGCTGAAAAGGTTTCTTCCTTTCAAAAAACGGGGGTGAATTTAATAGCCGTATGTGACAAGCACGGACACAACTTCCGGGGGTCATGCCGACGGCTATTAAATTCAACCCGCACAGGCTTTTAATCGAAACTTTTCAACTAACCTCTCAAGTCCAACTCTGTCGGACGCCCTATGGAAAGCAACAATGCGAAACCGTTTCCAGAAATTTCTGAAAGATTTTGTGCGACATTTTGTGAAAGTTTGGCAGGCCGTCAGCAGGAGGAATAGCGCAAAGAGACAGCGAGCCTCAGGCTTTCGCCCTCTTTCTCCGGGGGGCAATGGGATTTGTTGCTCGCCTTCTGGGGCGCGCGGCTATTGCATTGGCTGGGTCTTAATGCGCTAGCTGAACAGGTTGCTGCATGATGTGCGCACGCGATTCCCTGACGTCCAGCGGCACGGCAGTGGCGCTGATCGTCGTGGCGCTGGCGACTTCCGACCGGTTCGCTTGCGGGCTGGCAATGTATGCCCCGGCGGAATTGGATTCGTTTATCGCCGAGGGCGACCCCCTTGCCCGAACGGCCTGGCGCAAATTGATCGGCGACAACACGACGGAAGAGGGCCGCGCACTGCTCAAAAAGGTTTCGCCGTTTTACTATGCCGTAAGCTTTGCCAGGCCGGTGCTGATTGTACAAGGCGGCAAAGATCAAATCGTGCATCAGAATCAAGCTGACCGCTTCGTCGCGGAGTTGCAAAAGTACAAGAAACCGGTGACCTACCTGCTTTATCCCAACGAGCCGCACGACTTTCGCCAACCCGATAGTTGGGAATCCTTTTTTGCCATCGCCGAAGCGTTCTTTCACGACCATCTGGGCGGGCGATCCGAACCAATCGGTAATGACCTGCGCGGCGCGAGGTTGGACGTGCGCGCGGGCAGTGAGTACATCCCCGGCTTGTCGCAGGCAATGAAGCAGAAGCCGTCTTCAGGGTTGAAATAACTGAAGTACCAAAAGGCAAGCTAGTGGTTCGACCAATGCGGCTTGCTCGCACCTTCGCCCAACGCGTTTCAATCGCTGCACGAAGAAGCCTTGCTGCTCAAACGACTGATTGACGATTTGCAGGAACTGGCGTTGGCCGAAGCCGGGCAGTTGCGCATCGCGTGCGAACCGCTGCCAGTTGCGGGCATTGTTGAGCAAGCCGTCAGCGCCTTTGCCGCGCAAGCCGCCAGCAAAGGAATCGCCTTGCAGACCGCGATTCCTGCGGACTTGCCCGCCCTTTATGCCGACGCCGAACGCTGCGGCCAAATCCTGCGCAACCTGCTCGCCAACGCGCTCGTGCATACGCCTGATGGCGGACGCTTTGAGATCCGCGCACAAGCCGCTAACGCACAAGTAGAAATCAGCGTCACTGATTCCGGCACAGGCATTGCGCCGGAGCATTTGCCGAACATTTTCGAGCGGTTCTATCGCGCGGATAGTTCGCGCACACGGGCTACGGGCGGCGCTGGGCTGGGGCTGGCGATTGTCAAACAACTGGTCGAAGCACAGGGCGGGCGCGTATGGGCCGAAAGCGAAGCGGGCAAGTTCACAACTATCCTGGTCGCGCTTCCTGTGGGGCAGGCAACTGCTCAGCAACGATAGCCTTTGGCGGTCTTCATCACATCTTCACATCCCCTTGCTATAACGAAATCAGCGGCAAACAAACTAGCTTTCCATGGCGTGTTGGGAACCGAATACTCCCTGTAGGCAGAGAAAAAGTTTCCAACTGAGAACTAACCGATACCCAATTAAGGAGAATCGAAAATGAAAAAGATTATGGCGTCTTTCGCGGTCATCGCCTTTCTGACGGGAATGTCAACGCTAACCTCAGTTTCTTTCGCACAACAACATCACGAGCACGCGCCCGCCAGCATTGCGGGTACGTGGGATATGAATATGTCGAGCCATCAGGTGGCGCTGGTGCTCAAGCAGGACGGCAAAAAAGTCACTGCCACACTTATGATGCCCGGCAAAGACCTGGCGCTCGAAGGTGAATACACCGAAGGCACGCTGACCTTAACCACAGCGGCGAGTGAATCCGGCGCACCGCAGATGAAGCTGACCGGGAAGTTGCAGGAAGACGGTACGCTGGCCGGAGACTCTGTCAGCCCGCGCGGCAAGGCCACCTGGACAGCCGAACGATTGAAGCAACGCGGCTGATGCACTTGTGAGGAATGTTTATGACCAGCAAGTCCGTGCGATGGATTGTCGTGGCGGCGGGCGTGGTGGCGTGTGCATTGGCTTGGCAGCACGAGCCTGCGCCGCGCGCCGCCGCGCCTCCGTCGTTGATCAGCGAATACTGCGCAAGCTGCTACAGCGAGAAAAGCGAAGCGGGCGGCCTGTCGCTGGCAGGCTTTGATGTGACAACTGCGACGCAGCAACCGGCGTTGGCGGAGAACGTGATTCGCAAAGTCCGCGCCGGGTTGATGCTGCCGCCGGACGCGTCTAAGCCGGATGCGGCGGCGCGAGCTGCGTTCGTCGCCGCGCTCGAAAACAAACTGGACGCCGCCACGCCTGAACCGGGCTGGCGGCCTTTCCAGCGGCTCAACCGCGCCGAGTACGCGCAAGCCATCCGCGATCTGACCGGCGTGGACATTGACGTCAGCGCGTATATGCCACCTGATACGCTGAGCAACGGCTTTGACAACGTCGCCGATGTGCAGACCTTTTCGCCCACGCTGATTGCAGGGGATTTGCGCGCGGCCAGCCAGATCAGCCGCGCTGCGCTCAGCACGCCCGACAGCCGCCGCAAAATTTTCACCTGCCGACAACAGGAAACACGCTGCGCGACGCAGATCATTCGTCAGCTTACCGCACATGCCTATCGCGGTGCAGCAACCGCCGCAGACGTTCAAGACGCGCTGAGCTTTTATGCGCGTGGTCGTCGGGAAGGTGGCTTCGACAACGGCATCCGCCTCGCGCTGCAATCCATCCTGACCAGCCCGCGCTTTCTCTTCCGGCTGGAAAAACCACCGACTTCCACACAATCCTATCGCCTCGGCGCGCAAGAGTTGGCGACGCGGCTTTCATTCTTTCTCTGGGGCGCGGGGCCGGATGCGCAGTGCTACCGGCGCGTGGCGCGCGCAGGACAACGGCGTAGCCATTGACGCCTCGACTGAACTTTACGACGGCACGAAGCTGCGCGGCCTTGCAGGCTTGCGGCAAGCCATCCTCGATCACCAAGACATCGTGCTGCTGAATTTCACCGAAAACCTGCTGACGTATGCGCTGGGGCGGCGCGTCGAAGCCCGCGACATGCCCGCCGTGCGCACCATCGTCAAAGCGGCGGCGCAGAATGGCAATCGCTTTTCGTCATTCATTTTCGGCGTCGTCAACAGCGCAGCGTTCCAAATGGCGAAAGCGCCCTAGTTCGTAGTACCGGCTTTAGCCGGGTTCCCTCGGTTGCGACCGATTCCGGCTGGAGCCGGTACTACGAACAAAAGTTGAAGGAGCCACCATGTTCATCACGCAAAAACACATTTCACGCCGCGCCGTGTTGCAAGCCGCTGGCGCAACTGTCGCGCTGCCGTGGCTCGACGCGATGATGCCTGCCGGACGCAGCCGCGCGGCGCAGCGGAAAAACCTTCGCCTCGTTTGCATCGAGATGGTGCATGGCGCGGCGGGCAGTTCGCCGTTCGGCGTAGAGAAAAATCTGTGGTTACCCACCGCCACCGGTCGCAACTTCGATTTGACTCCGACCAGCCTCAAACCGCTCGAACCGTTCCGCGACGATCTGACCATCGTCAGCGATACGGCCGTGCCGAGCGCCAACGCGACAGAAGCGCGCGAAATCGGCGGCGATCATTTCCGTTCGAGCGCTGCGTTTCTGACGCAGTCCTACATCAAACGCACGGCGGGCGCGGATGTCGAAGCCGGTATCTCGCTCAATCAGCTCTATGCGCAGCGCGTCGGGCGCGAAACGCCGATTCCCTCGATGCAGCTTGCCATCGAAAGCAACGATCAGGCGGGCGGTTGCCAGTACAGCTACTCCTGCACCTACATGGACACGATTAGTTGGGCGTCGCCGCCGCGCCCGCTGCCGATGATTCGCAACCCGCGCGTTGTGTTTGACGAATTGTTCGGCGTTTAACTGACGTACTTTTTGGAGAAGCTGAAAGAAACGCCGGACGGCGACGGGAATCTGCTGGACAACACGCTGCTGCTGTACGGCTCGCCGATGGGCGACCCGAATCTACATAACCACAAACGCGTGCCATTTTTCCTCGCGGGCCACGCGGGCGGCGCGCTCAAAGGCGGCCTGCATTTACGAGCGGCACGCGGAACATCACTCGCCAACGTGATGCTGAGCGTATTGCACGCGCTGGGGCTGAATGACCTGACGCGCTTCGGTGACAGCGAGGCGGCGTTCGATCTCACCCCGGCGTTGTAGGCAAATAAAGAGAAGTAGGTTGGTAAGCTGTTTGGCGCGATTTGCCCTGAGCCTCGCGCCGCACCTTGTGTTCAGCGTACGCCATCTTTCCTCTTGACAATCTAAAGGTCGAGGCGCATTCTCTCTCCTAGATTATCTAAAGGAGTATCGCTCGTGACGAAAAAGAAACCCGATCTGCTGCAAGGCACGCTCGACCTGTTGATTCTGAAGACGCTGGCGCTGGAGCCGATGCACGGCTGGGGCATCACGCAGCGGCTGCAACAGGTTTCCGGCGGCGTGCTCAACGTCAACCAAGGCTCGCTTTATCCGGCGCTGTACCGGCTGGAAGAACAGGGCTGGGTCAAGGCTTCGTGGGACGTGTCGGACAACAACCGGCAGGCCAAGTATTACGAACTCACGCGTGCTGGGCGCAAACAACTGGAAGCGGAAACGCAGCATTGGGAGCGGCTCTCGACCGCCGTGCGGCAAGTGCTGGAAGCGAGTTAACGCAAAAGGAATTCGTTATGAAAAATCCACTGCTGCGCGGTTTGCGGCTGGTCTGGTCACGTAATCGGATGGAGCGCGAACTGGATGCTGAGGTGCGTTTTCACCTCGAACGCGAAACCGAAGAAAACATCCGGCGAGGCCTGTCGCCTGAAGCTGCGCGCGCGGCGGCGATGCGCGCCTTTGGCGGTGTGGCGCAAATCAAGGAAGACTGCCGCGATGCGCGCGGCGGGCGCTGGCTGCCCGATGCGTGGCAGGATGCGCGTTACGGCTGGACGATGCTGCGGCGCAATCCCGGCTTTGCGCTGGCGGCGGTGCTGACGCTGGCGCTGGGCATCGGCGCAAACACGGCGATTTTCAGCGTGATTTACAGTGTGCTGCTGCGTCCGCTGCCGTACCAAAACGGCGAACGGCTGCTCACGCTCAAGCAACAAGCGCCGCTCGCGGGCGTGGACGACATGCGGTTTTCGGTCAAGGAAATTGCCGATTACCGCGCGCAAACGCAGACGCTGGACGAACTCGTCGAATATCACGCGATGTCGTTCACGCTCTTTGGCCGCAGCGAACCGGAACGCATTCAGGCGGGCGTCGTTTCGGCGAATTTCTTTGATGTGCTTGGCGTACACCCAAAGCTGGGGCGCGGCTTTTTGCCGAGCGATGAACAGCACGGCGCGGATGCGGTGCTGATTCTCAGTCATGAGTATTGGCAGCGCAGTCATCACGCCGATCCGCAGATCGTCGGCAAAGTCTTTCAGATGAACAACCGCCCGCACACCGTCATCGGCGTGCTGCCGCCGCTGCCGCAATTCCCCGACAGCAATGACGTGTATATGGCAACTTCGGCCTGTCCGACGCGCTCGTCCGAACAGTTCAAAGAAAATCGCCGCGCGCGGATGATGGCCGTTTTCGGACGGCTCAAGGCCGGCGTGTCGGAAGCGCAGGCGCAGGCCGATGTGAGTCGTGTTGCCGCGCAGGTCAAACAGGAACATTCAACGGATTATCCCGACAATCGTGGCTATCAACTGGCGTCGGCTTCGTTGCGCGAAGCATTGACGAAAGAGGCGCACGTTGTTGCTGTTGTTGGGAACGGCGGGACTGGTGTTGTTGATCGCCTGCGCGAATGCTCAATTTGACGCTGGCGCGACTGATGCGGCGCGAGCGCGAACCGTGGTGCGCGCGGCGCTGGGCGCGAGCCGTGGCTGTGTTTGTTGCGGCAGATGTTGACCGAAAGCGCGTTGCTCTCATTGGCGGGCGGCGCTGTGGGCGTCATCCTGGCGGCTTTCAGTTTGCGCTTGCTGGTGGATTTCGCCGCGCGCTTCACACCGCGAGCGAGCGAGATCACGCTGGATGGCACGGTGTTGCTGTTCACGCTGCTGGTCGGCGTTGAGCGGCGCAGTGTTTGGACTCGCGCCTGCGCTGTCGCTCGGCACGCACTGACGGCGGCCTTCTGGCGAAAGCGGCTGCCGCGAGCGGCGTGGCAACGGCTGCGTGGCGCGCTGGTTGTAGCGCAGGTTGCGCTCTCGTTCATGCTGCTGGTGGGGGCGGGCTTGATGTTGCGCAGCTTTTACAAGCTGCAACAGGTCAGTCCCGGCTTTGATCCTGAACGTGTCATCGTGATGCGGCTCAGCCCGAATTGGTCGAAGTACACAACAATGAACAGTACCGCGATTTCGGGCGGCGCCTGTCGGACCGCGTCAAACCGCTGCCCGGCGTACTGATGGCGGCGATGTCGAACAATTATCCGCTCAATCCGCAGGCGGATCGCGCGCGGGCCCTTCAATCGCAATTTCATTATCGAAGGCCAATCCGCCGCTGCGAGCGAACCGCCCTGCAAGCCGATTTCCGCGTCGTCAGCCCGGATTATCTGAATACGCTGCAGCTGCCCCCCATCAAAGGGCGTTTCATTACCGAAGCCGATCACATGAAAGCGGCGCGCGTAGCGGTCGTCAATCAAACGCTGGCGCGCCATCGCTGGGGCAACGAAGACCCGGTTGACGGCGCATCAGCTATGACAACGGTGAGAATTGGGTCACGGTTGTAGGCGTCATCGGCGACGCCCGTAATTATGGGCTGGAACGCCGCGGCGGTGGATGAGGTGTACGCGCCTATCGCGCAAACGGGCGGCGGCGGTTTCCTCTTGGTACGCACGGCAGCGGAACCGCTCGGGTTGGTGCGGCAGTTGCGCGATGCGGTTTATGCGCTGGATGCTGAAACAGCGATTGACCACGTGCGCACGCTCGAAGAAGCGCGCCGCGACGCGCTGGCTTCGCCACGTTTGACGGCGTTGCTGCTGGGGCTGTTCGCGCTGCTGGCAGTAGTCATCACGGCGACGGGCTTGGCGGGTGTGATGGCGCTGCTGGTCAATCAGCGTACGCGCGAACTCGGCATCCGGCTGGCGCTGGGCGCTGCGCCGCGTAACGTGTTGCAAATGGTTTTGCGGCAGGGGCTGGCGCTGGTCGCAGTTGGCTTGGCGCTCGGCTTCGTCGGCGCGCTGGCATTGCGGCGCGTGATGTCGGGCTTGTTGTTCGCGGTCGAACCGGGCGATCCGCTGACGTGGCTGGTAGTTTCGCTGGCGCTACTGTTGGTGGCGGCGACGGCGTGTTTTATTCCCGCGCGGCGCGTGACGTTGATTGATCCGCTGCGGGCATTGCGCAGTGAATAGAACAAAACGCATGTTTCAGCCGGAAACGTCTGGGGCAAACGCATTGGACTCACCCCCAACGCTTCCGGCTGAAGCCGGTACTACATGCGCATCTCAAGGAGAAAGAGTAATGTGCAAACAGTTTTTATGCAGTGTCTTGTTAACGCTTGCAATGGCTGCCACCGTGGGCGCGCAGCAAATCGAAGACGCCATCGAAGGGCTTGATCCTGTGCTCTTGGTGCAAGGCAAAGAGGCGCAAGGCGAATTGAAGATCACCGTTACGCGCGGCAGGTTCCGCTACCTGTTCGCCAACGAAGCGAATAAAGCCGCGTTTGAGAAAGACCCGGCGCGTTACGAAATCCAACAGGACGGCGCGTGCGCGCGGATGGGTGCGCCAGTGCGCGGCATTGCTGATCTGTACGCCGTACACAACGGGCGCATTTACATTTTCGGCTCTGAGCAATGCAAGGCGCTATTTGTTGCTGCGCCGGAAAAGTATTTGCTGCCGGAATACAAGCCGCTCAAGGCTACGCCCGCAGTAATACAGAAAGGGCAAGCCCTGCTCGACAAGGCCGTTGCGGCGATGGGCGGCGCGGCCAAAATTGATGGGCTGACCAGCTATCACGAAACGAATATGACAACGCAGGCGCGCGGCCCGCAGGGCGAAGTCGTTGTCAAAAATCATTTGCGCCTGGCCTGGCCGGAGCGTGCGCGATTGGAAACCGAATTGCCGAATTACAACGACCCGTCCGTGCTAATGCGGCTGGTGATGGTGCTGGCGGGCGAACCATTCGTCATCAATGGTAGCGGCAACGTGCTGCCGCTTGATGGCGCGCAACGCGCCGAGATGGAACGGCAACTGCAACGCAAGCCGCTCGCGCTGTTGCGTGCGCGCACCAGCTTGCACGCCGCTTACCTCGGCGCGGGTAAAGTGGGCGACACGGCGGTCGAACAAGTCGCAGTCGAAGTGACGGGCGTGCCCGCTACGCTGAGCTTTGATGCGGTGACCGGACGCCTGCTGAGTCGGGCGTACCGGCGTCGCGGGCCGGTGGGCGCTTACGGCGATTTCGTGCAAAGCTTTTCCGACTTTCGTGCGGTGGATGGGCTGACGCTGCCTTTCAAAATCACGGCGACGTTTGACGGCCAGCCGTGGAAAGATCAGTCGTCCACCATTGAAGCGATTATCCTCAACGGCGCGGTGGACGCGACGCTGTTTGAAAAACCGCAGGGGAAACAATGAAGCGCCTTCTCGCAACCCTCCTTTTCCTTAGCGGGCTGAGTCTGCGCGCGGCGGCGCAAAGTTCCACCGACTGGGCGCAATGGGGCGGGCCGCAGCGCAACTTCAAATCAACCGCCACCGGTTTGGCGACCACTTGGCCGGAAGGCGGGCCGCGCAAGTTGTGGAGCCGTCCGCTCGGCGATGGCTATTCATCCATCGCGGTCGCAGGCGGCAGGCTTTTTACGATGTATCGCAAAAACGAGGAGGACGTAGTCATCGCGCTCGACGCCGCAACGGGCAAGACCGTGTGGGAGTTTGCTTATGGCGCGCCGTTCTGGAAAGAGCAGGACATGTCGAACGGGCCGGGGCCGCACGCGACGCCGCTGGTCGTGGGCGATTACGTTTTCACGACCGGCGCGACGGGCAAGCTGCATTGTCTGAACAAGCAAACTGGCAAACTCGTCTGGGCGCATGATCTCTTCAAGGAGTTCGGCGGCACTGTGCGTGTGAACGGCTATGCGTGCAGCCCGATGGTTTACAAAAATACGGTGGTCGTAATGGTCGGCGGCACGGGCGCGGCGCTGATGGCGTTCAATCAAAAAGACGGCGCGGTGGTTTGGCGTAAGCACGATTTCAAGAATTCGACTTCCTCGCCACTGCTCATCAACGTAGACGGGCAGGAACAACTCGTCGCGTTTCTCTACAGCGAAATCATCGGCGTAGACCCGAACGACGGCGCATTGCTGTGGCAGCATCCGCACGAAACGGATTTCGGCCTGAACACGATGACGCCGATCTGGGGCGAAGACAATTTGCTGTTCGTCTCATCGGGATACAACGGCGGAAGCCGCGTGTTGAAGCTCACGCGCAGCGGCAACACAACCAAGGTCGAAGAACTCTGGTTTCACCGCTTGATGCGCGTGCATTTCGGCAACTGCGTGCGCTTGGGCGATTTGGTTTTTGGTTCGAGTGGCGATTTCGGCCCCGCGCCGCTGACGGCGGTCAATGTGAAAACCGGCAAGATCGTCTGGCGCAATCGCAGCTTTCCGCGCGCGTCGTTCCTGCTGGTCGAAGGCCGCCTGCTGATTCTCGATGAAGACGGCAATCTAGCGCTCGCTACGCCGTCGGCGGAAGGCTTGACGATGCACGCGAAGGCGGCGCTGCTCAACAACAATGCGTGGAGCGTCCCGGCACTCGCAGGCACAACGCTTTACGTGCGCGACCGCCGGACGATGGCGGCAATTGAGCTGAAATAAGTGACCCCGCTAGTGGCTCAAGTGAACAACCAACATTACGCTGAGAGGGAAAGATGAGTCTTCAGCAAGGCGGTTATCAGAAATGCGTGGCCGTTGGTCGGCGGACGCATCGGCAGGTGTCCTAACGAAGCTGGGATAGTGCCTGACGAAGATGCGTGCTATCAGGCGGGATTTTTTTATCGGCGACATTCCGTTGATGTGGGAAGAAGTGCGGCGTGTGACTATTCCCGGCGGCAAGCGGGCCGTCTTGTTGCATCACCGTTCTTATAAAACCTGCTGACAAAGCTGGAACGGGTTGTATCGTGACTGGCTACCCCCGTCGGGCTTGACGGCGCGCGATTCGCCAAGGCTTGTGGCGCTGATTGAAGAAGTGCGACAATTCAGCCCGCGCGAGCAATACGACGACCTCACACTGATCGTGGCGCAGTGCACAGAGAAACGTTATGAAACCTTCCGAAATCGCACGCCTGCGACTCCATCACCAACACATCGCCGGTTCGAGATTTGAACAGGCTGCCGAAGTCGTTGCCTGGCTGGGCGCGGTACAGGCGCAGGATTACGCCCAATCGCTCTGGGCGGTCGGGCTGCGGATGCGCAGCGCTGTGGAGGCTGACATCGAACGGGCGCTGGCCGAACGTGCCATCATTCGCACTTGGCCGATGCGCGGCACGTTGCATTTCGTTGCGGCGGCGGACGTCTGGTGGATGCTGGAACTCTTGACGCCGCGCATCGTCGCCAACCATGCGCGCCGGTTGCAGCAAGAGTATGGGCTGGATGAAGCCGTTTTCACGCGTAGTAGCGAAGTGTTCGTGCGTGCTTTGCAGGGCGGCAAGCAACTGACGCGCGAGGCAATGTATCAGGCATTGGAAGACGCTGGAATTTCCACTGCTGGTCAACGCGGGCTGCATATTCTGTGGCGGCTGGCGCATGAGCGGCTCATCTGTTGTGCCGCTCGTGCAGGCAAACAGCAAACCTTCGCATTGCTGGAAGAATGGGTGCCGCGCGCGAAACCGATCCCGCGTGACGAAGCATTGGCCGAACTGGCGCGGCGCTATTTCACCGGCCACGGCCCGGCGACCTTGCAGGATTTCGCCTGGTGGTCAGGATTGACGATGATGGATGCCAAGGCGGGACTGGAAATGGCCAAGCAGTTTCTGGTGCCGGAAGCGAGCGAAGGTCAGAACTACTGGCTCGCTGCGTCAATGCCTGCGCTGAAGGATGCGTCACTGGCAGCATACTTATTGCCAGTTTATGACGAATACACGGTTGCCTATAAAGATCGCAGTGCTGTGCTCAACCCGGCGTTTGCGCAACAGGCCAATGCCGGACACGGCATCTTCAACCCGACGCTGATTGTCGGCGGTCAAGTCATCGGCACCTGGAAACGCACGCTCAAGAAAAACGCGGTGATCGTTACGCCCAGCCCCTTCGTTGCGCTCCAGCGTACTGACCAGCGCGTGGTGGCGCAGGCGGCGGAGCGTTACGGGCAGTTTCTGCGCCTTCCGGTTGTTTACGAGGAAAAGAACGACAGCCAGTAACCACACCAATTGCTGCCAATAACTAATCTCAAGGAAGCGTTGGCGATTGCTGAACGCAATTCCGGCGCACACGTTGGCACGGTCGAAGTGCGCTTAGGGCTTGAAGTCGCTGGGGTGCCGCAGCCGTAAATTTGTGTCGCAAGATTTGCCAAGCCATCATTGCGCGGCGCTGCCCCACCAGTGCTAATTTCTCAGATTCAGTGCAGAGACGTTAAGCGAACAATCTCTTGTTTGCTGGCAGACACCACACGATGCGGCCACCAACGGACGATTAACGAAACATCACCGTTGCCAAAGACGCGCAACACGGCCCGTCGCCAACCGTTGCTGGGGCTGGGCGGTTCGATGATGCCGACTTTTTTGCGGTACGGGTGGGGAATGTCCACCATACCGGGCACGCCCGGCATTTCCAGCATGACTTCGCGCGAACCGTTGACGCGACCTTGCCAGGGGATCACTTTTGGTTCCAGCACGACGGCTTCGCGCGGTGCCGGGGTTGGGGTGGGCGGACGTTCCGCGCGTTTGGGCAA
>JAXLQQ010000080.1:0-25804 GCA_046331525.1 Blastocatellia bacterium
TTTTGCAACGCCAATGACAATGCGAGCGGGCGGATTCGTCGGAAAATACGTCGCATAGACTTTCTCCACCTCAGCCAAATCGCTTATCTGTTCGAGGTAGAGTTGCAAATGTACGATGTGTTCCATCGTCAGGCCAGCGGCTTCGATGATGGCTTTGACGTTTTCAAGACATTGGCGCGTCTGGGCGGCGATGCCTTCGGGCATATTATTCTTGGCGTCGCGCACCCCCTGCCCGGAAACATACAAGTAATCTTTGACTAGGATGCCAGGGCTATAGGGGCCAACCGGTTTCGCCGCATTGACCGGCACAATGACTTTGCGTTCCTGCGCGAATACGAGCGACGACAGCAGCAAAAGGCTTGCGAAGAGGGACGTGATTTTCAGCATGATTGCGGATTATAAGAAAACATCGGCTGGATGGGTAGGTGCTGTAACGTAAATTTGAGGAAGCGTGTGGAAAATGAAGTTTGTCTGGTAAAGGAGCCGCCTTTCTGGTTTCTTCATTCTTCCCTTTTTGTTATCTGGGAAAAAGAATGAAGAAGGGCGGCTCTCTCCCCGCATGGTTTTCCAAATCCTTTACTCGTGGTGTTCCGCAACGGGTAGGATAAGGCCCCGGCATTCGCCAAAGCCAATGCGCCGAAAGCCGTCGCGTTCACAATAACCCCGCAGGATGACCTCATCGCCGTCCTGCAAAAACGTGCGTTGCTCGCCGCTTGGCAACGGAATCGGTTCAGTGCCGCGCCACGTCAATTCCAGCAAACAGCCGCGCGCATCTTTCGTCGGGCCGGACACGGTGCCACTGGCCAGCAGGTCGCCCGCGCGCAGGTTACAACCGTTGCTCGCGTGATGCGTGAGCATTTGCGCGAATGTCCAGTACATTTCCCGGAAGTTGCTGTGACTCAGTTGAAGCGGTGGCAACTGCTGTTCGCGCATTTGCGCAGAACTGAGCCAGACTTCCAACTGCAATGCGATGCCGCCCTGCGTTTCGTTGGCGTCAGATGATAAATACGGCAGGGGACGCGGATCGGCGGCGGCGCGGGCCGCAGCAGGGACGCGAAAGGGCGCAAGGGCTTCCATCGTCACGATCCAAGGCGAAATTGTTGTGGCAAAGCTTTTAGCCAGAAACGGGCCGAGCGGTTGATATTCCCAGCGTTGCACATCACGCGCTGACCAGTCATTGACAAGGCAGAGGCCGAAGAGATGTTTTTCCGCTTCGGTTATCGCAATTGGCGCACCAAGTTCATTGCCACGCGCGACAAACGCGCCGACTTCCAGTTCGTAATCCAACTGCTGGCTGGGCCCAAAAGTCGGCTGATTGTCATTACCTGCGGTTTGCCCGCACGGGCGGCGAATGTTCGTCCTACTTACGACAATGGACGAAGCGCGACCGTGATAGCCGATGGGCACGTGTTTGTAATTTGGTAACAGCGGATTGTCAGGCCGAAACATACTGCCGACATTCGTGGCGTGATGAACGTTGCAGTAAAAGTCAGTGTAATCGCCAATCTGCATCGGCAGCAGCATTTCTACGTCTTGCTGAGGGATGAGCAATTTTGCTTGCAGGCGCGGGCTGCGGCTGCGAATTTCCTGATTATCTTGGGCGAGCAGTTCGCTAACCCTGCGGCGTAATCGCTGATTTTGCTGCGGGACGAAGCTAGCGGAAGGATACCAGGAAGATGAATAGCGGAACTCGTTCAGCAGCCCCGCTTCGGTACACGCCGTCAGATTCAAAATGGCGTCACCAATGGCAACGCCAAGTTGTGGGACTTCGCGCTTTTCTTTGCGCGTAAACAGGCCGAACGGTAAATTTTGCAGCGGAAAATCGGTGTGCGGATCATTGGCCGCTTCGACCCAGCTTTGCAACTGCGGATCGTGGGTTTCGTTGATGCCGTAGCTCATAACAACTTTAAGGCCTGCAATTCCTTCACGGGTTCCTCAAACGAACACGACCCGAACGCCATGCCGATTTGCCGCCGCGCGAGTTCCAGTTGATCCCGCGTCAAACGGTGCCGCCGCCACTGTACGCCTTCTTCGTCGAAGATGAATGCCGTCGGTGATGATTCCACCAACAGTTCTTCCAATTCTGTGTCGCTAAAATCGAAACGCGCAAAGGCCATCGCCAACAGCACATTCAGAAAGCCATTCATCGTCGCCGAGTCCGTGTCTGGTTCGTAGGTCAGACGATAGCTGCCGCGCAGGGCGTGATGCAAACCCGCTGTTGCCTTAAACGGCACGCGCCCCTCGGCACAGAGGCAGAGAAAACGCGCCAAATCCGGCAACGACGGAAAAGCATTGGCGGTCAGGCCGCCCGTGCGCACTTTTGCCCGCGCGCGTGCCAGGCCAATTGCTTCGATCAGGGCCGCCGGGTTTGTCGTGATGGGGATTTCAAAATAAGTGGTGAGCGTACGCGGGATCAGGTACATCGCCCGCTGAATATTACTGACCGTCTCAACTTTCATTTCCACTGTATCCACGACTGCCGCACCCGCCTGTTCGTCGCGTGCGTGGAAGCGGTTGAAATCTAAAATTTCGTCCAATTCTGTGAGCAGGTCATTGCCGATGATCGCGCTTAAGCGCCAGGGATAAACGGGATTGCCGCGAGGTAATAGTTTGTCGGCAGCGTCTTCAAATTCGCTCAGCCGTCGCACGGGGACAACAAAACGCCCCAACAAACCTGCGTGTTCGCCTGCGATGTAGTTCGCATAGTTAGTAACCGCAGCTTGCATTCCCAGTGAAGCAGGAGGAAAGAGTCCGGCATAATCAATCGCTCCCTCAAGCAAAGTTCGTGTTGAGTTCATAGCCATGCACCGAAGAAAAGGGCCAAAAGAGGCCAAAAGTCGGCGGGAAAACTGCGCCCGCACGAAGTCCTTCTGCAATTCTTGCCAACACTGCCAGCGCCATTTTGCATTGCTTCGCCTGAAAGCGCAAATGACTGTCCAGCCGTACACTTCATGCGCAACCGCTCCGCCGCGCTCACCTCAGCAAAAAGGTTACGCTGGTAGCACTGGCACCCTGAGTTCAAGCTTTCGCTTAGCTGTATTGTCTGTAAACTCGCTGTCAGCCAAGCGAAAGCTTGAACTCAGGACACCTGCCTGCCGGAAGTAAGGTTTACCTGGTGGAGTTTTTGAAGAAACTGCGGCAGGGAATCGTCAGCGGTGTGCAAGTGCGCGGCGAAGCCCGTCATATTGGCGACGGCAAAGCTGATGCCTTTCAGGTTTTGTTCCGGCGGTACGCCTGGAATTGGGCGCGCATAGCCCGAAGCCAAAAAGGCTTGTTGCGTTTCGTCCCAGCGATACGCCGCGCGCGGACAATCCCAGTCTAATCCCACGCCAAGTACCGACGGCAGGCAACCCGGCAGTGAGGGGTGGCCATTCATTTCGCGCGCGGCAATGACCATCGGGCTGCTCGCTAGGGCGCGCTCGAACTTTTCCCGATGTTCCATATTGAGCGTGCCGAGACTGAGGTTGACGATGTGCATTTCATTCGCCTGGCACCAGTCCAGTGCGCGAATGATGCGATCAATCGTAGTTGTTAGTGATTGATCGAAGACTTTCACAGCGTAAAGCTGTGCCTCCGGCGCTTTTTCTCGAATCGCACCCGCGACCGCTGTGCCGTGACCGATGAAGTCGAGGTAATTTTCATCTTCGCCCTGCGGTGTAATGCGTATGCCGCCTGCTATGCCTGCGACGTGCGGATGCGCCGGGTTTATGCCGCTGTCTATGATGGCTACTTTTACGCCAGCGTGTTGCATGCTTGCTGCACCTTTCCACTTTCCAGCGTCAGTACTTGATTGGCCAGCGCCAACAGTGCCGGGCGATGCGTAATGATAACGACCGTGCGTCCGTGCAGGACGGTGCGCAACGTTGCGAGCAGGCTTTGCTCGGTTGCGGCATCCAGCGCCGCTGTCGGTTCGTCCAGCACCAACACGGACGGGTGGCGCAGCAACGCGCGCGCAATCGCCAGACGCTGTCGTTCGCCTGCCGAAAGCGCCAGCCCGCGCTCGCCTACGGAGGTGTCGAAGCCTTGCGGCAAGGTGGCGATTAATTCATCCAATGCCGCCGCGCGCGCTGCTGCGGCGATTTCTTCAGGTGCGGCGTGGGGGTGGCCGTAGGCAATATTTTCGGCAATGCTGGCATTGAAGATCACGGGCGTCTGATCCACTAACACAATATTGCGCCGCACCTCTGCCAGTTTTACGTTGCGCAAATCGTGACCATCCAAATATACCGCGCCCGATTGCGGATCGAACAGCCGCACCAGCAAATCCGCGATCGTGGATTTGCCCACGCCGCTGCTACCAACAATGGCGCAAACGCTGCCAGCGGGAATTGCAAAGTTGACGTTATCCAGAATTACTGTTTCGCGGTCGTGCTGAAACGTAACGTTGGCAAAGTGGATTTCGCCGCGCACTTGAGCAAGCTGCACGGCGTCAGGACGTTCGACGACTTCCGGCTGCGTGTCGAGCAATTCAAACACCCGCCGCAACGACACGCGCGCCGTTGCCAGATTCGTCGCAATTCCGAGCAGGCTTTGTACCGGCGCAAGCAGTCGCAGGTGATACGCCATAAACGCTACGAGCGCGCCGATACTCATCGCGCCCGTGATGACCAACCTGCCGCCGTATAAAAACACGAGCGCCGTCGAAAGCGTCAGGAGCGCGCCCGGCATTGCTCCAGCTAGGTACGAGGTCAACTGCATCGCCAGCAGCGCGTCAAGAAAGCTTTGATTGCGTGCCCGAAACCGCGCCACCTCCTGCGCTTCGGCGTGCGAAATCACGACCAATCGTAAGCCTAGCAAGGATTCAATCAAAAAGCTGCCGATGTCGGCGCTGCGTTCGCGCAAGGTTTTGACCTGTCCGGTCAGGCGGCGTTGATAATGCCTGAGCGCAACAATGCTGAGCGGCACCAGCGCAATGCTCAATAAAAACAAGCGCCAGTTGAGCCAGAGCATAATGACGACGCTGCCCGTGAGAAAGGCGAGGTTGGCGAGCAATGCGAGCAAGGTGTCCGCTGCCACGCGCTGCACTTCGGCAATGTCATTGTTGAGACGCGAGACAATTTCCCCCAGTTTCGTGCGCGCAAAAAAACGCGGCGAGAGTTTTTGCAAATGCTCGTACACCGCCAGTCGCATATCGAACAGCACTGCCGCCGATACCGACACGTAGCGATAGCTCGACAAAATGTTCAGCCCAAACCCCAGCACTGTCACCACGACCATCAACGCTGCGACCAGCAGGAGCGCCTGAAAATTTCGCCGCAACAATGCTTCGTCAATTAGCAGCTTAGCAATGTAAGGTTGCACGAGGCCGAGTAAGGTTGAGAGCAGGCTGATAAAAAGGACAAGCGCCAACCGTTTCCAGTATGGCGTAATATACGCAAAAGCCCGCCGATATTCGCTGAGAGAATCGTTTTCTTTCAAAGTAGTTTTATTGCTCCTGTCACTCCCATCCTATTCCTTCAGGCTTCAACTTTGTAATAGCACATAAAACCCGCCGCACAATGCTCTGGTGCTTCGCGCAAGGCTTTGGCGCGTTCGATGACGTGCAGTTTCGGCACGCCTGCGCGCGTGCGATTTACGATGTCACGCACCATTTTGACGCTCGCCATTTTCTTGAAGGGCGACGCCTCGCGCCCGACGATCTTCAAAGAATTTACGCCAATGCGCTGCAAATCGGGAATCGCACATAACCCGCACGGCCCATACGGCAAGCCTTTCGGCGTCACACCGCAGCCGTTGCTGTTCACGTACCACACCCATTCGCGGTAATCCGTCAGGTTCCGCCGCAGCCAGTTGTGACGGCGATTCGTGAAGGTTTTGCCCGCCCATTCAAAGCGCGTGTCCATTTCGGAAAGGCTCGTGCAAAACGCGCCAACCGTGTGATGATGCGTCGTCGCGCAGAAGCCTTCCTCAAACGCGCAGCCATCGTTGAGCATAAAGACTTCGATTTCGACTTCATCGCGCACGTCATTCGTGATGCTTTCAATTTCGGCGATCGTCAAACTGCGCGGCAGAATAATGCGTGATGGCCCGAAGTTGAGCAGAAAACGAATCGCTTCCGTGTTGAGCGTCGCTGCCACTGAACTGACGTGCAAATCGCATGCGAGTTTCTCTTCGCTCAGCCGCAACAGCAGATTGATGTCCGTCACAATCAACGCATTCACGCCGATTTCGTCGGACAATTTGTGCGCGAGTTCCAACATCAGCGGCATTTGCTCTGCCGTATAAAACGGTGAGTTGAGCGTGATGAATACGGGTAATTTTAGCTTGTGTGCGTCGTTCACTAACCGCTGCAAATCCGCATAGCTTTCCAGCCCGCTGCTCTTCGGACTGCGCCGATTGAGCCAGACTGCGCCTGTATACTTCTCCTGCCATTCGCGCGGCACAATGCCGCAATACAACTCTTCCGCACCGCTGGCCGCGAGCATTTCGAGTTCATCGTAAGCAGCAATGGGAGCTAGAATTTTCATCATTCAATCCATCATTGGCAGACGTGGCTGAAAAATCAAGCGGGCAATCTTTCCGCTCTGGGCCTGCGCCAGCAACGCGCGCAGCATCGTTTCACTGTGCGCATAGAAGTAGGTATTGCCCTTCAAATAAAACCGCTGCTCACGATTGCCAAACGGTGAGTTGGTGTATTGATATTCCAGCAAATGCGTCTGGCATTCGTGCCGACACGGGGCGCTCGGCCGAAACTTATCCGGCTTGTGGTAATGCAGTCCAGCCGCCATACACACGCGGCTCGTGCTGATGAAACCGAACGGCAAATACACTGCAACGCTCAATTCATCGTTCACAAAACTAAGATCATTGCCCTGCGGCAGATTGTCCATTTCAATCATTCGCACGCCGAAGCGCGCGAGCAAAGCGGCGTAACTTGCATTGTCGAGGTTCGAGCGTTGCAGCACATTCAAGGCGGACGCGGGAGCGGGCGCGCTCGCATACATCGTTGTCACGCGCGGATCCCGCAGCGATTTGTTCAGCAAACGGCCTTGCACAGGAATCAGGCTGGGATAGTCGCGCCGCAGCAGTTGCAGCACGCCCCAATCGTTGAAAACGACTTCGGTTGCCTCGTGCTGTGCCAACACATCGAAGAGCGGTTTGAGCGTGGCGAGTCCGTCGTTACTGACGTAGGGCGTGAGAAAAGTGAAGGTAAGATTTTGTGCGGCGGCGGCTTCGATAACGTTTTGCAGCGCCGCCGGTAAGGGCAGCAGATGTTCGCAGAATTCATTGCCGAAAATGCAGCGCGTGAACGTAATCGCGCCGCATTGTTCGCGGATGAGTTCGGTGGCAAGAGAAAGAGGCGGGTGCAGCAGTTCGCTTCTTTCCCACGTCACTACTTGCGCAAGCGTTACTTTCTCGCGCAAATCCTCCGCGTTCTGGATGTGCAAACTCCACTCCATGCAAATAACCAATGACTACGCGCGCGGTTTGACGACCAGCAATCCTGTTGTGATGTCGCCGTCAAAAGTGAGGACACGTTGCAGCTTGAACGTTTGCGCGTCGTAGCATTCAATCGTCGGGCCTGCGCCGTGAATGTAAAGCTGTTTGCCATCGCCGGAGAGCGTAAACTGGAAGCGCGAACGACTGTCGAATTCCTGTTTTTTGACGAGCTTGCGCGCGTCCAGATCAAAGACCCAAAACTCCGTCCGCCGCGTTGCTCCGCTGCCGTTAAATGCGACGGTGTAGCCGGTTTTGCGATCCGGCGAAAGCTGCAATCCCGTCATTCCCGTTGTCGCCGGGCCAATCGGCGTGAAGTCGAGTTTGCGTGTGTTCAGATCAAGCCGCGCCAGGCCGAAGATGCGCCGCCGCACGACCGGATCGGTTGCATTAAAGACGGTGTTAATGACGCTTGGATCATCGTTCGGATCGCCGCCGCCGCCGATTTGCACCGGAAAGACGCCGGGATGTGGCGGTTTCGAGAGTTCGATTTTGTCTATTTGCTTGAAGTCTTTCAGATCAAAAATCAGCACGTCTTCTTTGAAGACATACAGCAACTTGCCGTCAGGTGAGACGCGATAGTTGGCCTGAAAACCGAACGGCGAATCGAATTCGCGCGGGAAGTCAAAGGTCTTCGTAATCTTCTTTTGCGCCAGGTCAACAATGGCAAACTTCGGCTTTTCAATCTCGAAGCGGTCTATTTTTTTGACCGCCACATTGATCGTCGTGTAAAGAAACTGATCTGTCGGATCAGGCGCAAAGCCGCGCAATCGCACAATGCGTTCGCCCTCGCTCAGCACAAACGAATTGATTACTTTGCGCGTCGCCAGATCAATCACCTCAATACCGTTGGTGGTCGTGAAGACATAGATTTTTTTCTTATCATACGACAGCGAAAGCCCGGCGGGCGTACCCGTGTTGAGTTGAATTTGGTCTACGACTTTGCCCTGCGCTTCGTCAATCACCAAAATCGTGCGCTGCCACGTACCGGTGTAAAGCATCGCTCCATTCGAAGCTCTGGGCGCGCTTGGTTGCGCTAATGCCGCTGTGGTGAGTAAAGAGAAGAAAACCAGCAAATAGAACATTGATCGCATAAGCATTGCCTCACAAGGGAATCGAACTCAGGAAAAAGAATTTCGGCTACTGCTTCACGGAAAGACCAGATCAATGTTGCGCCAGTCTTTTGTCGCGCTCGCGCATTTGCTTGTCCAGTCGGGATAATTATTCAGATGATCGGGCACCTGCGCAGGCCAGAAACAACTGATGTAACAATCGTACAAATCGCGCTCCACCGGCTGGCAGAGTCCGGCAGTCCCGCCCGTCGAATCCACTTCCCAGCCGGGCGAAAAGACCAGCGAGCAACCCATCGGGTAATGCGGACGCGGCGGTTGCGGCCCTTGTTGCAAGGCGACGACATCGCCCGTTTCTGCGGCGATGTATTCCTCCACGCGCACGGCTTTGCGATTGATGGCTTTGAGGTGTTTCATAACGCTTTCCTTTCGTCGAAGTGAGCTAAAAACTGCGGATTGCGCGCAGCGATTTCGCCGTAGACGCGCAGGCAAACATCCGTCCAGCCGCGAATCCAGTCACAGTAATGCAGATTCGCTGCGCCCGTGTCGCCGTAGCGCACAAACGCTTCGTGATAACACCCACCCGAACACACAGGTCGCGCCCAGCAGGTGTGACATTCGGCTTTGCGATTGATGTGGCCACGATCCAAAAAATCCGCTTGCATCGTGCGATCTACGCCGGTTGAGAGGTGACCGAGCTTGTGCGCATCGGCGTCTACGAACCGATGACACGGCGCGATGTCGCCTGACGGACTGACGCCGAGCAAACCCAGCCCTGCGCCGCACGGATGCGCTTTGCTAATCCCGGCGTGCAATTCCTGCAACGTGTCGCTGACATTAGAAAAGCCGTGCGGTTCGTTGCGGAGCGCCGCTTCTAAATACTCTTCGGCCAGTTCGGTGAACTGGTCGAGAATGCTTTACCAACCGTTCGTGCCGATGGCGTACAGGCGCACGGGCGAAGTCGTGACGGGCGCGAAACCAACTTCGTGAAAACCGAGTTCGTCTTTCAAATGACGATAGATTTTCTTCACGTCTACGACCTGCGAAGTCAGCATTACGCGCGCAGCAATCGGGCGCGTCTTGTGTTTCGACAACAACTCCTTGATCTTCGGCGCGATCATTTCGTAGCTGCCTTGCCCGTTCGAGAACACGCGCAGCTTGTCATTCATTTCCTGCGGCCCATCAATGCTGATCGTCACCCCGACGTGATTTTCGGCGAGGTATTCAATCACCGGCTCCGTCAACAACGTCGCATTCGTCGTCAAACTGAAGTCAATGTATTTGCCTGCTTCGTGCGCCTGCTGCCGTGCGTATTCAATCGTCGCCCGCACGACTTTGAAGTTCATCAACGTCTCGCCACCAAAGAACGTCAAATGCACCGCGCGGCGTCCGGGCGAATTGGCGAGCAGGAAATCTACGGCAGCGAAGGCGGTTGCCTCATCCATAAATTTCGTCTTGCCTTCCGGCGTCGCCAACCGATCTTCGCCAAATTCGTAGCAATACTTGCACGACAGATTGCACTGGTTCGTGACGTTCAGCACCAATGTCTGCAACGGAAACGGCATCGGCGCTTTTTGCACTTCTTCATAAAAGCCGTTGCCATTCGTGATGGCGTGCGATTGATGCAACTCTTCAATCGTCTCTTCGATGTCAGCCGCGCCAAATCCTTCGGCAGAAAGATCAGTCATCAAGTCTGCTTGCGCACGTTCGCCGTGTTGCAGCTTCGCCAACAGCGCTGACGAAAGATCATCAAGCGCAAAGATCGCGCCGCTTGGGACGAGGTATAAATACTGCTGTCCGCCACCGCTGAACGGATGAAATTCGCCGAGACGAAACACACTCATCGCGCCACCTCCGGCTGATCCCATTTTACATACAATGGCACGGTGACAATCAGATACGAACGCGCGGTCAGCGGCTTGGCATCTTTGTCTTGTTGTTTGACCGTTCCCACAATCCACAAATCGCCGTAGTTGTTGCGCGAGAATTTGCGTTTCGGATTCGGGCCTTCCAGCGCGGGCGTAAACAATCCTGTCGCGCTCAGCTTGCCGGAGTAGTCCTTGTCGTCGTCGTCATAAATCGCGGGAAACTCTTCGACCGACCATTCGGCGTCCACCGGGCCGAGCGGCAAATCGTCCGCCGTCTGCGGTTTGTTGTCGGGGCCGCGCTGGTAGGCGATGGCTTCAAATTGCCAGTAGCCTTTCGGATACTTTGCGCCGCCGAGGCGCGCGAGGGCGTTGTCGGGATTCACTTTGATGTAATCAATCTTGTCGTAAATCGTCACAGCGGCGGGTGCGAACGAACGGCGCACGGCGATGTCGCGTTTGCCCGGCGTAGCCTTTTCGGCTACGTCAACGGCGACTGTGACCGCGTCAGCATTGACGCTGAGGATGCGCGTGACTTTGACGCCGGGGCCAAAATCAATGTCTTCGGCTTTCAAGTCGGTTGGGAAATTGGCACCGACAATTTTGATTTGTTCATTCGTCGAAGGCGCTTTGAGCGAGAAGCGGTCAGCACCGAACGCGAGGGTTTCATTGCCGACGCGCTGCAATTTTACGTCAATGCCGAACTCTTCGTAATCGCCCCAGAACCAGCGACCTTCCATCGTTGCCCAATCGCGTGAGACAAGCATCACCTCGCGCATCTCGCGTGGATCATCGCCCGGCTCGCCGTTGCCGTTGTCTTTAGCTGCGCCCTGCGAACGCCCGCGCCAACTGTAGCCGGTGTAAACGAGGCTGCGGCCTGCGCGCGAATATGTCTTGCCGCTTTTGATGAAGGTCAATTTCGTGCGCGTCGTGAATTCGTCGTCCGTCGCCGTCGGCTCAATCACGACTTCGCCATACACGCGGCCTTTGCCGATTTGATAGCCGGTCACAAGCCAGCGTCCCGCGAGTTTCGGCGCGCGCAAATTCGCCCGCCACGCCGCCCATTCCGGCGTGCTCAGCGGAAAGTTTTTCGTCAGGAATTCCACTGCGCGATCTGCCGGATGACGCGTATCCGTTCCCGGCGGTGGCGGCGGCGCATCGGGTGGCGGCGGGAAGCGGCGGAAGCCTTGAAACTCAACGACGGGGAAGTAGCCCGCGTGCATATTCACGAGCAAATCCCATTCTTCCTTCGTGCGCCGCTGCGAAATGATGCGGCCATAACTGTGGCAAATGATGCAGGCATTGCGCACGCTTTCGTCCGGCACGGTTTCGTCAAGCATTCGATGCTCGGCCTGATACAACGCGGGCTTCGCTTCTTCCGGCGCGAGGCCGTGATTCGTGCTGAGGTAGCGCACAATCTGTCGCGCCTCTTCCGGCGTCAGCGTCACGCCATTCAAGCGCACCATTCGTTTGATCGCCTGTTGCCAGCCTTCGGGCGTCGTGCGCTCCCACGAAATGCGCGTCAGGCGGCCTTTGTCGTCCTTCTTGTGGCACGACGAGCATTTGTCAATTACGAGTTGATTCGTGACCGGAATGCCATCTTCGCTCGGCGGCTTGTCCTGTGCGGGCGGCGGCGGTTGCGTTTGCGAATGAACGGCAAAAGCGAATGGAAGTAGGATGACCCCGGTGACGGCGAGAAGTTTGAGTACGCGCATAGCCCCTCTTTCTCTACGGAACTGATAGCAGCAAGGACGGTAGAGCAACTCTGCTCTGATCGTCTGAAATTATGAAAGTGCGTGGCGGCGCGTCAGATTATATGTGAGGCGAAGGAAAAGGCAATTGCTCTGTCGGAAACAACGCAAAAGGATTTCACCACGAAGGACACGAAGAGCACGAAGGAGACAAGCGTAACCAGGCAGGAAAGTAGAACGGGCAAGTATAATATTGCTCTGGTTTTTCTTCGTGTCCTTCGTGGTGAAAGCTGGTGTTAGGTAAACTGTTTCGGCAAGCCTTGCCAGCAGCGCCAATAGTCCTTTTGCAGCGTTTCCGTTGCGAGCGCGAATTTCGTCGGCTGAATTACAAAACGCGTCTCAAACATAAACGCCAACGTGTCGGCCAAATACTGCGGCTGCAAATCCGCCGTGGACGCGGCGGCAAATGTAGCGGCATCGGGGCCGTGACCCGACATACAATTGTGCAAACTTGCCCCGCCCGGCACAAAGCTTCCCGCCTTTTCGTGGGCCGCTTTGGCGTCGTATTGCCCAGAGACCAGTCCCATAAATTCGCTCATCACGTTGCGATGAAAATACGGCGGACGGAAGGTGTTTTCCGCCACCATCCAACGCGGCGGAAAGATCACGAAATCCGCATTCGCCGTACCCGCGATTTCTGACGGCGAAGTCAGCACCGTAAAGATCGAAGGATCGGCGTGATCGAAGCTGACCGTGTTCATCGTATTGAATTTGCTGAGATCGTATTTGTACGGCGCATAGTTGCCGTGCCACGCGACAACATCCAGCGGAGAATGATTGATGTCGGCGGCGAACAAATTCCCGGCGAATTTGGCAATCAATTGAAAATTGCCCTCGCGGTCTTCATAACTCGCCACTGGCGTCAGAAAGTCGCGTGGATTCGCTAGCCCATTCGCGCCAATCGGCCCCAGTTCGGGCAGGCGAAACGCTGCGCCGTAGTTTTCGCACACATAGCCGCGCGCGTTTTCTTCCAGCAACTCTACGCGAAATTTCAGCCCGCGCGGCAGCCCACAGATTTCGCCCGGCGCAACTTCCAACTGCCCCAACTCGGTTGCAATCCGCAATCGGCCAAGCTGCGGCACGAGCAACAATTCGCCGTCTGCATTATAAAAAAATCGCTCCTGCATCGAAGCGTTCGCCGCGTACAGGTGAATGCCAACGCCTGTTTGCATCGCCGCATTGCCGCAGGTTCCCATCGTGACAAGGCTGTCCACAAAATCGGCAGTTTCGAGCGGGAAGGGCAATGGCTCCCAGCGCAACTGATTCGGCGTGGCGACCGCTTCTGTGCAGGGGGCCGTGCGCAGAAGCTGCTTGCTGAACGGCTGAAATGGTCTGTGCCGCACGGAAGGCCGAATTCGATATAACCACGAACGCCGATTCGTCGCGCGGGGCGCTGTGAAGGCCGTGCCGCTGAGTTGTTCGGCATACAATCCGTGCGCGACTTTTTGCGGCGCGTTCTGTCCAGCGGGCAACGTTCCGGCGATGGCTTCCGTCGCAAACTCATTGCCAAAGCCGGATTGATATTGCAGTGCGTTCATCGTGGTTTCTCCTTTACGGCAACGATTCGTAAAAGCTCACTTCTGCCGTGTAGCCGTCGCGCGTAAACATCGCTTCCAACAACTGCTTCGCGCTTTGGTTCGCGCGATCCAGGATATTCGCTTGTTTGCCCGCTTCTTCGATTTGGCGGCGCGCCTGCTGAAAGATTTTGTCGCGGTCGGCGGGCTGAAAAGCGTTCCACAACCCGCGCTGCTCGTCGTAGGTTTTCATCTCCGTAATGTCCACGGCCATAATGCTCGCGTTCGGCAGCGAGATTTTGATTTTCTTTGCCGCGTCATCAATTTTTACGTCCGTGCCGCGTTCGAGATTGATGCCCGCCAGCAGTTTGCCAGTGACGACAACGAGCAGGCGTTTCGTGGAGCCGTACCACGTATCTTCAAAAATCACGACATCACGCATCGTCGTTTCGCTCGTCACCAGCTTCGCCACGTTTTGTACTTTCTCGACGACAAGCGAATGGGTGATGTTGGTTTGATTATTAACGAGCGGAGAAATGCGAGTCGCACGTTGCAATAGCAACACCGCAACGACCAGCAGGAGAATTACTGACAGCAACCCCCACGAACTGCCGGAAATTTTTTTCCATCGTTGATTCATCATCGTTATTAGGAAGGGGAACGCGGATGACGCGGATTAAAACGGATCAGCGAAAATCCGCAAAAATCCGCGTCATCCGCGTTCCTATTAAAGCGTTCCTCGCCGCGCCTGTTCGCGCTCGATGGCTTCAAACAGCGCTTTGAAATTTCCTTTGCCAAAACCCTGCGCGCCCTTGCGTTGAATGATCTCAAAAAACAATGTAGGGCGATCTTCAACTGGCTTCGTGAAAAGTTGCAGCAAGTAGCCCTGATCGTCACGGTCTACCAGAATGCGCAATTCACGCAGCGCCGCAACGTTTTCGTCAATTGCGCCGACACGTTCAGACAACATCTCGTAGTACGCATCCGGCACTTCCAAAAACTCTACGCCGTTCGCCCGTAACTGACGAATCGTCGTCAAAATATCGGTCGTTAGCAATGCGATGTGCTGCACGCCTGGGTCTTGGTAAAAGTCGGTGTATTCTTCGATTTGGCTTTTGCGTTTGCTGGGCGCGGGTTCGTTGATCGGAAATTTGATGCTGCGCGAATGATTGGCCATCACGAGGCTGTTAAGGCCAGTGAATTCAGTCGAAATGTCTTTGTCATCAAAGGTCATAAACCGTTCGAGGCCAAAGACGCGCTTGTACCATTCCTCCCATGCCGTCATCTTGCCGAATTCGACATTGGCGACGAAATGATCCAGACGTAACAAGCCCGCATCGCGTCCTGGTGCGCGCGATTCGACAAAGTCGGGCATAAACGCGCCGTCAAAATTGCGCTTCGAGAAAAACGAATGGATCGTGTCGCCGTAGACTTTCACTGCCGAACGTCGCACTTCACCTTGCGGCCCTTTGATCGAGTACGGCGATACGGCTGGCACTGCTCCGCGCGCCACTGCTTCCTCAAACGCAAAGTCGGCATCGTCCACTTCCAGTGCCACATCGCGCACCCCGTCGCCGTGTTTCAGGATATGCGCGCTGGCCTTGTCGAGTGGCGTATACGGCGTCGTCAGCAACAGCTTGAACGTGCCTTGCTGCAAGGCATAGGAGCATTGTTCGCGGTTGCCGGTTTCGAGTCCGGTGTACGCAATGCGCTCAAAGCCAAAGGCATTGCGATAGTAATAATCGGCCTGCTTGGCATTGCCAACATACATTTCGATGTGATGCACCTGACGGATTTTCAATGGATTCTCCATAACTCAAAAGCTCCCGATGAATTCTTTCGTGACCTCTTTCAAATAGCCGTACGACGGAATGATGAACAGCACCGGCTGCATCATTGAGTAATCAAATTCCGTGTTGATGACGGTCTGCAAGGTAAACGTTTGTTTCGGCACTTTCGGCTTGAAACAGTTTTCCAGTTCGCTGAAGGACGACAGCAACCCTGCGCCAAAAGCTTTAATTTCGCTGCCTTCTTCGATCAAGCCAAATTCGACTGTCCACCAATACAACCGCCCCAACTCCACCAACTGCTGCTCGTCCGCAATACGCGCGCCGTAGCCGACCATTTGCGAGAAGTCAGCGAAATCGGGATTCGTGAAGGTCGGAATATGACCGATGGCTTCGTGTACGATGTCCGGTTCCGGCGTGTAATCGGGGCGTGAATGATGCCGCACGTATTGCGTGCAAAGCATCGTGCGTTTTTCGAGCCGCGTCAGAAAGGCGCGCGTTTCAACCAACCCTTCAATCGGCGCGAGGCGAAAGCCGGTGAAGCGGTTCAGCTTGTCGCTCAAATCGCGCAATTGCGGAATCGCTTCGGTGTGCAGACCAAGATCGCGTTTGGCTTGCAGATAAAGCGAACAGGCGCGGCGTTGCTGTACTTCCGTAAGTTGGTTGAAGACGAAGCGCCATACGTCGGTTTCTTCCTTTGTGTACTCGACATCCGGGATGACGTGCAGCGGATCGTGGCGGTACTGCGCGGCGATTTCAGCAATGTAATTGCGCCGCGCGCGGTAGGCCGGATCGTGCGCGCCGGGATGGTCAATCGGCAGCGAACTGATTTCAGCAAAATCTACGTCTTCGGTTAAGAAGTCGTCTGGTTTAGTGATCGTGGCATTCGTTACTGCTTGCATAGCCCAATCTCAAATCCCGAATGGCTTCAACCGCTGCCGGGTTATCCAGCGCGGTCAGATCGCCTGCGTTCTCGTTCAAATAGGCCGCGCGAATCACGCGGCGCATCACTTTGCCGTTGCGCGTTTTCGGAAGCGCCGGAACGAAGCAGACTTGTTCCGGCTGCAACGGTTTGCCCATTTGCGCGGCGATTAGATGCTGCAATTCGCGTGCAAGTTTGTCGCTTGCGGCAGTGGCTTCGTGCAATACACAAAACACGATCATCGCCGTGCCTTTGCGTTCGTTGGGGATGCCAATGGCAGCGGCTTCGATGATGGCAGAATGATTAACGAGGATGGATTCGACTTCGGCGGGGCCGACGCGTTTGCCCGCGATTTTCAGCGTGTCGTCGCTGCGACCGAGAATGAACCATTGCTCGTCTTCATCAATCAGCGCCCAATCGCCGTGTACCCAAACGTTCTCAAAGCGCGACCAGTACGTGTTCAAATAACGTTCATTGTCCTGCCAGAAGCCGCGCGCCATCCCGATCCACGGGGCGCGAATGACTAATTCGCCAACGGCATTGCGAAGGGAGTTGCCGTGCTCGTCTACGACATCGGCGGCGATGCCGGGACACGGGGCAGCGAAGGCGCAGGGCTTGATCGGCAACAGCGGATTGCCCATCAAAATGCCGCCGGAAATTTCGGTGCCGCCGGAATAGTTGATGATCGGAATTTGCTTCTTGCCGACTTTCTCAAACAGCCACCACCACGGATCAGGATTCCACGCTTCGCCGGTCGAAGCCAAGATACGCAAAGCCGACAAATCGTGCCGCGCGGGCAACTCATCGCCGTGTGTAGCCAGCGCGCGAATCAGTGTTGGTGAAATGCCGAGTACGTTGATTTTGTGTTTCGCGCAACATTCCCACAAGCGATCTGCGGCAGGAAAGTCCGGCGCGCCGTCGTACAACACAATTGTCGCACCCAACACCAACGCGCCGTAAATCAGCCACGGCCCCATCATCCAGCCGATGTCTGTGATCCACGCGATGCGGTCGCCGCGTCCGACATCCGTGCCGAAGCACATGTCCTGCGCCGCTTTGATCGGGAAGCCGCAATGGGTGTGCAAGATGCCTTTCGGTTTGCCCGTCGTGCCGGACGTATAAATCGCCATCAACGCGTCTTCCGCGTCCGTCTTTTCTACATAGCCGAGCCGAATTTGTTTGTCGCCAGTGTTGAGCAGTTGATCGAAGTAGAGATCACGCCCCGGCTTCATCGGAATCGTTGTGCGCAAGCGTTGCACGACAAACACGCGCACGATGTCAGTGCATTCCTGCAAGGCTCCGTCCGCCACAATTTTCGCGGCGACGGCTTTGCCACGGCGCGGGAAGGCATCGCACGTGAACAAGGCTTTGGCGTTGACATCCTGCAAGCGCGTGGCAATTGCGGATGCACCGTAGCCGGAAAACAACGGCACCGCTACGCCGCCGATGCGATTGATCGCAAGCAAGGCAATCACCGTTTCCACGCCCATCGGCAAGTGCAAACCAATCGCATCACCCTTCTTCAATCCGCACGCGCGCAAGCCTGCCGCGCAGCGTTCGACTTCTCGCAACAACTCGCTATAACTCAACGTCAGCGCCGCGCCTTCTTCGCCTTCCCAAATCACTGCCGGAGAGTGCATCGTCGCTTCGTCTTCGGCCCAACGATCCAGACAGCTTTTCGTAATGTTGAGTTGGCCGCCGACGCACCAGCGCGGAAATTGAATGCCGGGCGTCAGATCTACGATTTGGTGGTATGGCCGATCGAATTGTACGTCGAGGAAGCGCACCACCTGTTCCGTGAACCACGCGACATCCTGAATCGAACGCCGCTGCAACGCGGCCCACGAGTCGCAGTTGCTGAACGCGAGGAAGCGCGTGAGCTGGGCTTGAGCGATGGTTTGGGAATTGGGCTGCCAGGCAAAAGTTTCTTCTTGCAACATAACCGGACTCCGAAGGGAGGCAATTATACGAGATGCAGATTTAAAAGCAAAGGTGTAAGGCTGGCTAATAATCATAGGTGAAAAGATGGTTTTGATTGGATAGATTAGGCAGGGTTTGCGCCTGAAAGGTGTGGTGACGAAAGCGCGCCAAATTTCTTCTGAAACGTTTTGCGTGTTTTTCTCATACCTCAATAGCAAGCAGAGTAAGCGTTTGCGAATAGGATGTTCAGGCCTTCCACCTTATCCATCCCATATTATTCCGCCAGACATAATTCGGAGGTATACGGTGGAAGGCCTGAACATCCTATTCGCAAACCAGGATCAGCCATTTGATTTCAGCCAAGCAAAGGAGAAATGAGCGATGGGAAAAAAGAAAACCACCAAACCGCCCAACGAGTGGACGGTGATGGTGTATATGGCGGGCGATAACACGCTGGCCGGAGAAAGCGTCTGGGCGTTGACCGAAATGAACCAAGTCGCGTTTTCGCCGGGCGTGGAAACGATTGCCCTCTTTGATTCCGGGCCGCCGGAAGTGAAAACGCGGCGCTTTGTCTTCAATCACAACAGTGGCGCGGCGACACGCTTGGAGGAGCTGGGCGAAGTCTTTCAACTGCGCATTCCGGGGAAAAAGAAAGCCAAGCCGGAAATTGTGGAAAGTGCCTCTGACTACCGCCTGTTGCGGCATTTTCTGGAGACGACGCTGAAAGCGCATCCGGCGAAGAAAAATATCCTTGTGCTGTCCGGGCACGGCAGTGGTGCGGTCGGCGATTTTCTAACCAGTGATAATCCGCGCGGCGATTTGAGCATCCCGGATTTGCAGAAAGTGCTGACGGCGATTCGCAAAAAAACGCTGCGGCGCAAGCTGGATATTTTGGGGATGGACAGTTGCCTGATGAGTATGGTGGAGGTTGGCTACGAACTGCGCGATGCCGTATCGCTGCTGGTCGGCGCAGAAGGGTTTGAACCTTCGACCGGCTGGCCCTACCGGCAGGTGTTGACGGCGCTGAATCGGCAGCCGACGATGGACGCGCCGCAATTTGCCAAAGCGGTTGTGGAGGAACACGTCAGCTACTATCAGGATTATGTGATGGCCGGGCTCTCGACGGATCAATCGGTTTGTGATCTGGCGCGGCTTGACGAACTGGCCGAGGCATTGCGTGCGTTGGCGACCGCGATGACCGCCCCGTTAACCGTCCCTGCCGTGCGGGATGCGATTGTGCTGGCGCATTGGCGCGCGCAATCCTATAAATCGGAGCAGTATGTTGACCTGTGGGATTTTTGCGATTTGTTGCGGCGCGGTTGTGCCGTCAAAGAAATCGCAGAGGCTTGTCAGGCCGTGCAAGCGAAAGTGGAACAGGCTGTGCCCTGCGCGGATTATTACGGGACTGCCTTCCAGCATTCGCACGGGCTTTCGATTTACTTTCCGTGGCAGGCTTCGGGGTCGCTGGATCAGTATTGTCAGGGACTGTCATTTGCAAAAGCGACAAAGTGGGGTAACTTCCTTCAGTCCTACGTCAAACAAACCGCGCGTCCGATGCGGGGCGATACGCGCACAAAGCCGGGCGAACCGTTAGCGAAAGCGCTGGAAGAAGTGAAGATTAGCGCCGCCATCAGTCCTCTGGTGATTCCGTTGGCCGCCGACTTCCCCGGCGACAATCGTCATCCACCGGGCAGTGATCGGCACCCACCGGGCAGTGATCGCCATCCGCCCGGCAGCGACCGCAGCCTGTCAGGGCAGGGCACGATGAAAAATGCGCCGCGCTATTTCCTGCGCCGGAAAAAGGACAAAAAAGCGGCGCATTGAACGAACCAGAACGGAGCGTAAGCAACGGTGAAAAAAGGAGCAAAAATCGCGGGACTGGTGGTCATCTTCCTCGCCGCGATCTTTGCTCTTTTTTTATTGTCGCGTACCTGGCTTGCCGCAAAGCGCGCCGCCAAGCCCGTTGCCGTAAATAGCGTGACGGGCCCGGCAGCGGCGTTGTTTGCTGAGGCCGAGCGGTTGGCGCAGGTCGGCGGCCTCGCCAACTATCAGGCGGCGCTGGAGCAGTACAAACGCGCCGGAAAAATTTGGGGGCAGGCGGGCGCGTTGCCGCAACAAGCGCAGGCGCTGCGCCAAAGCGGCAATCTGCATCGGTTGCTGGGTGAACAGGGGCAAGCATTAGCGGTGCTTCAGCAAGCGTTGACGCTCGCGCAGCAGGGGCGCGACCCGCGCGGCGAGGCCGACGCCTGCAACGATCTCAGTCTGGTATATCTGCAACGCGGCGAGCGCGAACAGGCGCAGGAATTTTGCGCGCGCGCCTTACAGCTCAGCGAAGCGAATTCCTACCGGGAAGGCCAGGCGCAGGCGCTGACCAATCAGGGGGAAATCAATAATGCGCTCGAAAAACCGGAAGACTCGCTGCGCCTGCTCAATACGGCGCTCAGCCTGTGGCGTGCATTGGGCGAGCAGGGCAAACAGGCTTACACCTATAGCGAAATTGGCGCGTCCTATTTTTATTTGGGCCAATACGCGCAGGCGATTGAGTCGCGGACGCAGGCCCTGCGCCTCTTTCAGCAGGTGAATGATCTGCGCGGACAGGCGCGGGCGCTCACGTTGCTGGGGCATTTGTACTCGACAATAGGCGACAAGCAGGAAGCGTTGCGGCAATACCGACTGGCCGCGCCGCTGTTGGAAAAAGCGGGCGACCGCCGCACGGAAGCCAGTTTGGCCAGCGGTATGTCGTTTGTTTATACCGAACTAGGCGAGCCGCAAAAGGCATTGACAGAACGCACTCGCGCGCTGGAACTCGTGCGACTGATCGGCGACCGCGAAGGCGAAGCTGTGTGCCTGATGCACAGCGGCGAATTACAGCAATTGCTGGGGCAGACGCAGGAAGCCTTACGCTATTTGCAGGACGCACAGCAGGTGGCGCAGGCGATCAAAGATCGGCGTATTGAAGCGCAGGTGCTGCACGCGCTCGGCGTGGTTTATCAGGCGCGGCACACGCCGGAAATCGCCTTGCAGCATTACCAGCAGGCGCTGGCGCTTTATCCGCCGACCTACAGCCCGCGCTGGAAGGCGTATGCGTACAACAGCCTCGGCGAAATTCACGCGCAGGCGAGGCGTTATCCACAGGCCATTGCCGCCTATCAGCAGGCGCTGGACGCGAATCTCGCGGCACGGGATCGGTTTGGCGAATCGCAAACCCGCTATCATTTTGCACGGCTACACGCCAGCCGGAAAAACTATGCTGATGCGATGGCGCAAATCAAACAGGCCGTAACGCTGATTGAATCGCTGCGCGCCAACGTGTTCCGGCAGGATTTGCGCACGTCATATTTTGCCTCGGTGAATCAAGTGTATGAACTTTACCGCGACATCCTGATGCACCAGCACGACGCGCTGCCGCAAGCCGGCTTCAGCGGTGAGGCCTTGACGGTCAATGAACGTGCCCGCGCCCGCTCGTTGCTGGACTTGCTGCACGAATCTCAGCAGAACATCAAACAGGGCGTCGCGCCCGCCTTGCTGGAACAAGAGCGCACCTTACAACAACTCCGCAGCGGCAAGGTCGAACGCCAAATGCGCCTGGTGGGCAATGCGGAAAACGCCGCCGAATTGGCCCGCCTTGCCAAAGAAGTGGATGACCTCACGACGCAGCTTGACGAGGTGCGCGGCAAGATACGCGAAACCAGCCCGCGCTATGCGACGCTCACGCAACCGCAGCCACTTTCGGTGCCGGCAATGCAGGCGTTGCTGGATGATGACACATTGCTGCTGGAATTCGCGCTGGGCACGGAGCGCAGTTATGTGTGGGCCGTAACGAATAATACGCTGATGGCGTATGTGCTGCCGCCACGCGCCACCATCGAAAAACTATGCAGCGAAGTCTATGCCCTGTTGACCGCCGCGCAGCCGCAGCCCGCCGAGTCGCCGCAGTCCCGCCTCCTCCGCATCAAACAGGCCAACGCCAGTTATTGGCCCAAAGCCGCCGCGCTCAGCCAATTGTTGCTTTCGCCGCTTGCCGCGCAATTGGGCAAAAAACGCCTGCTCATTGTCAGCGATGGAGCGTTGCAGCAAATTCCGTTTGCCGCCTTACCCGTGGCGAAAAGCAACGGACAACGGACGACGGACAACGGACAACCGCTCATCGTGAATCACGACATCACTTACCTGCCATCGGCTTCGATTCTATCGGTGCTGCGTCAGGAACGAAGCGCGCCGCCGCCTTCCTGGCGAGATTCGTTGCAGCGCTGGTTCCGGCAGCCTTCGACCGCGCCACGCGCCCTCGCTTCCATTGCGATTTTGGCCGACCCGGTGTTTGAGAAGGATGATCCGCGCTTGCAGATGCGTGAGGCAACTGCGCGCGGGAAGCTGGTTGTGCAAACGCGCGAGGTGGATTTGTCCGATGAAAATTTGCAACTCAACCGGTTGCGCGCCACTGCCGACGAAGCCGTTGCCATCCAGCAGGCGGCGGGCACGCAGGCATTTCTGCTGAAAACGGGCACCGAAGTGAACCGGGCTTTGCTGGAAGGCGAGACGTTGCAGCCGTACTCGATTCTGCATTTCGCCACGCACGGCTATTGGGACAGCGAGCGCCCGGAACTCTCCGGCTTGGTGTTGTCGCGCTACGACGCGCGCGGCAGCAAGGTGGATGGATTCCTGCGCTTGAGCGACATTTACAATCTGCGATTGTCACATGACCTGGTAGTGTTGAGCGCGTGCGAAACGGCGCTCGGCAAGGACATTCGTGGCGAAGGCTTGCTGGCGTTGACGCGCGGGTTTATGTACGCTGGCACACCGCGCGTGATCGCCAGTCTGTGGAAAGTCGAAGAAAGCGCCACCGTTGAGTTAATGAAACATTTTTACCGCCAACTCCTCCGCGAAAAACGCCCACCTGCCGCCGCCCTGCGCGCCGCTCAGCTTACGCTCTGGCAACAAGACCCCACCAGCGCCCCCTACGATTGGGCGGCCTTCGAGTTGCAGGGCGAGTACCGATAGTGCTATCGCCGCTTCCCTTCGGAGATGAGAAAAATCGGCCAGCCGCGCATAACCTCTGACCTCTGGCAACTGCTCCCCGGCTGCGGGCTAAAACTTCCTGCGGCGTGACAATTTTTAACCAGTTGTTTGGTTTCAACGCTAGCACCATTGCGGGGTTTGTGAGACACTCCCGAACAATCTTGTACTGAGAAGTAATAATGGCTGACTTGGTGTGAATGGTTATGTGATAACGGCCCAACACCGGTTTTGTTTCTTCCTTTGGAACTACAAATGAGCAATGAAAAAGCACAGGGAATTGACGCCCGCAGGCTTTGACTGTCTGCTGGCCTGGCTCGACCCGGATCGAGAGACAGCCGGAACGCGATACCTGAAAATTTGCGAACGATTGACCCGCTTGTTTATGTCGCGCGGGTGCCACGAGGCGGAGGAGTTGACCTTTGAGACGATTCGCCGCGTTGCCCAGAAATCACCCGCCTGGTTTGCGGATTATCAGGGCGAGCCACTCGCCTATTTTTTTGCTGTCGCACATAACGTGCATCTCGAGTGGCTGGCCCAGCAACCGGAGTGGGACAGCCTGCCCCCCTCTCTTCCCGCGCCTGCTTCATCGCACGACGAAACACCCCTGGATTACCTGGAACATTGTTTACAACAACTGGCAGCGCCGGATCGTGAGACGCTGTTACGCTATTATCAAGGCAGCGGCCAGCCACGCATCGAGGCGCGCAAAAAATTGGGCACCGCACTGGGCTTAAGCGAAAATGCCCTGCGCATTCGGCTGTCTCGCCTGCGCCAAACGGTGGCCGATTGCCTGAAAACCTGCCTGAAGCAAAAATAATTTGAAATGATTTGCCGCTTTTTCTCATATCTCAATAGACCAACACCCCGTGAGTTCCCCAGTAACCAGATTGTGAGGGAATCACCATGAATGAAATGACTTGGAAACAATATTTGCTCGGCGCATTGCCCGCGCCAGAGCAGGCACAACTCGAACTGCAACTGCTGTCGGATGACGAGGCGTATCAGCAGCTTTTGTGGGCCGAAGATGATTTGATCGAAGCCTACTTGCAGGAGGAATTATCCCATCGCGAACGCGAAAACTTTGAGCGTATTTTCCTGGCTCATCCCGCACGACAAGAGAAACTCCGCCTCACCCGCGCGCTGATTGCACACGCCAATCCGGTGCCGCTGCCGCAGATGGACACTCGCCCGATCAGCGAAGCCGCAGGGCGGTGGTGGCGATTCTGGCCGCTGGATTGGAAATTTGCTGCGACTACTGCGCTGGCGCTCGTCGCGCTGGGCATCATTGTTTATTTGGCCCAAACGAATTCTTCCGTACCCGAAGCCCTGCATAACGCGACGCTCCCAGTTGCCCGCGCCCCCGTCTCACCTGCGATGCCGCCTCCGACGGGCAACCAAACCAAAACCGTCGAACTGTCGTCAGGGCAGGCGATGGACATTGGCAGTACCCTGCCAGAAATCGTCCTGACGCCGGACATCGGACAGGTTCAATTGCGTCTGTGGCTGCGCCGGGATCACTGGGAAACCTATCAGGTCACGCTCCAACCCGCTGACCTGCCAGCGCGCGTTCTACCAGATACCTTCCCCCGCCAAACGGCAAATGGCCTGAGTTTTATTGAAGTAACATTGCCTGTGATGGAGTTGCAGGCAAACGAAGTCACGCTCAAACTGGCAGGGATCACCCTCCAGAAAGACCTTGCGCCTGCCGACCATTACAGCTTTAAAGTGAAACATCAATAGCTGTTGCTTAACGTGCGCCAACGCTCTCATTTGATGCGCTTTGTCAGATGACCGCGCCAACCGACAACTTGTTGGGTTCGGGGCTGGAAGCGTAGAAATTTCAGATTAGAGGTTGGAGATTTGAGATCGAAAATCGCTCAAGTCATTACAACGAAAAGCATTTCCCCCATCTCCAATTTCAAATCTCCCAACTCCACGGCAGTGGCGCATTCCAAGCATTGCGCGCTCATTCTTGCCAAGGCAAATCGGCCTAATCAATGATGGAGCCGTCGTCTGCCACGACGGGCATCGTCGCCGTATTATCGCCATTGGCCAGAATGGCGAGGCCCTGAAGGCGGTCGCCCAGAATCATGCCGTCACCCAGAATCGTGCCATCGCCCAGAATCGTGCCGTCACCCAGAATCGCGCCATCGCTCAGGATCGTGCCATCAGCAAAGACCACGCCTTTTGCGAGGAGTGTACCATCGGCAAAGACCACGCCTGTTCCGCCCATTGTCATCGGCCCCTGCGCGATTTGTACGCCATCAACCATATAAGTCGTATCGCCGATAATGACACCATTGCTCAAGATCGTGCCATCGCCCAGAATCGTGCCGAGGCGATAAATGCCCTGCCATTTCGTCATCAATGCGCTGCCATAAAAGAAGGTGTGATCGGCAATGACCGCCTGACCCCAATAACAGGTTTCGCCGTTGAGGACGCTGGCCTGCGGATTGGGTAACGCCGCTTTGAGCATTGTGGTGCCGCGCGGTGTCGTGGCCGTCAAATCCGTGCGAATCAGT
>JAXLQQ010000081.1:0-24358 GCA_046331525.1 Blastocatellia bacterium
GCGCCATTCTTTGTTGAAGTCGCCTACACCGCCGTGCATTTTCCCTTTCAACCGCCTGATCGTCCGTCAGATGCGTTACGCGATCATGGCACGCTGGTGCAGAAACCTGACGATTCACGACCTGCCACCAGGCGGGATTATGTGGCGATGCTGGAACGGGCAGATCGCGGAATTGGCGAAATCCTCCGTGTGTTGGACAATCGTGGCTTGAGCAACAACACGCTGGTCATTTTTACCAACGACAATGGCGGCGAATGGCTGTCGCGCAATGCGCCGTTCTTTCATCGCAAGGGAACGTTATGGGAAGGCGGGATTCGCGTCCCGTGTATCCTGCGCTGGCCCGGACACCTGTCCGCAGGCAAGACATCTGAACAGCCCGGCATCACGATGGATTTGACCACCACTATTCTGGCGGCTACGAACACGCCGCTACCGGCAGCTTATCAGCCAGATGGCCTTGATCTTCTTCCAATTTTGCGAGGAGAGTCACTGCCGGTTGAGCGTTCGCTGTACTGGCGTATCAATAGAGAGGATCGTAAACAGAAGGCTGTGCGCGCTGGAAAGTGGAAATACGTGGTTGATGGAGGCCACCACCTTCTCTTTGATCTGCACCGCGATTTGGGTGAGCATCACGATCTGGCAGCCCGCTATCCAGCTATGGTGAGAAGGCTCAAGGCAAGCCTCGCAGTGTGGGAGAAGGACGTGGATCAGCGGGAGAAACCAGCACAATAAATAGCAAATAAACTTACTGCCAAGACAGCAGTCGCATAAAAATATGACGCAAAACTATGATGTCGTTATTGTCGGAGCCGGAGTCATCGGCTTGAGCGTTGCCTATTACCTCAAACGCCAGGGTATCGAGCGCGTGCTGGTGCTGGAAAAAGCCAAGAGCTGGAACACCGGCTCGACTGCGCTGGCAAACGGCGGCATTCGGCAACAATTCGCCAGCCCGATCAACATTCGGTTGTCGCAGCTTTCCGTGCCTGTCTTTGAGAATTTCGATCAGGAGTTCGACACGCAGATTCACTTTCGTCAGTACGGCTATTTGTTCGTCACTGCGACTGCCGAAGGCGAAAAGAACCTGTGTGCGAATTTGGCCTTGCAACAACAGCACGGCGTGCCTGCTGAATGGTTGACGCCGGAACAGATTGCGCAGCTTGCGCCTTACGTGCGGCTGGATGACATCATCGGCGGCACGTTTTGCGGCAAAGATGGCTATGCCGATTCGTGGAGCGTTGGCACAGGCTTTGGCACGGCAGCGCGCAACCTCGGCGCGGAAATCGAATTCGAGCAGGAAGTCACGGAACTGCTTGTTTCGGCAGGCCGCGTGCAAGGCGTGAAGACTAACACCAGAGAAGTTCACACTAACACAGTCGTCAATGCCGCAGGCCCGTGGGCGGCGAAACTGGCGGCGCTCGCGGGTGTCAATTTGCCGGTCTTGCCCGTGCGTCACATGGTCTTGCTCACCGAAGAGCTTCACACGTTGCCGGAAAAAATGCCGATGACGATTGATGTGGACACGGGCTTCATTATGCGGATGGAAGGCCATCGCTGTTATATGGGCTGGGCCGATCCCGAAGAGGTTCCCGGCTTTAATCTCAGCTTCGATCCCGACTGGATTGACAAGACGATGGAGCGCGCCGTCCTGCGTGTCCCCGCGCTGGAAGAAGCGCAGGTCAATCCCAAACGCTGCGCTGCCGGGTTGTTTGAAGTCGCGCCCGATCATACCTGCATTCTCGGCGAAGCGCCGCAAGTGCAGGGATTCTATCTCGCCAATGGTTTCAGCGGTCACGGCATGCTGCACGCGCCCGCTGCAGGAATGCTTACAGCAGATTTGATTGCCGTGAACGGCGGGCGGACGATCTGGTGGACATCACACGCTCCTCCTCTCGCGGTTGAGGAAGGCAAAGCAGTCAAAGAAACGGTCGTGATGTAATGAAACGTCCTATGCAAGACAACTCGGTCTCGTCCTGTGCAGCCTCATTGCGCTGTGCAGTATTGCTGACGGGAGAAGCGCGGAGATCTGCCGCCGCTGGCTTGATCCGAACGCAGCTGTCACAGACGACCCGCGCCGGATTCCGATTGCGCCGGGGCTGCGCGGGCCGAGAGGCACGATTGTGCTGCGCGGCGGACGTATCTTTGATGGAACAGGCGCTGCCGTACGCAACGCCACAGAAGTGGTTATCAAGCCTGGCAAAATCCCCATCCGCCTGCCGCAACCGATTGGCCGCCCGATGCGCGCATGATTGACGTGGGCGGAAAACGATTCTGCCGGCTTTAATTGGTCTGCACGTCCATTTTGACGCTCATGTCGAAGCCACGCCTGATCCTGATGCCGCACGAAGCGCAGCGGATGCAATGCCGGTATTCTGACGGTGCTGCGCTTTGCCTGAAGCGGCATCACCGTCCGCGACGCAGGCTGCATTGGGACGCGCCGTTTCGTAAGGAATGGGTGACGTGACTGGGCGACTGATTGGCGCGCGCGTTTTTCCCGCCGGGCAATTGATCACCGGCAAAGGCGGCCACGGTGCCGAAGGCCTGGCGAAGCCTCGCCGCGCGTTGGAGCCGAAGCAGATTGCGCACTCGGGGCCGGATGACTGGCGCGAAGCCGTGCGCGAACAATTCGACCGGGGCGCCGGATGTCATCAAATCCGCCAGCCATTTCCCGGCCGCGACGAGGTCAAAGCCGCCGTCGAGCCACGCTGGGGCTGCGCGTCTGCCTGCACGGTGCGGAAACGTTTCCTTGCGTGGGCGGTCAGGCGAGGCGTGGATTGCATCGAACATCCGTTACGCACCGAAGAAATAATTCAATTGATGGCGCAACGCGGCAACTGTTCCCCTCTTTCCGTTCGTCTGTTCATCTTTGAGCGTAAAGCGGCTTTTTCGGCTCGACTTCGCGCTTCTCTTTCACGCTCGGGCAATCTGGAACTGGTGCGCAAAAAAGATGCCGGCGCAGGCATCAAAATCGGCGTTGCATTGCTGAACTGCTCGACGCTTACTGTTTGCTGTTGCCTGATCCTTATCTCCTGGAGTCAGAAACTCTTCGTCAGCAAGGCTACGGCGTCCGGAAACGCTGGTGGCCGCGACCAAACGGAGGCAAGATTGCGGATAGGCGACAAACTCGGCACCTGGAACCAAACCGGCTGGCGAAGATGTGTGGTCATAGATGGCAAACCGATCTCGTCCTGGACGATCTTGCCAAAATTGATCATAATGTCTACCGATGGTGTGGATTGCAAGTCGTTGCCGGTCGCATCGTCGTTCCGCGTGCGCGCCGAAAAAACCGCTCACCAAAAACCAACAGAAGTGAAGTAACCTTGCGACGGACTTGAACAGTACAGCAAGGTGGCCTGATCTTTGGCTGCTGGCCTTGTCTGCACCAATTTGCCGAGTCAAAGTCATTTCCACCAGAACTGGTTCTGTATAACGGCAAAGAGTATCACCAGCGAACAAAAGCTTCAGCATTCAGCAAAGGCCCTTGCCATTCGCCGGAGATCGAATCGTGCCGATTGCTCAATCAAGCCAGTGCTGGCGCGTCAGCAACAAAGCGCGTCGCGTTGATTTGAAGAGCAGAACGGTATTCCCAGCCTGATCGAAAACCACGTTCACCTGCTGACCAAATCCGCAGCAGGTATTACGGCGTGAGTCTGGCGCTGGCGATTCTGTACCGGAGATGCTGGAGCAATTCGCCAACGCACCGAAAAACGCCGCACCACGGCAGTTGGTCTATACGATTCAAGGTTATCCAGAACAGTTCGGTGAAAAGCACCCGCCCGGCGGCGGAATTGGATGCCGTCTCGGCGCATCATCCGGTGATCTGTCAGGGCGAAATTTGGTACGTCATTGGTGATGCTGAAGAAAGCGGGCATCACCAAAGACACCCAATCCGGTTGGCGGCATTATCGAAAAAGACCTGATGACAGGACAGCCAACGGGCAAGCTGGAAGGAACTGCGATCTGGCGATGGGGCATCGTGCCTGGTTGTACAGTGGCTTTCTTGATCTGACGCCCGCGCAAAGCTCGAAGCCTTACGCTGGGGACTTAAAGAACTGCACGCGGTTGGCATCACCAGCATTATGAATCCGTCCTGTTCTCCCGAAGACATGCGGTTGTTTCAGGAATTATGGCGCAAAGGGCAATGACTTTGCGCGTGGGGTTGGGACTCGACCTTGATCCGGAATGCCCGCCAAACGCTGATTCAGAAACTTAGCGAATGGGGCGTCACAAGCGGTTTGGCAATGACATCTCTGGCTCGAAGGCGTGAGCGAATTCAGTCTTGATGGCGGAATGGATGGGATGCTGTTCAGTCAGCCTTGCGCGAATCATCGCGTCGGGGAGGTGAAATTACTGCGGCAAACTGGCAATCCAGCGAGCATTTCGAGCAGGTTGCGCGCGCGATAGTCCAGCTCGGTTGGCGCGGCAGAAATTCACGTTGCAGGCGATCAGGCGCTCGACATCTTTCTGGACGCGCTGGAACGAATCAATCGAGACACCCCTCTCGCTCCGCTGCGTTGGGTATTCGTTTTACGGACATCACGACCGGATCCATTCCTCATCAAAGCGTTGGGGCTGGCGATTGCCGCAATGGCATCCGTATGTGTTGCAGGATCGCACTTGTTTTATTACGGCAAAGAACGCGCCGACATCATGTTTCTGTCGTGACTGGCTGGACGCTGGGCTTACGGTTGGCAACGGCAGTGATTATTCGCATATCCCGCCAGATCCGTTTGGGACTGTATTTCTGGATCGCGCGACACGCGCAAGTGGGAGCCGATAGACCAACGCCAACGCATCACGCGCCGAGGCGCTCAAAATCTACGATCAATAACGCTTGGATCAACTTTTCGGGAACACAGCACAAGGAGCTCGCTCGAAAGGCAAACTCGCCGACCTGTTGATCCTCTCAAACGATTACCTGACAGTTCTGAAAAACAGATTCGGAGACCTCAAACCGCTCGTCACGATGGTGGGCGGGAAGGTTGTATATCAAGCCGCCGACGCGCCTATCAAGATCCAATGACTGAAATCAATATGACTGATTCTGCTGCCATCCAAAACGTTCTCGCGCACCTAGACAAAGACCAACTCGTGCAGGATGTGATTGAAATGGTCAACATCAGAGCCAACGGTTCCGAAGCCGCGATGGGCGAATACATGGCCGAGAAGATATGCGCAGATGGGATTGCAAGTCTCATCGCGCAGGAAGTCGAGCCCGGACGCCCGAACGTCCATCGGCATCTTGCGCCGGAACGGGCAGCAGGCCGGCTGCTGCAATTCGACAGGCGGGATGTCTTTCACCCGGCAAAAAAGAAAAATTCGCGCTGCGCGGCAGCGCGTCATCAGCTGCCAACTGCGCGTGTGGGCGAAGCGGACGGCGAACAATGGGTATTTAAGCAGGCGGCTGCAACATGAAGCCGCACGCCTTTCCATCGCCCGCGACAGGCCGCGATTATCAAAGCAGGCGTGAAGCTCAGGGCGACATCATCTCACGGCCATCGGGTGAAATCAGGACTTCCCTGGAAATTGACGACTTTCGGGGCGCGTATTATCGCGGCAATGCTGGGCGCAGCGCACGCGGCAATACGGCATTGTGCCGGACTTTGCAATTCTGGGTGAGCCGACCAAAGTTGCGTTTGATGATCGGGCATTTCGGTTCGTTCTGGACAAGGTGGCCACAGGCGGAACCCGTGATTCACACCGCATTACGCAACCTGCCCAGCAAAGATGAGCGGCTGCCAAAGTGATCGAACGCTTCGCGCAATTCAAACACCTCGGACTGAGGCGAAGACCGAATACGAGAGCTATCGCGGACTGGTGAGATCTATGAAGCGCGCAGAGCCGTCCGTGGAAAACTTCGCGCAGCCCGGACGCGGTGAGTTGTATCTCGACATTCGTTTTCCGCCCAGGATTGACGCCGCTGCAAATCAAAGCCGAGGTAGACAAGGTTGTCTGGGAGCTGAATGAACTGCATCTGAACTGCATCTTGAACAACAGCCGTTTTGCACGAACCCGCCGACCGAAATTGACGAACACGATTATGTGGCTGAAGCGATTGGCGTGGTCATCAACAGTCTTTGGCAAAGAGGTGGAAACCATTTATGAACTCTGGTACTCGAATGCGCCGCCGCTCAATGCAATGGGCGCAAAGCCGTCAATTACGGCTCGGCGAGCCAGTCGCCGCATCAAAGGGCTGACGCTGTCAGACAAAGACCGTGAGTATGTCAACGTGCAGGACTTGTACGATTGCGCGAAAGTTTATGCGCTGGTGGCGCTCGACGCATCTGCTCGAAGACGCGCGCAGAAGTGCGCCCGGTGGCCTGGCCGTGAAGCACGATGAGCGAATCTGTTCACAACGCAAACGAGAAATGGCGGCATCCGCGTGGGCTGGCGACGGTCTTCATGGTTGAGATGTGGGAGCGCTCGGCGTTTTATGGGATGCGCGATTCTCATGTTGTTCTGGTGGCGGCGGTGGAAAAGGGCGGCCTCGGTTTGAGTGATCAGGAAGCAACAGCGATTTATGGCTTGTACACAGCCTCGGCGTTGTTGTTCGGGCTGCTCGGCGGCTGGGCGAGTGATCGTTATCTGGGCGCACAACGCGCGGTCGCGGCAGGGGGCTGGCAATCCTCGCGGGCAATCTGTTGATCGTCGGGGCATACCAGACGATTGCGCCGCTGTGTTTCACTGGCCTTACTGACCCGGCACGTGGGTATGTAGGCTTTCCTGTGAAGCGGATAACGCCGGCAGGATTGTCGCCCCAGGTGTATCCCTGGGCGCGCAACGTGATGCCGGATTTTTCGCTCTTTTACGGGCATCAATATCGGCGCGTTGATCAGTTCAGCTCGGCGTTCCGTTCATTGCGGCGCGTTTTCTTTAATTGGTCGGGCTTTCTTGCCACTGTGATCGGAATGGCGTTCCGGATTGGCGCAGTATTCCCTGGACGGCATCAGCGCTGGGACGGGCGGGGGCGCGCGCTGAAACGGCGCGACGGGCAAAGTTTCGTGGGGGTGGTTGATTGAGATTGGCGATCATTTTTGCAGCGATCCCAGCAGTTCAGTGGCGCGGGTTGACGCCGTGACGCTGTCACGCTGGGCTTCGTGGTCAATGCTTGTCGTGGCGGTTGGCTACTTTAACTTATTTGTTCACGGCCCGAATTGAATGCCGATGCGCGCAGAACTTGCTGGCAATGATTCCGCTCTGTGTCAGCGTCATCATTTACCTCATCGGAGGTATCAACAAGGCGGCTCGTCGCTCGGTCTGTTTGTGCAACGATACAGATCGTGTGATTGCTGGGCATGAAATTCCAGCGGAGGAGCGCGTTTCAATCCATCCTACCCACCGCTACGGTGATCTTTGCACCCGCATTGCTGTGTGTGGTTATGGCTCGGCAAACGCAAACTCGATCCATCGCCGTTCATCAAATTCGGTGTGGCACTGTTGCTGATGAGCAGGCTTTCTGGTGATGTCGCTGGCGGCGCGCGGCGGCGAATTAGGGCCTCGTCGTTCCGACCTGGATTTTATTGACGTTCCTGCTGCACGTTCGCCGATTGTTCATCTGTACCGGTTAACTTGAGCGCCGCCAGCAAACTGGCTCCGCGAGATCGTCTGGGGCAAATGGGCTTGTGGTTCGTCGCAACGGCAGTTAGAAACAGCTTGTCGGGGTTGCTGGCGGGACAATTGAAATTGACAGATACCCGCCGCGTTGTCGGCGGGCTTTCTCCTGGGAGCATCTTTCTGCCCGCTGATCGCGGCCCTGTTATGGTTGTGCTGAGTCCCTTCATCATGAAACTGAAAAGAGGTGGGCGCAACGCCTAAGTATTTTACTGAAGTTATGGAGACCTGATCTGATTTTCTGGAATGGAAGATTATTACCGTTGATGCGCAGTTCAGCGTGCAGCAGACGTGCGATGTGCGGTGAAATGATTGTGGCGGTGGGTAGTAACGATGAAGTGCGGCAACTTGCAGGTGGGCACGCACGTTGTTGACCTCGGCGGAAAAACAGTCATTCCTGGTTTGATTGATATTCACTACCAATTCTTTGATCGTCAGCACAATACTTCGGCGCGCATTGAATTCACCTGATTGTCAGCCGACATTCTGGACGCGTTTAAGCTCTGCAACACGGCACATTACAAGGCAGACGATCACCAGCAATTCCGGCTGGTATCCGCACATGCTCGCGGAAAACCGCGTACCGACACTGGCGGAGCTTGATTCGGTTTCGCCCGATCATCCCGTCATTCTGCGCGGCGAGTGCTTGTACCTAAATTCGGTCGCGCTCAAACTGAGCAACAGCATCACCAAAAGATACGCCGCAACCCGCGCACGGCTGGATTGGCAAAGACCTACGACGGGCGGAAGCCGACCGGGGTGTTGTTTGGCACGGCAACCAGGCTCGCGCATTCGTCGTACAACGTTCTGGCGAACAGAAAGCCGAAGCGTTGCGTTGGGGGATACAGCAAATGCTTTCGTCCGGCATCACCAGCATTCGTGACCCGAAACGTTTCGTGCCGGAAATTCGCGTATCAGGGGATTGTATCATCCGCGGCGAATTGCCATTGCGGATTTGCAATCAGGTCTATATCCGGGAATCGCATCACGCGCCGGAACAAGTGCTGGCGAACCTGCAAAAATATCAACTGGCAGCGCCGCTCGGCGATCACTGGTTTCGCATTGATCGCGCGGGATAACTCTACACCGATGGCGGCTACCATCGGATGAAGATGAAATCGCCGATGGCTGGTGCACCGCCCCGGCATCCCCGACGACAGGCAACCACATTTTGAAGAGATGAGCAATCGAGAAAGTCTGGAACAAATCGTTGTCGGCTATCGCGCACGGCTGGGTTTTACTGGTGGCATTATGGCAGCAGGCGACCGCGCGCTTGATATTGCGCTGGATGTGCTGAAGTCGCCGAAGAAGAAGTTGGAATCAGCCAACGCCGCTGGGTAATCGCATCACGATTTATCCTTCCAGAGGCGAATCAAACGAATGAAACGGCTCGGCGTTATCGCAACACCGATGTGGCATCACTATTACTACTATCCCACGCCAGGTCTTTATCCTGGCGAGACCGTCGCGCAGCGCACCGAACAAATTCCGCGATATGTTGATGCGGGCTTAACGGTAGCGATGGGGACGGACATCTCGACCATTCCGCTGAACTATTTCGCAGGTATTTATTTTATGGTCACGCGCAACATGGAAGTGGGGCCAAGCCAATCCCTCTGGCTATCACGCGCGAAGCGTTGCCGATGACGATCAACGGCGCGTATACGACGTTTGAAGAGAACATCAAAGCTCTCTACCGGGCAAGCTGGCCGATCACCGAGTGGTCTTTCGGGGAATGACCTATTGCTCGGTGCCGGACGAAAAAGACCTGAAATATTCGTGCGCTCGCCACCGTGTGGGCGGCAAGGTGCGCTATCGGCAATCCGGTACGACGAAGTGTAGAAAGCATACTGACTATGAACCGTGGGTGCGATTTGCATCACGGAAAGATTCTGACCGCCGATCCGCAGTTTCCATTTACGAAGCTGTTGCCATCAACGGCGACAAGATTCTTGCGGTTGGCGCGAATGCGGATGTGTTGCGCTTGGCGAATGGACGCACAACCTGCATTGATCTGCGTGGCGCAACCGTGATTCCCGGACTGATTGATTCGCACCATCACTTTATGAACCGCGCCAGCGCACACTTTCCCCTCAGCATTCGTCTCGATCAATATTCATCGGTCGCGCAGATACTGGATGCCGTCGCCGCCAAAGCACGTGAAATCGGCCCGGACAAATTGATTTTCAGCAATGCGGGCAATGCGGCTGGTGCTCGACGACGAGCGCACGCCACGACGCTGGCGGAACTGGATGACGTTACACCCGACAACCCGCTTATTCTCTGGTTTGAAGATGGGCTGCACGTCAACACACGAATGATCGAACGCGCAGGCGTCGCAAAGAACACGCCCTGCCACCACCCAACGGCGCGATTGGCCATGACAGGCGAACTGGCGCATTGAATGGGGTATTCCGCGCTTGGGCGCGCGGCGCTTGATTCTGGAACAGGCTTCAGATACGGGCGGTGATTTTCACCATCTACACGGACGAGCAGTATGCCGATGCGTTTCGCTGGGCACAGCGTCAGGCCGCTTGGCGTCGGGCTGACGGGCATTCGCCTGCCTGTGGCGGGGAATTCAGGAAACGAAAGTGCTGCAACATCTTTGGCGCAACCGCGAAGGCGACCTTGCGCATGGCAATGGACGTCGTTGTGGATCACGACAAAGAAAAGTGCCGCAGAAATTGGTCAGCAACTCGGTCAATGGGGTGTCACGCAGCCATTCGGCGATGAATGGCTGCGTCTGAACGGCGTAGGCGAACTCGACATTGGCTGACAATCCCACGGACGGCATGCTGTTGACATGGCCATATCACCGAACAAACCGCCTGCCGCTGCGGGCAATCCCGACTTAGCCGGCGTGCGGCGCATTGCGGAAAAGCTCAACGACATCGCCATTACGATTGATCGCCTCGGCTGGCGTCCGTTAATTCACGCGGGCGGCGACAAGGCGCTGGACATTCTGCTCACGGCGTATGAAGCCGCTGATCGCATCGCTTCGATTAGAGGGCAAACGCTGGGTCGTGGATCACGCGCATTTCGGACAGGAAAGACACTATCGAACGCATTAAGCAACTCAATTGCGTCGTGGCGATGCAACTTATCACGTATATGTATTACCCGATTTTCCTTCCTATCACGGCGCAGAACCGCCGCGCACACTTTTCCCGCACGGCTGTGGCTGGACGCAGGCGTCATCGTCGCGGGCGGCAGCGATTACTCGAAGATGCCGCCGAATCCATTCGGGGAATCTATTTCTTCATCACGCGCGACACAGCGAAAAATGGGCGTCAAAGGAGTCGGAGAACACGCCGTCACGCGCGAACAGGCATTGCGCATGTACACGAACTACGCGGCTTATATGACGTTTGAAGAAGACCTCAAAGGCTCCATCGAAGTGGGCAAGCTGGCCGATTTGGTGATTTTGTCGGATGACTATTTGACTGCGCCCGACAAACAACTACGCGAGATGAAGCCACTGGCGACGGTGGTCGGCGGCAAAGTGGTATATCAGGATGCTAGGTATGACGCATCGTTTCCCGTTGCATTGACACGTTGAGACAAAACACTATGACAAATTTGAGTGGGATTTATCCGCCGATTACAACTCCATTTGCGGCAAACGACAAAGTTGCATTCGACCGACTGGAAGCGAATCTGCGTCGCTGGATGGCTGAACCGCTGGACGGCGTCGTTATGCCCGGCTTCCCAACAGCGAAGCTGCACATCGACACGCTTTGAACCACTGACATTCGCGAAAGTTTGCGCCGATGTGTTGCGCGGTTCAGGTAAACATTTGATCGCTGGAACGGCGCAGAAACACTACGCTGCCGAAGCTGATGCACTCACGCAGGAAGCGGCGGAGACTCGGTGCTGTCGCCGCGCTGATCCTGCCGCCATATTTTTACAAGTCCGCGCTCACGCCTGACGTGCTGATCGCCTGCACCCACAAAGGCGGTGGCCGACGCCTTTCCCGTTTCCTTGCTGGTTTACAACGGCACACCACGCTACGGCATAGACAACGCCTGCGACGTTGCTGAAAATGGCGAACACGAACGCATCATAGGCGCAAAAGACAGCAGCGCAAACGTTATCAAAATCGCCAGCGTTTTAGCGTCACGTCTGATTTTCAGATTTTGGCCGGAACGGGCAGCGCACTCTTGCCCTTTCTGAGCCTCGGCGCGGTGGGTGGCGTGATGGCATTAGCAAATTTTGCCGCCGCGCCTTTGCCGCAAGTGATGGATGATTTCTCCGCCGGACGTCCTGGCTGAAGCCCGTCGAACACAACTCGCGGTTGCTGATCTCAACAATGCCATCACCGCGAAATACGGTGTAGCAGGTCTCAAGTACGCAATGGATTGCACGAAAGGTTATTACGGCGGCCCCGCCCGCAAGCCATTACCTGCCCTGAGCACGGAAGGACGTACTGAAATTGATCGCAGGCCAGCGCTCCCTTTCCCCTTATCTTCGCCTGATTCTGTCAGGAGGCTCATTCATGAAAAATCGAACTTTGTTGATGATTCCCCGGCCCAATTGAATTTGAACCCGCTGTGCTGGCCGCATTGGGAGCGCCCACACAACCCGGCCACGTCGCGCCCGATTTCATCGAGATTGCCCCCGGGCAGGCGCTCGAACGCACGCGCGAAGTTTTCTGGCCCCGGATGGACAACCATTCGCATTGTTGCCGGGTCAGGCACGCTGGCGATGGATTTGGCTGGCGCGAACCTGATTGAACCCGGTGATCGCGCGCTGATCGTGAATACAGGATATTTCAGCGACCGCTTTGCCCATTCTGCTGGAGCGCTACGGCGCACGGGTCAAACAGGTTCGTGCAGCAGTCGGCGCGCGGCCCGCACTGGAAGACGTCGAACAGGCGTTGCAACAGGAACGCTACAAGCTGATGACCGTCACGCACGTAGACACCTCAACTGGTGTTCTCACCGATGTCAGGGCACTAGCAGCACTGGCCGATGGTACGAAACGCGCTGATCGTCGTGGATGGCGTGTGTTCTGTGGCGAGAAGAATTGCGGATGACGGAATGGGGCGTGGATGTCGCGCTGACACATCGCAAAAAACCATCAGCATTTTCCGGGTTTGGCGCTGTTGGTCGCCGGGCCGCGTGCGATGGCTGCTTTCAAAGCGCGCCGCACGCCAGTCGCCGGTTACTATTCCGACTGGAACAACTGGCTACCGATTATGGAAGGCATACGCAGCGCGCAAGCTGCGTATTTCGCCCGCCTGCGGTCAATCTGGTTTGGGCCTTGAACGTCAGTCTGGCGCAGATTCTGGCGGAAGAATGGACGCACGCTTCCAGCGCCATCGCGCCTTTGAGCGCCATCAACAGGCATCACAGCCCCTGGGGCTGGCGCAGGTTCCAACCGCGCAGGTTCGCAGCCACACAACCGCGCCGCCGTTACCCACAAGGCATCAATGTGAATGAACTTGTCTCTGCGATGCAAAAACTCCGGCGTGACGGTCCGCAGGCGGGTTACATCCGGCGATTCGCACCGAATACTTTCGCATCGGACACATGGGGCCAACAAACAGCGGCGACATTAGCCACACTTCGGTGCTGTGGGCAATTTACAGCAATGCGGCTATCAATTTGAACCGGGAATAGGTGTCGCCGCCGCACGAAGCGGCGTACACCGTAAAATGATGTTGCTCAAAGCCAGGCATAACGTATGAGGGCGTAAGATCGTAACCTCGCTTCTCGCACTTTTTGAAACAACATCAACCAACCGGAGAAGGAGGCTCGCCCTGCGACCAAGCAGATTTTCTCAATCGCGGGAATCGTGCTTACTGACGAAGAGCAGCACTGCGCGACAGTGTGCATCAGTTTGTTGATGAACGCATTCAGCCGTTATCGCCGTGGTATGAGACGGCACGCTCCCCTGGAACTCACACCTGGAGTTCGGCACGCTTGGTTTATTTGGCTGCTTCCCGGAAAAATACGGCGGATCTGAACGCTTCAGTAATGTATGGACTGCTCGCGCAGGAGCTTCCTCAAAAGCAGCGACTCAGGCATTCGCAGCTTCGTCTCGGTGCAAAGTTCTTTGTGTATGTATCCGGTTATGCGTTTGGGAGCGAAGAGCAAAAAGCTGAAATATCTGCCCGGTATGGCTAAAGGCGAGATCATTGGTTGTTCAGAGCTGACCGAGAAGCTAACTCCGGTTCAGACCCAGGCAGTATGCGCACACAGCAAAACGCACGGAAAGTTACGCCATCAACGGCGGCAAGGCGTGGATCACGGGCAAGGAACATCGCGGAAACGTGCCTTATCATCTGGGCAAAGTCGAAGACGAAAACGACCGAATTCGCGGCTTCATCGTGCGGCGAGGAGCCGCCGGGTTTCAGCGCGCCGGAGATCAAACACAAACTATCTTTGCGCGCTTCCTGATTTACGTCTGAACTTTTACAAGAGGTGGAAGTCGCGACTGACGCCTTATTGCCAGAAAAGCGGTGGTTTGAAAAGCCCGCTCGTGTCTGACGCAGGCGCGTTACGGCATTGCGTGGGGCGTTATTGGGGCGGCGATGTTCTGCTTCCTATGAAGCCGCACTCGACTATTCGAGAACCGCAGTCAGTTCAGCCGCCCGCTTGCGGGCTATCGCTCACACAACAAAAACTGGCCGAGATGTTCGCACAAATCACCAAAGCTCAGTTGCTCGTGTTGCGCCTGGCTCAACTCAGGTAAAAAAAAAAAAAGGCCAGCTCACGCCCGTACAGGTTTCGATGGCGAAAATGAATAACGTACGCATGGCACTCCGGTGCGCTCGCTCGGCGTTCGATTCTCGGCGGCAACGGCATCACGGGTGAATACGGCGTGATGCGCCATATTTCAATCTCGAAACGGTCTTTACCTATGAAGGTATAAATTGTTGCTTTCGATTGGGCGACACATAACGGGGCTGAGTGCTTTTGAATAAGCGATTTCTGACATCAGGAAGGTGAACTCTTCGGCGGCCCCGAGAGGCATAATTTGAATAACGATTATGGAACCACCCTCATCACTGCCGCGCCTTTGGCTGGGTGTACGGTACTTGATCCTGACGACTGCGCTGGCTGGCCCTTTCCTTTACCTTACTGCTCGCCTGAAAGTTGGGCGCGCGTGTTATCAAGATCGAGAACCCGATAATCAGCGGCGATACCTGTCACGCAATGCATATTTGAGAACCGAAAACTGGCGCGGCGTCGCAATCCAGATGATATTTCGATTTCGGCCATTAATCGCCTGCGTAACAAACAGGGGATTACACTGAACCGAAGCACCCGCGCGAAAGAAATCTTCAGCGATCTCATTATGAAGAGACGGGTATATTGTTGTCGAGAATTTCCGGTAGCATCATGGAACATTTCGGCATTGACTGGATTCGCGCGTGAGATCAATCGCATCGTGTGCGCTCAATCAATGGGTTCGGTAAAAACGCACGAAGTGCGGAAACCCAATTCCGGTAAAGCGGTGGATACGATTATTCAGGCGCTTTGCGGCGTGATGCAAACATCAGGCCAATGCCTGATGATCCCCAATGCGAATAAAATTGTTCCGTTTTGCTGATTTGGTTGCCCTTTTCGGTGTGATTGGCATCTTGGCCGCATTGCAGCAAAGGCAGCAAACCGGCGTAGGCCAGCAGGTGGGTCGATGCTCGCGGTAATGACGGCGCTGGTATGCGAACCATTTGATTTGCTGGAACGACTCGGCATCGCAGCAGAACCGGAGCAACGGTGCCACGTCTCGCGCCCTTTGGTATTATCAAACAGAGATGGGTATATTGCTCTCTGCGCTTTTGCGCCACCGACGCTTTCGCGCAGAATCTTTTTTTCGCGCGATGGGCGGTCTGAGCTTGGTCAGGAGGATCGCTTCCGCACACGCGATCAACGAGTTCTGCACGTAGGCGAAGTAGATGCGCTGGTCGCAGAGTGGGTGAGTTCACCGGCACCTGTGAAATACTGGCGCGCCTGGATGCGAGCGGTACTCCAGCAACGAAGTGCGCAATCAGCAGGCGATTACTGCGTGACCACCTCGTCGTGGCAGATGAGAACGGCTTTGTGCCCTTGCAACACCCACAATATGGAGTTGTTGAAGACGTCTACGGGATTGGCACTGCCATTGCTTTCGGCATCGGCTGTGGGATTTGACCAGCCACCACAGGAAATAGGCCAACACAACCAGAGCAGTTTATGTTGATTGGTTAAGATGAAGAAACAGCTTGTCACGTTGCGAGCCGAAGGAGTGATTTGATGCAACTGGCTTCGGTGAAGAGTAACAAAGACTTTTCATTTCTGGTGACAAATAAGTCAGTTATTTTGCAGTTCGCGCTACAACGTCAGTTGGGCTGCATTACGCCAGCCATCAAGCCTGATCACACTCTTTGCGTAAGGAAGGTGAAATGAAATATGTACTTACCTAAAGCACTTTGAAGAAATGCGAGCGGAAGAGCTTCACCGCGTAATAAAAGAGTACCCGCTTGGGGTACTTGTACTTAATGGGCCGAGCGGCCTTGATGCTAATCATCTGCCCTTCGCGTTGGCCCCCAGTACCGGCGAGTGGGGGCATCTGCTCGCTCACGTCGCGCGCGCCAATCCACTATGGCAGGAGGCAAAAGATGGTGATGAAGCTCTTGTGATCTTTCGTGCCGCAGATGCCTATATCTCACCCAACTGGTATCCGAGCAAACACGAGTTTCATCGGCAAGTGCCAACTTGGAACTACCAGGCCGTCCACGCCCACGGGAAGATCAAGGTTCGTGATGACGAGAAGTTCCTACGAGGTATCGTGGCACGCCTCACTCGGGTGAATGAAGCGCGCACCGGGGCCGATAAGCCTTGGAAGCTGACTGATTCCTCAAAGGAGTATATTGATCAGATGTTGACAGCCATTGTCGGCATCGAGATCGAGATCACCAAGCTGATCGGCAAGTGGAAGCTTAGCCAGAACCGGGAGGAGCGAGATCGCATCAATGCGGCTGAGGAGTTGCGCAAACGTGGCGAGCAGGTCACGTCCGCAGCCATGCTGGATGCTTCGTCAACAAGCACCGATGCCGCCTAGCGCCAGCGTTAGTAATGAATCAAACGGGCTGTCATGAAATGATGTTGCTGACTGCAAGATATAACTTCTGAGAATGAGATCGTATGAGAATTGCCAGTTTTCAATTTGCCGAAAGTAGTTTGTATGGTGTTGTGTCGGAGGAACGCGTTGTGGCCGTATCCGCGGAGTTGCGCCAGCGGTTTCCTACGCTGCAATCGGTGCTGGAATGCAACGCCCTGGCTGAAGTAGCAACCCAGTTGAGCGACCAATCCTTCGCGCTGACAGAGGTAAACTTTCTGCCTGTCATCGCCAAGCCGGACAAGATTCTGTGCATCGGACTCAACTACCAACTGCATCGGCTGGAAACCGGTCGCGCGGAAACCGAGTACCCAACAATTTTCGCGCGCTTTGCCAACACCTTGACGGCACACAATCAACCCATCGTGCGTCCGCGTGCCTCCATCAAGCTGGATTATGAAGGTGAACTCGCGGTCATCATTGGCAAACGCGGGCGGCATATTGCAGCCGCCGATGCGTTGTCTTATGTGGCAGGCTATACGTGCTTCAATGATGCGTCTGTCCGTGATTGGCAAAATCACACAAGCCAGTTTACGCCCGGCAAAAATTTCGTGGCGACAGGAGGTTTTGGCCCTTGGTTGGTGACAACAGACGAACTTCCTGACCCCACTACACTGACACTCATCACACGACTGAATGGGGCAGAGATGCAGCGGGCAACGACGGATCAGTTGATTTTTGATATTCCCACACTGCTTGCGTACATCTCGACTTTTACCGAACTAGCCCCCGGCGATGTGATTGCGACAGGAACGCCCAGCGGTGTTGGCGCGAAACGAAATCCACCAGTATTTATGCAGTCCGGCGATGTGGTCGAGGTGGAAATCAGCGGCATCGGCACACTACGTAATACTATCATTCAGGAATAACAGCTCGAATAATTTGCCGAAAGGTCTTTATGTCTTGGCGACTAATTGCTCCCAATAAATGTTTGGTGCGAACCTTATTTCAGGTTGCCAATCAACAGGCGTGTTGCGCAGTAATGTTATGGGTGCTGTTCCTGTTTGTCATTAGCCTGAAAGAGGAACAAGCCTACGCCGCCAGTAAAACGAAAAATGCCCTGCCTAACATTATTTGGCTGATCCTTGATGATGCCAGCCCCACACTGGGGTGTTATGGCGATCCGCAGGCGATTACGCCGAATATGGATCGCCTCGCACGCGAGGGGATTCGCTTTACGCGCGCGTTTTCGCATGCACCTGTTTGTGCGCCCAGTCGTTCCGGGTTGGTCACGGGAATGTACGCGACAACCATTGGCACGCATCACATGCGCTCAAAACTCATCCGCCCGCCGGAAACTTTCATGAGCCTGCTGCGCAAGGCGGGGTATTACGTGAACTGGCCAAATAAAACGGATTTCAATTTTGACCCGACTGATCCGAATGCCTTGACGGTTGTCGCTGACCCACCCGTTGGTTCCTTTGATAGCCGCACAAACTGGTTTGAAGAAACTCCTCCCAGGCAGCCTTTTTTCGCCTATCTGAATTTAGGAGTCGTACATGAAGGCCAGGTGCGTGGAAATGCCGTACAACATGCAAAAAACACAGCACGGCTGAAACCCGGCGAGTTGCATGATCCGGCGAAAATGAGAGTTCCAGCCTATTACCCAGACGCGCCGGAAGTGCGTAAAGACCTCGCGCAATACTATGATTTGGTCACAGCGGCTGATTACCAGATCGGAGATGTGCTGGCAATGGTTTGATCACTATGGAATTGCTGACAACACGGCTGTCTTTGTATTTGCCGATCATGGACGTGGTATGCCACGAGCGAAACGTTGGTTGTACGACAGCGGCATTCATGTTCCCCTGCTGGTACGTTGGCCCAGCAACTTCCCCCTGGTACAGTGCGGGAGGACTTGGTTTCGTTTGTAGATTTTGCTCAACAATGCTGGCTTTGGCGGGTGTCCCGATTCCAGCAAGAATGCAGGGACAAGTTTGCCGGCCCCCAACGGGCCCGGCAACGCGAATATATCTATGCTGCCAGCGACCGTATGGACAACCAATTTGATCGGACGCGCGCCGTGCGTGACAAACGCTTCCATTACATCCGCAATTTTCACCCGGAGCTGCCCTATAGCCAACGTAATTCTTATAACGAAGAAAACCCTACTATGCAGGTTTGGCGCAAACTTAGCGAACGAGGTCAGTTAAGCGGTGCGCCTGCACTATTCTTTGCCCCAACCAAAGCCAAGGAAGAACTCTGCGATACACAAACTGACCCCGATGAAATCCACAACCTGGCGATTGATGCGAAATACCAGAAAACGCTGCTACGCCTGCGGAAGCGTTTGGAACATTGGATTAAGGATACAAAAGATTTGGGGGAGATTCCGAGAAATTGGTTAAGCGCGGGTTAGTGCAGATGTATTAAGAGAGAAGTGAAAGACCTTGCTCGAAGTGGGGCAGAAAACTACGTGAGATTGTGAATGGTTACTTTGATCACACAGACCGCAAATCAAGCGGTGCTCGAACGCGCGATGAAACGTGGGGCGGCAGGAGAAGGCTGACCGAGCCTGAAGCACATGCGTTAATGAAAGCAAGCAGTGAAGAGAACAACTTCTGTTACAAGTCGCACAGGAGGTGCGGCAGCGCAGCAAAGGCCGCATCGTCAGCTTTTCCCGCAAAATCTTTATTCCGCTTACGAACCTCTGCCGCGACTACTGTGGCTACTGCACCTTTCGCCGCGACCCTGATCAACCGGGCGCAAAAACGATGTTGCCCGATGAAGTGATCGCTTTAGCCGAAGCGGGCGCACGAATAGGCTGCAAAGAAGCCTTGTTCAGTTTGGGCGATAAACCCAGGTGATTTTTCCGGCGCTGCGCGAAACGCTGCGGCGGTTAGGCCATCGCAGCACGATGAGCTATCTGATCGAAATGTGCCAACGAGTTTTGCGCGAAACCGGTTTGTTGCCGCACGCTAATCCCGGATTGATGACGGCGCGGGATTTGGCGCGGCTGCGACCTGCAACCCTTCAGCGTTGGCTTAATGCTGGAAACTACGAGCGAACGCTTGCTCGCACGTGGTGCAGCGCATCACCACGCGCCCGACAAAATGCCGCAGCGCTGGTTGCAAACTATCGCCGAAGCAGGTCGCCAGCGCATTCCGTTCACCACGGGCATTCTGATTGGCATTGGCGAGACGGCGGAGGAACGGGCGGGATGCCTTGCTAGAGATTCGTCGCCTGCACGAAGAATTCGGACATGTTCAGGAAGTCATCGTGCAGAACTTTCGCGTTAAACCTACGATCCCGATGCGCGCGCAGCCTGAACCTGAGTCGCAGGAATTTCTTCAGACGATTGCCGCCGCGCGTGCGATTCTCGGTCACGAAATCAACCTGCAAGCGCCGCCGAATCTGAGCGCCGACAACTATCCGGCACTGCTGCAAGCAGCATCAACGATTGGGCGGCATTTCGCCACTCACACCCGATCACAAAACCCCGAAGCGCCATAGCCGCACATCGAATCGTTGCGCGCACGCACTGCCGCCGCCGGATTTGTGTTACGCGAACGCTTGAGCGTCTATCCTGAATTCATCCCACGACCCGAATTTCTAACGGATGAATTGCGTACACTGAAGTCACCGCGTTGGCTGATGCAGGATTTGCGAGGAACAGTCAAAATGAACACCATTCATACCATTCGGCACAGGCAGAAAACATGTAATCCTCGTGTTGCGCAGGCGTTGGAGCGCGCGTCGGCAAAAAGGAGTTGTCGCGTAGGACGCCCTCGCGCTTGTCTATGCGCAAGGAGCAGATTTGCAGGCGCTCACCACCACTGCGGATACAATTCGCCAACAAGTCAACGGCGATGTTGTCACCTACGTCGTAAACCGCAACATCAATTTCACCAACGTGTGTTTCGTCGGCTGCAAGTTCTGCGCGTTTGGCAAAGGCACGCGCGACCCACAAAGCTATGCGCTCACGCTGGAACAGGTTGCCGATAAAGCTGTCGAGGCACAACAGCGCGGTGCAACCGAAGTTTGTGTACAGGGCGGCTTAGCGCCAGGGCTTGATTCGATGTATTACCGCGATCTGCTGCGCGCCATCAAACGCCGCGTGCCGGCGCTGCACATTCACGCCTTCTCGCCGATGGAAATTCACTATGGCGTCGAGTTGACGGGGATGACGATAGCGGATTACCTGCGGATGCTGAAAGACGAAGGCTTGGGGACAATTCCTGGCACGGCTGCCGAAATTCTGGATGATCGCGTGCGGCAGGTGGTGTCGCAAAACAAACTCACGAAAACACGTTGGATTGAAATCGTAACGACGGCACATCGCGTTGGCCTGCGCTCTAGTGCGACGATGATGTATGGCCACCGGGAAACGCCGGAAGATTGGGTCAACCATTTGTTGTTGCTGCGCGAACTGCAAAAACAAACGGGCGGCTTCACTGAATTCGTGCCGCTCGGTTTTGTGCATACCAACACGCGGCTCTACCAAATGGGCTTGGCGCGACCCGGCCCAACCGGGGACGAACATCTGCGTGTACATGCGTTGGCGCGCGTGCTGCTGCGTGGCTGGATAGACAACCTTCAAGTTTCGTGGGTGAAGCTCACGCGGGCGCAATCCCAAGCCTGTTTGCAAGCAGGCGCAAATGATTATGGCGGCACATTGATGGAAGAATCCATTTCGCGGCTGGCTGGAGCGACATCGGGCGAATATCTCGCGCCGGAAGAATTTCACGAACGCATCCGCGCGTTGGGGCGCACGCCTGCCGAGCGTTCGACAACCTACAAAATCCTGAAGCACTTCGGTGCGCCAAACACGAAAGAGACACCATGGCAGACACAGGCATAGCCATCATTGGCGGGACAGGCGATCAAGGCCGAGGGCTGGCGCTACGGTGGGCCTGCGCAGGATACGAAATCGTAATCGGGTCGCGGGACACGGCACGCGCGGTGGCAGCGGCAGAAGAGATGAACGCTCAACTTGGCGGTGGAAGGAAGATCATTGGCGCAGGCAACGCAGAAGCGGCGGCAGACGCTTCTATCATTGTGCTGTGCGTTCCCTTCGCCGCGCAAATTGCCACGCTGAAATCCATTCGGGACAAGCTTCAACCGGGTGCAATGTTAGTGGATGTGACCGTGCCATTGGAGCCTGCTGTGGGCGGGAAGCCGAGTCGTGTGTTGGGTGTCTGGGCCGGGTCAGCCGCTGAGCAATGCGCCGAGCTTGTGCCTTCATCCATTCCCGTGGTCGCCGCGTTTCATAATGTCGCGGCTTCGGTGCTGAACGATCTCGAACACCACGTAGATTGCGACATTTTGGTCTGCGGAGAGAAGCGAGAAGCGAAGGCGCGGCTGCGTCCGCTGGTAGAAGCGATTCCCGGCTGTCGGTTTGTAGATGCCGGGCCGCTCGCCATTGCGCGCACGGTGGAGGCGCTGACTGCGCTCTTGATCGGCATTAACATTCGCTACAAAGCCCACACGGGCATTCGCATCACCGGCTTGCCTGCGGAAATCTCATGAACGTGGAATCTGACCTCCAGTTCTTTGCCTTGCGCCATGTCCCGGAGGTTCGCCCCGGCGATGATGTCGGCGCATTGTTGGCGGCGGCGTTAGAACAACGCCAGCAAACGCTGGTCAATGGCGACATCGTAGTGATCGCACAAAAAATCATTTCCAAAGCCGAGCATCGGTTGGTGGATTTGACAACGATTACCCCATCGGCTCGCGCGCAGGAAATCGCCGCCCGGCAACAACGCGATCCGCGCTTGATTGAAGTGATCTTGCAAGAATTGGCTCATCTGCTGCGCGTCAGCGATCACGTGATTATTGCGGAAACACAGCACGGTTTCGTTTGTGCCAATGCGGGCGTAGATCAATCAAATGTGCCGGGCGACGATTGGGTTTCCTTGCTTCCTGTGCAACCCGACGAATCGGCGCGGCGCGTGCGGGCGAGACTGCGAGAATTACTCGGCGTCGAAGTCGCGGTCATCATCACCGACACGTTTGGACGCGCCTGGCGCGAAGGATTGGTGAACGTGGCGATTGGCGTCGCGGGCTTACAACCGCTCACAGATTATCGCGGCAGTCAGGATGATTACGGCAGAATGTTGAGCGGTACAGTGCTGGCGGTGGCAGATGAAATTGCGGCGGCCAGCGGTTTATTAATGCGCAAAGCCGAGCGCGTGCCGGTGGTTGTTGCGCGGGGCCTTCGTTATGAAGTAACCGATGCCAGTGCAACCACGCTGATTCGCGCCCGCGAGCGCGACCTCTTCCGCTAAAGGAAATATGTATGAAGATTACAGCCTTAGCCGGTGGACTAGGGGCCTCCAAGCTGTTGGAGGGTTTGCGACACGTCATGCCCGAAGAAGACCTGATGATCATCGTGAACACCGGCGATGACATCAAGATGTTAGGACTGTACATCGCACCTGATCTCGACATCGTAACCTACACACTGGCGGGCATTGTGAATCCCGCGACCGGTTGGGGCCTCACGGGCGATACATTTGATTGTCTGGGGATGCTGAAGCAGTATGCGGGAGAACAGTGGTTCAATCTGGGCGATCAGGATTTGGCTACGCATATCTACCGCACGCAGCAAATGCGCGCAGGCATTCCGCTCTCACAAGTCGCGGATGAAATCCGACGCGCGCACGGTGTCAAAGCAAGCCTCTTGCCGACGACCGACACGCATACGCCAGCCACAATTTTGACGGACGAAGGCGATTTACATTTTCAAGAATACCTGGTCAAACGCCGCGCCCAACCCAAAGTCAAAGGCCTTCGTTTTGAAAACATTGGGCGCGCCGCTCCTGCGCCCGGTGTCGCCGAAGCGATTTTGACCGCCGATGCCATCATCATCTGCCCCAGCAATCCGCTCATCGGCATCGGGTCGATTTTAGCGGTTCCTGGCTTGCGGGACTTGCTGCAACAAACACCCGCAACAGTTGCCGCCATCAGTCCGGTCGTGGGCGGCACGTCACTCAAAGGCCCGATTGACCGGATGCTGGCGGATTTAGGGATGGAAGTTTCGGCAGCGCAGGTAGCGCGCATGTATGCAGATATGTTGGATGTCTATGTTCTCGACCAACAGGATGCCGACGCCAAAGCCGACATTGAGCAGTCTGCTCTCCAAGTCGCCGTAATGCGTGATGTCGCTGCCAAACAAGCCTTAGCCCACGCAACCCTGGAGGCCTTTCGCCAATGCGCTACCTCCTGATTCCCGTCAAAGATATGTCCTGCGCCAAGCAACGATTGGCCTCACTGCTTAGCCAGGAAGAGCGCATGCACCTCGCTTGGCTGATGCTGGAAAATACGTTCGCCGCTGCCGCTGCCGCGTGCAATGCAGATCGTGTCGCCGTGGTCACTTCGTATGAACCCGCCATTCGCCTAGCACGACAATATGGGATGGAAATCATTTGGGAAATAACCCAGATTTCCGAGAGTGCGTCCGTGGATTTTGGTTCGGAGGAAGTCATGAAACAAGGTGCAACAGCCGTGTTACGACTCCCCATAGATTTACCATTGCTCACGACGGAGGACATTGAAGAGATTCTTTCCTATGACACGCTTCTCCCCTCGGTTGTGCTTGTTCCCTCCGCCGATGGCACGGGCACCAACGCTCTTCTCCGCCGTCCGCCGTGCCTGTTCCCTTCGCATTTCGGGCCGAATAGTTTGTCTCTACATCTCGCGGAAG
>JAXLQQ010000082.1:0-23935 GCA_046331525.1 Blastocatellia bacterium
GCGAGGAGTAACGATGGCCTTGATAATTGCCCGAATAGGTCAACCAGTTGCCTGGCTCTCTGTCAGATTCGACGATTCGTTGAAACGAAACTTGTGCCCAGGTGGGAAGCAGTAGCAGGCAGAGCCAACCGAGACTACGGAACAACCGAAAGCGGAAAGGGTATTTCGTTTGTTTCGTTATTTTCGTTTGTTCCGTAGTCTCCTGTTGCTTCATCGTTCCCCTCGCAATGAAACCAGAAATGCGATGAGGTCGGTTAATTCCTCTGCCGTGAATACGCCGCGATAACTCGGCATTGGCGATTTGCCCCAATCTTTATGCAGTTCCCGTAACTCAGCTTTGAAAAACGACTGTACGCGGCCTGATTGCTCGCGCAGTTGAATGCTGAATGTGTCTTCATTCACGCGCACGCCCGTGAGGCGTTGCCCGTCTTTCGTCACAACACGAACATGCAGAAAGTTTTCGAGGATACTGGTGCCGGGGCGATAGACCAGGAAGCTTTTCGGTACATCGGTTTCGGGGTCGAGCAGCGACGTGCGCAAATGTTGCGCGCCACGCCGCAAGCCAATGTCGCTGAGGTCGGGGCCGAAGGCGCTGCCGCTGCCGTTGATGGCGTGACAGGCGGCGCAATTGCCTTGGTCAAAATATAACCGTTGACCGCGCGCCGCATCCCCCGCGACAGCTTCCGTCGGTGTTTGGCCAAGCTTCCGCACCCAGCCGACCAATTGCCTTAGTTCGCTGTCGTCCAACCGCGAGCCGGGCATTTCCGTGCCCGCGATGCCTTCTTTCAGGATTTTGAAAAGCACGTCATCAGTGGTGGCGCGCGTGAGTTTCGGTACGGCCAGCGTAGGCCCGATGCCGCCTTCGCCCTGTGGGCCGTGACAGGCGGCACAATGCGTTTGATACAAGTCTTGCGCGGCCTTCGGTAAGCTTTGTTCTCGTGAGTACATCCATCCGCTTGCAAGCAGCAGGGAAGCGCAGAGCCAGAGTTTCATAAGACGATGATGCTACGTGAATTTAGGACGCGGCAGCGTAGCATCGTCATCGGTTGTGGCGCAAATCAGGCGGCGGGAACCGCGCCAATTTGTTGCAGGACGGCCAGAAAATCGCCCTGATGCGTGCCGTGCATCGTGAAGCGGCAGACGACTTTGTCCTCCTGATTTGTTGCGGAAGCGTTCGTGCACCATCAGACGACTTTCGTTGGCTCCGTCTGTGTCCGGCAACTATCTTGTTAGTAGCACAGGCCATCGCAAACAAGATGTTTGTGGTACTTGGGAAAGACTCTCTTTACCTGCCGCCGCGATGCGTTTGCCGTCGTCCGATGTTGAGGGCTTGGGCGCGGCTTTCGCGGCCCTGCGCATCCACGACGTAGAGAATGGCATAGCCGGATTGTAAATCCGCCGGCAAGGTTTGCACGAGGCTCGTGGACGCATCGCTGCCACTGCTGGCAGCGGGCAATACAAAACGGCGCGTGCCTTGTTCGATGACCACTTTATTTCCACCTTCAGAAAACCGCTCTCCGCGAATCAGGATTTCAGTTCCAGCGGATAAGTTGTCGCTTTTGTCTGCACGATTTACGACGCCCTGCACCGGGCGCAGCACGGGCGCGCAGGTGTTGCAGGCAGCGCTAATCCAGAGCGCGAATTCGTTGGATTCCGTGCCCGCCTGATTGCGCACGATGGCGATGGCAAGTTTATTCGGCAGCAGTGCGACGGGTAAGCGTGCGGTGATTTGCCCGTCGTTTTCCTGCCACACATCATCGCGCGGCACAGTGAAAGATTGTGGTTGCCCTGCCGCATCCTGTTGTTCGATGACCAGCGCGTTATTGGTTGGCGAAAAATTGCGCCCGTGCAAGGTCACAATGCTGCCGGGATTCAATTCGCCCAGATAACGGCGTGTGTCTTCGGCGTGCGTGATCGTCGGGCACGCGGCGCAGAGCAATTCAATGCGCTGCGCATTCGATTCGACGCCCGCCTCGTCATTCACATACACCGTTGCCAGACCGGGACGCAGCACGGCGGGCAAGCCCGTGACGATTTGCGATTCCGATTCGGAATAGAGCAGTGGGTAATCGCGCGGCAGCAGATATTGCCGCACGCCCTGTTCCAGCCGCACGGCATTATTAGTGGGCGAAAAGCCAGCGGCCTGATCGTGCGCTTCGATCAGCAGTTTTTTTTCGACCAGGGCGGTTGTCGTGGGCGTCAGCGGCGGCGCGTTATTCAGCGGAACAGGTGCCAGCGGGCTGTGAACTGAAGTCGGTGCGTTGGCGATGCTGTTGAATTGGTTGTCGGGAATCTGAATCAGCGGTCGCTGCGCAAACGAAGCGACCGGGTGTCCTGCCATCCGCTGTTGCCAGGTTTGGCCCGCGCGCGTCAGGGCGAATTGCTGATGACGCGAACGGTACAGGCCGAAGCCATCTTCGCCGTTCGCGTACGACGGCGCGTTGTCAATGATTTGCCAGAAGATCGCGTACGACACGGGAAAGGCATCGGGTGCTTCGACCGCATCAAACATCGCGTTCACAAAATTCGCCACACCGCTTTCGCCCCAGTAGGAGCGATGGAACCCGTATTCGCCGAGCACGAAGTTCCGCGCCTGCACTGTCGGATTTTGCCGTCGCACTTGCGCGAGGGCGAATTGCAAATCCTGTTGCAACGCCGTTTTGAACTCCTGCCCTTTCCACGCCGCGCTAATGATCGTTTGCCACGCCGAGTATGAGTAATAATCCACTGTCACCCGCGGCGCGACGTAATCAATCACACAGCGATTTTTCAGCGGATCGGCGGCGACGCGCTCCGTCACTGGTGCCCCGCACGCCGCGCCTGATTTCGCGCGCACGGCATTAAATTCCAGGCCGGAATAAATGTGCGCCGTGCTGTTCGGCTGGCGCAGCCGCGCGTCTTTGATGCCGTCGGCGCGCGCTTGAATCCAGGCCGTGAAGGCATCCCAACTGCTTTGTTTGTTGGCAAACGCGGCCATTGCATTATCGCCTTCCCAGTTGAGAATGATGAAGGTTTTGCCCGCGTAATGCGGGTTGCTGAGCAGCGTTTCGCCGAGCCGCGCGAACTCTTCGCGTGTGGCGTAGTATTCGCTCGTTGTGAAGCCATCTTGCCAGCAACCTTGCAAATCACTGGCGCTGTAGGTCGTCAACAAATACGTCTGAAAGCGCGCATCGCTGAACAGTCGGTCATACGCCGCGCTCGTGGCGATTTGCGCCAGGTCGGTGCGATCGGGTTCATTGACCAGATAAATGTCGCCCGGCAATGCCACACGAATCGTGCGGCTGCCGAGGTGGGCAACTTTATCCGCCGCCCAGTTCAAACGATCCATCGTGCCTGGCGGATAAGCCGCGTAATCTACGCCCCAGTTATAAATCCCGAAGCGGTCGGCGCGTTCGGTCGGCAGCGGCGGCACGGTTTGCGCGTACAGGCTGAGAGCGGGAGCGAGCGCCAGTCCGGTCAGCAGGAAAAGGGCGCGGAGCAGGGAATACAGGTTGGCTGAAGAGGTCATAACATTCTTACCTTTCTCCACAAAACGGCAGTCCGCGCACACGTCTCCGCTCGCGCAGTCACAGCTACGCCTGGGCTGGCAGCGCGTAACGCCGTTGGTTACTCTGTTATGGAAGTGTCATTGTTGGTCAGAGCGCGTTGCTATCGTGTTGCAACGTTGCGATGTTTCTGACACGAAAAGCGGCGAAAGGTCGTAAGCGGTAGTTTCATGGTTGTTCCTCCTACAGTCTCATCGGGTGAAGCGATTGGCTGATTTGACTGTTACACGCAAAAAAATACTGGGCGAAAACTACTTGTCCCATTCTCATAAGCGAAAGAAACGGGCGTTTTCTGGACAGGCGAACCGCGATTTTGCCTTCACCCCGGTTTCGATTGGCAGCGAGAACCTTTCCCGGATGGCTCTGGGAGAAAGCTTATCCCCGTTAATACCCGTAATCCCTGCTCTCAAATTTCCGATCCCCATCTTGCCCGGCGGCGTGATTTGTGGCGGGAGCCTGTGCTATGCTCCCTTGCACTGCTGAAGCTCTCACGATTATAAATAGCGTCATCAAACAAACGGCGTCACCTTCCGTACGCCTTGAACGGAGAAAACACCTTTTGGATTGGCCCCACACGCAATTATTGCGTCATCTTTTCTCTCTCTTTCTTGCACTCGTGCTTGTCTGCCCGCTTGCCGCGCCCCTTGTTGCGCAGCCCGCTGCCCCGCTGACGTTGGAGGATTGCATTCGCAAAGCCGAGGCCGCGCCGAACGCGCTCACGCTCGCGCAGCAAGACCGCGCGATTGCGGATCGTGATGTCGTGCAGGCGCGCGCGAGTTTCAAACCGCAGGCAGAAATCCTGAGCGGGTTTACCTACAACAGTCCGCGCGTTGGTGATCCTGCAACATTCAGTTTTGCACCGCTCAACGGCATTCGTCAGTACACGGCGCTCGGCGTTATTTCGCAGGAATTCGATACCTCAGGCCGTTTGCGTGCAGAGTTACAACGCGCTCGCGCCAATCAGCAAATTGCCAGCGTCAATCTGGAAATTGCTCGGCGTGATTTGCGCCGTGCTGTTGCGATTGCCTATTACCGCGTCCTGCTCGCGCGTCATCTGGTCAGTGTTTTAGGCGAAGAATTAACGGGCAGCCGTGATTTTCAGCAACGCGCGCAAACACTGTTTGAAGGCGGCGAAGTCGCGCGCGCCGATGTCGTCAAAGCCGCCGCCCAAGTCGCCTTGCTAGAACAATCCCGCGCCGCCGCCGAGTTAGAAGCGAAACTCGCGAATCAGGAATTAGCCGCATTCTGGACAACCGATGTAGATACGCCATTGGAAATCGTCGATTCGCTTGAAACCACCCTGCCCACGCCCACCCCGGAGACAAATACGACACCCGCGCCGTATTTGAAGCGGTTGGAATTCAGTCTGCTTGCTGCCGAGCGGTTTGGGTTTGAAGCAGAAGCACGGCGCGCGCGCGCGGCGTTATTGCCGCAGTTCACCTTCAATTACCAATTCGGGCTTGATGCCACCACGTTCAGCTTTCGTGAACGCGGGCAGGCGGCGTATTTCAATTTGCGTATCCCGGTCTTCGACTGGTGGCGCGCCCGCAGCCAGGTGGAGCAATCCCGCTTTCGCATTGCGCAAGTCGAAACCAATCGCGCAATTTCGCAGCGCACGTTTTCGCGCGAATACCAAAACGCCCGTGCCCGCGTGCAACAGTTGTATGCCCAAATTGCACTGACCCGCGAACAGATTCGCTTGTCCGAGGAAGACTTGAAACTGACGCGCCTCCGCTACGAAGGCGGCGAAGGCCTGGCGTTGGATGTCGTCATCTCGCAAAACCAACTCGCGCAGGCACGCACGAATTACTACACCGCAATTGCCAACTACCTGAACGCCAGAGCTGATTTGGAGGCAGCATCAGGCCAATGAAAATTCCTGCCCTTCTTCTCATCACGAGCGGATTGCTCTTTGCGGGCTGTCAGAAAAAAGCGGAAGAACAAGAAAAACCGCCCACGCCTGTCGTTGAAGTTAAAACCGCACAGGCTGAAATCTCTGATCTCGCCTTTACCGTCAATGCGACCGCGACGGTCTTCCCGCGCGAACAGGCCAACATCGCGGCGCGCATCACCGCGCGCATCGTCAAACTCAACGTGCGCAAAGGCGCGACCGTGGCTGCCGGACAACCGCTGGTTGTTTTGGAAAACCGTGACTTGATTGCTCAACGCGACGAAGCCAAAGCCGCCATTGCTGAGGCCGAAGCCAATTTGCAGAAAACTGCCTCCGGCACCGTACCCGCCGACATCGAACGCGCACGCGGGCAAGTGGATGTAGCGAAAGCCGCGCTCAATCAGGCGCAAAAAAATTATGACCGCCGCAAAGACCTGTTTGAAAAAGGCGCGATCCCCCAGCGCGATTTGCTCGTCAGCGAAACTGAACTTGCGCAGGCCCGCAGCAATTATGATGTATCCATAATATCGCTCGACCTCCTGCAAAAACAATCCAGTGAGAAAGACATTCGCAGCGCACAAAGCCGCCTGGAGCAAGCCAAAGCCCGATTGGAAGGCGTCAACGCGCAGTTAGAATTCACCACGATTCGTAGCCCCTTTGCTGGCGTCATCACTGAACAGATGATGTATCCCGGCGATATGGCTAAGCCTGATGCACCCATCTTCACGTTAATGAATTTGTCCGTCGCCATCGCGCGCGCACAAATGCCCGAAGCCGATTTGCGCGGCATTCGTGCGGGGCAAACGTGCAGCTTTGTCCCTCCAGATCAGAAAGATGTGACCTTCGCTGGACACATCACAACCATCAGTCAGGCTGTTGATCCGCAACGCCGCACGGTCGAAGTTTGGTGCGAAATTCCGAATCCGCAGCGTCGTCTGAAAGGCAGCGATTTTGGCGAAGTTCGCATTGTTACGGGGTCTGCCAAACAAGCTGTGGTTGTGCCTGTCGCTGCCGTGCAGTTCGCGGAAGATGGCAAAAAAGGTACGGTGATGATTGTAGATGCCAAAAACATCGCTCACGCCAAAGAAGTCGAAGTCGGCGAAACCACGAACGGTAAAGTGCGCATCATCGCAGGCTTGAGCGGCGGCGAAACCGTCATTATCGAAGGCGGCTACCACTTGCCCGACGGCACGAAAGTCGAAGTGAAGAAGGACGAAGACGACGAGAAAAAAGGTGATAAGAAAGACGATGACGAAAAGAAAGGCGAGAAAGAGAACGACAAGAAAGACGACGATGAAAAGGAGAAGAAAAAATGACCGGTCGTCTTTCGCAATTCGTGGATGCGCACGGACGCGCATTGATTTTGATCTTCGTGAGCTTCACGCTGGCGGGGCTTTTGTTCGCTTTTCGCCTGCCGGTTTCGCTTTTTCCTGAAACCGATTTTCCGCGCATCGTCATTCTCGTAGACAACGGCATTCAACCCGTCGAAGTGCAAATGCTGACCGTCACGCGACCGCTGGAAGAAGCAATTCGCAGCGTGCCGGGCATTACCGATGCGTTCGATCACGGGGCGTGGCTCATCCGAAATCAGTGTCATTTTTCGCTGGGACATGGACATTCTGAACGCGCTGCATTTGCCGCAAGGCAAAATCGCACAGATCGAACCGACTTTGCCGCCAGGCGCACGCTTTGACATCAATCGGCTAACGTTCTTTGCCTTCCCGATGCTTGGCTTCAGCCTCACGTCGCCGAAGCGTTCGCAGGCGGAGTTGTACGACTTGGCCTACAACCAAATCGCGCCGCGCCTTCCGTTGCCCGGCGTGGCCGAAGCGCGCATCACGGGCAGGCGTCCGCCGGAATATCACGTGTTGGTGGAGCCGGAAAAGCTGAATGGATACGGCATCCGCTGACCAAAGTGGCCGACGCGATTCGCAAAACCAATCTGGTCGGTGCGGCGGGGATGGTGCAGGAAAACTACAAACTTTATCTGACGACTGTCACCGGCAGCGAAAAGCAAAGAGCAAATCGAAAACGTCATTGTGAAGTCGTTAAAGGCACGCCCGTTTATGTCAAAAATCTGGCGCGTGTTGTGGACGGCGAACAGCCACAATACGTTGTCGTAACAGCAGACGGACGCCCGGCGACACTGATTAACGTACATTCGCAACCTGACGGGAATGTTATCAAGAATCGCAGCGGCGGTGAACAAAGAACTGGATGATATTCGCAAAACCCTGCCGCCCGACATTCAGCTGGGCGTGTATTACGACCAATCCTTCAACGTGCGCGATTCAATTTCGAGCGTAACCGACAGCATTTTCATTGGCTTGGCGCTGGCCATTTTTAGTGCTGATCGTGTTTTTGAAAAGCTGGCGCGCGACGTTGTGGCAGCGCTGGTGATCCCGATTGCGGCGTTGATTGCAGTGATCTTTATGAAGCTCTTCAATATGAGCTTCAATGTGATGACGCTCGGCGGCATTGCAGCGTGCATCGGCGTTGTGATTGATGACGCGATTGTGATGATCGAAAACATCGTCGTGCATCTCTCGCAGGCCAGCCGCCGCGCGAAGCTGCCTGAGCGCCATTGTGGAATTGACGCCCGCCCTGATCGGTTCGACGCGTGACGCCAATCGTCGTTTTTGTGCCGCTGATTTTTCTGGGCGGCATCACGGCCATTTTCTTTCGCGCGCTGGCACTCGCACTGGTGACGGCCTTGCTGGCGTCGTTGTTTCTGGCAATTTTTTCTTTACGCCCGTGCTGGCGCGGATGTTTTTCAAGCCACGTCCGGCGGTCAGCGCGGAAGAGGCGGAACAGGCGAATGAAGGCCGCGTGATGCGTTGGTTGACAACGCGCTACGAATCCGTGTTGCACTGGACACTCGCGCACGCCGGATTGATGGTGCTTGTGTCATCATTGTCATGGCGGCCTCGGTCTTGCTGTATTTCCGTCTCGGCAGCAGCTTCCTGCCCGAAGTAGACGAAGGCGCGTTTGTGCTGGATTACAAAATGCCTGCGGGCACTTCATTGACAGAAACAAATTTCGCGTGTTGCGCCACGTTGAAGAATTTCTGAAAGAAGCGCCCGAAGTCGCCGGTTATTCGCGTCGCACGGGGCCGAGTTGGGGCTCATCACCGAACCGAACACGGGCGATTTCCTCGTGCGGCCTAAAACACGACCGCAAACGTTCGTCGGAAGAAGTGATTGACGAGTTGCGCGACAAGATGAAGAAAGCGAACCCGTCTTGGAATTCGAGTTCATCATTATTGAAGACATGATTTGGCGACCTCGCGCAAACGCCGCAACCCATCGAAATTAAAGCCTTTCATCCTGATGACAAAACGCATCACGAAGCCGCCGAAGCCATCAGCGAATGCGAAAAGAAAAGCGTGCGCGGCGTTGTCGACGTGAAGCCGTGTGACGCCCATCGGCCCCGCGCACAACTTCCGCGTCAACCCGAAAAAACGCGCTCGCCGGTTTCGCGCACAGGACGTGTTGGATTTACAGGCCGCAATTCTTGACGGCGAAGTCGCATCGAATGTTATTCGTGACAATCGCATGATTCCGATTCGCGTTCGCGCTATCGGCAGATATCGCGCGACGAATGACAAGCTGGAAGGCGCTGCTCACCTCGCCAACCGGCAAAGCGTTCCGCTCGCCTCGATTGCCAATGTCGAGACAGAAGAAACAAGCTATGAAATTCGTCGCGACAATCTGCGCAATTTTTCCTCGGTCACGGCACAATTAAAAGGCCGGGATTTAGTCTCAGCCGTGGATGAAATCAAGCAGCGAATTTTCAAAGAAGTAAAATTGCCAGCGGGCGTAGAAATTCGTTTCGGCAGCCTCTACGAAATTCAGCAGGAATCATTTCGCGGATTGACGATGGTGTTGCTTGGTTCGGTCTGCTAATTTTATTATTCTCGTCTTTGAATTCCGTTCGTTCTCGCATCCGATAGCGATTTTAATTGCGACGATTCTCTGGCTTTGGCTCGTTGCTGGCGCTGGCTGACCGGGATGACGCTAAACATTTTCGTCGTCGTTTATGGGCGCGATTATGGTCATTGGCATCGTGCATAAAAACGGCATTCTGATGCTGGACAGCGAACAGCATTACACCGCGCAAGGCTTGCCGCTCAAAGGAAGCGATTTACCACGCCGCGCGCCGCCGTTTGCGCCCGATTCTCTATGACGGCGCTGGCGACGGTATTCGGCATGCTGCCACTCGCGGGCAGTGTAGGCTCCCGGCTCACAGTTGCTGCAACCGCTGGCCATTGCCGTGATCGGCGGTGTAACCGTTTCCATTGTATTGTCGCTGTTGATTACGCCACGTACTGTTTTATCTGCTGCGCAAACGCGAACTATAAAGACGGCGGAAGCCCGCCTGCCCCACTACCAAACTTTCGACTTGAAATCAGACAGGGCGATGCGGTAGAACAGCATTTCTTTCGTGCATCTTTTTTCGGTTTGCTTTCGTCTTATTGTCTGTGCGACGACTTGCCCTGTTAATTTTGCTTTTACTCCTAGCCTCGCCGCTTGCCGTGGCGCAGCGCAAAACTCCCAAGCCCAAATTCGATCCGCAAAAAAATGCTGAAGAACAAAAGGCGCTGGCCAAACAAGCCCAAACATCACGCGATGAGTTAGCCGCCGCGACACAGAAATACAAAGATAGTTTAGAAGGGCTGTTGACCGCGCTCAAAGACCGCGCGCGGCTGGAAACTGAAGCGATTGAAAAGAAACAAAAGCTGATTGCTCAGGGCTTGCTCACCGTCAAACGCGACCTTGCCCCGCACGAACGGGAACTGGAACGCATCAACAGTCAAATCAACGACACCGACAAACGCATCACGCAGGCCGATCAATTCATGGCTGAGGTTGCGATGCTGGAACAACTGGCTAAGAATCCCCCAAAGCGTACCAAACGCCAGGTGCGTATTACGACAATACGCGCTACATCCGTTATGTTGGCACTGTTGCGTGGTCATTGCGTGGTTATAATCAAATCGAAGGCTTCTTCCAAGCCAATTTCAAACGTCCGTTGCCGCTGAGCGCCTTTGGCCAATCCGACACGCACAACCGGTTGGGCTTCGACCATAGCAATTCATTCGATGTGGCGTTGCATCCTGACTCGTCAGAAGCACAGACGCTGATGAGTTATTTGCGTACGGCATCCCCTTCACCGCCTTTTCGCGGCGCGATTTCCCGGCAATGCGACAGGGGCGCATATCCACATTGGCAATCCTTCGCATCGTGTACGCTGAGGCAACGCGCACAAAAATAAAGAACCGTTGCGTTTAGCCGCCAGCAAGTGGTTGACAGGCATGGCCCGATTGCGTATCATCCGCGCTTGCTTTCGCGCAGACAACGATTTAGGTAGGTAGCCGTCTTTGATTTTATCTTTTGTACGGTTACGTTTTGGCCTGTGTGTTCCTGATTCTGGTAATTCTGCTGCAATCAGGAAAAGGTGGCGACGTCGCCGCCGCGTTTGGTGGCGCAGGCAACCAAACCGCCTTTGGCCCGCGCGGTGCGCAAAAGCCGCTGGAAAAAGCGACAATTGTCGCCGCCATCTTGTTTATGGTATTGGCCCTGCTTTTCTCGTTGCCCGGCGTGATCGGCGGTAGTTCCGTCGTCGGCGGCTTCGCCCGCACCGACGCCCAGCCGGCAGCTCCTGCAACAGCAGCGACAGCCTCACCTGCGGCTAGTGTAGCGGCTTCTCCCAGCGCGAGCGCTGCTGCCTCGCCACTGCAAGTGCCGCGATCCGGCGAAAAAAGACGACGCCAGGAAATCAGCGCAAAGCTTCCCCTACGGCTTCACCTGCGAAGCCGTAACGATTGAAAAATCGCATGCCTTTGCCGAAGTGGTGGAATTGGTAGACACGTACGTTTGAGGGGCGTATGGGGCAGCCCGTGGGGTTCGAGTCCCCCTTCGGCATACCACTTTTGACCTTCCAGAATAGACATAAGTCTTTTATTTAAGCTGATTTCCTGAATAACAGGATTTCGGCTTTTTCTCACCGGGACAGGATCGGGACAAATCCTGCGAGAAGAACTGCCCAGACTCTCTACCGCCGTGCGTAAAATGCTGCGAAGAAGTGCGGGCATAAATGGCCGTCGTCTTGATGTTGCCGTGCCGTGCCGCAGCGGCAACCGTAAACGCATCAAAGCCATTTTTCAACATGCGGGTCACAAACGTGGCGCGCAGATCGTGGAAATGCAACCCTTCGATTTCCGCTTCTGACAAACCTGCGGGAAAGTGTCCTTAATCCAGTCCACGCCGCCAAAAATCAGATCATTGAAATCGAATTGCGCCAGATCAATCGTTTCGTTGATCGCTTGCTTGAAACGCTGGATTCAGCGGCACTGAACCATTCCGCGTTTTCCGTCACGAATCAGAATCAGTCCTCGTTCATAGTCCGTCCGTTTGGCAAGAGTGAGATTCTCCTTTTCTGGTAAGCCAGCAAGGCAAAACGTACCGCCAGTGCGAGCATCCGACGGCGAGGACTCACCGTAAGGCGTTCAACCAGACGTGTTTCTTCGGCGTGCGTTAATACGCGGTCGCGTGGCAGTTCTCGCAGGGAGGTAATGCCGCGCGCCGGGTTGGCGGTAATGACACCGTAATCCACGGCCAGTTGCAGCACCTTTTGCAAGACTTCGACGATGCGATTGATCGCAATGTTGGAATCGGCTCCTCCGTACTGGTTTTCCCGCTGCCGCCGGTGCGTCTGGAAGGCCAGACAAGGAAACGTATCAATCTCGCAAAGCGGATAGTTCCCAAAGTAAGCAACCAGTTGCGCCGCGCGCCAGCCGTTCGGATTTGACGGTCGAGGCGGCTTTTACTGTCTCGATGTGTGGGAGATAAAACTCGTTGACAAAGAGCGAGAAGAGATCGCTTGCGAGCGGCACAACGCGACCGTCGGGCAGTCGTTTGCGTGTTGCTGGCAAGGTGGTGGATTGTTGATGTTGAGCAATCAGATCGGCGCGCTTTTGCTCGCCAAGCAGGATTGCCGCTTTTTTTGGCTTCGCACCGACTTGGGGCAGTTCCCCCGAAATCGTTTTCCGGTGATGCGAACGAATTCGTCATCGTGAATGCTGGAAGCGGTAGCGCCTTGAGGTCTTTACGCCAAGGGCAGTTACTTTCATGAAATAACCTCCCGTGGCTTAGATTGCGCGCGCAGAGGGTACACCGTCGCGCGCGGCGTCGGCAATGCCTTGCGCTGCTTGAGCCAGGCGTCTACCTCCGGCCAGAAGAAACGCAGCTTGCCGCGCCTCTTTCCCTGATGGCAGGGGATTTCCGTGTCCCGCACCCAGCGGCGAATCTGCCGCTCGACGCCCGTTAGACTCTCACCGTCGGCGCGCAATTTCTCCGCAAGTTGTTTGATGGTGAGAAACATAAACTTACGCCCACATGAAAAACAGGATGGCGATTGTCCGCGGCAACGCCAAGTCCTGCGCTTTTATCAGGATTGTTCCATCGGCGCGCAATCGTTAATCCTGTTCCGATAAGGCCGATGATGATTGTGGCAAGCAATTTTTCGCTGTTCTGTTCCTTTCGGTGCTGGTGGGAGCAATAACAAGTTTCCACCTGAAAGGCAGTATTGATCGAGTTGCGGGATCAAATGCTCACCGACCGTGCGACCATCTGCGGCCACAATGAAGGGCAGGAATTCCTGCTCGATTGTGGTGATGCCCGATTCAACCGCTTCGAGTTTGGCTTTGATAACGAGCGCCAGGGCGCGCCACTTTTGTCGAGTGGCCTGTTCCCAGGCTTCGTATGCCTGCGTGCTGGTTCGCTTCAAATTCAAAACCGGGCGTAAACAGGAACCGTTTCTCTGTCTTGTCTGGCATCTGAAATGAATTTGATTTGGCGCGTCTTGATCTTAAAGGCCACAATTGCTGATGTGTTTTTCATAGCCATACATAAATGCCAAATCGCACCGTATTTGGCGAGCGTGCGCTCAATCTCAGCGCGTGACTTTTCGGCGCTTCTGTGTTTGAAGCGTACTTCATCGTTCTCTCCCTCATAAAATTTGACATCCCGATCCGTCATTTCACCCGGCTCTGGTTCAGCGTGAACAAAGCTGCGCAGGTTGTCGGCGAGCGTCTTCCACGCCTTTGCTGTCTTTCGCGGGTGGCATCCGCTGGCCGATGATGCGCACCAGCTCCTGCCAGTCGTGGGAAGCGAGATAGCCGATAATCAGACCAGTCGTTTCCAGTTGCAACGGTCGAGCAATTCCACGTCGCGCTTGTCCATCGACGACAGCAACCGTGCGGAGGGCGGCTTCGATAGCGGCTTTCGCCTGTTGCAAATTTTGCAACGTGGCGTGATCGGTCGGGCAACCCAGCAGTCCTGCCAGAAATGCACCGCGTCGGCGGCATTCGCTTTGGTGATGATCTTGCCGCGCGCGACCTCTTTCAGCGCATTGATGGCGGCTGTACGGGGGCGTGTCGGGCAGGTCTTCTTTGGTCGGATATGCGGATTGCCGGTGATGGCGGCGCTTGGGCTGCGGTGGCGGCTGGCACTGGCGCCGCCACCGGCCTTTCCAGACTTTCGAGGTGGGCAAATGCCTGGGTGATCTGGTCACGGCCTTTGTATTGGTTCAGGATTTTGGCTGCATCCGGGCGCGCAACGCCTTTGCGATCTGCGGCGGCAAAGAAGTCCTGTGACGTGCGTTGCTCGTTTTGTCGCGTTGCAGTTGTTGCGCCGCTCTCCTCTTCGTCAGGAAGAGTTCACGCAAGGCCGCGCGGTGATCTGGTGTGCGCTTTGGCCAGTCCTTCGTCGTTGAAGCCACTGCCCTCGCCAAAGGTGGAGGTTTCGATGGAGCTGCCGTCAGCGTGATAGAACACGTGGTTCATAAACACGTAGTGACGCGATACTGTTTTCCCGCCGCTCGGCATATTCCGTTTGCCGCTCTGCACCGCGCGATACCACAAAGACCTGGTGCCGTTGCATGATCGGCTTCAGCACCTTGACGATTTCCTCTGTGACATAGGCGTCGTACTTTGAGCCGCTGCCAGCTTTCTTTTTCGGGATCGCAGGAATCTCGGCGTTGATGGCAAAATAGCGGGATAAATTTGCGGTGGTTTTTCTCTTCCATGCTGTTCCACCTTTCCGTAATTGCCTTGCCACGTTGCCGCGTTATAGGGGCGCGTGGGCGTGAATTTGGTCGGTGCTTTCTCTGTGTCGGCGGGGAGCGTGACGAGACTAGGCGCGTCAGTGACGGGGGCGTGGTGCATCTGAATTGCACGCTCAAGATGTACGCTCAGTGCCGCCTGCGCGTCTGTAATTGCATTTGCCCAGGCAGCAACGGACTGGCGTTGCTCCTCCATCGCTTCGGCAATACTGACCAGATTGCGCAGGTCGCGAAGATATTCACGAGATTGAATCGCTCGGCTTGTGGAGGTTGGGGATTTCATAAAGCTTAGCTCCTGCTCTCGCAGATACGCGAGAGTCTTGTAAAAGCTGAGGCAGTATTCGTGCCAGAAAACTTTCAGATGATTGCGTACCCGCGCAGTGGGGTTGAAGTGCGATTGCTGGACTCGTTTTTTGTTGGCATATTTATCAATGTGGGCTTGCTCCACGTCTTGCAGTGCAAGCAGGACTTCGCCGCCCTGGTCAATCGCTTCTTTGAGAATTTTTACCGGACAAAATATCTCGTTCACGAAACTCCCTTAGCGTGAAGGAGCATTCACAACAATTGACAGGTCGTGTCCTGTCAGTGCTTTTTCTTGCGCCACGCCCTGTCCGATACCGTCTGAAAAGAGTCGTAGCTAGTCATTTGCGATCTGTAGTAGCTTCGTCGTGCGCTGCTGGCGCACATCAAGCAGGAGAAATGAACATAGAAGAACCTGAACACCTTCCCACCCGCTCAGCAGCTCGCCTCGCGTTACTCGCCCAGGCACCTATCCTACGATCCATTCGGATGACGCACCGACGTATCAACCGCTGGGGGCAGCGGCGGCGCTGAAAATCTGCTGCCCTTATGGCTCTTTGAAAATTTGAGCGGCCACAAGCCGCGCTGCAATAATGCTTTCGGGCGCGTCTGGCTTCGCGCTCGACGCGCTGAAATTCCTGGCCGCAAGCGTAGCGGGTCAGATCAACCCACGTCGCGACGTGCGGACGGTAGCGGTGCGCCGTGATTCCCTCGTAAGGTTCGGCCTTGCCCGCGCAGCGCGCCCGCGCATATTCATAGTGAGCGGCACAGGTGCTCGTAGAGCAGGTTTCACGGCGCGTTGCGCTATTACCCTTCAATCGCGCACACCAGCAGGGGTTTCAGTTGTTTCTGCGGAACGGCGAATCGTTCGTCGAACGGTCTGTTCTGTTTCTATTGCTGCGTAATTGGGTCACGCCGCCAGCCGCTCTGGCGCAGGTGCTCACGATAGATGCCAGAAATACAGCGTCCCGCCGCCGACATCTCTTGCATCGCTTCGGCCTCCCAGGCCGCAACCAGGGCAATGCTCTCGGCGTCTTTCGGATAGGTGCGCGCATACGTGAGGAAATATAAATTAAGAATCCGGCATGCGAGGCGTTGCCAGCGGAGGATGCTTCATACTTGTCCTTTGTGCGGCGCTGCGAGAGGGAGGAATGGCAAAAGGGTGTTTTCCACTCCTCTCGCAGCGCCGCGTCTTTGGCCTCTTGTCTCACGCGGTGTGAGCGCCTGCCGGTAAGTCTCCGGCAGTTTCCGGCAATTGGCTGGTGGCCAGCGCTGTCTTGATTGCTCCTCGCTGCTCGAAACGAGAGGTCGCAGAGCGCATTACGTGCGTCCATAATCTCGGTGAGGAGTCTCACCTGTTGCCAGCCCGCCGCGTGTTGTTCTGGTGTCAACACGATCATTTGCGTCTCCGCTTGAGAACGCCTGCCAGTCCTGCCAGCCCACTGCCAAGCAAGAGCAGCGAGGTTGGCTCTGGCGTTTCCGTGCCTACGATGGCGGTTAACTGTTGGACGGCTAATCCAGCAGGCACGTCCCGGGATTGGTCTGAATCACTCTAAATTCGAGCGTATTCAAGTCCGGTAAAGTCCCGTCTTTGAGCGTAAAAAAAGACAGCGTGTTCGCGGTAGCCCGGAGCCAGGGCCATTCGGGAGCGTGGTAAGCACTTTTCCGTTCCGTGCAATTTCCGCCTATCGTCCACGTACAGCGAGCCATAGATCGCAGAGGTGCCTGAGCGGGTAAAAGTTCACGCTGAACGTATAGGTGCCCGCTGGTAAATCCGCCATTCCGTTCGCTGTTGGCGTGACCCAGTTCGCATTGGGGGCCCACTTCGGATCAATCACCGCTGGAATCCACGCATTGCGCGGCTGCAGCCGGTCGGCGTGTTGCTGATGGCGGTAACGGGGAAAGTGATTCGGTAATTGGCATCCTGCGCGACACGACCGCCGTTACCGAGCGCCGTGCCGAGTAGTTGTAGAGCGATACTGTCGGCGATGGCAAAGGCGGAAGCATAGAGAGTGTGAGTAAGAATAAAGATTCGTTTCATTTACTGGTCCTGTTAGGTTTCCAAGCCAAACAGCTGCCAAGAAAGTCAGAAACAGGGCTAATCCGATAACTTCGCGCATTGGTGAGGAAACCGTTGAAAAATAGGAGAAGCAGTCGTACCTCTCCTCCTGAACGTTTTCAGTACCCGAAAGTGTCAGCTGCGATTTCACGCCCCAACTGACAAGGGCGAGGGGAGGAAGGATCGCGCCAGTGCTCCCAAGCTCCGTGTGGGTCTCGGCATTGCCGTCCCACTCACCGACGCGAACTGGGGGAGGAGTGCCGCCGGTTCGTCCGGCGTGGTTGTTTCGCTGCGGTCGCCCCCTCGCGATCACAGCAAACGCTTCCCGCTGATGTCGAAACGGGCACCCAAAACACTCCTCATAACTCGGCGGCTGGCACTCTCAGGGCATTACTGGGGCACGAGTGCCAGCCGTGGTGCGCGCGTCAACTGCCTCAGCCTCTCAGGAGCGCGCAAGCTGGATATGCAAAGAACTTGATGAGAAACCGAGCGTTCCTAATTCAATCCTGCTTACAGATTGGCCGCCCGGTTCCCCTGTGAAGCGCGCATTCTGGCGAGCGCGCATTGCTCCGCGTTGGAGCAATCTGAGGCATAGGCACTCGCCCAGTTCACGTAATCTCGAAGCAGGTGCCTGCAAAGATCGCCAGCAGCAGCAGGCCAAACAAAATTGCCAGCCCGTTGTATTTGTGGATGCGGCGATAGCAACGCTGGCAGTACAAACTGCCGTTGATGTCCCAGGTGTGAGGATGTTGACAATTCATAAAAACCCTTTCAAAAAAGACCAGTGGGAGTGAAAAAGCTTGAACCCTCCCACTGGCAACTAGGAGGTTTTCGTTCTGACTAAGCGGCTCGTTTGGCAGGCGCTGCCCGCTTGCATAGCGGCTCTTGGCTGAGCGTCCCATTGCTCAGCAAGTTCGTTACGCACGGCTTCAAAGGAAGCCTGCGAAAGTTCCTGTTGGGTGGCCTTGCGCGCTGCTGCCAGCACGTCGCCGCTGATGTCCTGATAGGCACGGTCGGCAGCGATGAAGCGCACGAGCGCCTTGTAACTCGCCGCGTTGTCGTCCTCGACTTCGTACAGTGTGTCGGTGTCCAGCACGCCCAGCACCTCGTTTGTCCAGCGGCGCTTGACGGTAGCACGGACGGCTTTTCGGTGTAGCAGTGCGCGTCCAGCACTTCGTGCCGGTTCACCGCAGAGCGGATGATTTGAAATGGCATGCTTGAGGAATCCCGGTGAAGCGCACGCCGCAGAGTTCGCCTCGGAGCGTGATCTTTTCCGCTGTCTCGTACTCGCGCGCGATGCGTTTACGGTAAGGAGCTTCCGGGATGCGCAGGACGGCGGCTTGTAGTGGTCGCATTTGGGTGCCTGCATATGTGCCTTGGTCCCCGCCTCCGCGATCGCGCAGGAATTCAACGATCAGTGTCGTATCAACGTGTCCTGCCTGATTGACAGATGCCACTTGCAGGTAAGCGTCGCCGACGACGTGGATGAGCATTGGCACGTAAGGCAGTTGCGCCGTAGCGCGGTCACGCAGCACGGCTTGTGCCTGCGCACGAGCGGCTTCGATAGGGGATTCAGTCATAAGATTTCTCCGAACGTGAGGTCTGTCTGAAGTGAATCACCCTGCCCGGTCGGAAGCGTGTCTTTGGCCTCCGGAATCATCACGCTCCGGCTGGGCAGGAAACCTGACACCGCGCTGGCATCAGGCACGCCCCTACTGCGATTTGCCGGACAGTAGGGGGGGGGAGGCTTCGGGGAGCGGTGGACAATCTGCACATCAAACCAGCGGTGACTCGTCCAACGCGCTCGCTGAACTGGTTTGCGGACGACTTGAAGCCTTGTTCGTGTGCGCGGGCTGGGGCTGGGTGTCGTTGAAGAGATCGCGCATCGAAAGTCCCAATGCGGCTGCGACCTTCATCACACTGGCAATCGTTTTCTTTTCGTAGCGCCCTTTTTTCAGGTCAATAATCGTGGGATTGGATACGCCAGCTTCCGCTGCGGCCTTCTCGTTACTCCATAAGTTATGCGAAAGGGGACTGTCTGCTTTAGCTGACAGGGGAATTTCGCCTTGTGTAAGCGACGGGGCGACGAAGCCCCTGAGCGAACACAAGCCTCTCTTGAAATTCCAAGCTATTAGATAGTTGCAAAATATCTAATCCTGTGTGATAATGCACAGGATGGCAGATACTCGTTACAGAAAGAATGCTGGGGCGGTTTTCACACTGAAATACCACCTTGTTTTTTGCCCCAAATACCGTCGTGGAATTTTGGGCGGAGACTTGAAGCAACGGCTTGAGCAATTGCTGTACGCGAAGGCGGAAGAGTTGGGCGCAACGATTCACGCAATGGAAATAATGCCGGATCATGTACACCTGTTTGTAGAGTCTGACCCGACGCTTGCCCCTGCTCACATCGCAGCACAATTCAAGGGCTACACGTCCCGTGTTTTGCGCGCAGAGTTTGCGTGGCTGAAAAGCCGTTTGCCGAGTCTGTGGAGTAGAAGCTACTACATTGGGTCGGTAGGCCACGTTTCGGAAGCAACCGTCAGGAAGTACATTGAGGCACAAACCGGGAAATAGATGCGACAAGCGTTTCGTTACAGACTGTACCCGACGAAGAAACAAGCCGAGTTCTTGACCGCTCAGCTTGGCGAAGCGTGCCGTCTGTACAACGCCGCGCTGCAAGAACGCCGTGATGCTTATCGTGTATCGGGTAAGTCGGTCAACTATTACGATCAAGCCAACCAACTCAAAGAAATTCGCGCCAATGGTGATTTGACGCTGGGGAATTTTTCCTGCTGTCAGGATGTTTTGCGCCGCGTGGATAAGACCTTTAAGGCGTTCTTTCGCCGTGTCAAGGAACGCAAAGGCAAAGCCGGATTCCCTCGTTTCAAGAGCCGTGACCGCTTTGACAGTATCACCTTCCCCAGCTATGGCGATGGTTGCCGCTTGCTGGAGAGCGGAAAGTTGAAGATTCAAGGCGCGGGACAAATCAAAGTCAAACTGCATCGTGCGGTGACAGGCAAAATCAAAACCGTGTCGGTGATTCGTGAGACTGGCAAGTGGTATGTTTCGTTCAGTGTTGAGTGTGAATCCGAAGCCTTGCCCACCAAATTCAATGCGGTTGGAATTGATGTTGGGTTGACGACGTTTGCCGTTTTGTCGGACGGCACGGAGATTGAAAATCCGCGCTACTTTCGCCAAGCACAAGCCAAGCTGCGCCGAGCGCAACGTAAAGTAGCCCGTCGCAAAAAAGGCAGTAAGAACCGCCGTAAAGCCGTTGGCATGCTGCAAAAACAACACGCGCATGTCAGAAATCAACGCGCGGATTTTCAGCACAAAGTCAGCCGCAAGATCGTGAACGAGTACGGACAAATCTTTGTCGAAGATTTGAACATCAAAGGGCTTGCGAGTGGGATGCTTGCCAAGTCCGTGAACGACGCTGCCTGGGGCGGTTTTCTCCAAAAGACTTCGTACAAAGCTGCAAAGGCTGGGCGAACCTACCGAGAAGTTGAAGCCGCTGGCAGTAGTCAAACCTGTCTCTGTGGGGCAAGCGTACCTAAAACCCTGCGCCAACGTTGGCACAGTTGCGAGAGTTGCGGATTGTCTGCTCCAAGAGATCATGTTTCCTCTCAAATTATCGAAGCGCGGGGACGCCGCGTTTGTGCGTTAAGCAACCCGCTGGGGATGTTGGCACAAGAAGCCGCCTTGCTTTAGCTGGCGGAGTCGTCACCCGTCGGGCTTCTTCGTCGAGTGGTGTTTGTTTTTCAATGCTGCCGGTGGCGTCATAGAGGCGACGGTGTTCAGGATCAATCAGCACGTCGTGCGCGTGATTGATTGCCGTCATTGTTTCAGGATCGCCGCCTTTGTCGGGATGATGCTGGGCGGCTTTCTCTTGCGCGCCTTTTTGATTTGCGCTGGTGTCGCATCAGGCGCAACGCCGAGGGTTTCGTAATGTGAGTTCGGTTTCACTGTTCAGTCCTTTCCCATTCATTGCGATGGTTCTTTGTCCACCCGTCCTCTGCGCACAGGGGCCGCGCTGGCCGCTGGCCGCCTCGTGATCGCTCGCAAACACAGGGGCGACCGGACGTGTATCCGTCGCGGTGACGCACGACCTGCATCCCAGTGTCGTTGCAGTAACAGCATTCCGGCTCGACCAGCCCGGCGCGCAGCTCCCGCAGCACCTGTTCGCCTTCGGCCTTGCGGCGGGCAGCGAGTCGCTGATCGAGTAGCTCGTCGTAGGCGCGGTTAATCTGAATGACGCCAAATGGCTCGCGTGGATTGGTGTGCTGATTCCAGGCGTGCAGGAACGTCGGATATAAATCAGCATCAGCAATCCGCGTTAGTCCGGCAGCCATTTTTGTGGCATCAATACGCGCAATCTCCACATCCGGCTCCGACATTCCCCGACCGCGTTCGATGTGCAGGATGATCGCCACGAGGGTTTTCTCACGCGCTTTGGTTATCTTCTGGCCCGTCGTTGCTAGTGAAGTAGGCTGCGTAATCAGCCTGCTTTCGCTGTGCGGCACTAAGGCGTGCAGGTTCGGGTTGACTCTTTCCATTCACGTTCTCTCTGTTCTGGTTTGCGACCCAGCGCGAAAAGTTTTCTGCCAGGAAACGCACGGCGGGCAAAGACTGCTCCTGCGTGAACTGCTTCACATCGGCCAAGGCGACAGGGTGGCCACGAATCCGCTTGTCGGCAATGAGCTTGATTTGCCCGCAAAGCCGCTCCGTATCGGCTCCTGCCAGCCCCCCGTACAGTCTGTCGAAGAAGTCCTGTGCATCACCAAGCCAACTGACAAGCGAAAATAAGGGGGCATTGCGCGCACCTGCGCGCGTCCCCTTTTCTTCACTTTCACCATTCACTTCACTTTCACCTTCCCCTTCACTTGGCTTTTGTTTTTGAAGCTGCGGCTTTCCATTGGAAAGCCGCAGGTTTTCTTCGGAAAGCTGCGGCTTTTTCGGGCGACCTCCAAGCTTGCCTTTGCGGCTGTTTTCATTGCTGCGCTCGGCGGCTCGATCAAGCGCCCGCCAGACCTCTTTGGGGGCGATCAGCTCGCCTCTGACTTCGCATAATTCGACAATCTCTTCGTAAAACTGCTCAGCGCTGTCAGGCGAAAGCATGGCAGCTTTGCTGACCGCTTTGAGCGTATCGAGACAGCCATTTTCTCCCGCGCAGTAGCAGGAAAAGATGATCCAGGCGCGCCGATGTTCAAGACTCAGGAATTCCTCATTGGCGACAGCGCGAATGGTTTTATGGTTGATCGAAAGGTAGTTAAACATTTCAAATGCTCACAAAGCCTGGCGGATCCGAGTGATCACCGCTGGCACATCGTCAAAGTCGGTGTAGCGCAGCATGAGCAGTGCAATGCCCATATGCTTCAGCAGCACCAGCTTGCGCTGTTTGGCGTCCTGGCGCTTCTGGAAGTTCGGCTTGCCTTCGTCGTGAATCTCGCCCTCCACTTCAATCGCCAATTTCTTCGACGGCACGTAGAAGTCCGTCGTGTGATAGGTCTGGCCGAGACGATATCGGATTCAGGCGCGGCGGGAGGGCGACTCGCGGCGTCCTTGCCGCTCGTTTCTGCCCTCCTCCTTCGGTATCCACGCCTCTGCGTCTTCCAAATGGTTTGCTAGCTTCTTGCGTAGATTCCCAACCGCTTCTCGTACTGTTTTTGCATTTTCGAGGTGATAGCTATCTCTTGCGCCGTTTTCAAAACATTCAAATCTCCCGTGTTTGCAATGAAACGAGTCCAGCGACTCAAGGGTATCAATCAACTCCGTGTCCGTTGGCACTTCTTGTTCTACGTTGGTTTTAGAAGCAATGCGCCTATCTATTTCAGCACACACATCTACCATTGCTTCCTGAAAGTCGTCACCCTCATAATTACTTAAATCGGTAATTGAATGTTCATAGTTCTCAGATAAGTAATCAACGAGATACTCAAATCGCTCTCGCCAGCTAACCCTTTTTACAAAATATCGAGTATTCATATTTCCCTTCGGATTCCAGTTAACTTGTTAACGCCGCGCCTAAGAATTCCAGACGGCGCTCGCCCGTCTCCATTCCGCGCGTTCGGCTCACGCCTCACACTGCTTCACTGCCGAGGGCGGCGGGTCGGCAACGTCCTGTTGCCTCCCTCGCGTTCGTACTCGACGCCGAGCCGCGCGAGAATGCCGATGGCCAGCAGCTCCCATTTGGAAGGATTGCGTAGCCGCTTTTGCCGCGACGCCTCGAAGAGCTTTTCGTGTCCGTGCCGATCCGCTGTGACTTGCGCCCCTTTCTGTCCGGCCCGGACAAGCGATTCCCGTTTGACCTTACGCCGCGCCGCGCGTTGATGGGCGGGTGTGAGCTGCTTGGCACGGGTCTGGCCACCACGGCGACCGATTTCGCGCAAATAAGCGCGACGCTCTTCAGTGATCATCGCGCGGCCTCCCGTTCAATGATGCCTAGTACGCGCGAGATCGCTTCCACATCGCTGATGGCGCGGTTTTTCAGGTACACCAGATGATCCACAAATTGTGCGCCCGATGTCGGCCCCGGCAGCAGTTCGGCGGTCGCTATGATTGGCGCGGATGGAGGCGGCGGGCAGGGAATCGGAATCAGTTCGGAGGAAGGATGGGCCGGCGCGGCTGGCACTTTCTCTTCCTGCGCATTCACCGCGACAGCGGCAATTGAATTGACCTCCGGCTTAATATCCGGCTTCGCGTAGATCGTCGGCATAGGGCGCTCGCCCCGCACTGCCTTTTGCAGAATTTGCAATTCGCCGCGCTTCTGCATCTGGTAGGTTTCGTTCTGATAGGTTTGCTTGAATTCTTCCGTGTGCTTGTGGCCGGTCGCGCGCAATTGCTCCGCCACTTGCGGCCAGGAAAAGCCTTCGCCGTTACGTTGCCCCGCAACTACGACAATCGCCTCGCGCATTACGGCGGTACGATTGATTTGCGGCGCAGGCTTTGGCGACCTGACGGGCGCATCCTTCGCAGCCGGAGCTGCCCCTGCCGTCGCAACTTCGTACACGGCCC
>JAXLQQ010000083.1:0-23868 GCA_046331525.1 Blastocatellia bacterium
GATTTGGGCGACGGCTACACGCGCTGGGATTGGGCGATCAGCTATCCGATCAATAATTACAACGTGTCGCTGAACATCGGCGCGTACGAACATTTCGGCGAAAAGCTGGGCGATTTGGCGATGGATTATTACTGCTTGCCGGAAAATCTGGAAAAAGCCAAAAAGCAATTCGCGCAGGCGAAGCCGATGATGGAGGCGTTTCAGAAATACTTTGGCGCATATCCGTTCAAGCGCGACGGCTACAAGTTGGTCGAAGTGCCGTATTCGGGGATGGAGCATCAGAGCGCGGTGACGTATGGCAATCGCTTTGCCAACGGCTATCTGGAACGCGATTGGACGGGCGTGGGCGTCAGTCTGAAATTCGACTTCATCATCATCCACGAAAGCGCGCACGAATGGTTTGGCAACAGCATCACCGCCGCCGATGTGTCCGATCAATGGATTCACGAAGGCTGGGCGACGTATGCCGAATGCGTGTATGTCGAGGCGTTGTTCGGGCGCGAGGATGCGATCAAGTATACGAACGGCTACAAGACGAAGGTGCGCAATCAGCAGCCGATTCTGACCACGCCGGAAACGAATCGGACACCGGGACAGGATCAGTATTTCAAGGGCGCACTATTTCTGCATACGCTGCGCTCAGTGATTGATGACGATGCGAAGTGGTGGAAGATGCTGCGGGATTATTGTGCGCGGTTCAGGTATCGCAACATTATGAACGATGATGTTGTGCGGTTTTACAATCAGCAAAGCGGGCGGAATCTGACGCCGCTCTTTGAGCAATATTTGCGACACACCTCGCTGCCCGTGCTGGAATTGAAGTTTGCGGACGGCAGCGTGCAGTATCGGTGGAAAGCGGATGTGAAAGACTTTGCGATGCCGATCAAGGTCGGACGCCCAGCGGCCTGGCAAACGATTCGCCCCACGACCGAGTGGCAGACGATGAAGACGGATTTGACGAAGGACGAATTTGCGGTGGCGACGGATTTGTACTACGTCGAAGTCCGCAAAAATTGAGTGCTGACAAGGCGTTTATCTGCCGAAAGAAATGATTGTCGGGTTGCGGCGACTTGCTTTATACTGGCACGCCGTAAAACCGGAAAAACCAATCTAACCGCCCAGCAACGGGCGAGAACTTTTTAGGAAAGGAATAACTGTAATGAACCTCACCACTACTTTTATTTACATCACCCTCTTAACGCTTTTGTTACTAACCGGCACGGGCTGCCTCACGACACAATCTGCTGTCAACGATCCGCCGCCACCACCACCGGCACCGAAGCCGACCGTAGTGGCGACGCCGTCCGGCCAACCGACCCCCGCTCCTTCAATACCGCCCGATGAATACATCCAGCGTACGCCCCCTCGTGAGGCCATGCGGCAGATTAAAGCGGGGCAAGCAATCCTGATTGATGTGCGCGATAAAACCAGCTTCGAAAATATGCACATCAAAGACGCGAGCTTTCTTGCGTTTGAGGATGTCGTCAAAGGCCAGCTCGGCAATTTTCCGAAAGACAAACACCTGATTTTCTACTGTACCTGCATCCGCGAACATTCAGCGGCGCAGGCGGCAGTGATCTTTCAGGAAAAAGGCTATCAAAAGGTCAGTGCGCTCAAGGACGGATTGCTGGGCTATCAACAGGTTGGCGGCGAAGTCGTGATGAAGAATTAGCCCGTGCTGGCATACCAAACCAAAAGCCTGAAGGAAACCACTTCCTTCAGGCTTTTTTCTGCGTACAGCAAATATATTGTTTGCTGCTGATGTGACAGTCTGGACAAATGCGGCAAGCAATGTGTTTGCCATACCTTCAATCTACATAGGCCGACTCTCTGGCAGCAGTTGAAAAAGTTCAATCGGCGTCGGAATATCGCCATCCCAGACGTGCAGCACAAATCCATCTTTCACCAGCAACGTATGTGGCGTGCCGCCGCCGTTCAGCAAATCAATTAATTCCTGCCGCGCGATGATGCCCAGCGGAAACTGCGCGTTGTAATTTTGTTTGAATTGTTTCACTTCTTCTTCCAGATTGGAGCACAGCGCGACAAACGGCGGGTTATTTTTCGTTTGCACCATCAGCTGATTGAACGATGGCACCGCCGCCTGACAGTGCGAGCAGCCAGTGTCAATCAGGGCAATCAGGTGCGTTCCTTTGGACAGGTCTTCTGACAGCAACGCGACGTGCAGTTTGCTGAACGGATTCGTATTTTGTGCCGCCTGTTGCCGTACGTTGGGATCGCTCGATTGCCGCGCGCTCTGACTTGACCAGCCTGTTACGGCTAAACCTGCGACAATCGCTGCGCTGACTAACCCCAACCGCAGCCGGGCATAATTCATTGGTTCGCGGCGATGCAAAAACCACGCGGCCATGAGCGCCCCTAACATCAAAACGTCTTCCGCAAACGCTTCGGCAGGCGTACGCTTAACCCAACTGCCAAAGCAGCCGCAATCTGCCGTAGAACCTGACGCCCACGCCCAGCCAATCGCGCCAAGAAAAATCACAAACAACCCTATTGCCAGCGGCACCGTCAATCGTCGCCGCCAGCCGACAATCAGCGCTGCGCCCAGCCCGCATTCCAGTACAATGGCTGTCCAGGCGATGGCTTTTACAGCTCCTGGCGCAGTGATGAGTTTGTAGTCGGTGATCTGTTTTGTGAATTGCAACGGCTCCCAGGCCTTCAGCAGCCCGGCAATTAACAACACACCGCCAATCAGCGTTTCCAATCCACGCGCCACCAACTGCCGCCAGCGCGGCGCGGCGACATCGTGTAAGAAAACTTTCTCTGTCATACTCATAAATGACTGCACCTTTCTGCGATGAAATTATGAAGGTAACCAATAAACTTTGCTGTCCGCAATTGTAGGCGATGGTTGGCGTTGGCTCAATCGGCGGGGAAAGAAAATGTCAGCGCCAGGTACGCACGCATCCTGCCTGCCAGCTTTGCGGGGGAACCCCATTGATTGCAAGCAGGAGCACGCAGGATGCGTGCGTACCCAGCGCTGACATTGTTCGTAAAGAGAATAACGCAGGCGTTCGCCCTTATTTCCCTCCGTTGCCAGTGATTTCGTGCTTCTTCACCACCGTCAGTTTTACTTCTGACGGGTATTGCCGCGAATGATGGACGGCGTTGTGCGCGATCACGCCTTTTGACTCGTCGTAATTCTTCCCGCCCGTATTCAGGTTGCGATCAAAGCGCGGAAAATTGCTGCTCGATACTTCGAGGCGAATGCGATGCCCAGCCTCGAAGAAATTGCTCGTCGTCATTGGTGACAGTGTGACCTTGTACACCTTGCCCGCTTCCATCCATGCCACCGGTTTATCGTAGCCGTTGCGATAACGCACACGCTGAATCGTTTCGTCCAAATTGTACGCCCGTCCGTCGGGGTACACGTCAATCAGCTTGACGGTGAAATCGGTGTCTTTTGCGTCGGAGGAAACATACAGCGTGACTTCAATCGGGCCGCTGACTTCGATGCCTTCCGTCAGCGGTTCGGTGCTGTATACGAGAATGTCCTGCCGCTCTTCCATCTTGCGCTGATCGAATGCGCCGCCTTGTACCGCGTTGCCTGTGCAACAGACATTGCCGCCGTAGGAAGACACTGGATTCATCGGGTCATAATCGAATTTGTCCGGCGCGTCTGAAGCGGGAGATGCTGCCGTCAGCGCGCCGTCGCCGCTGCCCGTATTCGCTTTGCCGCCGCTCGACAGAAACAGCTTCATCGGTTGCGCGCCAACAGGCGGCCAGGTTTCGGAGCCTTGCCATTTGTTAATGCCCATCGTGAAGTAGCGGACTTTCGGCATTTTTTCGAGCAAGCCGTTTTGCTCGCCTTTCAGGAAGCGATCAAACCAGCCCCACGTCAATTCGTCATAATTCAACCGCGCATCGCCCATACTGCGTTCGCCGACGATAGTGTTTTCGGTCGCGCGTTTGTAGGCGCAATGCAGCGTCGGCGCAATGATGGCGTATTGTTGATTGGCGATGTCGGGTTTAGCAGTTTTGCGCACATGATTGTACGCGGCAAGGTTCGGCCCGACCGACACGTCGTACCACGACATAAACCAGAAACCGGGCACATTGATTTTCATGTTGTCGTGCCACAGCCCGCCCTTGTACCAGGCCGGATCGTTTGGTTCGCGCTTAATCATCGCGCCGCCTGTCGCAACAGGCATTTCATCAGCAAAAATGCCTTTCGGCCCATCCACCGCTTTCATAATGTCCATCTCCGGCAAATGCCTGAGAGCCTTTGACCAATCCACGGGCGGGAGCTGTTGCGCGAGGTCGAACGACTTCGCTTCCCGAATCAAATCCTGTTGCGTCGCGTTGGGCGAAAACATCGGGCGCACTTGATTCTGCTCGCCGTACAACCACGCGATGAACAGCATTTGCACCGCGCCGCCGCGATACCAGTTGCCTTGTTCATAATAGCCGCCCACGCGCCCGACGCCTGCGCCAAAGCCTTGCGGAATGATCGCGCCGAGTGCCGGATTACCGAGTGAGGCCACCGCCATCTGCCATTCAGCGGTCGAAGAACAACCGATCAATCCGACCTTGCCATTTGACCAGGGCTGGCTGGAAATCCATTTCAGTTCGTCATCGCCATCGCTGAGCGGTGGGCCGAGAATGTCGTAATTGCCTTCGCTGAAAAAATGCCCGCGCTCGTTCATTACGACGTACGCATAGCCGCGCTTGACGGCATCAATCGGATTGCTCATATCGCTCGGCGCGCCGTTGCGCACGTCCCAGTAATTGAAGTTGTAGGGCGTGCGTGAAAAGACCGTGGGGTATTTCTTCGACGTATCTTTCGGACGATAGACATCAGCCGCTATCCGTTTGCCATCACGCATTGGAATCATCAGCTTGCGGTCAACGATGGCGATGGATTGCAGTTCGGCTTCGAGCGCATGCCGACGAGCGATCATTTCGGGATTAGTCGGGCCGCGTCCTTGTCCGCCAACGAATTGATAAGCAATTGCAATGCTGATCGTCACCAGGATCAGCGACCAGAAAAGTTTCTTTCGCATGAGGTGCTCCTCTCAAATGGATGCCATAACGACGGGCATCTATGCCGCTTTTGGTTGAGTTCGTCATCTTGTGAAAATGACAAAGAGAACGAGGTGAGTAAACCCTAGAAATGCGAAAAAGGGAAGGTCGGTTTATCTTGCCATCGTCATGAAAGGCCGCAAGTGCCCTATCCTTGCGCAACGCGAAGCGCCTGGGAGCGCACGCGGCTCGCGTGCTGAGAAGTGAAGAGGCCATCCGCTCCGAGAACCGTTACCGCTTTCCACGCCTCAGCACGCGAGCCGCGTGCGCTCCCAGGCGCTTCGCGTACCGCTGGTGTGTGCTGAAAGGCTTTTTCTTATCACATTTGCAAGCCTAACGAGACGTGTTTGGTTTCTAAAAACGCATCCATGCCTTCAATGCCCAGTTCACGTCCCCAGCCGCTTTGCTTCGCGCCGCCGAACGGGCATTGACTGGTCGAAGGCGCGCCGTCATTGATGCCAATCGTTCCGGCTTCTAAGGCTTCCATCAAACGAAATGTCCGATCCAGATTGTTTGTGAACGCATACGCGCTGAGGCCGTAAATCGTATCGTTAGCCAGGGCGATGCCTTCTTCTTCCGTCTCGAAAACTGTGACAGGCGCAATGGGCGCAAAGGTTTCTTCATTCATACAAAGCGCCTGTTTCGGAACGTCAGCCAGTACAGTCGGTTCAATGAAAGTGCCTTTGGTATTCGTTATTCGCTTGCCACCACACAACACGCGCGCCCCTTGTGCGACGGCGTTTTCGATATGTTCGAGAGCTTTACTGACGGCTGTTTCATCAATCAATGGCCCAATGTCCATTCCCGCTTCGAGGCCGTCGCCGACGTGTTGCGACTGCGTTTTTTCGACAAAGGCCGCAAGAAATTTTTCGTAGATGCCACGCTGCACATAAATGCGATTCGCCGCGATGCACGATTGGCCGATGTTGCGAAACTTCGCCATCATCACGCCATCAACCGCCCGGTTGAGATCAGCGTCATCAAAGACCAGCACGGGCGCGTGGCCGCCGAGTTCGAGCGACAACGGTTTGACGTGTTCTGCTGCGCCCGCAATTAACGCTTTGCCGACTTCGGTAGAGCCGGTAAACGTGATTTTGCGGCACAACGGATTTTGCAAAAACTCCGCGCCAATTTCCGCTGCCACGCCCGCGACCAGTTGAAATACGCCTTGCGGCAGCTTCGCCGCATCCACGCATTCCGCCAGCAATGCCGCGCAAATCGGCGTTTGCGAAGCGGGTTTGAGTACGACGGTACAACCTGCTGCCAAGGCGGGAGCGACTTTGCGCACCGCGAGAATCAGCGGGAAATTCCACGGGCTAATTGCACCGACGACGCCCATCGGCGATTTCACAATCAAGTGTCGTTTGCCGTCCACTTGATTCGGCACAATGCGCCCATAGGCACGCCGCGCTTCTTCGGCAAACCAGCGCAAATGATCCGCCGTGCCTGCAACTTCGCCTAAGCTTTGTGCGAGCGGTTTGCCGTTTTCCATCGTAATGACGCGCGCGATTTCGTCTTTGCGGGCTTCCAGATGGTTGGCAATCGCGTGCAAATATTCGCCGCGCGCTTTGCCCGTCAGTTTGCGCCAGCCTGCGAATGCTGTGTGTGCATCCGCGATAGCCTGTGCAACACGCGCGCGATCAATCGTGGAAATGTGGGCGAATGCTTCGCCCGTTGCGGGATTGATGACCGCTTTGGTTTGCTCGGTCGTGATGAATTCGCCGTTCAGATAAAGTGGATACGTTTTCATAGTTGCTCACTTAATAAGGACGCGGATGACGCGGAAAAAACGGATTCGCGCGGATCAGAAAGTCTCAGCAATTGTAACTAGCTTACCTGCTTAGAAAATCTCCGCGTAGTTTCGCTTTTTCCGTGTCATCCGCGTTTCGCTTTTTTATTTCGGCACGCGCTCCCAATCCTTCAGAAATTGCTCGATCACGATGTCTGTCATTGGGTGTTTGTACATTTGTTCCATAATGTCGAAGGCCATTGTGCAAACGTCTGCGCCTGCGAGCGCCGATTCCAGCACGTGCGTCGGATGACGCATCGCAGCGGCGAGCAGTTGCGTTTCAAAACCGTAGTTCGTATAGATCGTTTTGATTTGCTTCACCAACTCCATACCAAAATGCCCGACCGCATCTAACCGCCCGACAAATGGGCTGATGTACGTTGCGCCACATTTAGCCGCGAGCAATGCTTGCAGCGGCGAAAAGGTAACGGTCACATTGGTTTTAATGCCTTCTTTGCTGAAGATTTTGACGGCTTTTAATCCTTCTTTCATCAGCGGCACTTTGACGACGACGTTTTTATGCAGCTTAGCAAGTGCGCGGCCTTCTTCGACGATTTCTGCTGCTGTGAGCGAGACACATTCCAGACTGATAGGCCCGTCCACGATGTCGAGGATTTCCTGGTATACGTCGAGCGCCTTGCGCCCGGTGTTGGCGACGTGAAATGGATTTGTGGTAACGCCATCAAGAATGCCCCAGTCCCAGGCTTGGCGAATTTGATCTATGTTTGCTGTATCAAGAAAAAGTTTCATAAATAAATAGGATTTAGGATTTAGGTTTTGGTTGAGCGAAGTTGGCGAAATTTTTGGCTTCGCCGCCGCGTAAGATTGCCGTTACGTCGCGGCAGATCGCCGTGACAACACGGTGTTGGGCTTCGAGGGTTTGTGCGCCGATGTGGGGGAGTTGGATGACATTATCCATCGCGTCAAAGGCACTGGGGACAGCAGTCTCCTGTTGTCGCACTTCGAGTGCTGCGCCTGCAAGGCGTTGTTGTTGCAGCGCCGCAATTAGTGCGTCTTCCTGTACGACACCGCCGCGCGAGGAATTGATGAAATAGGCGGAAGGTTTCATTTGTGCAAATTCGTGCGTGCCGAACATCCCACGCGTCTCTTCGTTTTCGGGAATGTGCAGCGTGATGTAATCGGCTGTTGTCAGCACCTCTTCCAGGCTCGTCAACCGCGTGCGGCTTTCAAGTGCGCGCAGGCAATCGGTTTCGATGTATGGGTCGTATGCAATCGTCGTCATTCCCATCGCGCGGGCTTTGATTGCCGTCGTCGAGCCGATGCGACCAAGGCCAACGATGCCGAGCGTTTTGCCGGAAATTTCTGTTCCCATAAAACGCGGACGATCCCACCGCCCGGCTTTGGTATCGCGGTCGGCGAGCGAGAGTTTGCGTGACAAGGCAATCAACAATCCGATGACGAGTTCGGCGACGGAATTGGTGTTTTGTTCCGGCGTGAGTGCGACGACAATGCCGTATTCGTTGGCGGCGGCGAGGTCTACGTTATCCATACCAACACCCGCGCGTCCGATGACTTTCAGGTTAGTTCCAGCGGCGATTAATTCGCGCGTGATTTGTGTTTGATTGCGTGCGATCAGGGCGCGGTATTCGCCAATCACGGCTAGCAATTTATCTGGTTGCCCCCACAAGTCGGGCGCGAAGGTGCAAGCAAACTCTTCGTGCAGCGCGTCCATCGCCGCGCCGCGAATGTTTTCGGTAATCAAGACATCAGGCATGTGTGATCTCAACTCGCTGATATTTTTTGAGCGTGGCAAACATAATCAGAATGCCAATCATTGGCATCAGCGCGGCCATAAAAAACACCGGGGTGTAAGAAAAATGATCTACGACCCAGCCGGTGATGCGCGGAAAGAGAATACCGCTGATGCCATTGGCTACGCCAGTCAGCCCCGTCACCCGCGCGACTGCTGAGTTCGGAAAGACATCCGAAATGGAAGCAAACATATTGGCGGACAAAAAGGTATGTCCCAGCAGGATTAACGAGATGGTGCCAAGCGCCAGCGGGGTGTTTTGTACGCTGGGAACCACGAAGCTTAATAAACACAGCGTTGCGCCAATAAACAACGTCGTTTTCCGCGCGGACTGCACCTGAAAGTTCCGCGCAATCAGCCAGCCCGCCACCAGCCCGCCTCCGATGCTGCCAATGTCGCCAAAGACGAACGTAACGGAATTGAAATAGGCGCTTTCCTTGACGCTCAGGCCACGCACATCGTGAAAATATTTCGGCATCCAGTACAAATAAAATTCCACGACCGGCCCCACCCAAAACCGGCCCAGCATCAAGCCCCAGGTTTGCGGCAGCCGTAACAACTGCGCATTCGTGGGTTCGATTTCTTTCTGCGCCACATCGCTCGTGATGTGTTGTAGCTCGGCCTGTGTAACGCTTGGGTGCTCATTTGGTTGTCGATACATCACCCACCACACCGCCACCCACAGCAAACCCAAAAAACTCGGCACCAAAAAGCCCAGCCGCCAGCCATAAGCTTCCCGAATCGGCATAATCAAAAATGCGGCGACGAACGAACCAGCCATTGAGGCGCTATTAAAAATGCCAATGGCCAACGCCCGCTCACGCACGGGGAACCAACTGGCAACCAGTTTGTTGCCGCCCGAATAGTTGCCACATTCGCCCGTACCGAGCCACAACCGAAAGAGGCGAAAATGCCAGATGGAATTCGCGATTGCATGCATCCCATTACCAGCCGACCACCACAGCACGGCGAACGCTAACCCGACACGTACGCCGACCCGCTCCATCAACCATCCCATCGGAAACTCGCCGATCATCATCCCAACGCGAAACCACGAAACAATGTCGCCGAATTCCGAATTGGAGAGTTTGAATTCCGCCGTGATGTCATTGCCGAGTACGGCGAGCGCCTGCCGGTCTACGAAGTTGATGAGGGTGATAAGAAACAGCAATGCCAGCATCCACCAACGTACCTGGCGATACACGGGCGGCATAGATTGAGTAGTCGTTGGGTTCATATTGCCGAAATTACGGATTCCCGCTTCCTACGGACGCGATTATTTGGCGGCTTGTCGTTGCGGTGACGTCGTGAAGGCTTTGACCAAGCGATACAGATATTCCTGCCCGTCAAAGAACGATTGCACCGCGATGCGTTCGTCTTTGCCGTGGGCGCGCGAATCGTCTATGTCGCCGAAGATGCCCGACGTGCCGTACATCGGGATGCCTGCCTTGCGCAGATACAAGCTGTCGGTCGCTCCCGTGCTCATCGTCGGAATCACCGGCACGCCCGGAAAGAGTTCATTCGTGATGCGTTCGATAGCGCTGATGACATCCGGTCGCAGCGGCGAAGGCGGACTCGGCTTTGGTTCTTTGATTGGCGTGATCGAAATGCGTTCGTCGTGGACGACTTTGATAAGTGTTTGCCGCGTCTGTTCGGCGGTTTCGGTCGGCAGAATGCGGCAATTGACCGTCGCGCGGGCGGTTTGCGGCAAAGCGTTTTCGGCGTGCCCCGCTTCGAGCATCGTGGCGACGCAGGTCGTACGCATCGTCGAATTGTACGCTGCCTGATTGCTCAAAAACGAAATCGCGTTCGTGTCGCTGGGATTCTTTGCCAGGGCTTTCATTGCCGCTGCCGTCTCGCCCGATTCAAAATTTGCGCCGCGCTCAAAATAGAGTTTTGTGACTTCGTTCAGGCTCACAGGAAAGTTGAATTGTGCGAGCCGTTGCAGGCCGTCGGCCAGCTGATAAATCACGTTGTCTTTGACGATGGGACGCGAACTGTGCCCGCCTTTGCCTTTCACTTCCAGGCGAAAGCTTTGATAGACCTTTTCGCTCGCCTGCACAGTATTGAATAACTTCTTGCCCTGTCGCATCGCGCCGCCGCCGCCTTCATTCAAGCCGGAATCCGCGTCAATCAGATTGCGATGGTTTTTGATGAGCCAGTCTACGCCGTTGAAATCGCCGCCTTCTTCATCCGCTGTCAACGCCACGATGATGTCACGGTCGGGCACAAATCCTTCCTGTTTGAAGCGAATCAGATTCGCCACAAAAATCGCCGCCATCGCTTTGTCATCCGACGTGCCGCGCCCGTAGTAATAGCTGTCCTGCTCTAAAAACTTGAACGGATCAAACGACCAGTCTTCGCGTTTGGCTTCGACGACATCCAAATGTGCGAGGAGCAGAATCGGTTTGCGTGTGCCTGTGCCGCGATAACGAACCACGAGGTTGCCTTTGCGCGCATTGGGGCCCAGGACTTTGAGGTCTTCCGACGCAAAGCCCGCCGCCTTCAATCGTGCTGCCATTGCTTCGGCAGCCGCAGTGCAATTGCCGACCGAATCTGTGGTGTTGATTTCGATGAGTTGCCGAAAGATGTCTTCCGCGACTTGGCGCGCGGGCGAGAGCCTTTGCGCTTGGGCGCTCACGACATACGAACAGGAAAAGAAATAGCCAAACTGTTTTTTTCATGTGTACCGATGCACGCGCCAGCGCCTGGGAGCGCACGCGGCTCGCGTGCTGAGAAGTGGAGAGGGAATCCGCTCCGAGAAAAGATAAGGTTGATCACCCCAGCACGCGAGCCGCGTGCGCTCCCCAGGCGCTGGCGCGTTATCCGCTGTATGCTTCCAGATACTTTACGCCTGTTCCAGTATTGAACAGCACGATTCGATCCTGTGCCGACACTGTGCCCGCGGCGATCATTTTCTTCAGCGCCGAAAGCACGCTGCGCCTTCGGGCGCGCAGAATAAGCCTTTCTGCCGCGCCGACGACTTTGGTGTCGGCAATCATTTCTTCGTCGGTGACAGCCAGCGCGCCGCCGCCGCTCCGGCGCAAAATGTCGAGCATAATAAAATCGCCAATCGCACGCGGCACGCGCAAGCCAGAAGCTGCTGTCTGCGCGTTCTCGAATTCCGGCGCTTCGTCCCAACCGTTGTCGAAGGCGCGCACGATGGGCGCACAGCCAGCGGCTTGCACGGAATACATCCGCGGGCGCTGCGAGCCGATCCACCCCATTGCTTCCATTTCGTCGAAGGCTTTCCACATCCCGACCAAGCCCGTGCCGCCGCCTGTTGGATACAGGATCACATCGGGCAGCGCCCAGTTGAATTGTTCGGCCAATTCGTAGCCCATCGTCTTTTGCCTTCGATGCGATACGGCTCTTTCAGCGTCGAAACGTCGAACCAGCCTTCTGTCTCTTTGCGTCGCGCGACTTCCGAGCCGCAATCGGTAATCAAGCCATCAATCAACGTGACGTCTGCGCCGAGTTGCTGGCATTCGATGCGATTCGCGGCGGGCGTGTCGCGCGGCATAAAAACGTAGGCCGGAATGCCCGCCGCTGCTGCGTATGCCGACATCGCGCCGCCCGCGTTGCCTGCGGTAGGAATCGCCAGTTTCGTAACGCCCAATTCTTTCGCCATCGAAATCGCTGTCGTCTGGCCGCGCGCTTTAAATGATCCGGTTGGATTCGGCGATTCGTCTTTGATGAACAGATGCGGCAGGTCAACTTGTGCGCCGAGTCGTTTCGCGTGCAAGAGCGGCGTCCAGCCTTCGCCGAGGCTCACGATGTTTTCGTCGTTAACGACCGGCAATACTTCGCGGTAACGCCAGAGCGATGACACGCGATGTTTCAAGCTTTCTTTCGTCATTGTCTCCGCCGCTTTCGCCAAGTCATAGCGCACCAGCAACGGCTTGCCCGCTTCGGAGAGGTTGTAGAGTTTGTTCGGTTCGTAAGTTTTGCCCGTCTTCGAGCATTCCAGATGTGTGACGTACATTGATAGTTCCGTAGATGTATGACAGGCAACTTGCCTGTCGGGGTGATGGACAGGCAAGCTGCGTCGTACCGTTACCAGCCCAATTGCAATGTAAAGCGGAACGTGCGCCCGTCGTTCAGCGTGTTCGTAATCGCGCCGAAATTGGGGCTGATGACTTCCGTGCCTGGTTCCGCAAATTGCGGCGTATTGAAAAAATTGATGGACTCGGCGCGCAATTGCAGCCGCATTTCATGCGCCATTGCCCACGTCCGCGACAGCGATGTGTTGACGTTGCGAATCGGCCCTTTGCGAAAGACGTTGCGGCCTAAGTTGCCTCGCACGGCGGGCGCGCTGAAAAAGCTGAAGGCCGCGCGGGGCAGCAGTTGGCGCGACGTGTCGGGATTGCCAATCGTGCGCCCCAGAATCCCAGCATCAAGCAGGTTCGGGCGATCATTGCTGCTGCCGTCGGCGTTGCCGTAGGGCGGCGCGTCAGAACCACTCGTGACGCTGAACGGTGTGCCGGTTTTGACTAAGACGACGGCGGAAAAATTCCAGCCATCGGTCACGGCGCGTGTCCAGCGCTCTTTCGTTGGTGCGTGCAGCAAATAGTTGGTGCGCCACAACAGCGCGTGCGGTTGATCGAAGGCGCTCAAGCCTTTCATATCGCTGTGTACTTCAAATTCCCATTGGCTGCGGGCTTCGCGCGCGTCGCGGCCTGTTGTGGTGTTCGTGTAATTCGCGCCGAGGTCAATCGCCTTGCTGAACCAGTACGAAACATCCGTCGTCAGCCCGTGCCAATTGGCCAGCGAGAGCGTGGCACGCGCCGCGTCGTAGTAGCCGCGCGAGCCGTTAATAATCCAGCGCACATCCGCAAAATTCAGATTCGCGCGGCGTTCGCTGATCGTGTCGGTCGTGAGCGGCACGCCTGGTTTCGGTTGGGCGCGATTGGTGTACAGCGCCGCCAGCAGCTTGTGCGCGCGGCTGCCGACATAACCGAATTGCAATTTGACGAAGCGCGATAACTCCGGTTCCCACAGCAGACCGTATTGATGCTCGTACGGCACGACGAGTTCGGGCGCGAGAAAATAGGCTTCGGGCTGCGCGCTTTGCCCGCCCGTGGTGAGCGGGTTGAGCAGATTGGGCGCACGCACGACCAGCTTCCGGCTGCCGGGCGGATTGAAGCGCACTTGCTGAAACGTCACGGGAAAGATTTCGCCGAAATGCACGCCGTAATTCGCGCGCACGACGCCCAGCTTTTGCGGCAGGCGATAGGCCAAGCCCAGCAGCGGCGCGACGTTGTTGCAATCGCAGTTGTACGGAATCGTGTTGAGGTTGTGGACTTCGACGGGGCGCGTCGTCGGCTGGTAACGCAAGCCATACGTCACGGTCAATTGCTGCGAGGCTTTCCAGGTGTCGCCCGCATAAAACTGCATATCCCAATTGCGAAAGCCGCGCTGCACATCGCCGACCGCTACGTCATATTCCGACGCGAAGCCCAGGCGAAAATTGTCCATCGCACTGCGCCCAAAATCCGGCGCAAAAAAGAAAAAGCCGCGTTGCGAATTCGATTCGTAGCCATTGATCTGGCGGCGCAGCAACTCAAAGCCGGTCGTCACCGCGTGATTGCCAAAGCCGTGTCGCACTTGCCCCGCGTAACGAATTTGATTTTGCGCGCGGTCAATCGGAATGCTGCCGTCGGGGCCAAGAAAGCTCAAACTGGAAACAATCACAAACGGCCCAATCGAGCTTTTGTCCGGTTGCAGCAAAGTGCTCAGCCGATCATAGCTCGTGCTCAAATACGAAACCGTGTTTGGCGTCCATTGCCGCGACCACGTGATGCGCGCCAGGTGAGATTTCGTGTTGGTATTCGGATTTTGCCCGGCGACGAGTTGAAACGCCTGCACGGCCTGCGACGTGAACTGATATTGCAAGCCGAGCGTATCGCGCGTGCTGAAAGCGTGATCCAGCCGCGCGCCCGCTTGATCGTTGTTGATGACCTGCGGCGCGTTGGTATTCAGCGCGCGTTCGTTGATGTCCGTGCGATTGGGCAACTCTTTGGGATAAGCCGCGAGCCACCGCCCAATCACCGCGCGCACCGCCGGGTCAGTCGCCAGCGGCGTTCGTTCATCCGGCTTCGGCACCAGCACATTGCCGTTCACACTACCGCGAATTTTCGTTTGCCCGGCTTCGACAAAGAGCCTGGTTTTGCTGGTCAGCGACAGCCCGAAATTGAAGTTGTAATCGTTTTCGTGCGCTGGTTTCACCGGGCCGAATTGAAAGAACGAACGCGCGCTGAATACGCTGTTTTGATGCGTTTCCGACAGCCGTCCGTGAAAGCCGGATTTGAGCGGCGAGGGCAAGGTAATAGCCGCTTTCGGTGCGTTGCCGAATTCCGAGCTGAAGTAATTATTCGCCGGATTGAAGTCTTGCGCCAGCGTCGCCGTGGTGCCCACCCGCACGCTCAATTCTTTCAGCGCGTTATTGTCTACGAGATTGAACTGCACATTTTCGTTGCGCCGACTTTCGCCCGAAGCGGTGTCAGTTTTGCCGAGCAGGTTCAGATCGGTGCGTTTGCTGGCGTCATCGGGTTTGGCCTCTGCGTTCGCTGGTTTTTCTGGTGGCGCATTTCCCGTATTCGTTTTTTCCGTCGCAGCAGCACCGGCTTGCTGTGCTAGCGCGGCAACAGGGGCGCAAAAGAAAAACAACGCGAGCAACCAACGACACACGAAGGCAGGCCGATGAGCAGGTGAACTTTGGCTTACGGTTGTATGGAAGAATGTCATAGCAGGGTTTCCCGTAAGCAATGATACCCCAAGCCGTCTCAGGTGGTAATCGAATCGCCTTTGCCTTGCATGAAATCTTTGTTCTTATCGCCCACCCAATAACGCGCGCCCGCAATGCACCAGATGAATTCCAGCGGCGATTCCTGCGAGAAGACCGGATGATAATTCAGCATCGGGATCGTCACCATATCGCCTTCGTTAACGCTTGTGACCATACAGAGTTTTTCCGGCGACTCATACACTTCCATCGCGCCGTGGCCTTTGATGAAGATGTAGACTTCTTCCTGATCCGTATGATTGTGTGGCGGCCACGAGCGTTGATGCGCCTGAAAGAAGGTGTAGCCCGCAATCAACTTGTCCGCCGCTTCCGGCACATCGAACATCATAAACACGTCTTTGCCCGCGAGGTGGCGAATGCGGTCTTCGCGCTGGGAATATTCAGCGAAGCGGGAATGATGAATCGGATGCACGTTCTCTGCTGTCGCGGAACACTGCATCACTTTGGCGATGTCAGATTGGAGATTGGAGATTTGAAAGGCCGCGCCCTTTGGAATGTAGAGCGTGTCGTACGGGGCCAATTCATAATCGTTGTCATTGACGCGTACGGTGACGGTACCTTTCCACATAAACAACAGGCTCTCTTCGTTCGCCAGACATAAGTTGCCGGACGAAGTGTGCGCGGGCAATTCGTGTTCGCCGCAACTCAGCCAGTTCAGTTGTGAAGTGGCGGGCGTGAAGTGTTGGCGGTAGGTTGCTTTCGCTGCGCTGGCCTTGAAAAGCGTGCCGGGGTTAACGGTATCGCTTTTATGAATTGGATCGGCGATTGTGAAAGGTGGCACGGCCAATTGCACCGCTGGTGAGGCAGTATCCATCGTTACTCCTGTCATTCGTTTCATCCCTTTGAGTAGCGGCTGGGAGTGTTGTTTTCACTCCCAGCCTTCGTTGGTACGTTAGAACAAAAACTTCAATCCGAACTGGAACACGCGTGGGTCTTGTGCGGTACTGATCTTGCCAAAATTCGTCGCGGTGGGATTGCCCGCCGCTGGCAGATCGAAATTCACGCGATTGAAGAGATTGAACGATTCGGCGCGGAATTGCAGTTTGAATTGCTCGGTCAGCGCGATGTTGCGGAACAGCGCCATATCGTAGCTCGCAAAGCCGGGGCCACGCAGATTATTGCGCCCCGCCGTGCCGAACGTGCCGAGTGCGGCAACCGCAAACGCCGTGTTATTGAACCAGCAACCCGTTGTCTTCGTCGGCAACGTCACGCCGGAGAACGAACAACTGCCCGCGAACGCATCGCTAACGAGTTGATCGGCGTTGTCCTGCCCGACGCCTGTGCGCGAACGATCCGAACCGCTCTTGACCGAAAAGGGCAAGCCGCTACGTAACGCCAGAATGCCGTTGACCTGCCAACCGCCGAGCAACGCTTTGGCGAACGCGCCGAACTTCTCGACCTTCGGCAGATCATAGATGAACGAAATATTGGCGCGATGCGTCGCGTCGAAATCCGCGACCGCGCGATCCAGCGAGGGATTGAGCGAGTTGCGCGGATACGAGCCGCTGCCCTCAACCGTCGAAGAACCATTGTCAATCGCCTTCGACCACACGTAATTGCCGAGCAGCGTCAAGCCGCGCGACGTGCGCTTTGTGAAGCCGAGTTGCAGTGAGTGGTAGATCGAATATTGCCACGGCGTCGCCACTTCCACCGCGCTCAAACCGACAGTCGTCGGATTAAAGATGCGGCGATTGTTCAGCGCCGCGACGGTCGCCGCCGAATTCGGCAGCGCCGGATTCAATTCACGCGCGCCCAAAATCTTGACGCCGTGATTGCCGACATACGCAACCGACAGCGCCAAATCCTTGAGCAATTGCTGTTCGACGGTGAAGTTCCAGTTTTGTGAGTAGCCCGACCGTGTATTCGGATCAAGCACGCCGCCAGAGACAGGCAAAATGAAATTGAACGTCTTGAACTGATCGGGCTGCACGCGCGGATAGGGGAACGGATTGCCTCCCGGAATGCCCGCGAACGGGTCAACAAACGTTGCCAGACTATTTGCCGCGAATTGCTGATTCACCGTGTAAACACTCGGCTGCGTGCTGACCGTGCGCGTGTAAAGCGTCAATGCAGGATCAATAAAGAAAATCCCATAACCGCCGCGCACCACGCTCTTGCCATTGCCAAACACGTCGAGGGCAAAACCAAAACGCGGCGCGAAATTATTCAAGTCGTGTTTGAAGAGCGTTTCTGGAATGCCCGTGTCGCCTGGATAGAGAAGGCCGAGCGGCGCTTTTGGCGCTGCCGTAGATTGCTGTCCCGCGATGAAGCCGACGAGATTATTCAAGCTGTCCGTTGGCGGCAACCACGGCTCGTAGCGCAAGCCAAGATTCAGCGTCAGACGCGGGCTGACTTTCCAATCGTCCTGCACCCAGAAGTGATATTTCGATTCGCTCAAATCATTCGTGCGTCCCGAATCCTGCAAGTAACTATTCGGCAACCCCAGAATCACATCCGCAAACAGCACGCCCGTGCGCGAGCCGTTGAAGCCCCATTCGCCGGGCGTGAACGACGCATCGAGTGTGAAAACGCGGTCAAATTGAAAATCGCTGCCGAATTGCACCGTGTGCCGTCCCTTCGTCCAAATCGCTGCCGCGTGGAAGTCATACGTCTGCGGTGTTTGTTCAAGACCGCCGCCGGAGAACAGCGAGAAGCCCGCATTCGGACGGAAGCGTACGCCGGGGAAGAAGTCGGTCTTGATGCTCTGCTGCGGTTTGACGCCGAAGGTTTGCAGCGTTTTCAGTCCCGGTGCCTGCGGTTCCTGCACGCGGCGGAACTTCGCCCACGCGCCGGAAAACGTTGCCGTTAGATTCGGCGAAAACGTATGCGTGTCGCGGATCGTGTAGCTTTGATTGTGAAAGTTATTCGCCGCGAAAAAGCCGTTTGGCGCGGTGAAGGCGCGCTGAAAATCATTGTCGTTCCAGAATAGTCGTCCGGTCAGGCGATTCCGTTCACTCAATTGATAGTCCGCGCGAAACGCGACTTGATCGTCGTCAATGTTGCGGTTTTGCAGCACGACCAAGTTATTGCCGCCCGCGTTCGGCAGCGGCAGATACGCATCCAGCACGGCTTTGGCAACGGCATCAATACGCGCGGCGGGAATCACATTCTTGACGCCGTTGGTGACGAATTGTTGCCCGGTGAATGGATCAATAATTGGCGTCGTCGTCGCCGAAAAATCACCCGCGCGTTGCGCCGCCGTCAACGATTGAATCGTCACCGAAGTCGGAGCCGCGCGCCGCTTTGTGCCTTGAGAGCCGCCAAAGAAAAACAGCTTGTCTTTGATGACCGGGCCGCCGAACGTCGCGCCGTATTGGTTCTGCTTAAAGGGCGGACGCGCGCGGCCTGCACCTTTCAAAAACGGATCGTTCGCGTTCAGCACCGTGTTGCGCAAAAACTCAAACGCCGAGCCGTGAAATTGGTTCGTCCCTGTGCGCGTCGCCATTTCAATCGCCGCGCCTGCGCCAGCCGAACGCGCGCTGTAATTCGACGATTGCACGGTGAATTCTTCCAGCGTGTCGGGATTCGGCAAGACTGGCGCGGAACCGAAGAAACGATTGTTGTAATTCGATCCGTCCAGCCGGAAGTTATTTTGCGTCGTGCGCAGTCCATTCACCGACAACCCGCGATTGTCCTGTTGCCCGGCGACCGTACCGGCATCCGTAATCGCTGCGCCCGGTGTCAGGGCGACGAGTTGCAACGGGTTGCGTCCGTTGAGCGGCAATTCCTGCACCTGCCGCACGGTCATTGACGTTTGCACGGTTGCTGTTGTTGTTTGCACGAGCGGAATATCGCCCGTGACTTCAATTGTGGATTCGACCGCGCCGACCTGCATCGCCAAATTTACTTCCGCTACCTGCCCGGTAATCAGCGTGATGCCGCCGCGCACGAGTTTCTGAAAACCGGGTTGCGTGACAGTCAATTCGTATTGTCCCACCGGCAATTCGGGAAACTGATAACGTCCCTCGGCATTAGTTGTCGCTTCGACGGACAATCCCGTCGCGACATTGCGACAAATCAGCTTTACGCCAGACAGCACTGCGCCGGAAGCGTCCGTAACCGCGCCGCCCAGCCGGGCATTGGTGGATTGGGCAACAACAATTCCCGGCACCGCCGTGACGAGCAAAAGTAAGACGAAGGAACAAAGTGTCCGAATGAATGGGGTCTGACGATACATAGTAATTTCTCCTTTGAGTGACGAAAGTTCGTGCTATAGCTACCTGTCTGCGTGCCTAAGCCGGACGCGCGGCTGGCCCGACAGTTTACCGGTAAACTGAATCATCCGAAATTTCATCGCAGCAAGCTAGGACTGTGTCTTCAGTCAGGAACGAAGCTAATGGTTGAGTCATTTGCGTAGACAGGTGTAAAGACCCACGCCTTTATACCTCTTCGACAATCTTTTTGCCCGTTGCATCAAACTTCATGCGTTTGCGATTCCAATACGCCGCTTTGGCCAGATGCACAGGGTTGCAGGCAGCAATGCCGGTTTCAATATCGGCGCTTGGTTTGGTGCCGTTTTTGAGCGCGTCCAGAAAGCTGGTAGCGTGCGCGACTTCCAGGTTTTCTTTCGTTTCGACGACTTCCGGCGCGCCTTTGTACGGCTGAAAAACATAGCCGCCGCGGGTCAAATCGAGCGTGCCTTCGGTGCCCTGAAAAAACACGCCGGGACGGTCGTTACGAATAGGCAGCACGCTGGATTCAAACGTCAGATTCCAGTTCTTGTATTGCAACACGGCATTGACCGTATCCGGGTTTTGCCGCCCGTCGTGCAGTTGATAAATGCCGCCCGTAGCCGTCGCATTCAGCGGGCGCGTTTCGTTCATCATCCACTGCGCCACATCCGCCCAGTGCGTCAAAATGTCAGCGAGCAGTCCACCGCCGTAATCAGGGAAGTAGCGCCACGAATCATAACGAATCCAGTCGTACGGCACTTTCTTCGCCGGGCCTAAGAACCGCTCCCAATCGAGTTCTGCGGGTTTCGGCTGCGGATCAATCTTGCGCCGTTGCCACGGAAAGTCGTGCCAGACGGCACGCGCGAAGACGAGTTTGCCTAAGCGACCTTTGTCAAAGAATTCTTCTTTCGCTTTTTTGTAATGTGCGCCGCTGCGCTGCTGCGTGCCGGTTTGCACGACCTTGCCGCTTTTCTTCACGGCTTCGATAAAAGTCGCCCCCTCGGCAAAATTGTGCGACGTAGGTTTTTCGACGTAGGCGTGTTTGCCCGCTTGCAGCGTGGCAAGCAACAACGTGAGATGCAAATGGTCGGGCGCACCGATCAGCACAGCGTCTACATCCCTGCGGCTCAAGGCTTCCTCAATGGTGCTGGTTTCGGGTGGTTTGACGGCCAGGAACTCTTTGGCGCGTTGGCGCTGTACGTCGTAGACGTCAGCGATGCAATTGAGTTCCGCCCGGCCCGTGGTCAGGAAGGCTTTCATCACTTCGCGCCCGCGTCGTCCACTGCCGACCAGTGCCATGCCGACACGATCATTCGCGCCGCGAATGCGTGCATACGAAGCTGCTGTAAAAGTGGTGCTGATGCCGAGTAAAAAATTTCTTCGATGCATGGTGAGAGAACAAATTTTGTTCTCTCACCACAGAGGATATCTTCCAGCACAAAGAGAATACTCCCCCAGTCGTTCTCCTCGTGTCTTCCTTATCCTCTATGGTGAGAAACATTCCATAGAAAGTTAGATTTGGCAAGCCGTTCACCGGCCAAAAATTTTCTTGAGCGTGGCGCGTGCCGGAGCCACAGCGCTTTCGCCGGGCTTTTCTCCGCTCAAGCGTTCTTCTTCGTTCAGTACCCAACCTTGCCATTTCACTTGCTGAACCACCTTGGCTAATGCCTGGAGCGGAAAATCACCCTGTCCGAGCGGAATTTGCACATCGCTTTTGAAATCGCCTTTGAAATCGCGCAGGTGCAATCCCGCCATGCGTTTGTGATGCCGGGCAAAAAATTCCGGCACGTTAATGCCACCGCGCCAGGCCCAGCCGCAATCCGTGATAAATTCCACGCGCGCCGGGTCGGTGTGTTTATATAAGCCTTCGATTTCCAGTCCGCCGCTTTGAAACTCCGGGCCGTGATTGTGATAGGCCAACCGCAGCCCTTTCGACTGGCAATATTTGGCCGCGACGTTCAATCCTTCTGCTTTTCGCTTGAGCGCTTCCGCGTTCACTTTGCCGTCCTGAATCAATCCGCCGCCGCTGACGATGAGCCGTTGCGCGCCCAACGCCGCCGCGCCGTCGGCAATCGTACGAATCAAATTCAGCGGCGCGATGTGCGTTTGTTCGTCATATTTGTCCAGGAAGATGTGACAGCCAAAGAATTGCAGTCCCGTCTTTTCAATTTGCGCCCGCGCGGCGGTGATGTTACCGAACTGCGGTTGCACATTGCGAAAGCCTGTCTCAAAGCCGTCAAACCCTAGTTCCTTCAGTTTCGCCAGCACTTGCAACACCTGCGAAAAATCGCGCGGATCAATGCGCCAGGCATTCGTTTGGCAGCCAATCTTGACCGGGATAGGCCGAGTTATCGCGCCCGCGAAGCCGTTGACAAGGGTGGAAGACAAGAGCGTAAGAAATGTTCGACGGGGAAGCATTGATCTTAATCCTTTAGCAATCTGCTTTACCGGTAAACTAAACCACAGGCCAAGTTCTTGTGTCAACGGAAGCGGGCTGCCGGACGTGCGGCACGCTTGGTTTGTGCGGGGGCCGGGCCGAGTGATTCGCGCGCTTTCACTTCAACCGGGAGGATCACATTTTGCGGCGTGCAGTATTCATTCGCCATCGCGCCCGCCAGCAAACGAAAGGCCCGTTGCCCGATTTCATACATCGGCGTGTAAACGGTCGAGAGCGTGGGATGCGTGAATTCGCTGGCAACTGTGCCATCAAAACTGATGACGGAGACTTGCTGCGGCACGGCGACGCCCGCGACATCCAGCCAGCGCAGTAAGCCCACCGCCACTGCATCGCTAAACGTCACCACCGCCGTCGGCTTCTTTTTCAGCCTTGCCCATAAACCTTGCCCGGCTTCGTAGCCGCCGCGAAAACTCAGATCGGTGTCAGCGAAGAGTTGGGGATCAGGATCAAGGTCGTATTTTTTCGCCCACCGTTGGAAGGCCGCGCGGCGCTGGCGAATCGGCAACATCGCGGGCTGACCAGAAAGGTACGCCACCCGGTGATGGCCGAGGGCCACAAGCTTTTCCACGACCATTCGCACACCATCCTGATAATCGGCAGCGACCTGATGAAAGATCGGTGGTTGCAATTGCCGGTTGACCAGCACCACATCGAAATCACTGTGCAATAAATCCTGCCAAAAGGGCGGCAACGTGGGTTTTTCGCTGATGAAGGGCGGAGCCGCGATGATGCCGCGCATGTGCAGGGCGATCATATCTTTCACCCGTTCGCTGTAGCGTTCCATCTGGTACGACCCGTTAGCCAGCAGCACGTGATAACCGGCAGCACTGGCGGCGTCTTCAATCGCGCGAATCACTTCGGCGTAATACGGGTCAGAACTATTCGGCACAATCACGCCGATCAAATTGGATTTGCCCGTCGCCAGTGCGCGCGCGACTTGATTCGGTTCGTATTGCAGTTCTTTCATCGCCGCGCGAATCCGCTCCTTGGTGGGCGCGGAAATGCGGGGATGATCGCGCAAGGCCAGCGAAACTGTCATCGCAGACAAACCCAGTTGGGCGGCAATATCTCGGATTGTCACTTTTTTCTTCAAGGTGGTTGTCCTGTTCTGGAGGTTAAGCGGTAGCATTTGGCTACGCCAGCCGAAACATCCGCAACCTAACAGGTCACAGGACAGAAAGGCAAGTGAGGAGTGAGGAGATAACGAAGAGATAACAATGACAACGGAATGCCATTTATTGTTTGGGCGCGGTCGTTTCCGTCGCGGTAGCTCTGGCAGCTTTGGCTTGTTTGATAAAGCATTTCGCCAGCTTCGGTTCGACGTCGCCGCCAATCGAACTTTCCTGGCAACTGGCGACCAGCGCGCCAGTGCGGGCATCTACGGCGGTGATGGTGAAGCGCGTTGTCCATTTCTTGCGATAGACTTCCAGGATCAACTGCGCTTCTTGTTTGTCGCGTACGACTAGCAGTCCGAGTTGATTGAAGTCGGGCTGCTTAACCAATTCACGTTCCAGCGCCTCGCGGTTCATGTAATCCGATTTGGGCAGTACGAAGACGGCTTTGGCGGTGCGCAAAATCGCAACAGCATTGGCGGGTTCGGGGATAGGTTTTGGCGCTTGGGCAAAAGCGGGAACGAGGCCGATGAAGAGCAGCGCAACGAAACAGCGGATGATGGGATACATAATTTCTCTCTCCTGTCAGTAAATGTTTGCTGCGTGGCAGTCTACGCCGGAAAGAGAGGGAAGGTGGTGCGGCTGTCACACTTTTGCGATTGTGACAGCCCGGCTATTTTTTGAAATTGGGATTTGGTGACATCAATACAAGCAGCGTAAG
>JAXLQQ010000084.1:0-23601 GCA_046331525.1 Blastocatellia bacterium
GGCTGACCTGCACAATGGGCCAGCGCGACGCCCGCGCTTCCAGCCACCGTGCGTCCGCCATTTCTCGCCCGGTGGCCGTAGCTTTTACCAGCGGAGTCGTTTTAAGCGCAATCTCGACGGCCAACGGCAAGGTCAACGCATCAATAGATTGCGCTCGCACCAGCGGGCTGTGCAGCAAGGCACCAATCAGCAACAAAGTTAGCGGATGTTGGCGTAGCAATTTCATAGGCGAAACGGTTAGCCTTTAAGACCAAGTAAGCGCAGGATCGTCATCATCGGGCACCAATTGGTGAAGGCGGATTGAATCAAGTTTATTGAAACAAAGCCGGTCAGGAAAAACCAGTACGGATGGGCATAGATGCCTAACAACATACTAACCAAAACAACTATGCCAGCGATGAGTCGTAAAGCTCTTTCGATGTTCATTTCTATTCCTGCCTTTCGTTTTTTAGGGTTGTTGGTTGTGCTTGACCGCGATCCTCGCGGTCACAGGTTGCGCTCATTCAGGTCGGCACGCCCAGGCGCGGCAAGAGCCAGCGCAGGACGACGAGGTAAGCCACGAAAAATAATATTAGCCACAGTAGATCACTCATAACCGCCTCCGTAAGGAGTAACTTTTTAAGAATCAAACTATATTCCTAATTAGTTATATTGTCAATAGCGCATTTTTAATTACCGCCACATAATTTTTCATTGCGCGACTGACGGGTTTCGCTATAATCGCAACGGCTTAACTATATTCTTTCGTAGTTATATTTATTTTTCCAAGAGGGTGCGCAAAAGATATGGCAGGCAGCAAAATTCTCACTTCTGAAGCGATTAACCTAGTGGCAGCGCGCTTTAAAGTCCTAAGCGATCCAATGCGGTTGCGCATTCTAAACGCTCTACAGGATGGTGAGCAGAGTGTGACGCAGGTGACAGAAACCGTGGCGGCGTCACAGCCCAACGTCAGCAAGCATCTAAAGATGTTGCAGGACGCTGGGCTGATTGCGCGCCGACAGGAGGGAAATACCGTATTTTACCGTGTGGCGGATGAGAGCGTTTTTCAACTCTGCGATGTTGTGTGCAACAGCTTGCAGCAGCATCACACCGCCCAAGCCAGTATTTTTGCGCCGCGCCCCAAAGCAAAACGGGCGCGTTAATGCGCGAGCTTTTTGCTTAGCTCGTCTTTAGCTTTCATCGCATTTGTAAATGCTTCGTCCGCGCGTTTCTGTGCGGCAGCCAAATCAAACGTATGCCACGTTAGTTTCGCTTCCTTGAGCAGTCCTTGTGCAGCGGTTACCTGCACTCGTTCCACTGCAACATTGCGGCGCTTCATTTCTCCTTCGCGTAACAAGCTCACCGCCCAAGCCACCGCGACATCCGCACGATTGAGCGATTGCATCACGGCTTCCGCCTTTTCCCGAATCTCCGGGCGCGGCGGCAGCGCACCGTTGATGGTGTTGTGGCAATAGACACATAGATTGCCGACCTGCTGCGGCGAGAGAATAACTTCCGTTGCCATATGCTCGTGACAGGTCGAACAGGTCGGCCCCAGTCCGGTCGTTTTCAGATTTTGGAAATGCTTGCTTTCCACAAACGTATTGACGACGCCCTGATGGCAGGCTTTACAAGTCATGGCGATATTGCGAAAGTGCAGCGCGCTCTGCGGATCACTCACGGGACGAATGCCCGTGTGTGCCTTCGCTTTGTCAGTAGTGCTGGCATTGCCGCCATGACATTTTTCACACGAAACACCGGCATCCCGATGCACCGAAGAATGCCATTGGAAGTAACGATTGCTCACTGTGACAGGTGTCGTGAGTTGCGCATGACAGGTCACGCAATTGTTGTTGCGATAATCAGGCGTCGCGTATTGCTCTTTGGTCTGTGCCAGTACGACGGTAAAAAGGGCAAGCGCGAAGAAAAAGCAAATTCTCTTTAGCATAAAAGGACGCTCCTTTGCCGTAGGATTCCCCATCACCACCGCTATACCGATAAAGCAACCGATATGCCAGCAAGTTGTGTGGAAAATTTCGAGAGTGAGGAGGAACAAAGATTCGCCGCTGTGACCTGCTGGCGCAAATGCGAAGCGCCTGGGAGCGCAGGCGGCTCGCGTGCTGAGAAGTGTAGAGAAATAGGCTCCGAGAAAAGCTAAGGCGTCCCAGGTCTCAGCACGCGAGCCGCCTGCGCTCCCAGACGCTTCGCGTTTGTGGGTGTTAGCATTTACACGGTGGGAAATGTTCGCTTTGGGGTGCGGAAACTTGCTCAGGCCAATGCGCAAAATGCGGAAATCTCCGCGCAAAATGGGCTTTTTTGTCAGGAATACGCCGTTTTTTGCTGTGGTCGCTGATTGCAGTAGATCGTGATGTGTCTCAGGAAAATGAGAGGGTCGGGCCTTTAGCAACCAGTTAGCCATACCTCAGCGGCCCTCTCACTACTCTTCTTGATCCTCAGAAGGGATCGAATTTATAACGGAATTTTACCAAGCCATCGCTTGGCTGCTAGGAATGAGATAACTAGATTGAACTTTTTGAGTCTCCGCGAGGGCTTTACCGGGCAAAGCACCTCCGCACCAGGGTAAGTCCTTTCGGCACAGCCGCGTTTTTAGTGGCTAAAAACGCGGCTGTATTTTTATTCCGGCAACCGCTTCCAGATATTGTCCTTCACTTCCGTCGCTGCCGGAATACCTCGTCTACCGTACGGCGCGACTGTGGCAATTGAAAGGCGTGCCATCAATCTTGGCCTGTTTCATCGCGGCAGCAAATTGCTTGAACCGAGCTTCTTCAGTGGTGAAGGAAAGTTTCTTCTGCTTACCTTCCTGCATCAAACTTTGCGCCCATTCCACGACGCCATCAGCACGGCTGATGGCGGCAATCGTCTCGCCCGCCTGTCGTGCGACATCAGGATATTGCGCTGCTGCACCGCTGGAAGCGTTGTGGCATTTGGCACAGAGCGCCGCTGTATCTGGCGGCCAGGTAATGACTGATGATGCCATATGGCGATGACAGGTTGTGCAGTTTGGCGCGTCGGCTGAGGTCTGCAACTTTTCGAAATGGCGGCTTTTGATAAAAGCGTTGACGATTTCCTGATGACAACTGCGACACGTTTGCGCGAGGTTTTGCGGATGCAGCGTGCTGGCGGGAAAACTGGGGCGTAGCACACCTTGGTGAGCAGCCGTCGAGGTTTTCGCTGTCGGATCGCCGCCGTGACATTTCTCACAACTCACGCCTTTGCGCTCGTGCGCGGAATTGCGCCATTCGTAAAAATGCGCGCTGATGCCTACCGGTTCTTGCAGATTCGCGTGGCACGTAACGCAAGTATTCTCGCGGTAAGCGTGCTGTGTAGTGCGCGGCTGTTTCTTTTGCACTCCAGCTAGAACCAGCATCACGCTGAGCGCGCTGACGAGACAAAACAGGCCAACTTTTACGTTTCGCATAATCGCTTCTCCTTCGTGCAGGGGCGGGTAAATACCAGCCGCAACCGGTACAAGGAGCGTAAGTGCAACCTTGATGCCAACTGTTTGCCCTGCCCAAATGCGCAAGTCTCCACAGCACGCGCGGAAATTTTCGCAGCCTTCAAGTCCCCGGTTTCTGAGTTGTGGCAGAACGCTCAGCCAAGCGTACGGAACACGACTTGCAGCGCGACCGATAGGTAGTAATCGCACGGTTGCTGCGCGCGAAATCACCCAGCAACGAAATCAACAACGTTCTTCCTTCATCACAAAAACTATGCTGTTACCGCCGCAACTTTATTGGAACCGCATTTTTCACCCGACGGATTTTTCCGATGCCAGCGATGTCGCGTTCGCACATGCGTTGAAGCTGGCCACGCGCGAACATGGTCGCCTAACGATCTTGCACACCGATCACGATCACGACCGGCATTGGAGTGAATTTCCCAAAGTACGCCGCAAGCTGGAGCAATGGGGCGTATTGCCGGAAGGAAGCACGAAAGAATCCTTTGCGGAAATTGGCTTGGAAGTCGAAAAGATCGCCACGACGCACAAGGACACAGAGGATTCGATTCTGCATTACCTCCACAAACATCCGCACGATTTGATTGTGCTGGCTACGCATCAATATCACGGGCTGGATCGCTTGACGCACAAAACCATTGCCGAATCCGTCGCGCGGCGTTCTGGTGAGATGACGCTTTTTATTCCCGAAAGCACGGACGGGTTCATTTCGCTAGAAAGCGGCACGGCGCACATCAAACATGTGTTGATTCCCGTAGACCATAACCCAAAACCGCAAGTCGCACTGGAAGCGGCGGCCTCCATCATCGAGTTGCTGGAATGCAAAGATGTGATGTTCACGGTGCTGCACATCGGGCCGTCGGATAATTTTCCAGTGGTCAAAACCTACACGGGCGATCATTGGAAATGGGAAGCGACGCTGGAATACGGCGACATTGAAGAACAGATTTTGCGCGCTGCTGAACAAGGGCGGGCAGATTTGATTGTGATGGCAACCGAAGGGCATCACGGCTTTTTGGATGCGCTGCGCGGCAGCACGACCGAGCGCATCGTCCGGCAATCGCCTTGCCCGGTGCTGGCCGTTCCGGCCATCGAACGGCATCCTGAATCTGTGCAGGAAGCGCCTGTCTGGTCGGCTGCTGAATAAGCAGAAAGGATCGTTATGCAAGAATACGACGCCATTCGCCAACAACTGCAAACACGCTACGACGAAATCCAAATGCGCTTGAGCAAGATTCGCCGTGACGTGCAACACCAAAACGAGCCGCCGCACGCGGATTTTGCCGAGCAGGCCACTGAGCGCGAAAACGATGAAGTGCTGGACGCGCTGGATCATTCTATTCGTGCGGAAATGCAGCAGATTCAGGTTACGCTGAAACGACTGGAGGCCGGTGAGTATGGGATTTGTGAAAACTGCGAAAAGAAAATTCCTTTGAAACGACTCGCGGCGTTACCGCACGCCAGCCGTTGCGTGGCGTGCGCGGAAAACGCCTGACGCCGATTTGGAGGTATTATGCTGACTTTGGAAAAAATCTTTTGTTCAACTGACCTGCGCCCCGGCAATGATGAGGCGCTCAGTTATGCACTGGCACTGGCGAAGGCGTATGAAGCCAAACTCTACGTCTGTCACGCGCTGGCAGAAAGCCCGGTAACGGATGATACGCAGCTTCGTCAGCCAATCGCTACCATGCTGGAGCAGCATTGTTATCACACCCCAACGGGTTGCCCGGGGTTGCCCGATTGGGAACCGATTCTTGCGGTCGGCGATCCGGCAGAAACCATCACGCGCGAAGCCGCGCAACATCATGCGGATTTGATCGTTATGCATTCGCGGCGGCAATCTTACGCGGCAACCTTGCTCGGCTCGACGGCAGAAGCGGTCAGTCGTACCGCGCCCTGCCCTGTGTTGATTACGCATCCCGACGAACGCGAATGGGTGAATCCGACAACGGGCGAAATTCGGCTCAAAACGATCTTGATGCCTTACGATTTTTCCAACGATTCTGAAGTGGCATTAATGTTTGCATTGATGTTGGCTGAGGAATATCAATCGGAATTACATCTGCTGCACGTGCTGCCGCCGCATACTGGGGCAAGCTTTGTGCTGGCGGAAGAGGAAGAATTCAGGGAAGCGGTGCGCCAGCTTCAAGACGCTGTGCCGGAGGAAGCCAAGCTGTGGTGCAACCTCAAAACCGTTGTGCGCGAAGGCAAACCTTACCGTGAAATTTTGGAATATGCGGATGCACACGAAGTGGATTTAATCTGCATGGGCGTGCGCGGTGCAGGTTTCGGCATGCAAGCGTTATTCGGCTCCAACGTAGACCGCGTGCTGCGCCAATCGCCTTGCCCGATTCTGCTTGCGCGTCCGCTGAAACCAGCGAGTTTTGTGCTGGCCGAAGCCAAAGTTGAGGCAGCGTTGAGCGAGGCATAATCGCGGCTTGAAGACCTGCGGACATCTAACAATTTCTAAATGAGTGTTCAGAAAACTGATTCCTGCCCACAAAGGACTCCCTCATCGGAGCAGGAAGTCTTTTGTGGGCAGGAATCAGGAAAAGTAGAGGCCCACCACACTCGCTATAACCAAGTAAAGCATACCCAGAGTTACCTCTTGAACAGCGGCGGATTACGTTTCGGGTATTTCCACAGCGCGCACGGTGTCGCGTGCAATCAATAACTCTTCATCCGTCGGAATGACATAGACAGCTAAGCGTGCATCATCCGTGCTGATGATGCCTTCGCGCCCGCCCAGCATCGTGTTGTTGCGTTCATCGTCCAGCCGGATGCCGAGCCACGATAACCCTGCGCAAATCTGTGCGCGGATTTCTGCCGAATTTTCGCCGATGCCGCCCGCAAAAATCAGCGCATCCGTACCATTCATTGCGGCCAGATACGCGCCGATGTATTTCTGTACGCGATAGCAGAAAAGTTGAATGGCGAGGATCGCGCGGCGGTCTTTGTTCGTATGCGCTTCGTCGAGCAAATCGCGCATGTCGTGCGTCAGGCCGGAAATGCCGAGCAGGCCGGATTGTTTGTTCAGCAAACTTTCGACCTCGCGGGCGGATAGCCCTTCTTTCGTCGCGATAAAATCCAGCAGCGACGGGTCTACATCGCCCGACCGCGTGCCCATCATCAAGCCTTCGAGCGGCGTCAATCCCATTGAAGTGTCGAGCGAATTACCGCCTTTAATCGCCGTCGCAGAACAGCCATTGCCCAGATGCAGCGTGATGATGTTGACCTCTTCGCGCGGCATCTTACGCAGTTGGCGGTAACGAAACGCGATGTAACGGTGCGACGTACCGTGAAATCCGTAGCGACGCACGCGATGCCGCCGGTAAAGCTGATACGGCAAGGCATAAAGATAAGCGTGTTCCGGCAAGGTCTGATGAAACGCTGTGTCGAATACTGCCACCTGCGGCAGCCTTGCGCCGAGCAATTCCCGCACGGCCAGAATGCCTTTGATATTTGCAGGATTATGCAGCGGTGCGAGGTCAATGCAATCTTCGATGCCGCGCAACACTTGCTCGTCAATCAACACAGAACTCACGAAGCGTTCACCGCCATGCACCACACGATGCCCGACGGCCTGAATGTCTGTAATGCTGCGAATTTCGCTGATATTTGCCTCTTCGGAGCACGCCCAACGAACGATGTAATCCACCGCCGCGCGGATGTCGTGAAGCAAGGCGGTGGATCGTTGTGCTGGTTGTCCTTCAACCTGCAAGGTCAAGACCGCTTCGCCGCCGATGCGTTCGATGACACCACGCGCCAATTTCTTGTCAGCATTTTGCTCGATTCGTTCCAGATCGGTGGCAATCAGTTGAAACTTGATTGTGGAACTGCCGCAATTTAAAACCAGAATATTCATATCGCTCGCCTCCATTGCAAAACACAGGCCAGGGTAACGAAAATGGCGCAACTGCGCAAAGCTGCGCAACTCCCCACTGTTTTCGGCAACCAACTTGACTGGCACCAAAACTGCTGTAGCAATAGCGATCTGCAAAGGAGGAATCGTATGAAACGAATTGCCGTCTTAACTAGCGGCGGAGATGCGCCGGGGATGAATGCGGCGCTGCGGGCAGTCACCCGAACAGGCTTGGCGCAAGGATGGGAAGTTTACGGCGTACAGCACGGATTTAGCGGTTTGCTGCACGGCGCTTTCCGCCCGCTCGGCTACCGCGATGTCGGTGGTGTTTTGCAACGCGGCGGCACCATGCTCGGTAGCGCGCGTTGCCCGGAAATGAAAACTGAAGAAGGACAAAACGAAGCCCTGCGGCAACTGCGCGAACGTGACATTGACGCACTGGTTGTTATTGGCGGCAATGGTTCGCAACAAGGCTCGCACGCGCTCTCAGAATTGGGCTTTCCGGTCGTAGGTGTTGCTTCAACAATTGACAATGATTTGTCCGGCTCAGATATCACGATTGGCGTAGACACGGCGCTCAATATCGCATTGGAAGCGATTGATCGGTTGAAGGTCACAGCCTCTTCACATCAACGCGCGTTTCTGGTCGAAACAATGGGGCGTCACTGCGGTTACATTGCGCTGATGACAGGCATTGCTGGCGGCGCAGAAGCGATTGTCTTGCCCGAAGTGGAAACCGACCCGGAAGTCATTGCCGAAGACATTCGCCAGGCGTATCAGCGCGGCAAAGCGCACGCGATTGTCGTCGTGGCAGAAGGCGCGAAATATAATGCCGAAGGTTTGGTCAGCTATTTTCAGGAACACCGTGAACGGCTGGGCTTTGACCTGCGCGCGACAACGTTGGGACACGTACAACGGGGCGGCGCGCCGGGCGTTTTTGATCGCATGCTGGCAACCCGTTTGGGCGCAGGCGCAGTGGATGCACTGGCACGTGGCGAAGTCGGCGTGTTGGTTGGCTGGTTGCGGGGACAAGTGGACACAACACCACTCAGCGAAGTTATCGCTCAGGGAAAATTGCTTGATTTAAGTTTACTCGATTTGGCGCGCGTGTTAGCGCAATGAAGGAGGTATACCGCTAAACTGTTTACTACTTCCGGCGTGCGAAAAGCTGCGTCAGGAAAATGCGGCCCTTCGCGTCTACGGCCACGCCGATGCCTGTTTCCGTCAAGTTTTGGTCCAGAATGTTATGCCGATGCGCCGGGCTTTCGAGCCAGCCTTTAACGGCAATCGTCGCAGGATTGCTGTAGCCGCAATTCATCGCGATGTTTTCCGCAATCCGGTTCCAATTCGTGACGCCGTTGCGCGTTGCGCGTTTGCCGAGACTGTCACCTTCCGGGCTGACGTGGCTGAAATAATCGCGCGTGGCCATATCTTCGCTGTGCAACCGTGCGACCGAACCTAAGTCCTTCGCCGCTGACAGGGGAGCGAGGTGATTCTCTTCCCGAATGCGATTAATCGCCTGGAAGACTTGCTCCTCAATATCTGCAGCTAAAGCAAAACTGGACGGGGGAACTGTGCCGGGCACAATGGCAGCAGCCTGTGTTGGGGGAATAACGACAGTAAATGCCAGCAACACTAAGGCCAGACAAACAAAGAGGGACAATACACGATACATCTCGCTGCTCCTGTCAGATTATGTTGACGAAGGAATGGTCGGGGGCCGGAAGTCGCTATGTTTTCGGTACAGGTGCAAACTATCTGTTTGCGTGAGAATCAGTAAATTGTTCGCTTGGATTAACGAGTGATTTTGCCAGTTGACCGCTATTCAACTTCAAATCGTGCGGAATTATGCACGAGCTAAACTTTTTTAGCAACCCCAAAGGCGGAAAATGTGTCGGATTTTTTTCTTGCTATTGTGTGTTCTTGATTTTGTCTTTCAGCCGCGCAATTACGCCCGCTTCGACTGAATACTCCAACGCTACTTCCCAGTTGCGCCGCGCCTCCTGCGTCCGGCCTAAATCACGCAGGACATCGCCCAAATGCTCAAAAACATTAGCGTTGCGACGAGCATATTGCGTGGCTTTTTCCAGATGCCCGCGCGCCTCTTGCAACCGCCCCATCTTGTATTGCACCCAGCCCAGGCTGTCGAGAAAACTGCCGTTCAGTGGTTCAATACTGACGGCTTTTTCAATCAGCGGCAAGGCTTCGTTGTAACGGGCATTACGTTCGGCCAGAAAGTAGCCGAGGTTGTTCAGCGCCATGGCATTGTCGGGTTCGCGTTGCAACACCGTGCGCAATGTCTTCTCTGCTTCGCCGCGCTGGCCAGAGCGATCCTGAATGGAACCGAGTTGAATCAATAAATCGGTGTCGTTCAGGTCGGCTTCAAGCGCTTTACGAATCGTCGTTTCGGCTTCTTTGAATTGCCCGTTTTGTAGCTGAACGCTGCTGAGAATGGTTAAGACGTTCGTGTCAGCCTGTCTGTCCAGCAAGGTACGCAGGATCGCGAGGCTTTCATTGTATTTGTGCAAATCGCCGAGTGTCAGGGCTTCCGGTCAGCTTCAATGAACGATCAGTCGGATAGCGCGTGAGCGCAACGCGCGTGGCATCGAGCGCTTCTGTGTATTTGCCTTCCTCGCGCAACGAATCAATCAGCAAAGATGAAAGCATCGGGTGATTATCGCCGAGCAATTGTTGTGCGCGGGCAAAGGCGGCCTGTGCCTTTTTCTTATCACCCTGCCGATTGTAGGTGCGCATCAACCGCGCGACGACGTTCAGCAAGCGCTCGTTCTGCGAGGCTTCCAGGCGCGGTTTATTGACCAGTTCATTGAAAACGCCTTCGTAAAAAGCAATCGCATCCGTCGTGCGGCCCAGTTCCTCATACGTTTCGCCCAGTTCCAGATTCAGCTTTTGCCGTTGCGCAGGTTCGACAGTGCTAATGGCTTGCTTGAGCGTTTCGACAGCTTCGGCGCGTTTGCCAGAGCGGCGTTGCGCGACGGCCAACAGTTCTGCAACATTAGCATTTGCCGGGTCAGCTTTACTGATCGTGCGCAGTTTGGTAATCGCTTCCGCATACCGCCCCAGCCGCACGAGCGCGGCACTGTAACCAATCTGCAACGCCGGGCCGTCGTAGCTGCGCATCAGGCGCGTGTAGGCTTGCAGCTCCTCTTCGCCATTGCTCGATAGCCGCAGCATATTCATCAGATTGCGCAGGTTGACCGCCGAGTCAGGATCAATCTCAAAGGCGCGGCGGGCGGCTTCAATCGCTTGTGCATTCTTGCCTTGCCCTTGATACAACTGCGAAAGCTGATACCACGCCTGATCGGGCGAGATTTCGATGTTCATCACATTGCGATAAAACACCGTCTCGGTCGGCGCACTGATGGCGGTCAACTTTTCCAATGCTTTGATCTGCCGCGTCACATCGGTTTTCATCTGATACAAATCGCCCAGGAATGCCCAAGCTTCGGCATTGCTGGAATCAATGCGGGCGACTTCTTCATAAGAGCGAATGGCACGGTCAATGTTGGCGGGTTTGGCCGCTTCGTTTTTGTCGAAGCGGACGTTAATGATGTAAAGGCGCGCCAACCATTTATGCGCGTTCAGGCAATCGGCATCCAACCGAATCGCTTCGCGGGCTTCGCGTTCGGCGGCCTGCGGTTGATTGGAGAAAAAATACGCCTCGCACAAATCGGCGTGCGGTTCGGCGGCGGTCGGGTCGAGCTGAATGATTTCCTTGTAAATCGCAATCAGATCGTTCCAGCGCGGCTGGCGCACAGCTTTCAGACGCTGAGCTTCGATGTAGCGCACGTAGGCTTGCTTGCGGTTTTGCTTCGCTTCGGCGGATTCCGTTTGCGCCGCAGTGGAAACGGCCTGGCGCAGAGAAGTTGAGGGCGTTGATGATTGGGCAGCGGCGACTGACGCGAGCAGAAAAAAGCCCAGCAGGATAATGCCTGTGCGTGAAGTGAAATGGTTCCGGTTCGCGTTCATCAAAGTTCTCCTTACCGCTTGAATTGTCGCGCTATTCCGAGTCGAGCAATCCTAATTTTACTTGTTCCTGTGCTGGCTGCGGCGCTTGTCCGCCGCTTCGTTCCTGTTCCATCGTGGCCACTGCGCGTTCCCATTCGCCACGACGCGGAAAGCTGTAGCCGATCAACAACAACGCCGCAATGCCGAGCCGCCAGCTATATTCTTTGTTGCCTGTCATCAGGCTGGCAACGACGCCGAGGATGCCGACGACATCGCCGATCACGGCACCAAGAAGCGAAGCCATATACAACTGGCTCAGCAACGCACCGATGCTCTGTCGTCCTGCTCGCAGCAGGCGCAGCGGCGCGAGCAGAAAGCGGCGCAGAAACACCGTCACTAACGACGCAACCAGCACAAGACTAATGATGATGTAATGGCTATTTACCAGCCACGCATAATCGCCGCGCGGCATTGCTGGGGCAAAAGCCCAGCCGATCACAACATACAAAATCGTGCTGATTCCGAGCGCTACGGTAATCAACGCTGTGAGCCGGTAACGGGCGCTGAGATGAGGCTGATTGGCGCTGGAAATATACGTCATGGCTTTTCTACGATCAGATCATCACTCGTGTCCGGTTTCAAATCCGGGCCAGCAGAGCTTAAACGATACCCGCTGCTGACGCTGCGATAGCGTAGCGGCTGTTCCCATAAATCAAAGCGCACTGTCACAGGCAAATAACGCGGCGCGAGTTGTTCGAGCAGTTGATTAAAATCCGTCGCGGTCACGTACCGTCCCTGCTCTTTTTTATAGGCGTCCAGCGCCTCCACTACTTTTTGCAGCATTACTTCCGTGCGGCGCGTCTTTTCGCGGCGGAGTGCTTCAGCGATTAATTCTACCGATTCCCAGTGCTGATCGCCGAGGCGAATATCCGCCACTTGCCATTCGCCTTTTTCCTGCTTGAAACGCACGGCAGTTTCAATCGTCGCTTCAGCAATGGCATTGCCGCCCACGCCGTTGCTGATGGTTTTGATGCGTACCTGTTCCGGCGGTAATTCTGCGCCGCCCAAGTGGCGCAGCAAATCGCGCGCCTGCTTCGGCGAAAGATCACCCTTTGCCCCCAGCGCCAGCAGGCTCCCCAAAACCAGAACGCCCAAAATCAAAAAGAGTCGAGAAATCATACTTGTCACGCAGGGAATGATTTTTCCGCGAAGCTCGGCGATGGTAACAAAACTCCTGCGGGAACGCGAGGGAGGGCTTCTAAGATGGCGGCATTGTACGGCAAACATCTTGTTTGCCGCTCCGCTAGCGAGTTCTGCATCGCGCAGCAAACAAGATGTTTGCTGTACATCGAATGGCAATCCGATCTAAGCATGGCATCGGCTGAAAATCCATTGTAGAATGCCCGGCGGTTGACGGTTTTTTAGGCGTTGTGTGTTCCGGCAAGGTGGAAAGCCAATATGATTCAATGCCAAGAATGTGGAAATGACAATTTGAGCACTGCCGGATTCTGCGATGAATGCGGAATGCGCCTGGCTAGCGTTACGGAACAGGCGGAACGCACTGTTGTACCGCCAGGGCCGCCAAGTTTTTTGCGCGAAGATGTGCAGCCGAGTCCCGTGCGCCCGCTCTCGCCGGTAGGCAAGTTATTTGTGGATAGCGACGAGGCGAACGCGATTGGTACGAGTCTCGCGCGGCTGATTCTCCTGACCACGGGCGGGCGTCCGGGCAAGGAATTCGTCTTGACGAAGCCGGATATGCTGATTGGCCGCTGGGATGCGGCACGCGGAATCTTCCCAGAAGTGGATTTGGACGGCATAGATTTAGAAACTAAAGTGTCGCGGCGACATGCGCGGATCTATCAGCAAAATCGGCAGTATTTTATCGAAGATTTAGGCAGCATGAATGGCACGGTCATCAATCGGCAATTGCGGCTGCAACGCGGTCAACCCCATTTACTCAAAGACGGTGACGAGATTATCGTCGGCAAAACCTTTCTGAAATTCACTCTCGGTTAGTTTTTATGCCTTTTTGTCCCAATTGTGGCAGTCAAACCGGTACGGGCGACCCGTACTGCGGCGAATGCGGGGCGCGGCAGGAGGCTGTGCCTTTGGCTTCGACGCCGCTCGTTACGCCGCCGAAACCCATTGGCGTGGTGCAAAACGCGCCCATGAATTTTCAATTGGCTCCCGGCACGATTCTCGCGGATCGCTATCAGGTCGTGCAGCGCGTGGGCGGCGGCGGAATGGGATCGGTGTACAAGGCATCTGACCGCAATCTGGCTAACCGCATCGTTGCGGTCAAAGAAATGATCGAAATGTTCGCCGACCAGACCGCACGCGCCAAAGCCATTGAGGATTTCAAGCGCGAATCCGAACTGCTTGCCCGCCTGGAGCATCCTTCGATTCCGACGATTTATGATTACTTTTTCGACCTGACGCGCGGACGTTACTATCTGGTGATGAAATTTATTGACGGCGGTGATTTAGCGACTTATCAACGCACGGCGGGTGGAATTATTGACGAACTGACAGTAGCGCGGTGGGCGCTGCAAATCTGCGACGTGCTGGATTACGTGCATACGCAAAAACCGCCGCTGATTTACCGCGACTTGAAGCCTGCAAATTTAATGGTGGACGCGCGTACACAGCGCATAATGCTTGTGGATTTTGGCATCGCGCGTTTTGTTGCACCAACGCAAAAAGGCGTCACGGCGGTGGGCACGATGGGCTATGCGCCGCCGGAATTGTTTGCGGGTAATGTCGGGCCGGCGTCTGATTTGTATTCGCTCGGCGCTACGATGTTTCACCTGCTGACGGGCAAAGACCCGCAGGACAACCCACTGCTGATTTTCGATTTCTCGAAAAATCCCAAGCCGCGTGATTTGAATGCCACGATTTCGCCGCGTATGGAAGCAATTATCTGCCGCGCGGTCGAACACGAAGCCGAGCGTCGTTTCCCTTCTGCCCGCGCCTTTAGCCTGGAACTGGAAACGCATCTGAACGAATTGAAGGATAATCCGCTGGCTAGTACACAACCGATTGTCATTCCAACCATCCCCGAAATCGCAGCTACGCCGGAACCGCTGGCAGAGAGCGAACAATCCGTGCCTGTCAGGCCACTTGCTTGCGTTACCTGCGGGCAAGCGATTAGTCTAGGCGATCAATTTTGCGCCGCCTGCGGCACCAGCTTGCAGAGCAGCTCCGGCAGGCGGCGCGTGACAGCGCGGTTGATCGTGGACGGAACGAATGAAATTGCAGCGCAATTCCCCCTTGACGCAGAAGGCGAACATTTAATCGGACGCCCTGACCCCGGTAGTGGTAGTATACCGGCCATTGATCTTTCCCGGTATGATCGCGTCGGAGGCGTTTCGCGCCGCCACGCTAAGATCATTGCACACGGGCAACAGTTTATTATTGAAGATTTAGGCAGTAGCAACGGTACGTTTATTAACGACCGCATTCGATTGCAGGCGAAAATGCAACACGTCCTGCAAAGCGGCGACAAAGTGCGATTAGGCAGCACCTCGCTAAAATTTTTGATTTTCTAATGAAACAGAGTTGGGACAGGCATAGGTAGCTGCGCTTGTTTCTTCGCCCCAAAACACGATGGAGACTCCGACCAACACTATGTTTTCTGCTCCGCCCGCAGCGGGTGAAAATCCCTTCATCCAGAAAATCCCCGTGCGTCCGACGACCGACCTCGCCCCGGCCAGTTTGGCGGCGCGCGCAAGTGCGTTTCTGGTGGATTACATTTTGACGCTGTTGGTGTTCGGCGTGGCGATTTCGTTAGCGACTGTATGCAAAGGCGCATTCCCCACCGTCGCTAATTGGATTGTCAATCTCGGCTATCTGGCTACGCTTGGCTTCATTGGGTGGAACTGGATTTATGTGTGTGTGCGGGATGGACAAAGTATCGGACAGCGGCTGGTTGGTATCGAAATCATCCGCGCCGATGGTGCAAATTTAGGATACCGCACGATTCTCTTGCGGCATCTGCTGGGGTATCCACTTTCTTTGTTGTGCCTGGGGTTGGGCTTTTTCTGGATGATTTTCGACGCCCAGCAACGTGGCTGGCACGACAGGATCGCGGGCACTCTGGTCATTAAAAATTAAGCAGTGATCGGTGAACTCTCACCCTTACGCTGATCGAGGTAACAAGTATGCTCATCAATTGTGGGAAATGCGGAGCATCGGTAACGGAGACGGCGATTTTTTGCTCTACTTGCGGCACGAAAATGGCGGCAGGTAAAAAAATGGTGGCGCTGGATAAGGCGTCCGCCTCTCCACTCACCAAAGCGGCCAGCGCATTAGCCAAAGCGTCCGGTCTGGCAAAGTCAGAACCGGCCTCCAGATTCGGCGTATTCGTGCGCGCGATGTCAGTTGCGGCAGGGCTGTTGCTGGCCCTGAGTGCCTATCTGGTCTATCGCAATCAAGCATCGCTCGGCCCGGTTTCGGTGCTCAATATTAACTCCCCGCTGGATAAATCCAATCAGTTGGTCAATGCGGCCAAATTGAGCCTTCAGCAAAATGACGTGGCGGGCGCAATTGCCAAATTGGAAGAGGCCGAGAAATACGCGCCCAACAGCACGGATGTCATCAAACAACTCGCCGATGTATACGAAGCCAACGGGCAGGTGGACAACGCCTTAGCCAAATATTCGCGCGTGCTGGAAATTGACGCCAAGAATGGTGAAGCCCGATTGCAGCGCGCTGAAATGCATCGCTATCGCGGCGAATGGGAAAAGGCGGTCGAGGATTTCCAATACCTCATCACCAATGCCCCCCAAAGCGAACAGGCAGCGATTGCCCGGCAAATCCTGAGTCAGGCCACGGTTAAGCGTTCGGCAGATGCGCTGACCGTCCGGTATAACGCGCCGCGCAAACCGGGTTTGCAACTGCCGCAGGTATACAGCTTTCCGCCGCGCCTGGATATGACCTTGCCGAGTTTGGTGAATGGCGCACCCGCGACACCACCCGTGACGACTGCTTCCGCCGACGACCATAACACCGCCTCAACGTTAGCGCGGCAATTCAAGGACAAGGGAAAAACCTACCTAGGGGCGAAAATGTATACCGCCGCGCTTTCTTCCTTACAGGCAGCGCGCAAACTGTCACCGGAAGACCGCGATTTATATTATCTGCTCGGACAAGCGCATTACGGGCTGAAGCAGTTTAGTGATGCGCGCGTCAATTACGAGCAATGCAACAGCGGTGTTTATGCTTCCGTTGCACGCGGGGCTGCGCAAAACGCGCGCAAAGATGAAGAAGCAGAACTGAAGAAAAAAGCCAAGAAACAACCTAAGAGAGAAGAAGCTTCGGAAGAATAATCTACCCGTTATTTGTCCGTTGTCAGTTGTCCGTTGTCAGTTGCGTGGGCAAGCATCCGCCTTGCGTTTCTTTACAACTGATAACGGACAACTGACAACTGACAACTGACACTTATGCCACGCCTCATTGTCAAATCTGCCGCTAACAACGCCGACACCATCATTGAATTGCAGCGCCTGCGCACGACGATAGGCCGCTCAGTGCGCAATGAACTTTGGACGGATGACCCATTTACCTCACGCCTGCACGCGGAAATTCGCCAGCGCGGCGATGGCTTCTGGCTCACTGATCTGGGCAGTGCGAATGGCACGTTTTTGAATGGCGCACGCCTGACTGTGCCCGTAATGCTGCGCGAACGCGACACGATTCGCGTAGGCGAAACGGAAATCGTCTTTGTCGAGCGCGAAGAAACCAGCCCGTTGCGCGGCCAAACCGGCGTCTTGATTGCGCCCGCCACCGAAACCGGAACGCAAATCAAACCCGAAGCCACGATTGTGGCCAGCGCCCGTAATTCGGCGACCGCCGTGTCCAAAGTGATTTCGTCGCTTGATTTAGGCCAAACGACCGTCAGCGGCGTGCCACACATCGCGGAAACTTCCGCCGATATTCTGGCTGTCATCAGCCGTGTCAGCGTCGCGTTGCTTTCGTCGTTGTCGTTGGATGAAACGCTGAATCAAGTCCTGGATTTTATCTTTGAAGCCCTGCCTGCTGATCACGGCTACCTGATGCTGTTTGAGAAGCTTTCGCCTCAGGCGGAACCGGAACTCATCTGCAAAGCCCAAAAAACGCGCAAAACAAGCGCAGCGCAAACCGAAGTCAAAATCAGTCATTCGATTTCGGAACAGGTGCTGAAGCAAGGCAGTTCCGTCCTGACCTCCGATGCGCAACAAGACCCGCGCTTTCAGCAACAGCATTCGATTGTCTTAAGCGGTATTCGTTCCGTGATGGCCGTGCCGCTTGCCATTGAAAACCGCATTCTCGGCATGATTTATGTGGACAGTTCGTTTGGCACGAACCGTTTCACCGAACAGCAATTGCAATTGCTCACCTTGATTGCAGGCGTGGCCGCCATTCGCATCGAAAACACGCGCCTGCTGGAATTGCAGGCCGAGCAGGAACGGTTGGCCAACGAACTCTCGGTCGCCAGCGAAATTCAATTGCGCCTGCACCCAGCAAATCCGCCTCGCATTTCCGGCTACGATATGATCGGCGTGAGCTTTCCGTGTTATGAAGTCGGCGGCGATTATTTCGACTTTATCGAACGCAAAGATGGCCGCTATGTCGTGGCGCTGGGCGACGTGTCGGGCAAGGGAACGGGCGCGGCATTGTTGATGTCATCGCTGCACGCGGCGGTGCGGGCCTACATCACAACACCGGCTTCTGCCGCCGAAATCGTGTCGCAAATTAATCAATACATTTACGACAACACGCCGTCGAATCGGTACATCACGTTTATCTACAGCGAACTCAATCCCAAAACGCATGAACTGACGTTCGTTAATGCTGGACATAACCCGCCGCTGCTTGTGCGGGCGTCAGGGCAGGTGGAAAAACTTGATGCGGGCGGCTTTCCAGTTGGGATTATGCCGTTTGGCACATACGATCAATCCGCCACTTCTTTGCAGCCGGGTGACGTAATGATTGTCTACTCTGACGGTGTTACGGAAAGCGTGAATGAGGAGGGCGATGAATTTGGCGAACAACAGTTGATTGACGTGATCCGCAAAAACCTGACGCGCACCGCCGCTGGCGTGCGAGATCGCATTGACGAAGCCCTGACACGCTTTGTCGGCAAAGCCAAATCTGTGGACGACCTGACGATGGTAATCGTCAAACGCACCTAACCAGAAGCGAGTTGATCAAGGTGCTAAAGTTTATTGCGTTTGCGAGCCAAAACTCGACAAACGCAATAAACTTTAGCACCTTGATCAACTCGACAAACTCCCAATGTCTTTCATCTTAATTCCGCTGCTATCGGTTTTGCCCTGTGCCCTGTGGCTTTGGTATTTTTATAGCCGCAGTGTCTACAAACGCCCGCCGCTGCGAGTCATCGCCTTTACCTTCCTTTTCGGTAGCATCTCCACGTTTATTGCTTTGCCCCTGAATATTTTGGGGCAGACCGTATTGCGCAATATGTTTGGCAATGGTGTGTGGGTGCGCGTGCTGGTGTTGTTTCTGATCGTGGGGCCGGTGGAAGAATTATGCAAGCTGTTGGCCGTGACCGGTTATGCCTACCGCCGCCGCGAGTTTGATGAGCCGCTGGATGGCGTGATTTACAGCGCAACGGCGGCGCTTGGTTTTGCGGCAATTGAAAATGTCATTTACCTTTCGCAAAACAGCGCGCTGCTCGTTTTCCTGCGCGGCCCGCTTTCAAATCCGGGACACGCCTTGTTTTCTTCGCTCTGGGGCTTGAGTCTGAGCCGCGCCAAGTCGGCCCCGAATTTGGTGTCGCAACGCCTGCCGATTATCGCGAGCGGCTGGTTGCTGGCGTCCCTGCTGCACAGCGTCTTTGATGCGCTGCTGCTGGCATCGGAGCGCGTTCACTTTGTTTTGTTTTATGTCGTTATCTTTGCCTTGATCGCGTTGTTTTTCTGGGTTCGCACGCAAATTCGCTTGCATCGCGATAAGTCGCCGCACCGCGAAGGGACAATGTTGTTACAAATCAGCAACCTCTGCGATGCCTGCGGCGCGAAAGGCATTGCGGGCGAGCCGTGTTTTCAATGTGGTGCGCAGATTCCTGCTCCGCCGGATGCGCAGGTGTGCCCCGTCTGCTCGGCCATCAATCGTGCCGAAGCGAATTTTTGCCTGCGTTGCGGCGCGAATTTAAAATTAACTGCGGCGGAAAACCTGGATCGGCGTCCGCACCTGATTTCGATTTCCACCACAGGCGAAGAGCGGCTGGCGTGTATTCTGAATCGCACGCAAATTATGGTCGGTCGCACGCTCAACAATGATTTCGTGGTGGATCATCCCTCTGTGTCCAAACAGCACGCGCGCATTGCTGCCAAAGATGGTCATCACGTCATCAGCGATTTGGGCAGTAGCAACGGCACTTTCATCAACAGCCAACGCATCACGCAAGCAACTGAACTGACGGATGGCTGCGAAGTCCGCTTTGGCCGCGCCCGCTTCGTCTATCGGCAGAATTGATGGTAGAAAAACTGACGACTGGCCACTGATAACTGCTCACTGACCAAAACTTTTTGTGAAGCAGAAAAGTTTTGGTCAGTGAGCAGTTATCAGGAGTTGTGGTTATCATCGCGTGATAATCACAAAAATATCTGGCTTTCGCTGCTCCCCGCACACTGTTACAATGCCCGCTCGTGAATGAAGCATCCATGAAACTGCTGCTACCATTGAAATACGTCAATGAACAAGATAAGCGTGCCTTGTGGCTGTACGTCGCCCTCGCGTTGCTAAGCGCGATTTGTTTGGCGGCGGCGTTGTTTTTTGCGCCGGATTTTCTGCTCGGCAAAAAGCCGGATGCCACACCGCATCGCACCGTAACGCCACAACCCACTGCTCGCCACCGCTCATGACCTTGTCCACTTTCTTTTCGCGCCCCCAACTCTCGCAATGGCTCGCTGCTCTTGCTTCAGGTGTGTTGCTAATGCTTGCCTTTCCGCGCTTTAACCTCGGATTTTTGGCATGGATGGCGCTGGCACCGTTGCTGTGGGCGCTCACGCGGGAAGGGCAAACGCTGCGGCGGGCGTTTGGGTTGGGCTGGTTTGCGGGTTGGGTGTTTTTCTTTTTTTCGTGCAATTGGATTTCGCATTCAATGATCCGTTACGGAGAAATGAATGTGGTGCTGGCGTATGGGGCGGCGGCGCTTTTCACAGCGATCACGGGACTGTTTCCCGGCTTGTTCGCGTTGGCGCTCACGCGCTTGCTGCAACGGTTTGGCGTGCGCGCGCTCGGCTTGGCTCCGTTTCTCTGGGTGGCGAGCGAATGGTTGCGCGGTGTTATCACGAATACGACGTGGAATGAACTCGGCATCTCGCAGGTGAATTACCCCACCATCGCGCAATTTGCCAGTGCGGGCGGTGTTGCCTTAATCAGCGCGTTTGCCGTTGCGGTAAACGTTCTGCTCGTCTGGTTACCGCAATTCAAAAAACTGAAACGGCTGGCGATGGCGTATGCGCTTGTTTTAGTCATTGCGTTTTATGGTGGCGCGTCCGCGCTTTCGTCGCAGGAAACGACACCACTAAAAACTACCGAAGTCAAAGTCGCAGGAGTGCAACCCAACTTGCCCGTAGATATTGCCACGCACGCGGAAGAATTCGCCCAACGCAACACAAGCGGATTGGAAGCAAATATCAAACTCACGCGCGACACCATTCAGCAATCGCCAGACAAAAAAGCTGACCTGATCGTGTGGGCCGAATCGCCGCTTGTGCTGAATTACGAACAAGACGAAGCCGCGCGCAATAAACTGAACGAAGTAGCGAAGGAACAGAATGCCTATTTGATTTTCAGCGCCATCGGGCGCGACGGCGAGCGCGTTTACAACAGCGCGCAAACGATTACCGCTGACGGCAAAGCGTTGGCGCGCTACGATAAAATCCGTCTTGTTCCCTTTGGCGAATACGTGCCGTTTCGCCCTCTGCTGGGCGCGTTCGTGCCACCGATGGTCGGCGATTTTACACCGGGTACGAAAGCCACCGTCAACACGCTTAAGCTCAATCCCCAACTCGCCCTCGTTCAAAACGAACGCGAAACCAAAGGCGAAGTCGCGCTGGAACGCACTACATATTTCATCAAAGTCGGCACGTTTATCTGCTACGAAGCGGCGTACCCAAAACTCGTCCGGCAGTTCGTCAACAACGGCGCGTCCCTGCTCATTAACCTTTCCGATGATGCCTGGTTTGGCAATTCTGCCGGGGCCGAACAGCATTTGAATCACGCCCGGATGCGTGCGATTGAAAACAACCGCGACATTGTGCGCGTCACCAACAGTGGCATTTCCGCCTTGATTACTGCGCAAGGCAAAGTCATTGATCCGCTGCCGATGTTTGCGTCCGCTGGTCACGTCTGGACAGCCGAAACCAGCCGCGTCACGACGCTTTACAGCAAAGCGGGCGACTGGTTTGCGATAAGTTGTGCGGTGCTTTCCGCGCTCGCTATTGTTGGCAGCTTCTTTTATCATCCGCCCGCCCCAAATAAAATTTGAGATTGGAGAGCAAAGGCGCTCCATCTCAAATCTCAAATCTCCTATGCCACTACTTGAAGTGAAAAATTTGCGCACGTATTTTGCGACCGGGCGCGGCGAAGTGCGGTCGGTGGATGATGTCAGTTTTACGGTGGAAAGCGGCGAAACGCTGTGCGTTGTGGGCGAATCCGGCTGCGGGAAATCGGTCACGGCGCTTTCGATTATGCGACTGGTTGCGGCACCAGGATACATTGCAGGCGGTGAGATTTCTTTCAAAGGCCGCGACCTGCTGAAGCTAAGCGAAGCGGAAATGCGCAAGATTCGCGGCGATGACATTGCGATGATTTTCCAAGACCCAATGACTTCACTGAATCCCGTTTACACAGTCGGCGAGCAAATTGCCGAAGCTATCCGACTGCATCGCGGCGTATCAAAAAAAGAAGCGTGGAATCAGGCGATTGAAGGCATGCGCGATGTGGCGATCCCCGCGCCCGAAGCGCGCGCGAAAAGTTATCCACACGAAATGTCCGGCGGCATGCGTCAGCGCGTGATGATTGCAATGGCGCTTGCGTGTGATCCCGAATTACTCATTGCTGATGAACCGACAACGGCGCTGGATGTCACAATTCAGGCGCAGATTTTGCGCGAACTGGCGGAGCTGCGCGAACGGCGCAAACTCGGCTTGTTGCTCATCACCCACGACCTCGGCGTCGTGGCCGAAACCGCAGATCGCGTAGCCGTGATGTACGCGGGCAAGATTGTCGAGGAAGCTTCCGTGCGTGAACTCTTTGCACGCCCGCGTCATCCGTACACGGAAGGCTTGCTGCGCGCTGTGCCGCAACTTGGTGCGAAAGGACAGCAAACGCGGCTGCGCACGATTGAAGGCGTCGTACCAAATCCGTTGGAATTGCCGCCTGGCTGCCGCTTTGCTCCGCGTTGCCCGCACGCGCAGGAAAAATGCCGCGTCGGCGAAATCCCACTCGTGGCGGCGGGCGAAACGCATTACTCGCGTTGCATTCGTGTAGATGAAATTTACGTTTGAGCCTTTTTCTTTACCCTACTTCGGACGAAGTATACAATCGTCCTCCGCAACGAGCAGATAGCCCCTAAAACAGAAGCTTTATCCCCTGGTTAGGAGTTCAGTAGTATGGCTGCTTACAACGTGTTTTTAGCAAATTTGGGAAATGCCTTAACGCAAGAGCAACGAGATCAAGTCCGTACCACGCTGCAAGGCTGGTTCGGACAAATTGCCAACACGGACGGCGCGATGGTGCAATGGGTCACGTCGGCACCGACGATATCCGATCACGAATTACTGATTTATTTTGTGCCAAGCGAAATGAACAGCGTGGCGCGTTCGTTGCCGGGCTATTCCGGTTCGGCGGGCAGCGGCGATGGCTTCACGGTCTGGGCCGGGAATTTATCTACCTCGGAAGTCTATGTCTCGCGCAGTCGCGGCTGGCTGGCAGAAATTGCCTTTCATGAATGTCTGCACAACAAACTGCATTTGGGAGATCGGGATTTGCACGCGCTTGATGGGCTGGCCCGCGTTCCGGTCGTCGCAGGCAGTCAGCCTTCGGCCAATAACATTACGCGCATGCGCCGGGCACTGACGAACCGACATACGCAATGGACAGGCGGATGGGGGGCGTACTCTGACCCGTTGGCGGAGCTGGGCTTGTGATGAAAAACGGCGAACCTGCGCTTACCAAAGTCTGTTTACGACGCAAAAAATGACTGCATCAACTCTCGTCGAAATCAACGATCTCAAGAAACATTTCCCCGCTGCACACGATCAGGTCGTGCGCGCCGTGGATGGCGTTTCGTTCAATATTTACC
>JAXLQQ010000085.1:0-23206 GCA_046331525.1 Blastocatellia bacterium
TCTTTCTTAAATTCATTCACGCAAAGGGGACGACTCACAGATGAGGCTGCATGCAAGTTCGTTGCCTTTGCCGACAAGTGTGCGAAATATTTTTTTCAGGCGTCGCGTGACGCGGTTATGGGCACTTGATTGATCCCTCGCGCGTGGTAAAGCTGTGAGAAGCGCGAGTCAGGGTTCGGGGTGGGGCAAAGGGCAACAACAATCTAACAGCGGGGTCAGAGGTTAGGGCTACTTTTTCAAAGTTCCACCGATTATATTGACTTCAAAATGCTGGCGGACGGCATCATCTTCGATGTTGTCTTCTCCTACCAGTCGGCCTTTCATCGCAGGAGACAACGTCACGAAAAAGCGTCGCGTGCCGACTTCCGCCAGCAGCAAACGATTTTCGCCCGCATCCTTCGCGCATTCAGTCACCATCGTCGGCATCATCGAAAAACGATCTCCCAGGCCATTCGCTTCGAGGATTTTAGCGACGGCTTCGGCAAACTGCGAGGCAGGTTGCGGATCGTCTTGGGGGACTGGACTTCTCTCTTCTGACATGCGCTTTCTCCACTTGATTTGGCTTTCAGCGATTTTAAAACGGGCAGAATGTACAATAACTTGTCGGGTAATTCAAGCGGTCATTCGTCAGTCGTCAGTTGTCCGTCGCCCGTTGTCCATTGTTACGAAAAAGCTTCGCAACAACAACGTGCAAGGGGCGACGGACAACTGACTATTTCAATAAAATCGTCACACGATTCGCCTCTATACCATTGAGGCTGACCACAACTTCGACACGGCGGGTGCCGGGTTGCAAGGCAGCGGGCAGTGCGACATTGATTTGATCCAGCCCTACATATTCGCCTTGTGCGCCAGCGTAAAGAACGCTGGTCGGAATGCCATCAATTGTTATGGAGACGGATTCAGCGACGCCGTTTTCATCGGTGGGATTGCTGGCGGCGGCGTGCCGGAAGCCAGTGCCGAAGAGGACAAGGATGTTTTGCTTGCCATTCACAGAAACGGCGAAGGGAGCAGGGGCGTAACTTAAGCCATCTGTCGTGGCGAGGGCTGCGGCATCGCCCTTCCCAGACGCATCAGCAGTAAAAATGGACGGTGCCGCTGCATTCACCATCGCAGTGCTAAAAGCGTAGGTGCCTTTTGGATTACTGACTACAATCGAAGCCATGCCCGCGTCAAGATTGGGCGGCATAATGAAATTGATTTGCGTCGGCGACACATATAGCAATGCGGCGGAAAGGCCATTAACGAGAACTTGCGTGCCAGCCAGTTCTGTCGGCAAGGGCAAGGCAATTGCCGCTTCCGTACGCAACGCCAGATTTTCGCCAAAAGCGGAGGCAATCGCATCGGAGGCGAGCGCATCGCGACCGTAATGCGCAGCATTGACCACTGCCAAATTTGAAGCTGTCACAACCTTGATCTGTACGGTGCGCGTTTCTTCCAGGCTACCATCACTCGCCTTAAAGCTGGCCGTGAAGGTGCGTCCGGCATCGCTCGTTACGGGCGTCCAACGGAAGCTACCTTTCGTGCTGTTATTTGTGGCAATTGCGGTGGCGAAGCTGGCTCCGGCAGGCAAGCCGGTAGTCGTAATCGCCAGCGGCGTGCCGGAGTTCACATCGCTGGCCGTCACATTGAAAGCCAGTTCATTGCCAACAATTGCAATTTGTGTGGGCGGTACTGCCAGAACAGGCGGCGCACCGCTGCTGCTGGGAATCAGCGGTAAGCGAATGCGTTCATTGATGGCGCTGGCCGTCGCCTGAGAAGCACTGCCCGTGCCGCCGCCGAGCACGTAAAAATAATTGCCAAGCGTTGCGCTGTTGACGTAAGTGCGCGTTGTCAGCAGGTTGAAGGAATCAGCCAGTGTCGTCCAGCGATTATTGCGGACATCGTATAATTCCGCCGTGCCAATCGTCGTCGTCGTCGCCGAATCCTGCCCGCCAACAACAAACCAGAACGGGTTCCCTGCCGCATCGTTGTACACCGTGCTGGCGGCAAAGCCACGCGGGCGATTGAGCGGAGCGAGCAGAGTCCATTGTTGTGTCGCGGGATCATAAACTTCGCAAGTCGCCAGGCCTCCGGCAATTCCGGTGCCGCCTGCGACATATAGCTTCCCTTCGATGAAGGCGGCTTCGTGTGAGTCAGCGCATTTTCATCCCCGGCAACGATATCCATGTTGGTTTTTCGTCGTAGGCACTGACTGCCGTGCTGGGTTTGTAGTACCGTCTAACCCACCCGTCACATAACCATGCCCCGCGCGGCATCCGTTCCAATGGCATAGGCCAGCAGAGCGGCGCGGTTGCGCCCGCCATCCAGCTATTCGCAGCGATGTCGTAAATGTAGACCATCCCCATCGGCACAGCTTCGGTTTGCCCGCCCAGCACATAAGGATTTTGCCGTTCAGATGAACGGCCTGCCACTGCTCAGCAAAATCGGCAATCGAGGTCGAAGTTACGCCCACGCATTGCGGTTGGATCAAAGCGGCGCAATCAGGTTATGGCTGTCGTACTGGAGGCGGCGCTACGACCGCCGATGGCATACAGATATTGCCCATCACTCGCGGTAATGACACGCATCAATGCACTGGGCATCGCGGCTTGTGTTTGCCAGAGAGTACTTAGACTGAAAGTGCTGCTAAAGGCTTCCGACTCGCACCTTCATCATCGGTGGCGACAACACGGATGCGGTAATTATCCGCCTGCGCTTCTTTGCGTTGTCGGAATCAGCCAGTTACGATCGTGCATTGCCCGGCAGTTCAGTAGGCCAACTGCGATGAAGGACGTGTCGCGGAACAAGGATGCTGATGTTTGGCAAGTGCCTGGATTGTCCGACGAGCTCCAACGAACAACGCCGCAGGAACTGTTAAGGTAAGATCGCTCCGGTGGCTACAAGACCCGCACCGTTGGCGGCGTGGGCGCGGTGTAGGTAACGCTTTTGAGGCAGTTGCAGCGTTTGACGCTAAGCACAACAGCCACGTCAACAGCCCCGCCGCCCCTGTCAATACCGACTTAACACGCGCAGAACGTTGCTATTCACAAAACGAAACACCGCCGCCTGCCGCCAAAACTCACTGTCGTCTCTGGGCGAAAATCTGCGCCCGCATGGTCATACTCAAACTGCCGCGCGTCGAGCTGATGGCGGGAAAATTTGAACTGGTGACAGGAGTCGCCGTCGCCACCGCATTTCCTGATAATACGTAAACCATTGTTCAATGACGCTTCGCTGCGCGTCATCATCATCACCATCACCGCCTTTTCCATCAACAACAACACGCAGCAAAAAAAAAGGGGCGATGAGCTAACGTACAACCATCGCCCGCAATGCAGGTGTACTCGCAGTGCATCACCGAAGAACTCACCACGTTCACCGCACCTTCGCTGCTACGCCATCAAAGGTTACAGTCGTCGGCTGTTTCTGTGAAGTTTATGCCAGGTGATTGCGCTACCTTTCAGCCGCCTGCAGGAGCGCCAAACGCGGAGCGAGTGCCAGGATTTGGCGGGCGTTGTTCGTTGGGATTCACGATGGTGCCATTTAATGAGCGGGCCTGTCACCCGAATGTCATCCAGATACCAGCCATCATCGGCAACAAAATTATCCGCTGTATCGGCGAAACTGCACGCTATCGCGCGGTTGATTATTCAAACCCATTGATGCGCAGTGACGGCTTGCGCGAAGCGAAGTTTGCGTGGCCTGTGTAGGCGCTGCTGCCCTGCCACGTGTGACGCTGTCATCGGTGGAATACCGACAATGCCGTAATCAAAGCCGTTTTCGAAAGCCGCTGTGCGCGAATTGCAGCGTAATATCCGTCAGTTACTGCAATCCAACAGCGGCGAGGTCAGCGTAATTGGTGTTGTTCGCGTAATTGCCCGTGTGGGCGAATCCGTCCAGCATGCGGCGCGAGGGCCGATTTCCAGTTGATACCCCACGCGCCTGTTGGAATCCAACCTTTATCGCTCCTGCTCGCCATTCAGCAACACGGTCTTTTTCATACGCGGTGTTGGCCACGGCCAATACTTGTTGTGCGGGTTGCGCCTGCACCTCCGTAGCCCTGATCGTTATACCGCACGGTGATCGCCCGCCTCAGCAGCGACTTGTAAAAATGCCGTCATTATTGCGCGACGCCCGTCATAATGCGCAGTTGTCCTCTGTAACTTCCGGGCAAATTGGGCCGGGTGTGAGCGTGAGCAATTCTGATCGCCTGGCGGCGCTGCTAACTGTAATTCCGCAGCAGGCGCGGCAGCATTTGATCTGCGACGGCCACAACGAGGTTTTCGCCCAGCAATAATTGCGCCGATCCAGCGTGAGCGTTCCGGCGTCATTGTAGTAAGAACGGCGGCGTCAAAAGCCCGAGCCGTATCAGACGCGCCCAGCGTCGTCGTAGAAAACCCCAGCCTGCGTTTAGCAACGCATCCCACAACACGCACTGATCGCGCCATTATTGTTCACGCGATTCGCGAGCAGAACGCATCGTGCGCGCGTCCAGAAACGTTGGATTCGCGGGCGTCGTTTCGGTCCATCCAACACCAGTTGAATGCTCGGCGCGGCCTTCATTGAAGCTTGTTTGATGAGCGCGGCGCGCATTTCCCACAACGCCACGCACCAGATTTCGCCATAAAGGCGTACTTCGGGATTAAGCGCGATGCTGGCGAACGTGAGCGGGTTGACCGTTTTGTCGGTGCCGTAGGGATAACGGCGAATGCCTTGTGCAATTACGGGCTCATTGCCTGACGGGATACTTGCCATCTACGCTGTCGCTCGCTTTAGCCAACAGCGCGAGGCCGAAATATCCTGACCAGCCTTCGCCCATCCCACCGGATTGCAAACCGCCCAAGCCGCTGCCATTGCCTACCGCGATTACTGAGGCCGTCAATTCGTAGTCAATCACGCCCTGATTCAAATCACCATCCAACTGCGGGCTGGCGGTTACGTCCACAGATACATCTGCACCGTCCCGCGCGCCCGTCTGGCGGCGCAGAGAACAGCATTATTCGTGCCGCCATATCCTGTGCGTCGGACTGAATCGCATCATTGGCCTGACCGCCCAAACCGAAATTGTCGGTTCGGTAGTTGCCTCGCACTCTCGGTGAAACCGTAGCTGTAGAGAATGTCGTGATAGCGATTGACCCAATAAAACAGATTTACTTGCGCGGCTTTTTTGGTTGTTGTCCGTTGTGGGCGCTTGCGTGAAATCCAGGGGGAACGAAAAATTACTGTCCGGGCATCAGTCAGGCGCGGATTGTTTGGGCACATTGACGGAGCCAAAGTATCCAGGCATCCGCTACGACCGCGTCGTCTGGCTTTGCGCATTCCACCAATCGTCATTTTATCGGGAAATACGGCGCGCTATTGAAGGGCACATCCTGCCGGTCAGCACAGCGGGAGTCGTATTCGATTGCGGCAGATTCGACGCGTGGACTTTGCCGGAAATGACAAGGCCGTGCGGGTTTTCGTAGGTCGTAGTTGTAGCGATACAGCAACGATCCGCGTTCTGCATCAATTACCACCAGATAAACATCCGGCGTCCCCGCATCCAGAGCGGAATTCTGCGGCGAGTTGCAACGAGGTGGACGACAGCGGGAAATACACCAGGCGGAAGCTTCGGTCGCAACCTCCGGCACTGCACCAAACGCGATAGCGCGTTCCGTTCCGCGACTGGCCGTTCGTGGCGGCGTCATCGCCGTGACCTTGCCCGGCTTGCGCGGCAAGCAGCAACGCTTCGGCGCTCGACAGTTTCCGCAGGTGCGAACGGTTGATACGGCTGGCCGCGTCAGGCATCGTCGCCGTTGGCAATGACGGAGCCATTGCGGTCTACGCGGAACAGCGAAGCGACCTGAAAGATGTCTATGCCATTGACCTGTTGTTCATAGGTTAGGTGCGTGACGCCAAGCGTGCAGTGCGGTTGTGACGCCGCGTTTGAGGCCGTCCACTTCTGTGTCCTGCAACGAAAAGGGCGATGATTTTTGACAAAGCGACGGCCAACCGGCCCGCTCTGTCACGGCTGGGTTGCGTCAAGGCTTCGGAAAGATTGGTGATGCGGTCGCTGGCGTACCGGTCAGCGAACTCCACGCAAGCGCGTGTGCGGGCGCATAAGCTGACGACTTCTCTATGGTAATTTTTCACGTGCCGCAATGCCGATTCATAAAAGCGGTTCTTGCCACGGCGGCAGGTAACGATGCTGATTCACATCGGCAATATCAAAATTATCCAGCGTTCGATGGGTGTCATGTCTGTGCCGTTCGCGCAACGGTTTCGTGGGCGCTTGCGCTGCCACGCGAAAGGGAACTGCCGGAGTACGGGCAGCGAAATCGCGAACGTGAAGGAAAGCGAGAAACAAGCAAATCAAAACAGAATCAATCGTTTCATTCGTGTGAGTTCTCTTTGCTCTGTGCCATATTGCTATGAAAGCATCAATAGAAACGGATTCGCAGAGTTTTTTCGCATCATCGTAAGGGAAAGAGAAAGGCGGAGAGGTAAAGGACGATGCACGATCCTCTCCTCTCCCTTCATTCCTTTCCAGCTTCTCTGGTTCCTTCGTTTCATGCGGCCGGGGAGCAATACCTTGTCGGGCACGTGAATCATTAACACAGCCGAGATTGACGAGAATGGAGCGAAACTTTCCGTCTTCCGTGAGATTATGCTGGGCGAATAGGCGAGCGTGTATTGATTGCGAATTTCGTCATAATCAGTCGCGATAAACGCCGTTCCTTCGGCGGTTTCCGGAACGCAGCTGGCGTGCACCGGAACGATCCGCCAACTCCCGTAAAAATTCGATTCCGACCAATCTCGATCTTTCGACGCTGTTTTGCAGACGCCCCTGCGGTTGTTGCGTAGCGTGAGATGAGAGGCATGAGAAAACCACGCGCAACCGTCCGTTTCCAGATTTTCTTTGCCGCCGTCATTGCGGGTTTCATAACGCACGGAATAGGACAATGCCCGTGCGCGTAATCATTTCCAATACACTGTCGTAGTTCGCTTTCTTGCTGCCTGTGTCGACACCATCCGACAATACGACCATCGCTTTGCGGCCTGGGGTTTTGCTGAATTTTTCTTGAATGGTCTGGGCTATGGCGTCGTAAATGCTGGTCAAGTAACCGGTTTTGAGTTTTTTAATACTGGCTTCGAGTTCTTTCTGATCGCCCGTGAAATCATTGATAAACCGCACTTTTTCATCAAAGGCAACGATCAATACTTTATCGCGTGGCTGTAACTGCTTCACAAAATCAATCGCCGTGCGTTTGATGTCTTCCAATTTGTTGCGCGTACTCAGGCTCAGGTCAATTAACAGCGCGACATTGAAAGGGGAGCGCTCATCGCTGAATTCATCAATGTCCTGCGGTTGTCCGTCTTCGCGCAACTGAAAATCTTCCTTCTTCAGCCCGGAAATAAATCTGCCAGGCCTGTCCGTGATAATCACCGGCAGCCAACCACCTGCGTCGTCGGCGGAATCGGGATGATGGTTCCTGTTCTTCCGGTTCTTTCTTCTGCCGGTTTCGGCTTGGGAGCTTGGGCAGGAGGTTGCGCCGTCGGCTTGGTCGGCTCCTGCGTAAACGCCGTACACGTCCAGGCAAACACGACAAGAACGGCAATGATGATAGCGGTTAGGGTTTACAGGTCATCTACGATTGCAGCGCGACTGATTTTACTATTGTGCCCGCCAACGCCAACGTTGCGCAGATTGTGCCAGCGAGAAAGGTTGGCCTTCGCGTGCATCACATTCACGACAGCTTCATCGTCCATGCGCAAGTAATAGCTCATTGACGCTTGACACTCGCCCCTGTACCCGCGGCGAGCAATTCGCTCCTCATCAAAAACCGGCAAAGTGTGAAGAGGTTTCTTCCAGCGTGTGCGCGCGGCATCCGCGCAATTTTCAGCGGGCGCGCTGACGCGGTTTGCGCAAAACGCGGGCTTACTTTCATCAGACTCTTTACTTTCACGCAACACAAATGCACATCCTTCATTTCGCGCACCGTTGTTTCTCTCGTTGGTTCTGCTTTTCGGCTTCCCCTGCCTTTCGCCGAGGGCAGGTCAGCAGACACTACCGCCGTTACGAACAATGAACAGGAAAGTGGGTAGCAGGGCGACGATTGCGGCGGGCGAACCCAGGCGATACGATTACGTTTGCTGTCACGGGTACGATCACGCTGACAACGGGGCGAATGATTGATAAACCGATATTCAGGGCCGGGGGCATTACTGCCGACGGTGAGCGCACATGCCAGCCGAGTATTCAATCTTTAACAGGAGGCACCACCGTCAGCCTCGATGGACTCTCACAGCGAGCAAAGGGGTAGGCTCGGCCTGGCGGGGTATTTTGAACGAGGGGAAACTAACCATTATCAATTGCCTGATCGCAGACAACGTTTCGGCTACCGGGCGGGCGGCATCATCAATTTTGGCACACTGACGATTACCGCACACCATCGCCAATAATCGGGCGGGGTCTGAAAGGAGGAATTATTAATCAGGGTGAAATTGTCGTGAGTGATTGCCTGTTCACTCGGAAACGCCTCGACATTATTTTGGCGGAGGGCTGGCGCTGGCAGGGATCCACACAATATCCATCAGAACTCTACGCTTACAGGAACAGCCCCCGGAAGGCGGAGGTATCTTTCTCCTCCAATTAGGGCCATTTGCTACCACGATTACCAACTGCACCATCACGAACAACTCCGCTCAATTGACGGTGGCGGGATTGGCAATAGCAGCACTCTGATCGTGAGCCACTGCACGACACAACAACTCAGCGCCATTGGGGGCGGGATTTTCACCGCGCTGGAGACGGGGGCTTCAAATTAACGGCGCGTAACGTTCCCGCAATTCGATCATTGCGAACAATACGCTGACGAACCTCAACAAAGCTCGATTGATAGCGATTATTTCGCAGGGCTACAACCTAACCAACGACAGCACTATTGGTGCGTTTACCCAACCGACGGATCGGGTGCGAATACCAACTGGCTGCTCGGCCCGCTCACCGATGTAACGGCGCAGCGACACCGACGTCGGCCTTGTTGCCCGGCAGTCCAGCACTGGACGCAGGCGAATCCCCTTGTCAACGAAGTGCAGGCCACGTGTCGGCGTCCTCGGCGCTGCAGGCCAGACCTTCACACTCACCTTTAACGGGCAGACGACCGCGCCGCTTCTAGCAGGCGACCAGTGCGGGCGGAAAGGCGTCACCAAACGCGCCTCCTGACCATTGGCGGGTGCGGGCGGCAATGTCACCGTCAACCTCGCCTTTTTCGGCGGTTTCGGCGGCGCGCTATACTCCAGCTATCTGATTAATTTTTGGCGGCACGCTGGTTGGTGAACCGACGAAAACGGCTAATGACATTGGTGAACGGAATAGGCGTTTTCTGGTCTACGTTTGTGGGTAGCGAGTTGATGGCGTAAGTTCGTAACGCCGCCGTGACCACCGATCAACGCGGTCAGTTCGCCCGGTAGATGTGACCGGGTACCCCAATGCCACGGTTCTGCGATATCGGCGCATACGAAGCGGCGGGCAATTAACCGCGTGTTTCGATACGCGCGCCGGTTCGCTGCTCGTCTTTCCGTACTACACTTCGACGATTAGCAACACGTATTTACGGCGCAACTCTTCATTGATTTCCAGCACCGCGACACTCAGCGCAGCGCAGCGACACGCGCATCACGATTCGAATATCAGCAACGCGGCTTCGACTGTGGCCAATCAAGCCCATGCAATCTTTTTCCTGATTGACGGCGCGACGTCAACAGGCTGATTTTTGCCTCACGCCCAACGCCAGCTTTTCCTTCAAAGCCTTGCGTGAATATGATCCGGGCAACACGGGCTATGTGATTGCCATCGCCAGAATGCGCAGGGGCATCCCGATTCAGAACAATGTGTTGATAGGCAATGCGTTCGTGACGACACCGACCTTGCGCGATAACTACACGGCAGAAGCGTTCCGGGCGAACACGCCCAACGTCGCAATCGTGAACGGCAATCGGGCGACCTTGCAGTTTGATAACACCGGCTACGACACCGCGCGCCGATCCAGTTTGTCGCCGAAATCCAAAGCCCGCTTGATGCCATCGGACAACAAGTCGTCACCGTTGGGCTAAGCAGCGACCTGACCAGCGGACAGTCGCTGCGGCGCAGCCCAGGTTTGCACCGGACAAGTTCAACGAAAGAAGCCGCCGCCGTTTCAGCGCGGTTAGCTTGACGGGGCAATTGTCAGGCGCGCGCTACGCTTTTGCGACGAATAGCCCGCGGCGTGCCCAACGGGCTTGGCAATTCATCAAACCCGACGGCAGGATCACTCAAATTCAATGTCGGCGGCGGTGTTGGATTGCCGCTCACGCCCACTGGCAGCCTGTGGACAGGCATCCGCCTGCTGCACAAACGCAGGCGACCGCGACTACGCCATGATTCTACTCCGCCAGTATGCTGACGTGCAAGTAAAAATACCGCTTTGCCGGTCGCCGCCTGACCCGTTATTGTTGGCGTTTCTCATCGCTTTACACATCGTTAAAGGCGGAAAATCGCCAGGCTCGCAATTTTTCCCATTGACGAATCACGCCGGATCTTTCGGGAATATCCTCAAGCGTAAACCAATGTGAAAGAAACCTTTGCCTGTACTCAAATCTCCTTCACTGGCCCCGAATGGGGTAACAGGCAAAGGAAATTCGCGCAAGCTTACCCTCAATCCGTTCCGGGTAGTGGCTGATTTTCTCAGGACGTAGGGTAGCCCAAAACCTTCACAGTGAGATGCCTCTCTGCTCCATCATTACGCGTTCCTGTTGTTCGCCGCCTGATCAATTTGTTGGCAAGTTTGGTATCTGCCCCCACCCGCTGCTCCTCGGCTTCGCCAAGCCCTGGCCTGGTGATGGGCGCACGGAAGAAGCGGCTACTGATCCTTCGCGTCTTCCCGCCCGGCAAACAATTTGGTGTTTTATGAACAACTCTCTCACCGCACGGAAAACGTCGTTCGTTGCTGGTTGTTCGCTGTCTGTTGGTCTTGGGTCTTGGTCTGGGTCTGGGGACAACGGGAGTCCCGCATACCGACCACCGACCACCGACCACCGACCACCATTCCTCGGTATGCCACGTTCACGCCACGCGTCACCCGCCGCCAGCTTGTTGCAGGCGATCAGCGGATTCAATTTAGCGCGGTCATGGCTTTGCGCCTGATCCGGCGACACAGGCACGCCTGATTTCTGCAATGGGCGACTTCAACAAGGACGGCAAACTGGATTTAATCGCGGCCAAATCTGTTCGCCAATTCGATTTCCGTCATCCCCGGTGATGGCACGGGCGATTCGGCATGCCGACGACCGGGAAGCGTCGACGGCACGCCTGCCGGTTTGGCCGTAGTGATTTCAATGGCGATGGCAATTTGACGGCGGTAGCGATTGAATATGTCCCGGCCGCGTCTTCGTGCTGAATGGCGATGGCAAAGGCGGCTTCAGCGTCGGAGCCGGTGATGCTGGACGCAGGTGTGAATACAACAGCCGTTGCAGGGAGATTTCAACGGCGACAGCAGGCCGGACATCGCAGCTATAAATAAAGGCGACGCGGTAACAATGCTCGCGGCACAAGCCGTGTACTCAAACAGCGGTTCCGGCAACTTCGGCAGCGCGACGAATTTTAATGCAGGCACGACGCCAGAAGGGCTGCGGGGCAATTTCGACAACGACAGCAATGTAGACGGCGGTCGCTAATTCAGCCTCCAACAATATTTCCATCCTTGCAGGCAACGGCGCGGGTGCAGCTTGTGCGGCTACGAATATCAACGTGGGCACGAATCCGAGCGGCATTGTCGCAGGCTTTTTCAATGGCGATACGCGGCTGGATTTGGCGGTGTCGAATACGGCAGCTATTACCGCTTCGATCCTGCTGGCGAATGGTGCGGGCGCTTTGGCGCAGCCAAACTTCTGCTTCTCTCAGGCATCACGCCGTTTGGTATCGTCGTCGGCGATTTCGACGGCAACGGCAAAAGCGCGATTTGGCGGTGGCGAACGGCTTTGCGAATCAAGCTTCAGTTTTACTCAATGATGGTTCAGGCGGCTTTGGCGCGCCGGTTTCACGGGCAGCACAACCGTTATTGTCGCTGGCGACGGTGATTTCAATGGCGACACGAAAGTGGATTTAGCCGTCGCCAACAGCAATCCCAACAACCTCCATTCGCCTGGCAAAGGTACGCACGTTTGGTCGCACGACGTTTATGTTCAGCGATCCGCAAGGCCGTCGACCGCCGATTTCAATCAGGATGGGCGACTTGATCGCTGTCGCTAACTTTGGCGGCGATAAAGTCTCGGTATTTTTATTCTATCTGACGGACGGCTACACGCTGGTCAATGAATTCGCCGTAATAAACCGCTGGCAATAGTGGCGGCAGATCTCAACAAAGACGGCAAACCGGATTTGAAGCCAGCCAGCCAACGGCTCCGACAACCTCGATATTGCTCGGCGATGGCACGGGCAGTTTTGGCGCGCAAACCGAATTTGCAACGGGAGCCAGACCGCGCGCTCGTGACGGCGATTTTAACAAAGACGGCAAGCGATTGCCACGCCAGAAGAATCAGCAGCAACTTAACGTTTTGCTCGGCGCAGGCGACGGCACGTTTGGCGCGCGCTGACCAGCATTGCGGCGGGGGCGAAGCCGGTTTCCATTGATGTCGGCTACTTGAACAATGACGACAATATTGATTTGGTCGTCGCCAATCTCGATTCAACGTTTGCTTCGGTCTTGCTCGGCAATGGCAGTGGCGGCTTTAGCATTGCGGCAAGTGTGAATTTGCCCGGCGGCGGGAAAGGCCGTGCGGTTGTGCTGGGTGACCTGAACAACGACAACAAACTTGATTTGCTGGTCGCAGTGAATAGCGCCAGCGATATTGCTATCGCACTTGGCAATGGCGATGGCACGTTCGGCACGCCGGCAACGATCACGACGCCGGGCACCAATCCGACCGATATTCTCGTCGGTGATTTCGATGGCGACACCAAAGCCGATGTCGTAGCGACGAATAGTTCCAACGACTTTCTGACCATCTTTCCGGGCAAAGGCGATGGCACATTCCTGACGGCGAAAACATTCAATACCGGTGCAGGGCCAATCGCGTTGGACGCGGGCGATTTGAATAATGACAAGCGATTGGATATTGCCGTCGTCAATTCCGCCTCCAACAGTTTGACGCTCCTACTCAACAACTGTGCCAACACGCCGCCAACACTAACGCCAGCGGTAACCGTCACGCGCAGTCAGGGCGCGACGGCAGCCGTTGCGACGCTCGCAACCATCAGCGATGTGGAAACTGTTGCGGGCAATCTGAGCTTCTCGGCGCTGCCGCCTTCCGGCGTTAACATCTCCAACCTGACGAACACAAACGGCACAATCACGGCGAACGTTTCTGCCGATTGCGGTACGCCAATAGGCGACAAAACCGTGACGCTGAAAGTCGTAGACGCAATGGGACTGTCAACGACCAGCACGATTACCGTGACAGTCACCAGCAATATCGCACCTACGCTCGGCGATTACAGCAATCTCGAAATCGCGCTCGGCACCGCACGCAATTTCACGCCCAGCGCCACGCCCACCGATAACGGTACGGTGAATACCATCGCCGTAACCTCGCCCGGCTTTACCGGCACAGCCAGCATCAACACAACAACCGGCGTGCTGGCGATCAGCAACGCAGCGCCGTCCGGCACGTTCGATCTGACGATCACGGCGACGGACAATTGCGGCCTACAGACCGTCAAGAATGCACAGCTCAAAGTCGTCGCGCCGGTTGTGATCTCTTCTCTTGAGCCCAACACCAAACAAGCGCAGAGCGGCGATTTCACCTTGACTGTGAATGGCAGCGGATTCACCGGGAATTCCAAAGTGCGTTGGAACAGCAGCGACCGCACGACATCGTTCGTTTCCGCCACCAAACTGACCGCCGCGATTCCGGCAGCAGACCTCAACCTGAATGCCGCCGGAGCTGCAAGCATCACGGTCTTTGATCCTGCTGCTGGAGGCATTACGTCGAACGCCTCTCCGTTTACAATCACCGCGCCGAATCCGCTTCCCGCCATTGCCAGCTTCACACCTTCATCCGCCATTGCAGGGAACGCGGGCTTTACGCTGACAATCAATGGCAGCAATTTTCTGAACAGTTCAGTGGTGAAATACAACGGTGCAGATCGCGCGACGACGTTTGTTTCGGCAACGCAGTTGACCATCAACATCACCGCCGCCGACATCGCAACCTGGCCTGCAGCCATCACAATATTCAATCCTGCCCCCGGCGGTGGCACGTCGGGATGGCGAATCTCCTGATCAACAATCCCGCGCCCGAGCCACGCCGGAGCCAGTCCTCCGCGTTATTGGGAACAACTCCGCCGACCTTGACGGTAAGGTACAGGGTTTCGGCCCGATTCGATGATTACGATCAATACCCACGCGCATCACGAAAGACAAGTTTCGGCGACAATTAACTACGGTGCTGGCGCAGGAGAGCTTGCCCCTACCGGGGCTTCTGAATGTCACCGTCGTGACGCCAGCACCGGGCGGCGGACAATCCGCCAGCGCAACGTTTGACATCATCATTCTGACGCTGGCATTGACCAGCCTCACGCCCGGCGGCGCAGAATCCGGCGATGATGCGTTTACGTTAACGCTGACGGAAGAAGCCGTCAGCTACCAGTCACAGTATCTACGGTGATCGTGAATAATGTTCCAGGCGGCACCACCGAGCCTGGATGTCGCAATTGCTTATTGATGGTCACTGCCGCTGAAATCGCTACGGCAGGAAGTATCAAACTCAAAGTCGTCAACCCAGGCGGCAGCACTTCCAATGAATTGCTTTTGCTAGTCAATAAGTTCTCGCCCTATTCTGACTGCGCTGGATAAACGTCTGCCGTTGCGGGCAGCTCCCTCACTATTGATTTAACGGCAGCGGTTTCCGCCTGGACCCAATGCGCGTCAATGGCGGAAATCGCGCGACGGCCTTTTTCTTTCCAAACGCAACTGGCGCGGCTCTCACGACTGATGATCTCGCGAAAGCAGGTACGCGAAATTTCTGTCATATCCGCCGCAGCCCGGTGGTGGTACGTCTGCCGATCGAATTCGCGGTGAATAACTCGCGCCGACGCTGACTGGTGCTGCTGCGAACGCGTGCTGCAGGCGGCGCGGCTTTCACGTTGACGCTGAATGAACGGGTTTGGTGAATGTCGGTGGTTCGCTTCACCCGGCGCAGATCGGGCGACAACGGTGGTGAATGGGTACGCAGGCAACGGTTCAGATCACGGCGGCGGAAATCGCGTGAATCCGGGGACGGCGAAACTTACGGTCTTCAATCCCGCGCCGCAGGGGGGCTGTCCATCAACTGGCGATCAACAATCCTGCGCCAGGTGCTGACGCTCAGTCAAACTACGCTCAATGCGGGTGCGGGCGCGGCGATGTTGTCGCGCGATGCCGGCAGCGGCTATCGCCCCGATTCCAAGGTGCGCGCGGAATGGCGGAAAATCGCCCGACGACGTTTGTTTCGGCGACGGAATTGAAAATGAATTTATTGGCCTCGGATACGGTGTTTGGCAAAACGCTGAAAATCACCGTGTTCACGCCGGAACCCGGCGGCGGGACTTCGCCGGAAACTACGCTGACCATTACGAACCCCGCCCCAACAATTGCCTCACTGGGGCCGAATGCGGCTTTCAAAGGCGATCCGGGGTTCACGTTGACCATTACGGGCACGAACTTTGTTCCGACTTCGGTTGTGTACTGGAACGGCGGAGATCGCCCAACGACGTTTGTTTCGGCCACGCAATTGACGGCGGCGATTCCGCAGACCGATCTGTTGTCGGAGGGCACGGCAAACGTGACGATTGGTAATCCGACGCCGGGCGGCGGTACTTCGAATGCGCTGGCCTTTAAGATCAATGCACTGACCGGCTACGAAGCGGATGTAACGCCACGTCCGGCGGGTGACAATCGCGTGTCCATTGCTGATTGGGTGTTGATTGGGCGTTTTGCTACGGGATTGGATGCGCCGACGAACAGCAGTGAATTTCAGCGCGCCGATTGCGCCCCGATTGCGACGCACGGCGACGGCAAAATTTCGATTACGGATTGGGTACAGGCCGGGCGTTTCGCTGTTGGCCTTGATCCCATCACACCGGCTGCCGGGCCAAGTCAACCGGCGACTGCAAAACCAGCAAACAATCCTGAAGCCATCGCCGCTGCACAACCCGAAGCAACACGTATCGTGCGCGCACGGGCGGCGAATTTCACACGCGGCAATCTCAACGCCTTGCCCATTGAACTGGAAGGACAAGGCAACGAAAACGGCTTGTCGTTCACCTTGCGGTTTGACGCGCGGCAGATGTTGTTCTCACACGTCGTTGCGCAGTCGGGCTGGACAGTCAACGTCAATTCGTCACAATCCGCGCAAGGCCGCATTGGTCTGATGTTGGCGCTCTCTGCCGGGCAGGTCGCACAACTCGGCCCGCAGCCGGTCGTCACGGCCTATTTTGCTGCGCTCGGCGGCAGCGAGGCGGTCACGACGGAAATCGGGTTTGACGATCAGGTTTTCGCGCGCGACATTGCGGATGGGTTTGCCAATGCGCTGCCGCGTGCAACCTACGAAAGTGCTCAAGTCACGATTAGCGGACGCGGCATCGTCAACGTCCGCGCGGCAAGTTATGCGGCAACAGAATTAGCGAGCGATTCTATCGCTTCGGCGTTTGGTTCAGACCTGGCCAGCGCAGTCGCCAGCGCCAATACGTTGCCCCTGCCCACGACGCTCGGCGGCACGAGCGTACAAATCACAGATAGGGACGGCGTGACGAAAGCCGCGCCGTTGTTCTTCGTTTCACCTTCGCAAATCAATTATTTGATTCCGGCAGGCTTGGCGGAAGGAATTGCCAGCGTAACCGTAACCAGTGGTGCAGGCGTCGTGTCGCGCGGTTCGTTGCGCCTCAATCCAATTGCGCCGAGCATCTTTGCGGCGGATGCTTCGGGCAAAGGTTGGGCGGCGGCAGAAATCGTACGCGTGCAAAGCAATGGCCAACAAAGCGGCGAACGGGTGGCACGCTACGACGCCAATGCCAATCAGTTTGTCGGCGTGCCGATTGATTTCGGGCCGGAACGCGGCGCGGATGTAGACAAACTCTTTTTGGTTCTTTATGCCACGGGCATTCGCCAACGTGCCGCCATCAGTCAGGTCAAAGTCAAAGTCGGCGACTTGTTCCTGCCCGTCGAATACGCTGGGGCGCAAGGCGAATTCGCCGGGCTCGATCAAATCAACGTCCGGCTGCCGCGGAACCTGATCGGACGCGGCGCAGTCGCCGTAGAAATGATCGTGGACGGACAAATTTCAAATTCGGTCAAGATACAGATTCAGTAGCCAGTGATCGGTGGTCGGTTTTTTCTTGCGGCCTGTTTTTAATCTGCAACGACTGGCCACCGACCACCAGCCACTGACCACCATTAGGGGAAATCCCGCTTGTTCATTTACAACACGCACATCGTATTTTTTCTTGGGTTCGCCTTGCTCTTGGCGGTGGTGGTGACAGCACCTGCGCCAGTAGGGTTGGCGCAGCAGGCAGAAGCGCAACGGTTTTGGCGAGTCATGCAGCCAGAAGCGTTGCCGGGCAATCCGCCTTTGGCGCAGAGCGCGCGTGCCTTGCAACTGGATCGGGCAGCATTGCTGGAACGACTGGCCCAAGTGCCGTTGGAAGGTGCCGCGAGTGCAGGCGAAGTGGTTTTGCCGGTGCCGTTGCCGGATGGCCGTTTCGTTAATTTTCAGCTGGCTGAATCGTCAGTACTGCCCGCCTCGCTCGCCGCAAAATATCCGCTCCTAAAAAGCTATCGCGGGACAAGCAACGAGTTGCCGGGCGCGTTGATGCGTTGCGATTGGTCGCCGCGCGGATTGCACGCAACAATTCTTTGGCAGGGACAATGGATCAGCCTGCACCCGGTCAGCTATGACCATCCGGATTTTTATGTGAGCGATTACGGCAACGAGGTTATGGGAGAGGCCAGCAACCTGCGCTGCCTTGTCGAAGAAAGCAACTATCCGCGCGCAACGAGTGAGGCAGCGGTTGATGGCGTAGCCTTCGGCCCCATTCGTCGCACTTTTCGCCTCGCCCTCGCCACGACCGTGCAATACACCAATCATGCGGCGCTGGGCGGCGGTTCGGTTGCCACAACAATGGCAACGCTCAACACCTGGGTCAACGCGCTGAATGTGATTTATGAAAAGGATCTGTCCATTCGCTTCATCCTTGCCGAAAACAACGACCAGTTGATTTTCACCTCTGAGCCAGATGGATTAACGGAAACCGACCTTCTCAAAATGGTAGACGAAATCCGCCCGCTGATGGAAAGCAAACTGGGCCTGGCTCGCTATGATCTGGGGCAGTTGTTAGGCGTCGGCAACGCAGGGCTGACGTATCTGAACGAAGTGTGCGCGAACAACAATTACAAAGGCGGCGGCGTTTCGTTAGTGAGCACAACGCAACCTGTCGGCACAGGTTCCAGTTTGATTTTGTTGGCGCATGAAATTGGGCATCAGTTTAATGCGCGGCACACCTTCAACGACACGCTCAGCCCGAATTACTAACAGCACGCAATTCCCGAAGTCAATGGCGTACAGATCGTACGGCGGGCTGACAATAATGTCGTATGCCGAAGCCTGTACGCGGATTGTGAATGCAGCAGCACCGCATTTTCATAGCAGCAATCTGGCGCAGATCGCCGCGTTTCTGAGCCTGAATAATTGCGCCGCGACAAACGCCACCGGCAACAGCGCACCCACGGTAAATTCAGGAACGAATTACACGATCCCGCGCGGCACACCATTTACGTTGACGGCGACAGCAACTGACGATGCGATAGATCAGGCAAGTCTGACGTACAGTTGGGAGCAATTTGATTCGGGCACGAAACCGGCGGCAGTGGATGGTTCGACGGGGCCGCTCTTTCGCCCGTTTGTGCCTGCGTCGAATCCCGCACGGACATTTCCGAGCCTGAGCTACATTCTCAACAATGCAAATGTTCCGCCTTCCGACATCGCAGGCTTAAAAACGGCTGAGACGTTGCCGCAGGTGACGCGCGATTTAAATTTCCGTTGCGTTGTGCGCGATGGGCGCGGCGGCGTGAATCAGGCTGCGACACTGTTAACGGTGGCGAGTGCAGGGCCGTTTCTAGTAACAACGCCGAACACGGCTACGACGTGGAGCGGTGGTACAGGGCAAACCGTTTCGTGGAGCGTCAATCAAACCAATCTGGCACCGATCAATTGTCAGAACGTCAAAATCTCGCTTTCGACCGATGGCGGCAATTCGTTTCCGTATGTGCTGGCCGCCGCTGCGCCGAATACAGGCAGTGCGACGGTCAGTGTGCCCGCTGGTCTGAATTCGACGCAGGCGCGCGTCAAGGTCGAAGCCGTCGGGAATATTTTCTTCGACGTCTCCGATGCGAATTTCACCGTACTGCCGGGCAGTGTGGCGGCGTTGGAGGCTGATGTTTCGCCACGTCCGAATGGCAACGGAGCGGTTTCGATTGCAGATTGGACTCAGCTTGGACGCTTCGTTGCAGGACTCGACACAGTATCTGTCGGCAGCGAATTTCAGCGCGCCGATTGTGCGCCGCGTGCAATCGCAGGCGACGGCAAGATTACGATTGGCGATTGGGTGCAGGCCGGGCGTTATGCTGCAGGATTGGATGCGCCGACCGCAGCCGCCGGGCCGAGCAATCCAATCAACGCCGCCACAACAGCGCGCGCACAAATCGAAAGCGCCAGCAGCGTGCAAATCAACCTTTAGCACGCTGCTGCGCGGACAGGTCAATTCCCTGCCGCTCCGCATTACAACAACAGGCAACGAAAACGCGCTGGGCTTTACCGTAAATTTTGATCCCAGCTTGCTCACGTTACAGCGCGTCACAGCACCGCCATACGTTACGCTCACGCTCAACACGTCGCAGGGCGCGCAGGAGATACTCGGCGTCCTGCTCGCGCTGCCTCCGGGGCAAACGTTTGCAGCGGGCGAAGAAATTTCCCTGCTTACGCTGGAGCCAGTTCAACGGGCGGCACCAACGATGTTACCACGCGCATCCATTTCAGCAGTATCGTCCGCGTACAGCAGATGCGAATGCTGAGGCGCTTGCCGCGCCCGTTCCGGCGGTGCAGAAATCCCGGTCAAGGCCGCGCGGCGGCCTGGGTTTCCGCTGCCAGTTTTTCCACCACAGCCGCTGCCTGCAGATATGTTCTGCCTTTGGCACCTCGTTGGCAACACACCGACAGCATCAACGTTGCCGCTCCCATTAACCTTAGGCGGAACGTCGGTGCGGCTGCGCGATGCATTGGGCGTGGAAAAGGCGCCACTGTTTTCGTGTCGCCCAATCAGGTGAATTACCTGGTGCCTGTGGGGCTGGCCGACGGGCTGGCGACGGTGACGATCACCAATGCGCGGGGCGAGGTGTCGCGCAGGCTATTGACCATCGCACGAGTCGCGCCCGGCCTGTTTGCCGCCGACGGCAACGGCAGCGGTTATGCGGCGGCGAACGTGCAGCGAGTGCAAAGCAATGGCACCGTCCGCCGGAACGGGTCACCCGCTTCGATCCGGCGACGAATCGTTTTCCTCGCCAATCCGATTGCGCTGCCGTCAGAAGAACAGGGTTTCTGCTGTTGTACGGCACCGGCTGGCGACAGCGCAGCGCGTTAACCAACCGTGCGAGCGAAAATTGGCGGACTGCCCGCTGAAGTCACGTTTGCCGGTACGCAAGGGTACTACGTAGGTTTGGATCAAATGAATATCCGCCTTCCGCTCGGTCTGGCCGGGCGTGGAGATGTTTTAGTTGAAATCGAAATGGACGGGCAACGAACGAATCCCGTCCGCATTTCGCTGCAATAATTCCGCTGGGAACGTAGCCGACACGCGCCTGCGCCCGCCGCGTGGCGACCCACCCCGCGCGCGGAGGCCCGTGGTTGAGCGCGTGTCAGTATTCCATCGGAGAAGTACTATGCCTCACTTGCGTGTAAAACGCTCTTTCCTCTGGCTAACCGGTTAACGTGTTTTGTTGCTCTGCGGCGCGCTCGGCACTGCCCTGTTACTTTCGGCGCGCGGCGCGATGACCGAAGTGCCTGCGGGCGGATACGAAGGCGATGTCTCGACGCGCACCGTCGCGGGCAAAGGTTCGGTCGGCATTGCCGATTGGGTTTTGATCGGACGATTTGTTTCCGGCGCGGAAACGCCCAAAGTCGGCGCGGAATTTCAGCGCGCAGATGTCGCCCCGAAAGAATCCAAAGGCGACGGCAGAATCACCATTGCCGATTGGGTGCAGGCCGGGCGCTATGCCACGGGACTGGAAGCGTGGGAAGCGGCGGGCGGGCCGACTGCGCCGCAGTTGGGGGCGTCCGCCGCGCCCGAAACCGCACGCGATTTGCGCATCGTGCAATCCAGCATCGTCGGCAATACGCTAAACCTCTCGCTCGAATACGAAGCCGTCGGCAATGAAAACGCCTTCGGCTTCAGCGTCAATTTTGATCCGGCAGTCCTGGGCAGCCCGGCTGCCGCCATCGGTTCCGGGATGAGCGGTGGCACGTTACTTTTCAATAGCCTGCAAGCGGCACAGGGCAAATTAGGTTTTGCGATTGCGCTTGCGAGTCCGAACACCGTCGCGGCAGGCGTGCGACAACTGGCAACGCTGAGTTTTACGATTCTGAAAGTCGGCGTAAACACGCAACTCAGTTATGGCAATCAACCCGTCGGTATTGAAATCGTCGGTGCCGACACAAGCATATTGCCCGCGCCGGATACTTCGACGCCGCTCGGCGTGGCGATTAATAATCCGGTGCCGACGCTAACCACCGTTGAGCCAGGAATTGCCCTGGTGAACACGGGACCGATTGTGGTGAAAGTCACGGGCACGAACTTCAATGAGACTTCGGTGATTAACTGGAACGGAGTAGCGCGCACGACAACATTCATCAGTTCCACCCAACTTTCAGCCTTTATCTCGGATGCTGACCTCATTTCCGCAGGGGCGGCCAACGTGACCGTAACCAATCCCGCGCCCGGCGGCGGTACGACACCGCCAATCCCTATTCAACTCAACAATCCGGCCCCCGTGATTACGAGCGTTGACCCATCCACACTGGAGGCGGGCAGTCGCAGTAGTCTGTTGCGGGTGCTAATCAATGGGACAGGCTTTGTACCTGGTTCAAAACTGCTGGTGAATGGCGTGCAGCGAGGGTTCTATACCGCCAGAACGTTGATGGAACTTTTCCTCTCTCCCGGCGAGTTTGCCGAAGCGGGCGTTTTTAATTTTGTCGTGATGAACCCAACGCCCGGCGGTGGCACGTCAGAAACGAAAACACTGACGATTACGAATCCGGTGCCAACGCTTACCAGTCTCAGCCAAACCTCTGCGACTGCTGGCAGCGCGGGGTTCACCTTGACGCTGACAGGATCGAAATTCGTGAAGACCTCCAAAGTGCGGTGGAATGGCCAGGATCGAGCGACAACGTACATCGGAGGAAGCGACCTCAGCGCCGTTATTCTGGCCTCTGATTTGGCCAATGGCGGCACTGCCAGCGTGACGGTTTTCAATCCGACACCGGGCGGCGGCACGACCAATGCCATCACGTTTACGATAAACAATCCGGTGCCGACGATCACCAGCCTCGCACCCAATGCGCAGGGATCGGGCAGCAGTGCTTTCGCGCTGACGGTCAACGGCACCGGGTTTACGCCGGGATCGGTGGTGCGGTGGAATGGCAGCGATCGCGCCACAACATTTGTTTCCGCGACACAACTCAGCGCACAAATTCCGGCGGCAGACGTGGCGAATGCAGGCACAGCGAAGGTGCGCGTTTTCAATCCTGCGCCCGTGGGCGGACTGTCGGGCGAAGCGGATTTCACGATTCTGCAATCGAATCCTGTCCCGACGCTCACAAGCATTAATCCTGCGACTGTGGTGAGCGGCGGCGGACAATTCACGTTGTCGCTGCTGGGCACGAATTTCGTCGGCACGTCGGTTGTCCGTTTCAATGGTAGTGATCGCGCAACAACCTTTGTTTCTTCGACGGAATTGAAGGCGACGATTACAGCGGCAGATATTGCGAATGTGGGAACAGGTTTGCTGACCGTCTTTACGCCCACGCCCGGCGGCGGGGCGACTGCGGCGCTGCCGTTGGCGATTCAATATCCAGTGCCAACGATCACTTCGCTCAGCCCAAACGCCATTCTCAAAGATAG
>JAXLQQ010000086.1:0-23178 GCA_046331525.1 Blastocatellia bacterium
TCGTGCCCGCAAGAAGGCGCGCTCATCCGTTGTCATCAACGTCATACATCACGAATTGGTATCAGGAAGGAAGCTCCACCTATGAAGCCTCGCGCTGTTCGTTTATTCATTGCCCTGCTGTTTTGCTGGGTTGCTGCTCCGGCATTTGCGCAAACCATTACGGCTACGATCACCGGCACGATCACCGATGAGGCAAAGGCCGTAATCCCGAATGCGAAGGTTACCGTTACCGCTGCCAGCACCGGGCAAAACAAAGTCGTCACGTCGGACAACGAAGGCCGCTACACGATTCCGTTTTTACCGCCCGGCCAATACCGCGTTCTGATCGAAGCCGCTGGTTTTGCTAAAATCACTCGTTCGGGCGTTAATCTGGAGGTCGCGCAGACGGCCACACTTGATTTCAGCCTGAAGGTGGGCAGTGCGACGGAAACCATTGAGGTCACGAGCGATGCACCGCTACTGACGACGGAATCTTCGGCGCTCGAAACAACGATTGATAACAAGCTGATCGAAGACCTGCCTTCTGCGCAACGCTCCACGCTCGCGTTCATCAACCAAACGCCGGGTGTGATTGATGCAGGCTTTGCGCTGGCACAGGGCGAAAACCTCAACACCAACGGCAACGCACAGGGGCCGATTGGTTCACCGGGCAATCGCAACTTCTTCGATTCCAGCTTCACCGTTGGCGGCGGACAAAACTCGACGAACGATGTGTTGCTGGATGGTGTCTCGAACACGGTTGGCGATTTCAACGGCGTCGCGGTCAATCCGCCGCCAGATTCCATTCGGGAATTCAAAGTGATGGCGGGCGTGTTCTCGGCAGAATTTGGCCGCTCTGGGGGAGGCGTGGTGAATATGGTCACGCGCGCGGGCGCGAAGGATTTGCACGGCGCGCTTTATGAATACTTCCAAAACGGCGGATTGAATGCGAACGGCTGGCAACGCAACCGGCGCGGCAAGCTGGCGAACGGTAATGATGTGCTGCCGCGCATTCCAATCAAGCGCAATCAATTCGGCGGCACGCTCAGTGGCCCTGTCTGGTTGCCGAAAAAATTCTTTGGCCCGGTCGGCTACGAAAATCCGAACAAGACGTTTTTCTTTTTCAATTACGAAGGCCGCCGCGAACGCAATCCGTTCTCGCGCGAACTGACGCTGCCGACGGCCAAGATGCGCAATGGTGATTTGTCAGAGTTATTGACGGGCACAACGCGCGCGGGGCTAACGGATTCGGACAACGCGGCGTCGCTCGTCGGGCAAATTTACAATCCGTATGCGCCGCTCGTGAATGGCAAGCGGCAACGCATTCAGAACAACTCGCTCGTCGGCTTGCCCGTCTGTCCGTCGGGCGCGCGGACAACGTTATGCCTTGATCCGGTTGCGCAGAACATTCTGAAACTGCTGCCGCTGCCAAATCAGGCGGGACTCGTCAACAACTATGTCGTTTCGGATGTCGCGTTGTTTGAGCGTGATTTGATGGCGATTCGCATTGACCAGACGGTGTCGGACAAGCACAACTTTTTTGGGCGCTACAGCAAAGAACATCGCTTTCAGGGCGAACCAAATTTTCTCGGCTCCGTCGCCACCAATTCGCGTGTCATCGTAGACACATTCCACAACTTTACCTTCAACGACGTGTACTCTCTCACGCCGAGCCTCATCAATAACGTCCGCTACGGCTACACACGCGCCCGCGCGCATCAGACGCCGATCAGCGAAGGCTATGATCCCGGTCAGTTGGGCTTGCCGGCGTACATTCTCGACACGGCTCCGATTGGCGCGTTCCCGATTCTGAGCTTTGCCGACGCGGGCGGACAGGGCGCAGGTCGTGCGAGCGAAATCACGGGCGGGCAAATCGGCGGCAGCGGCAACAATCAACCGCGCGACACGCAAACCGTAGCCGAAGCACTGACGTGGTTGCGCGGCGGACATAACGTGAAATTCGGCGGCGAGTATCGGTTGATTCGCTTCTTCGCGTTTCAATTCAATAACCCGGCTGGCACCTATACCTTCAGCCGCACGCAAACGCGCGGCCCGGTGCCGACGAACACGCCGACGAATGTGAATGACACCGGCTCCGGCTTCGCGTCGTTTTTGCTTGGCATTCCGTCCAGCGGCTCGAAAGAACAACTCACGCCGATCACCGCGTACCATCACTACTACGCAGGGTTCGTGCAGGACGATTGGAAGGTGAACCGTTCGCTGACGCTGAACGTCGGCTTGCGCTGGGATTACGAAACCGGTACGGGCGAAACGCACGGCCTGATGGCGAATTTTGATCCGAATGCTGCCTCGCATTTGAAGAGTAAAATCACTGCTCCGGCGGACGCCATCGTGCGACAACTGCGCCCAGCCTTCACCGACCTGAAAGGCATCGTGGCGTTTCCGCAAGATGGCCCGGCGACGAGCTATCCGAAAAAACGGTTCGCGCCGCGCTTTGGTTTGGCGCAACGCTTGGGCGAGCGCACAGTGTTGCGCGGCGGCTACGGCATCTATTTCGTGCCGTATTCAGTGGAGCAAAACACGGCCATCGGCAATGTCTTCAGCATCAACGCCCCGCAGGCATTTGACGCCAACGGGCAAGTGCGGCAGGGCAGTGCAACGGTTTCGCCGACCGTCTTTTTGAGCAACCCCTTTCCGAACGGCATCACCGCGCCGCCCGGCAGCTCGCTTGGCGCTGACACGCTGATTGGACAAAGCCCGTTGCTGATGGAACCGTTTCGGAAGAACGCTTACATCCAACAATGGAACGCTATCGTTTCGCGTGAACTGACGAAAAACACCGTGCTGAACGTGGCCTACGCTGGCGCGCACGGACTACGCCTGCCGTATCGCACGGTCAACCTCAATCAAGTGCCGAAAGAAATCATTGAATGGGCAAAGGTGAATTACGCGCAGGCCAAAGACGTGAATGGCGTGGCCGCGACGAACGTTTCCCAGTTCTTCAATCAAAGCGTCGCCAATCCGTTCTTCGGCTTGATTACAAATCCCAACTCAACGCTGCGCACGGCGACGGTCGCGCGTTCGCAATTGCTCAAACCGTTTCCGCAATACGACAGCCCGCAACTCTTCAACCCGCACATCGGCGCGAGCAAATACAATTCGTTGCAGATAAGCGTGAACAAACGTTTCAGCGGCGGTCTGATTGGTTCGGCCAGTTACGTCTGGGGCAAGCTGATTGACATCGGACGCAACGGCAACAACAACAGCGGCGCAGCGACGAGCATTGAAGACATCTACGATTTACAGGGCGAATACGCCGTGTCGAACTTCGATGTGCCGCATCGTTTCGTGGCGAGCTTCAGTTACGAATTGCCGTTTGGGCGTCGCCGCAAATTCGGCCACGATTGGAACAGTTTTACAAATGCCTTGCTCGGCGGCTGGCAACTGAGCGGCACCGTCACGCGGCAATCCGGCACACCGGTTTCGTTGACGGCAACGGGCATCGGACTGAGCTACGCCACACGCCGCACGGACAAAGCGCCGGGCGATGCGAGCTTTGACGATGCACGTTCGCGCGCGCGGGCGGAGCAGACGTGGTTCAATACGACGCTGTTTTCACAGCCCGCTGATTTCACGCTTGGCACGGGCGCACGCAATTTCAGTGACGTGCGGCGCGACGGTTATCGCAACGCGGATTTGTCGTTGCTGAAAAACTTCTTTTTGCGCGAAGGGCGGCAGAAAATTCAGTTGCGTGGTGAATTTATCAATGCCTTCAACCTCGTCGTTTTCGGCACACCGGGATCGAATGTCAGTGATCCGGCCAACTTCGGCAAGATCACCACGCAGGGCAACACGCCGCGCTTGATTCAAGCGGTGTTGCGTTACACGTTCTGAATCAGGCGGGATTGGCAGGTGCAGGGAACGGGCTAAGAGGCAGCGGCCCGGCGACCGCACTTGTTTCTGGTGTACCGCGCCAACGTACAGCGCGAATTTTCGAGGAGGGCGGTGGTTTCGTCCCAGATGACGCCGGTTTCTCCTCGCCTAGATGGGTTTTCACTTCAGTGTAGAACGTAGTGTAGTACCGGCTTCAGCCGGAAGCTGGGCGGGACATTCCTTCCGGCTGAAGCCGGTACTACGTACGCCATACACTGAGGTGAAACCGGTATAAATTGCGCAACCGGTAAACACGCCCGCGCGTCTGTAGCTGGCAGGTATATTCGGACGCAGCTTCATGCGTATCGTCAACCACCTGACTTGAACGTCTGACCGAGGTTTGCCGCCAGGGAAGTTGCCGCCACGAGACAAGCCACACGTTATACGGTCAACGATACAAACATTGCTGGACACCAAGATAATCAGGCTTTTTTCCTGTGGAGGACGGCATGTTCACTCGGTATCTCAAATTCTCTGCTGTGCTTGGCGCTGGGATTACTGCTCAGCCCCGTGTCAGCGCAATCGCCGCAAGGCACCATCACCGGCACGGTCAGCGATGCTCAGGGCGCGCGTGTACCAATGCGACGGTGACGGTTTTGCGCCTTGAAAACGAACCAGAAATACACCGCCGTCAGTTCCTCCGATGGTGTTCTATGCGATTCCCTGTTGCCGATTGGCGGTTATGAATTGACCGTGACGGCGACGGGGTTTGCGACGTACAAAACAAACCGGCATCACGCTCGAAGTCGGGCAGCGGTTGCGCGCCGATGCAACGTTGCAGGTCGGCGAAGTCACGAACACGGTCGAAGTCACGTCGGAAATTTCTCGTGTGCAAACCGAATCATCCAGCCTCGGCACGTCGTCGAACGCAAGCGCATCGAAAACCTGCCGCTCAACGGTCGGCACGTGTTCAATCTCGTGAAGCTGATTCCCGGCGTGCAACCGCGCAGCAAAGGTGCGGACGGCTTTGCCGAAGTGGACAATCAAACCTTTTCGCAAATCAGCTTCAACGGCGGTTCGGTCTACAGCAATCAGGTGTTTCTGGATGGCGGTATGAACACTGTACCCGTGCATAACGAAATCAGCGTCGTGCCGATGGTGGATACCGTCGAAGAGTTCAAAGTCCAAACCAATTCGCTCGCCGCGGAATACGGCCAAACCAGCGGCGGCGTGATTAGCGTGGTGACGCGCAGCGGCGGCAATCAATATCACGGTTCGCTGTATGAGTTCTTTCGCAACGATGCGCTTGACGCGCGCAATGCGTTTCTGACGACGCGCGATCCCGTGACAGGGCGCATCAAACCCGTCCTGCGCTACAACCAATACGGCGGCACGTTCGGCGGCCCGTTGCCCACGCCGCGTTTTGGCGAAGGCGGCCCGGCGGTGACGAGCGGCAAAGACCGCACGTTTTTCTTTGTTGGCTATGAACGATGGAATTACCGCACGGCAAATATCAATCGCGCGACGGTGCCGACGGCGCTCGAACGCGATGGCAATTTTTCCAACACGCGCGATGGCAATGGCAATCTGATTCGCATTTACGACCCGGCGACGACGCGCGCGAATCCTGCAGGCAGTGGTTTTGTGCGCGATCTGTTCGCAGGAAACATCGTGCCCAAGAATCGGATGGACGCGCTCAGTTTGCGCTTGCTGCAATATCTGCCGCTGCCGAACGTCGCGCCGAATAATGCCTTCACGAACGCTAACAACTATCTCTCGCTCGTCGGTTTCCCGATTGATCAGGGGCAATTCAGCTTACGCATAGATCACAACTTCAGCACGAAAGACAAGCTCTTTGGCCGCTACACCGGCACGAAGAACACGCGCATGAATCGCGCCTGGGGCAATGGCATCGCCGACACCGACGCGCGCGATGATCAACGCAACAACCACAACATCATCGTCAGCGAAACGCACGTTTTCTCGTCGTCGCTTATCAATGAAATTCGCGCGAATGCCACGCGGCAATATCTCGTGTTTCAGCATCCGAGCTTCGATCAGAACTGGCCGGGACAACTCGGCTTCCCAGCGATCTTTCCGCAGGATGCCTTTCCGCCCATCAACATTGACGGTGTGCTGCCGTTCGGTTCCGGGCGCGGCGGTTTTGCGGGCGGGCATCGTCGTCATCACAGCGTGCAATTCGCCGACAGCATCACGTGGACGAAAGGACGCCACGTTATCAAATTCGGCACCGCTCAACGCTGGAACCAATTGAACTTCGTCAATCGGTTGAATCCATCGGGCAACTTCAGCTTTGCCGCCAGCCTGACCAATAACCCGCAATCGCCCGCAGGAACCGGCGTCGGTATGGCAACCTATTTGCTCGGCGCGGTGTCAGGCGGCAGCCAATCCGTGCGCCCGTTCTTCTCGTTCCATTCGTGGTCAAACGGCAGTTATGTGCAGGATGATTTCAAATTGACGCGCCGCTTCACGCTGAATTTGGGCGTGCGTTATGATCTCGCTTCCGGCCCCTACGAACGATGGAATCGCAGTTCCAACTTTGATCCGTTCGTGACGAATCCGCAAACGAATACGCCGGGCGCGTTGTTGTATGCGGGGGTGACGAAACCGCGCGAATTCACGATTCCGCCCAAGGCGAATTTCGGCCCGCGCATCGGTTTTGCGTGGGATGTGCGCGGCGATGGCAAGACGGCGGTGCGCGCAGGCTATGGCTTGATTTTCAGCGCGATTGAGAGCGGCGATACCGCTGGCGACACGTCGAATTCGTTGGGATTCAGCATTGACAATACGTTTGTCGCAGCGGGCGGCGCGCCGGTTCCGGCCTTTCAATTTTCGGTCGGCCCCGCTTCATTGCTCAAACCGCTTGGTGTGGCGGGTGGCCCGTCGGCGTTTCGCGGGCAGAACGTGCGCTATCAGGAATTGGAACCGCCAACGCCTTACGTGCAGCAATGGAATCTGACACTGCAACACGAATTGCCCGGCAAGATCGCGGTGCAAGCGACGTATGCGGGCAATCACGGCGTGCATTTGTTCGGTGGCAATTACGACTTAAATCAGCTCGATCCGAAATACTTTTCGCTTGGTTTGACCTTGCAGGATCAAGTGCCGAATCCTTATCGCGGCCAGATCGCGACGGGCGCACTGTCGGGCGCGACGATCTCGCGATCCCAATCGTTGCGTCCGTTCCCCGATTATCTGAACATCGGCATCCTCGCCAATCATGGCGCGTCGAGCACGTATCATTCGTTGCAGATGACGGGCGAACGGCGTTTCTCGAACGGTTTGAGCACGCTCGTGTCTTATACCAAATCCAAGCTGATTGATGATTCGTTCTCGATTGCGGGCGGCGGCGGTGGCGCAGGGGATTTCCGTATCGGACGCCTGAATCGGCGGCAGGATCGCGCGATTGACGAAAGCGATGTGTCACAGCGTTTGGTTGTCAGCGCCGTGTACGAATTGCCGTTTGGCAAAGGGAAGAAATTCCTGCAACACGGTCTCGGCAATCACGTACTCGGCGGTTGGCAGGCGAACACGATTGTGACGTGGCAAACCGGCACGCCGCTCGTGGTGCGTGGCGCGAATAACTTCACAGGTATCAACTGGCCGGATATGACTTGTGATCCGACGTTGCCTGCGAGCGAGCGCACGGCAGATCGCTGGTTCAAGACCGAATGCTTCCGCAATCCCGCGAACTTCGTGATTGGCAATGTGCCGCGCACGTTGCCGAAAACGCGCGGGCCGGGATATGACGACGTTTCGTTGTCGGTGTTTCGCAATCTGAAAATTACCGAGAAAACGAATCTGGAATTTCGCGGCGAAGCCTTCAATGCCTTCAATCGTGTGATCTACAACGATCCGAACACGAGCTTCACTCCAAACACCGCAGGCACGAACACGAATCCGAATTTCGGCAAGATCACCAGCTCTTTGCCGGCGCGACGGATTCAGTTTGGGTTGCGGTTGACGTTCTAAAGAAAGAACGGCCTAAGCCTGGGAGCGCACGCGGCTCGCGTGCTAACGCTTGACGAGTTTTCCCTTTCATCGTAGGCGGATTCGCTCCTACTGCCTTAGCACGCGAGACGCGTGTGCTCCCAGGTGAAATATCTGTGTTTGAACTTTGAGACTTACCATGCGAATCCTGCTCCTGATTCTCTTTCTCTTTTTTTTCCAACTGATCCCTGCTGCGCAACCCAAAAAATTTGATGTCGTCGTGTACGGCGGCACGGCTGGCGGTGTGATGACAGCGGTGGCTGCGGCACGCGAAGGCTTATCGGTCGCCTTACTCGAACCAACCAAACATCTCGGCGGAATGGTCACGGGCGGACTCAGCCGCACCGACTTTGGCAAGAAAGAAGTTATCGGCGGCATCGCGCTGGAATTCTATCAACGTGCGGGCAAGAAATATGGCCGCGACATCGAATGGATGCCTGAACCGCGCATCGCCGAAGCGATCCTGAACGAAATGATTGCCGAAGCGAAGACCGTTACCGTGCTGCTGAATCATCGCCTGAAAGAAAAAGGCGGCGTCAAAAAACAAGGCACGCGCATCAGGGAAATCACGATGGAAAACGGCGCGCGCTTTACCGGCGCGATCTTCGCCGATGCGAGCTACGAAGGCGATTTGCTCGCGCAGGCGAAAGTAGATTTCACGTGGGGCCGCGAATCGTCGGCGCAATACGGCGAATCGCTCGCAGGCGTGCGCTCGAAAGACCGCAATCATCAATTCGATTTTGCGGTGTCGGCGTACGATGAAAACAAACGGCTGCTGCCCGAAATTCAAAAAGAACCGCGCGGCGAAATTGGCGCGGGCGACCGTAAAGTGCAGGCGTATAACTACCGCATGATTTTGACGGACGATCCGGCGAATCGCATCGCGTTTGCGAAACCGCCGGGCTATGATCCCAAGCGGTTTGAATTGGCCGCGCGTTGGTTGCAAGGCTTCGTCAAAGACAAAGGCCGCGCGCCTCGAATGAACGAAATCCTGTTGCCTGCACAAGTCGCGGGCAAGCAGAAATGGGACTTCAACAATCGCGGCGCGTTCTCGACCGATTACATCGGCAAAAGCTGGGACTACCCGAACGCGAGTTATGCCCGTCGTGCTGCGATTGCGGCGGATCACAAACGTTACACGCAGGAGTTGTTTTACTTCCTGCAAAACGATCCGCGCGTGCCGAAAGAAACACAGGCGGAAGTCGCGCCATTCGGTTTGGCGAAAGACGAATTCGCTGACAACGAATATTGGCCGTATCAACTCTACATCCGCGAAGCGCGGCGAATGGTGGGCGATTACGTTGTCACGCAAAAAGACATCCAGACCGATTTGACCAAGCCCGACGTGATCGCAATGGGTTCGTACAACAGCGATTCGCACAACGTGCAACGCTACGTCACGCCCGAAGGCAACGCGCAAAACGAAGGCAATATGGAAGTCGCCGTCACGCCCTACCAAATCCCATATCGCGTGCTGTTGCCGAAGAAAACGCAGGCGACCAATTTGCTCGTGCCCGTTTGTTTTTCGGCCAGCCACGTGACGTATTCGACGCTGCGCATGGAGCCGCAATATATGATGATCGGTCAGGCGGCGGGCATCGCGGCGAAAATGGCGCTGGAAAAAAATAGCTCCGTGCAGGAAATCAACCCAAAACAATTAAGCGACAAACTAAAAAGCCTCGGCGCAGTGTTTGAATGGAAAAAGCCGGAGGTAAAATGAGGAACATCATGCCGCGCATCTTACTCACATTTTTTCTCACCCTTTCATTCGTAACCGTCAAAGCCCAGCAATACGATCTCGTGATTTATGGCGGCACAGCGGCGGCGGTCACGGCGGCAGTGCAGGCCAAACAAATGGGCAAAACTGTCATTATTGTTTCGCCCGACAAACATCTCGGCGGACTGTCGAGCGGCGGACTTGGCTTCACCGACACCGGCAATAAAGCCGTCATTGGTGGCCTCGCGCGCGAGTTTTATCATCGCGTTTTTCAGTACTACGAAAAGCCGGAAACATGGCAATGGGAAAAGCGCGAACAGTTCGGCAACAAAGGGCAGGGAACCGTCGCATTGGACGGCGAGAATCGAACGATGTGGATTTTTGAGCCACACGTGGCCGAACAAGTCTTTGAAGATTTCATCCGTGAATTTCAGATTCCTGTGCTGCGCAACGAATGGCTCAACCGCAAAACGGGCGTGAAGAAAGCAGGCGCTCAGATCGTTTCCATCCGCACGCTGAGCGGCAAAACGTTCACGGGCAAAATCTTCATTGACGCGACGTATGAAGGCGATTTGATGGCGGCGGCAGGCGTGAATTATCACGTCGGGCGCGAATCGAAAGACCAGTACGGCGAACAGTGGAACGGCGTGCAAACGGGCGTGCTCCATCATCGCCATCACTTCGGTGCGGTCAAAGAAAAGATCAGCCCGTACTGGATTCCCGGCGATCCGAAAAGCGGCGTGCTGCCGCGCATCTCCACTGCACCGCCCGGCGAATACGGCGCGGCAGACAACAAAGTGCAGGCGTATTGCTTTCGCATGTGCCTGACCGACGACGAAGCCAATCGTGTGCCGTTTGCGAAGCCTGCGGGTTACGATCCGAAGCAGTACGAATTGCTGTTGCGTGTCTTTCAAGCTGGTTGGCGCGAAACGTTTCAGAAATTCGACCGCATCCCGAATCACAAGACTGACACGAACAATCACGGCCCGTTCAGCACGGACAATATGGGTTACAACTACGATTACCCCGATGCCAGTTATGAGCGGCGGCGCGCGATTATCAAAGAGCACGAGCAATATCAAAAAGGCTTGCTCTATTTCATCGCCAACGACCCGCGCGTGCCGAAGGACGTGCAGGACGAGTTTCGTAAATGGGGATTAGCGAAAGACGAATTCAAAGACAACGGCAACTGGCCGCATCAAATCTACGTGCGCGAAGCGCGGAGGATGATCGGCACGTATGTGATGACCGAAAACGAATTGCTGAAAAAACGCGCGACGCCGGATTCTGTTGGGATGGGTTCTTACGGCATTGATTCACACAACATCCAACGCTACATCGTCATTCCAGAAGGGGGTTCGGGCAAAGATGCTTACGTGCAAAACGAAGGCGACATCGGCGTGTCTACGAATGGGCCGTATCAAATTGCGTATGGCGCGCTCGTGCCGAAAAAAGGGCAGGCGGATAATCTGTTCGTGCCAGTTGCGATGTCGAGTTCGCACATTGCCTACGGCAGCATTCGGATGGAACCGGTGTTTATGATCCTCGGACAATCGGCAGCCACGGCAGCAGTGATCGCGATGGATAGCAAAATCGCCGTGCAGGATGTACCCTACACCAAACTGCGCGAACGCTTATTGCAAGATAAGCAGGTATTGGAATATTTGGTAAAATGAAATCATTCACCGCAAAGGTTCAAAGAAGGCTTTTCATTCATTCCTCTTTGAACCTTTGCGATAAAAATCCTCCACAAATTATGATGAAAGAAGACTACGACGTTCTCATCGTTGGCTCTGGCGCTTCCGGCGGCACGGCAGCTTATACCCTCACTAGCAAAGGCGTGAAATGCCTCGTGCTCGAAGCCGGGCCGGAAGTGGATTTCAACCGGCAACGCACGATGAAGCCCGTGTACGAATTACCCTATCGCGGCCTCGGCAAACCGGGCAAGTTGTCGCTGATTTATCAGGCCACGGAATTCAACGCGCATCACTGGGTAGATGAGGAAGTCCCGTACACCTTTGAGCCGGGCAAGCCCTACAGTTGGGGACGCATTCGGATGATCGGCGGCAAGACGCGCTTCTGGGGGCGGATGTCATATCGGCTGAGTGATTACGAATTCAAGGGCAAAGACCACGACGGCTTCGGCGACAACTGGCCGATTAGCTATGCCGACCTCGCACCGTACTATGATCGCGTCGAACCGATCCTGCGCGTTGCCGGACGCAAAGAAGGCTTGCCGCAGTTGCCCGATGGCATCTATGTCGCGGACGAAGCGCCTGATGGTCAAATCTTGCAACGCATCGCCGCGCAGGCGCAGAAGCACGGCACGACGGTCACGAAAATTCGTCGCGCGCTTGGCGATGGGCAGTTTGCCAGTTCGCATAATTTGCTGCTGCCTGATGCTTATGCGACCGGCAAGCTGACGATTGTGCCGAATGCGGTGGTGCGAGCTGTGACAGTAGACAAGAAAACAGGCAAGGCGAACGGCGTGAGTTTTTTTGATCGGCGGTCAGGCCGCGAACTGCACGCGAAGGCGCGCGTCGTCGTACTCGGCGCGTCGTGTTTGGAAAGCACTCGCATCCTGCTGAATTCGCAGATCGCCAATTCCAGCGGCGTGCTGGGGCATTACTGGCACGATCAGTTTTACATTCCGAATGGCATCGTCGGTGTGATGCCCGAAGCCCGCAACGGCAAAGCGCCGCGCGGCTTGGTGGGCGGCGGCGGCGTGATTCCGCGCTTTCGCAATCTCAAAACGCGCGAGAAGAATTTCCTGCGTGGCTATGCCTGCGACGTGAATCCGGGACAGACGCCGGATGCAAAATATTTCCCAACTTACGGCGCAGAACTCGAAAAGCGTATCGCCGAACATCGCAGCGCCGCTATTGGCACAACTGTGATGGGCGAAACGCTCGCGCGCTTTGAAAACCACGTCCAACTTGATCCCAAAGTCACCGACAAATGGGGCATTCCCGTTGTGAACTTTCACGTCCAATACGGTGACAACGAACACAACATGGCGAAAGACGCGGTGGCGACAATCAGTCAATTGTTTGTGGACGCGGGCTGCGAAATCCTCCATCAAAACCCGGTAATGAATCGCTGTGGCCGCAGCATGCACGAACTCGGCACCTGCCGGATGGGCGACAATCCCAAGACCAGCGTGCTGAATAAGTGGAATCAAAGCCACGATGTGAAAAATCTGTTTGTGATGGACGGCAGCAGCTTTGTTTCAGGTGGCGCACAAAACCCCACGCTGACGATTATGGCACTGGCGATGCGGGCGTCGGAGTACTTGGCCGAGCAATTGCGCAAAGGCGAGTTGTAAGGACGCCTGCTGCTTGCTGTTCGAGAGTGCGCTGCTTGTGTTTGTCGTGTTGCAAGGGTACACTCCGGCTCGTTTTCGCGCATCATCATTCGACTTCATTGTGAACAGCGGTTTTCGTCAGAGGGAGCGACGCTAATCTGTGTACTACCGCTACGGCAAAACACGTGGTCGCAGTCAATAGTCGTACTACCCCAATTCGCCCGCGGGCCAACACAAATCGTGGCCCCGGCATTCAACCAGGAGACACAAGATGCACTTTCCGACACACCTTTCCCGCGCCAAGTTTGCTTGGCTACTGCTTTTTCTCTGGGCTGGCCTCGCCGCCTGCTCCTCCGGCGCGCAGCAACCCCGTGTGTTCTTTACCTCGCCGAGTAACGGCGCGGCTGTCACAAGTCCGGTGAAGGTCACAATGGGCGCGGAGAACTTCATCATCGAACCGGCGGGGACAGTAAGGCCGGGAGCAGGCCATCTCCACATTATGGTGGACACCGATGCCATTCCGGTCGGACAGGTGGTGCCGAAGGACGACACCCATTTGCACTTTGGGCAGGGACAGAAGGAAGCGGAATTGAAGTTGACGCCCGGCACCCACACCCTCTGTTTACAAGGCTCCGACGGGGCGCATGTGGCGTTAGCTGGTGAGGGCATGACGCATAAAATCACCGTCACCGTGCAGTAGCGAGACTGGTGAAGACGGCAGAGAATCACCCCGCAAACCAGTGCAGCCGCCGGAATGATCTTCAGAAAAAACTGATGAAACCATCCCGGTCGGCTGCAAAATCCGTGCAGCGGCGTCTACTTGAAGATCGCGGTTCAATTGAGCGAGTTCCGCCCTGCCAATGATTGACGACTGCCCCCTGATCCCTAACCCCTGATCTAAAACCTTTTCCAGCCTGAATCAGCAAATAAATCACGTCTGATTTTTCTCTCACGGCACCTCTTGCCGATCTGACGGACTTGCGTTTGTTTGGGGGCAGCTTTACACTGCCGCGCGTCTCAGAAAAGCCATTCGCTTCATCGTCAGCAGCGGTAGAGTCATACGGGATGCGATGGCGTCTCATTCGACATCCTTGTTAATGCAGTACGAAGCAACGCGTCGTCGCATGCGGCGCGATGTTAGTCTATACACGCCATCGCTAAGCGAGTGCGAGATCGAAGAGTCCCCCATGGCCAAAGACAAACCAACCGCAAAACGAACCCGAACCTCCGCTGCTCCCCAATCCGGTAAACCTGCGAAAAAAACCGACCGCCCTAGCTCGCTGGTGTTAGAGAGAACCGTCATTGCAATGCCGCTATTTGAAGAATTTAAGAAGCAAAAGAAAGGACCAAAAGGCAAAGATAAGACAGGCTCAGAACCTGTTTATCCTATCATTATTGATATTCACTTGATGTATCACGGCGGTCGGGTGGAGGCAAAGAAGGAAGTGCAAAAAATGATTGTGTCCATTCTGAATGATGAAAGGATTCTCAAGAAGGCACCGAAAGATGCTCAAGGCATCAATCCCGTCAAAACGAGCTACAGTCAGCAGTATGTTTTCGCTGTGTTGGAAGAACACATCATTAAAAAACTGGTAGAGCGCGATCTGGAAAGGGCTAATAAAGGGCAGGAGCCGCTGCCCGGATCGCTGGCCATTTACCACATTTGGCCCGATTTTGAGATCAATCCCTTGACGACGAAATCGGTGGTTACGGTCAAAGCCGATGCCGCCCGCAATGCGTTTTCTGCGCTGGGCGAGGGAATTTATTGGGCTGTGATAGATTCAGGGATAGATGGGACGCATCCCCACTTCATTGGCCCTGACCGCAATAATCTTAAAATGCCCGATGCCCCTGATCCACTTCAGCACCGCGACTTCACTATCCTTAGTCAGAAATTAACTGCGACGGAGGAAGACATACTGACCAGCGTTGATCTATCCATAGACCCAAGAGAAAGACCTTTGGTTGATGAACTCGGTCATGGGACGCATGTTGCCGGAATTATCGCGGGCGAGCTAAAAGCCACCAAAATTCAAGACATCATCGCTACTACCGAGTACCGCGATGAGAGCGGTGTTGTTAAGACAAAAGAAGTGAAAATCAAGCCTGGGATTTCAGGCATGGCACCTAATTGCAAGCTGGTGAGCCTCAAAGTTTTTGATAAAGAGACTAAATATAAGAATAGGGAGAGTGTGGGATACACAAGTAATCTGATAGCTGCGATTCAATGGATTCAGGAGATTAATGGGTATGGTCGTCGCATTCGGATTCACGGGGTGAATATGAGTGTCGGCTACGAATTTAAGGCACAATGGTTTGCTTGTGGCCAAAGCCCGCTGTGTGTGGAAGTAGATCGTCTGGTCAAGACCGGCGTGGTCGTGGTCGTGGCGGCGGGCAATACCGGCTATGGTTTTGTGCTGGCACAAGGCAAGCCCCAGGGCGTTACTGCCGGCTTGGGCTTGACGATCAACGATCCGGGCAACGCAGACTTAGCGATTACTGTCGGGGCCACGCACCGGGAAATGCCACATGTCTACGGCGTTTCCTATTTTTCGTCGAAAGGGCCGACCGGCGATGGACGCCTGAAACCCGATTTGGTCGCGCCGGGCGAAAAAATTATTTCCTGTGATTCCGCGCAGCGGCGTGCGACAGACTCGCAACTGAAACCAGCCCTTGCGCCGCCCCCGGAACCACCACCGACCACGGAGGCTGCAAAGCAGGAGAATCCGCCGAAACCGCCGGGATACTATCGCGAGGAAAGTGGCACCAGTATGGCCGCGCCACACGTGTCAGGCGTCATTGCCGCCTTTCTGTCTGTGCGGCGGGAATTCATTGGCCGTCCGGAAACCGTCAAGGAAATTTTTCTGTCCACCGCCACCGACCTGAAACGGGAACGCTACTTTCAGGGACACGGCCTGGTTGACCTGATGCGAGCCATTCAATCTGTGTAAGAGGAGGAACTGATGGAGACTATTTCTAACTTTCCGTACTTTGAGGTCGAGTTTAATAAACAAGGCGCTGTGCACAACGATGCCCAGGTGCAGGAACTGCTGGATTTTCTTGCCGCAGGCACGGTGACGGATCTGCTGGTTATGTCTCACGGCTGGAATAACGATATGGACGAGGCGCGCCGCCTTTACCGTCAGTTTTTCGCCCACCTGCGCATTGAATTGACGAACAACTGTCCGCCTGATTTGGGGCCGCGCGCGTTTGCCGTCTGCGGCATTTTGTGGCCCTCGAAAAAATTTGCGGATGACGATTTGATTGCCAGCGGCGCGGCGAGCCTCGGCGACCTACCGGACGAAGACGCGGAAATCAGGCAACAGCTTGACGCTCTCAAAGCCGTCTTTGCTGATCCCGCTGCCGAGACGGTGCTGGAACAAGCCCGGTCACTCGTGCCGCTGCTCGAAACAGACCTGAATGCCGCCCACACCTTTACCGATCTGATTCGTTCGTTGCCCAACTTGCAGGCGCTTCACTCTGAGGATGCTGCCGATCTATTTTTTACGCTGTCGGCAACTACCCTCTTGGATTTACTGGGGCGACCCCGGCTTCCACTTCCCGCCGTGGCAACAGCGGGCGGGGCCGCTTCTTTCGATCCCACGATTGGCTTGGGCGGGACCGGTGGAGCATTGGACTTCGACTTGTTTGGCGGGATTACGGCGGCGATTCGCAACGTGCTGAATTACACGACGTACTACCAGATGAAAGAGCGCGCAGGCATTGTTGGCCAGCGCGGTGTGTATCAGGTCTTGCAAACAATTCGGGCGCAACACCCCGGCATCAAAATTCACTTGATCGGCCATAGCTTTGGCGGGCGGCTGGTCACTTCGGTGGCCAAAGGCCCTGCCGGCCAACCGCCCGTTGGGGTGAGTTCGCTAACTTTGTTGCAAGCCGCCTTTTCGCAGAACGGTTTTGCCGAGAACTTCGATGGTGACCGGAAAGGGTTTTTCCGCGAAGTCGTCGCCGCGCATCGTGTAGCTGGCCCGATCCTCATTACACACAGTATTAACGACAGGGCTGTTGGGAGGGCTTACCCGATTGCCGCAATGCTCTCCGGCGACGACGCAGCGGCATTTGGTGACTCCGAGAATCGCTTCGGAGGCATCGGACGCAACGGCGCGCAATTCACGCCGGAGGCGGATAATTCGACGCCGCTGGGTGCGACAACAGCAGTCTATTCTTTCAGCGCGGGAACGCTGTATAACCTCAATGCCGATGCCATTATTACGGGACATTCGGATGTAGCGAAGGGGGAGATTGCCCATGCTTTACTTGCCGCCATCGCTACCACTTGAGAATCGCTGCCGCCCAGGCGGTTTCCCGCCTGGGCGCATCGCACCGTGCGATTACATCACCTAAATAACGAGGAACGCGCATGTCAATCATTTCTGATGTCGAAGCCATCCGCTATATCCTGAGCGGTCTGAATGAGCAGACGCCTAATCCGCACTTTGCCTGTTATTTGGGCGCTGGTGCCTCGGCGGAGGCTGGGGTAAAGATGGCCGCGCAAATTTGCAATGAAATTTATGAGGAACTGCGCCAACTGCGCCGCTTGGCCGCGCAGGATGCAGATCACGAACGGGAGTTGAAAAAAAAGCTTAAGTGGGATGACCTGCGCTCACGCTATGCGACTTGTATTGAGGAATGCTATCCTGACCGCGCCTTACGGGTAGCCTATTTCCGCAAGATGCTTAAGGGGGTTGCCCCTTCCTTCTCTCATCACGCCCTTGCGCTGCTTATCCATAAGCGTTACTTCAAGAACACTTGCCTAACGACGAATTTCGATAAACTGCTAGAGAGCGCCTTCATCCAACAAGGACACTCCGAGTGCCAACCGATCAGGAATGATGAAGAGAGACGATTTTGGTCCAGTGAAGAAGATCGGTATTACGTGATTAAGCTGCATGGCGATTACGATACTCACAATGTATTAAATACGAGCGATGAGACGGTACTGATTAGCGAACAACTGCTTGACGATACCTGTCGGCTGCTAGATTCTGCTGGTCTGGTTGTGATTGGCACGGCTGGATATGAAACAAGCGTCTTCACGCTGTTCAATTATTTAAGCAGGAAAGGGGGACGGATTCTGAGCCGTGGTCTGCTCTGGGGCGTTTATGTGGGAACGGCTAAGCCGGATGGCATCACCGATGAGGAAATCCGAACCTTGGTCAAAGAAAAGCTTGCTCAAGGTATTGTCAGCCAGGATATTTGCAGCATGATTGAGCGGAACAGTGCGGGGCGACTGTTCCGCTTTTTCCCTGTGTGGGGAACCGGAAATTTCTTCTACAAACTTATCAAGAGCACCCAGAATAAAGAGATAAAAGGCGCGGTATCGTTGTATCTGGATCGGGAAATGCGGTTGCGGCATGTTTTTGATAAGGCGGGGCTGCCTAAAGACGCCATCAACGCTCACCTCACACAGCTGGAACAGAAGCGCACCCGCCCCGTTGATGGAGAGGCTAGAGGTTCTTCCCCGGTGGAGGTGTTTCAAGCCACCAGCCAAAGTTCGCAGGTCACACTACGCATTTTTTACGGCGATATTACGAGCCGAACGTTTATGGGGAAGGACGAATTCGAGGCTTTCCGGCGGGCCGTCATTAGCCCGGATGATATTTTTATTACGGCTGGCGGGGGCGTTGCCGAAAGTTTTTTGGAAAAGGCCGGGCAGCGTTTCATTCTAAATGAGGTGGCAAAATTTTCCCCCATCCCGTTGGGGGCTGTGGCCGTGACTTCTGCGGGAAACTTGCCCGTACAGTATATTTTTCATGCCGCCGCCATTCAGGTGGAAAGAAATGCCTCATATACTGTTTCCAGGCAATCTGTTTACACTGCCACGCTGGCCGCCCTGCACAAAGCCTCCGCTTTGGAGGTCGGCGCCCTCTGGGTGCCTTTAATGGGAACAGGCGTCGCGGGGCTGCCTGCCAAGGAATCTTTGGAGGGGATTCTAGAAGCGATTGCCAAGTGGGAGCAAACCAATTCTCTGCCGAATATGATTCTGATTTTTATTTATAAGCATACAATTCTGGAGACACATGATGTCTATAAATTGATGAAAGCAAAACTGACTCCACGATTTGTTATCAGCAAGAAATCGTCGTAATGCCTTATATAGCGGGAATGTTGTGCCAGATGGACGCTTTTGGCACACCCGACCTCATCGTTTTAGGCGTGATGTTCCTGCAAACTTATGACACTCAGCTTTTCCTGTTCCTGTAACGCTTCAATCGCACTCGCCGCCGCATTCGCACCAGTTAACGTCGTAAATGTCACGACGCTGTATTGCATCGCCGCCCGGCGAATCGCGCGTTCGTCGTAGAACGAAGATTTGCCGAGCGGTGTGTTCACGATCAAATCAATCTCATCACTCTTGATGAAGTCTACGATGTTCGGGCGGCCTTCGTTGACTTTGTAGACGCGCGTCACTTCGACGCCAGCATCTTCCAATACCGCAGCGGTGCCGCGTGTGGCGATGATGCGGAAGCCTAAATCGCTGAGTCTGCGCGCAACACGCACGGCATTTTTCTTGTCGCTGTCGTTGACGCTGACGAAGGCGGTGCCTTCGAGCGGCAGCATCGCGCCCGCGCCCATACAGGCTTTGGCAAAGGCTTCGCCGAAGCTTTCGCCCATTCCCATCACTTCGCCGGTCGAACGCATTTCGGGGCCAAGCACGGGGTCTACGCCGGGGAATTTGACGAAGGGGAAGACGGGTTCTTTGATGAAGAAGTTCACGACTTCGAGTTCTTCGGGCAGGTTGAATTCGGCGAGCTTGCGCCCGGTCATCACGCGCGAGGCGATCTTGGCGCAGGGAATGCCGGTGGCTTTTGAGACAAACGGAACGGTGCGTGAGGCGCGCGGATTCACTTCCAGCACATATACGATGTCGTCTTTGATGGCGAATTGAATATTCATCAGGCCGTGAACGCTCAAAGCTTTCGCCAGAATGCGCGTGTATTTGCGCATTGTGTCCAGGTGTTCCGGCTTGACCATATACGGCGGCAGCACACAGGACGAATCGCCGGAGTGAATGTACTCTTCGATGTGTTCCTGAATGCTGCCAGCAATGACGCGCATTGCTCGCCGTCGGACCAGCGCGTTCTACGTCAACCTCAAAAGCATCTTCGAGGAAGCGATCAATCAGGATGGGCTTTTCGGGCGAAGCGTCTACGGCGGTTTTCATGTACTGATCGAGGCTTGCCTCGTCGTACACGATCATCATCGCACGCCCGCCGAGCACGTAGCTTGGTCGCACCAAAACAGGATAGCCAATCGAAGCCGCAACGCGCTTGGCTTCGTCTACGGTCGACTGCTGGGCAGTTGCCGATCCGGTTGCGGAATGTGCAAATCGGCAATCAGTTTGCCAAAGCGTTTGCGGTCTTCGGCGAGGTCAATGGATTCGGGCGAAGTGCCGATGACGGGCACGCCCGCTTCGTGCAAGCGCATCGCCAGATTCAGCGGCGTTTGCCCGCCGAATTGCACGATGACGCCGACGGGTTTTTCGAGTTCGACGATGTTCATGACATCCTCGAACGTCAGCGGCTCGAAGTACAAACGATCACTTGTGTCGTAATCGGTCGAAACGGTTTCCGGGTTGCAATTCACCATGATCGTTTCGTAACCGTCTTCCTTCAGCGCGAATGATGCGTGGCAGCAACAGTAATCGAACTCAATGCCTTGCCCAATGCGGTTCGGGCCGGAGCCGAGAATGATTATTTTCTGCTTGTCGGTCGGCTCGGCTTCGCATTCCTGTTCGTAGGTCGAATAGAGATATGGCGTGTACGATTCAAACTCTGCGCCGCAGGCTGTCTACGCGCTTGTAGGTTTGGGATGATGCCATCGGCTTTGCGTTTGGCGCGGACTGCGCTCGTTTTCGGTGCTGCCGAGCAGTTCGGCGATGCGTTGGTCAGAGAAGCCGGTGCGTTTAGCTTGGCGCAATGTAACTCGGTCGAGATCGAGAAGGCAAATCTTCCTGCGCAATCTCGCGCTGCATTTCGACAATTTGCTGCAAACTGCGTCAAAAACCACGGATCAATTTTTCGTGAGGTCAAAGAGGTCTTCGACATCCATCACGTTCGAGCGCGGCGTGCAGGTAATAAGATGCGCTCGGCGTTCGGGATAATCAATTTGCGGCGCAACGTTTCATCATCCACGCCGCGCACGTTCGGCGCTTTTGCGTACTTTCGAGCGAGCGCATGCTCTTTCCAGAAAGGCTTCGCCCTTGAATGTGCGACCAATCGCCATCGCTTCGCCGACTGACTTCATCTGCGTACCCAGCGTCGCATCGGCACCGGGGAATTTCTCAAACGCCCATTTCCGGAATCTTGACGACGACATAATCAATCGTCGGCTCAAACGAGGCAGGCGTTTTCTGCGTGATGTCATTCGGGATTTCATCGAGCGTGTAGCCGAGCGCCAGCAGCTGCAATCTTGGCAATCGGAAAGCCGGTTGCCTTTGGACGCGAGCGCCGACGAACGCGACACGCGCGGATTCATTTCGATGATACGCAGTTGCCTTGCTTCTGTTGTACGGATCACAGCGCGAATTGAATGTTGGAACCACCCGTTTCGACGCCGATTTTTGCGAATGATCTTGAGCGCCGCATCGCGCATCATCTGATATTCGCGGTCGGTCAAGGTTTGCGCCGGAGCCACCGTGATCGTGCGCCGGTATGCACGCCCATCCGGATCGAAGTTTTCAATCGAACAAATGATGACGACGTTGTCCGCCAGATCGCGCATCACCTCCAACTCGTATTCCTTCCAACCCATGATGGATTCTTCGACCTGAATTTCGCTAATGGGCGAAGCCGTCAAGCCGCGTTCGGCAATTTCCTCGAACTCTTCCATGTTGTACGCGATGCCACCGCCCGTGCCGCCGAGTGTGAAGGCGGGGCGAATGATGATCGGAAAATCAATTTCCTCGGCTGCGGCAATCGCTTCCTGCATCGTGTGGCAGAAACGCGCCTTCGGCATCAGCAAGCCGATTTCGTCCATCGCCTGTTTGAAGAGTTGCCGGTTTTCCGCGACGTGAATCGCGTTCAGTTTTGCACCAATCAATTCGACGCCGTATTTTTCCAGCACGCCGGCCTCGGCCAATTTTACTGTCAGATTCAGCGCCGTCTGTCCGCCGACGGTCGGCAACAACGCATCGGGTCGTTCGCGTTCGATAATGGCCGACACCGCATCCACCGTCAGCGGTTCGACGTAGGTTTTATCCGCCAATTCCGGGTCGGTCATAATCGTCGCCGGATTGGAGTTGACCAGCACGACCTCAAAGCCTTCCTGCTTGAGCGCCTTGCAGGCTTGCGTGCCGGAGTAATCGAATTCGCAGGCTTGGCCGATGACGATGGGGCCGGAGCCGATGATCAGAATTTTGTGAATATCAGTTCGCTTGGGCATCTTCGTGTAGAGAGAACACGCCACCGCAGAAAAAAACAATCCTCCGAGGTCATTGGGCATTTCGTGGAAATGAGTTTTCTCGCGTGGCTCGCGTTTGCATCAATTGCTAGTTGTCACAGTGAGTTGATAAGTAATGCGGGATAGTAGCACGGCTGTGCGCGAGGGGGAAGGAAGGGCGCGTACTGACCCCGCGCCCAGCGGTTCGTCGTTGTTTAGGGAATGGCGTAATACCCTTCTTTGGCGCGCACGATGACCTTTCGTCGCGTGACGCGGAGTTCTTCGTTCGGCGTGACCTGCAACGAAATCTTGCGCCATTTGCCGTCGTGATCCGTGCGCGTCGGCACGTAGCCGATGCTGTATTGCTGCCGTAGTTCCAGCGCAATCAGCGTCGTCGCATTTTCCAAATCGGCGAGGCTACTGGGGAAGAACGCTCTGCCGCCAGTGATGTCCGCCAAGCCTTCAAGCGCGCGGCGCGAATACATCTGACAGAGTTGCCCGCAATTGCCGCCCTGCACTTCGGCGATGCTGAAGCAGTAAATCACCGCATCGTTTTCTTTGATATTCCGGCTGAGTTCGTGCAGGTTGTAGCGCGAACAGTTGTCCTGTCCATCGGTAATTACAAGCAAGGCACGGCGTTGATGGCGCGCTTGCTTGAGCTTTTCCAATCCCAAGAACACCGCATCATACAACGCGGTGTCGCCGTCCGCTTTGAGGCCGGAAACTTTGCGCACGACCTCATCCCCATCGGCAAAATCTGCGATCAGGCGTGCTTCGCGGTTGAAGGCGACGAGGAAGTAGTCGTCCTGCGGGTGGCTGGTTTGGACAAAGGCTTTGAGGGCTTCCTGTGCCTTGTCCAACTTGGTTTCCATGCTGGCCGAGGCATCGAAGATGATGCCCACGCTGATGGGTGTGTCCAGGGTAGCGAAATATT
>JAXLQQ010000087.1:0-23064 GCA_046331525.1 Blastocatellia bacterium
CCGCGCCGCCATCCTGTTCCCACGCACGCAGCCACAGCGAAACCGTATCGCGATCTACTTCATAGATGTGGGCGATCTGATCAATGCTGTAGCGCCGGGCGCTAAGCAGGATCGCCTGCGCACGACAGCGAATATGTTCCGGACTGTTTTTCATCAGCGCTTGCAACTCGGCTTGTTGTTCTACAGTTAACGATGCCACATATTTGGTCGGAGTTTTCATAGCTCCATGATTCTACCAAATTCTTTTTGCCGACCTACTTACATCAAACTTTCCTTAAATCTCTGATCCAAAAAGAGTAAGGAAGGTCAAAATGTATCTGCGTAAAGTAACTTATCAACTTGGCGTGCGCCTGAAAAGTCTGGTGCCGTGTTTTCACAAATCGCACTTGGATAATTTAGTGCTGCTGGTGATTGGCATTGCCTACAGCCGCAGCGTCAATTTGCCGAAAGCGGCGACCGCTGTGCCGTACAAAAGGATTCAGGTCGAGTCGCGCGTCCAAAGATTTGAGCGACTGCTGCAATGCGAAAAGTTCGTGCCGCTCGTTGCGCTCAAACCGGTGGCGCGCAAAATCCTGCAAGACTTTTACCGCCAGGGGAAAGGTACGATTGAAGTGGCGATGGATCGTTCGATGATCAATGACACGCTCAATCTGTTGCACCTGACGGTGTGTTTTGGCGGTCGCGCGTTACCACTGGGTTGGGTGCGCGTGGCGCACGACGGCAATTCAGATTTGGCGTTGCAACAGCAACTGCTCACCTGGTTCAAAGCGTGTCTGCCCGCAGGCGCGACGGCCACCATCATTGCCGACCGGGAATTTCATTCCATCTGGCTGGCGACCTGGATTGAAGAAGAACTCGGTCTGAACTTTGTGCTGCGCATCAAAGCCGGTACTAAAGTTGAGTATCGTGGTCAGTGGTATCAGGTCGGCGCATTGTCCCAGCGTGGCCGCGTGCGCTTGTGGCGCAGCGTCAAAGTCACGATGGCGCAGCAGGCTTCGCAGCGCGTCAACTTGGTCACCGTCTGGGATCACGCGGCAGACGAACCGTGGTTGTTAATCACCAATTTGACCGATGCTGTGCAGGTGCGCCGGATTTATGCACGACGTTTCTGGATCGAAGAAATGTTTTCGGATGAGAAAAGTCGCGGACTCAATTTAGAAGCAACCCGCTTGACCGCCCCAGATCGGTTGGAACGCTTGTTGGTAGCGGTGACGTTAGCGTACCTCTGGATGATGGAAGTCGGCGCACTTGTCGTGCGCCGTAATCAGTGGCGGCAAGTGGATAATCGCGGTGCGCAACGCAGCGTAAGTCTCTGTCAAATTGGCTTGCGCTGGTTACAGGAACGCCGCAATTACGGCTTCTTACCACCAATGTTTACAGGGCGTTTCGGTTCTTTGGAACCCACTTGAAAAAAGTAACCCCTATTCAACAGTCAACCCTTTGAAGCTGCGCCGCTGCCGGAAAACTACTTCGACCTGATTCTCTCGAATGTGCCGTTCGGCAATTACGCGGTTGCTGATGCCAGCGTGCGTGAGAGTTGGTTGAAAGCCGCGATTCACGATTATTTCTTCGTCAAATCACTGCGATTACTGCGGCCCGGGGGAGTCATTGCATTCATCACGTCCAGATACACGCTCGACAAACAATCCCCGAAAGTCCGGCAGTATCTGGCCACGCACGCGAAACTACTTGCTGCTGCACGCTTGCCGCGCGATGCCTTTCGTGCGAATGCCGGCACCGAAGTCATCACCGATGTGTTGATTTTGCAAAAGCGCCGACAACCTTGCCGCGTCGGCAATGAGTATTGGATGGAGACCAGCGATACCCGCTTCAAAGCGCAGTTTGGCTCTTTGCATAAAAACCTCAAACATCTAAACCCACACAGCCCTGCCATTCCCTTTCTCAAAGCGTTGGAGATTCCCGTGGGAAGGAATCTCTTCAACCGTGCGCCGCTTTTTTACCAGCGCACAATCCGCCCGGCGCGACAATCCCAGGCCCAATGCACGCCGAAAGAAGCGCTCCTTATTTTGTCTGAATGAACTGGGGCGCGTGGATTTGCCCTTCATCGCACGTCAGTGTCAGGTCTCGCAGGCAGAAGTTGTCATGGCACTGGAAGGATTGATCTATGAAACTCCGGCAGGTGGTTACGAGACGGCGGAAGAATATTTGTCCGGCGATGTGCGACAGAAATTGCGTGAAGCGGAACGCGCCGCTGCGTGCAATCCCGCTTTTGCTAAAAACGTCGCCGCGCTGCAAGCCGTCCAACCCGCAAACTTAGGCAAAGACGAAATCAGCGTGCGTCTCGGTGCGAGTTGGGTGCCAGAGAAAATCGTGAATGATTTCGTCACGTTTCTCGTGCCTTCGTTTGATGGTACGGTGCGCTACCTGCCAACACTGGCAACGTGGAAAGTCGAGAACGCGAGCGCGTGGGCGCGCAGTTCGCTGGAAGCGAATCAAACTTGGGGCACGTCACGCGCGAATGCCTTTGCGTTAATTGAGGACATTCTCAACCTGCGTACGACGACGATCACCGATGAAAGTGTTGGCCCGGATGGCAGCCCACGCTGCGTCGTCAATGACAACGAGACCATTGCTGCGCAAGCCAAACATTTGGAGATCAAACAGAAATTCGCGGAGTGGCTTTGGCAGGATGAGGAGCGCACTGACACACTCATCCAAATCTACAACGAACGCTTCAATGTCTTTCGTAAACGAGAGTACGATGGCAGCCATCTCAGCCTGCCGGGAATGTCTACAGCGATTGAACTCTACGCCCATCAGAAAAATTCTATCTGGCGTATTCTCCAATCCAAGGCGACCTTGCTGGCACATTGTGTCGGCGCAGGCAAAACCTTTGTGATGATTGCAGCCGCGATGGAACTGAAACGACTCGGCCTCTGTCACAAAGCGTTGATCGTCGTGCCGAATCATTTGCCGACACAATGGGCGGCAGAAGCCTTGCGCTTATACCCAAACATTCGCTTGCTCGCGCCCGGCAAGGAACATCTCACCTCGTCACAACACGGCGAATTGCTCAGTCATATTGCCACCTCGAATTACGACATTATTATCATTCCACAAACTGCCTTCAAAATGTTGCCGCTTGCGCCAAGCACGGTGCGTGGCTACATCCAGCGTGAGATGGAAACACTCAACGGCTATCTGGAAGAATTCGAGTCTACGAGCCGACAAAACAACCGGAGCAGCAAAGAAATTCAGCGTGCGCTCAAGAAATTGCAAGCGCGTCTGGATGCCACCGAACAGCAGATTCGTCGGCTTGACCGCGATACCATCACGTGGGAAGAACTCGGCATTGATGCGCTCTTTCTGGATGAGTTTCATCACTACAAAAATCTCTATTGCCCGACCAAGATGGCGCGGGTCGCAGGGCTAGCGACCACGGATTCGCAACGTGCCTTTGATTGTTTTATGAAAGTGCGTGCGGTGTTGGAAATGGTGGGCGCGTGGTCTGCGCGACAGCCACACCCATTAGCAACACGATTGCCGAAGTGTATACCTGTCGAAATATCTTCAGCTTGAAACCTTGCAGGAACTGGGGCTGGATCATTTTGATGCGTGGGTACAGCAGTTTGCGGAAACCACCCAGTCGCTCGAAATGACGCACGATGGTGCAGGCTTTCGGATGAATACGCGTTTCAATAAATTCACGAACATCCCGGAACTGTCTGCTCTCTGGCAACAAGTCCTCGAAGTGAAATCGGCGGCGGAATTAAGCCTGCCACGTCCGAAATTACACAACGGCAAGCCCGAAATCATTAGCGTGCCAGCCAGTGAAGATTTGAAAGCGTATGTCCACGATTTAGCTCGTCGTGTGGAAGCCATCAAAAGCCGCCGCGTCGCACCACACGTAGACAATATGCTGAAAGTCACGAGCGACGGGCGCAAAGCCGCGCTGGATAGTCGCTTGGTAAAGGCTTCCGCCTCGCGTCCGTCACAATCCAAAGTGATGGCACTCGTGGAGCAGATCGAACGACTTTATCACGACACCAAAGAAACACGCGGCGTACAACTGGTGTTCTTGGACATCTCTACGCCCAAAGGACGCAACGATCAACTGGAAAGAGGACATGACTGAAATCTGAAGCATTGGATGACAGACGGCCCAACGATACTTCTGGTAACAACTACTCAAGAACTGACTCCAATGGAGAAAATGCAATGGACATCATTGAGATGAATGCCCAAGGGCTGGAAACGGCCCGTGAGATGAAACGCCAGTTTCCTGAGATGGCCGATGAACAAATCAAAAAGGTCACTCGCTTCATCATCCTTAGTGCGTATGCGGTCAAAGAGTCTGAAGCTGTTCTGGCTAAAAAGTTCGGCCCTGATACAGGGCTTTCCAACCAAGGCTACGAAATGATTTTCAGGGAATGCGCGAAAGAAGCATTTCGGCCTTAATTGCGCATCAATCCCTTACACAACTCGTTACTTACGCACACCATCACTATGGCGAATTACACCGCAAATTTCCGCTCCAATTACTTTGCCGTCAAAAATGTCGCGCAGTTTCAAGCCTTCTGCACGGCCTTTCAATTGGAGATGATTACGGGCCTAGAAAACAACCAAACGCTCTATGGCTTTCTCAATGGAGGAAACGAAAGCGGCCTTCCGGCAACGCGCTACAACGATGTCATAGACGATTGGGAAGAGGTAGATTTTATGAACGAACTGGCCACGCACCTGCTGGACGGACATGTCGCCATCGTCATGGAAGTGGGCTATGAGAAGCTGCGCTATCTGATTGGCGTGGCGCAGGCGGTGAATGCGGCAGGAGAAATGATGGAGGTTGATCTGGAGGAAATTTATATGCGGGCAGCCGCACTGGGGCTGCATCGCACGAGTTGTACCTATTGAGGTGATCATCATGCCAACAGAAGAAATCGTTGCCAGCGTTGCCTTGCCCTGTGCGGAAACCGCATCCGAACGATTGGATCGCCTCGGGGTCTATGGCGAAATCAAACGCGAACTCGTTAAGCGCGGCATTCCGGCAGGCGAGATTGCGTTTATTCGCGACTTCGAGACGCCTGCGCAAAAGTCCAAAGCCTTTGCCGATGCGAATGCCGGGCGCATTCGCATCCTGCTCGCCAGCACCGAAAAAGCCAGGACAGGTGTGAATATGCAGGAGCGGCTCTATGCCTTGCATCATCTGGATGCACCGTGGCGTCCGGCGGATGTCGAGCAGCGGGAAGGTCGTATTCTGCGGCAGGGCAATCGCTACGGCGAAGTCCGCATTTTCAACTACGTCACCGAGAATTCGTTCGATGGCTATATGTGGCAGACGTTGGAAAACAAGGCAGCGCTTCATCGCCCAGATTATGACCGGCGAAGTCACCGCTCGCACGGCAGAAGATGTGGACGAGCTGGTAATGACTGCCGCGCAGGTCAAAGCGATTGCGAGCGGCAATCCACGCATTCTGGAGCGCGTTGCCATTGAAGTCGAACTCGCTCGCTTATCGCGCCTCTACAGCGTCTGGCGCAAGAGTCGTCATCATTTGAGATGGGAAGCCGAAGCGCTGCCCGTGCGCGTGCGCGAAGCTGATGAACGTGTGGCAGCGCATCAACAAGCCATCACCGTGCGCGATTAGAAATGTAGGCGGGCAACAGTGACGCGAGAGGAGTTTTTATGAGCAAATATCTGACCTTCACGGAAATCGCCTTCAAGGATCAAGAGGTTTTAGTCATCGCGCTGACCGACATTGGCTGTCCTATCGTTCGTCATGGCGTAGACCTTGAAATGGGGCGGTATTACCACGAGCAAGCGCCGCAGCGTGCCGACATCATCCTTCCGCGCCAAACCTTCGGCAATGTCTACGGCGACATCGGGTTTCAACGTCAAGCGGATCAAACCCTCAGGCCGATCATTGACGATTTGGATCGCAACCGTGTGCTAAACGGGGAATTCATTCCGAAACTGCGCGCGGACTATCACGAACGGGTCGCGCAGCAGGTAGCGAGTCGTTTACGCGGCACTGTCCAACGAGTCGTCGAGGGCGGTGTTATCAAACTGCGCGTGCGCTACTGAAGGAGGTCGTGATGCCAGAAGTCAACTTCACCATTAACGAACAAACAGGCGAGATGGACATGCAGATCGAAGGTGTGCAGGGCACATCGTGTGCGAATGTCGCCAAGCTCGTCAAAGAATTGCTGGGCCAACCATCGCGCGAAGAAAACACCCGCGATTTCTATGCGCGCTCGAACGTCAGGCCACAAATTCAGCCACAAAAGAAGCGGTAACGTTAGCTGTACTGTGAAAGATGTAGTGTATTCTCGTAATCAATGATGGCCAGTTGGAGATGTCGCAGCCAACCCTCCCGGCCCAACAGATTGCGTCGCAGCCCCGGATATTTGGCAAAGTACACGACGCTTTCTATCGCGATCCCAAAGGTTTGCAGGACGACTTCATGGCCGTAGGTTTCCAGCGTTCAGGTCAATGATCCCATAGGTTTGTACAAGCCACGCTCAATCTCCAGTCCTAGTTTGACGCCGAGTTCCTGGCTGAAAATACAGCATTCCGATCCCGTATCCACTTTGGCGGAAGCCTGGATCACCGTTCCGCCTGCACGCAGCAAGAGTGGAATCGTGATGCCATCAGGGCGATCTGGATATTGGTAGGTTACGGCAAAGCTGAGGTCAATACTCATCGTCATCACACTCCGGCAAAGGGCGGGGCGTCCACCGGTTCAATAAAGGTGAGGAGCGGCAGATAAGCGCCATCAGCATCTGCCACCGCGAACACATTGGTCGCATCCGCTCCGTGCGCGATCAAACGCTCTCCGTCCAGCGCGACCCATTGTCCGGCGTATTCGTGGGCGTGTTCCTTCAGCCAACGCTGGCTCGGCAGCGGATCAGGTGCAGGAATCGGCTCCACGAATTTCGCTTTCGGTTTTGCTTTTGCCTGCAAGCGGGCATTGAGTCGCGCTCGCAACCTGAACTGCTCAGGCAAGGGTAAGGCCGTAATCTGATTGAAAAGAATATCCGCCGTGCTTTGTGACATGGTGTGTTCCTCTTTCTACCTGCGCCCATGAGCGAAGGCCATTTCATTATACCCTTGAGTCACCGTGTGAGGAAGGAATGAAAATATGCCGGAAACAACCTGGATCATTGATCCTAAAACGGGAGCCTTGACCGTAGAAGGCCTGTCGCAATCCTTGCTGAAAAGAATTACTGAGGTGGTCACGTTTTGGTGGACAGTGAATTCTCTTAACTCATACTCCTCTCGGATTGGTTGTGCAACGTCTCCGTTGCCGCTCTTTGATAAGAGGCCCGCTCATATTCCAGCGGACTGACATAACCCAGGGCCGAATGACGGCGCACCGGGTTGTAATAGTGCTCAATGTATTCGCAGGTCTCCAACTCGGCTTCCGCGACATCGCGGAAGGCCCCACCTTCGAGCAACTCGGCTTTGTAACGCGAGAACAAGCTCTCGGCAAAGGCGTTGTCGTAGGTCTCGCCTGCCCGGCTCATACTTTGCCGACAGCCAAAAGCGGTGAGCAATTGGCGAAACTCCGTGTCCACGTACTGCCCGCCGCGATCACTATGGACAATCAGCCCGCGTGGCGCTTGTCCTCGGTGCAGCGCCTGACGCAAGGCCCGGATCACCAAATCGGCTTCCATCTTGTCTGCCACCGCGGGAGCCGACACTGCGGCGTGTGTACAAGTCGAGCCACGTGGCCAGGTAGGCCCAACCGCCCCCCACGAGCGGCAGGTACGTGATGTCGCTCACATAAACTTCATGCGGGCGTGTCACGCTGTAGTCCGCGAGCAGGTTCGGACTCATCCGCTGACCGTGCCGGGAATTCGTCGTGCGTGGCACAAAGCTTTTCGGCTGAATCGCCTGCAATTGCTCGGCACGCATAATGCGCCGCACGCGTCGTCGCCCGATGGCGACTTCTGCTGCTTGCAATTCCGCCGTGAGCCGCCGCGAACCATAGCGCCGCGCGTGCCGCCAGAAGGTCGCGACGACTTGCGGCGTCAACGCATCGCTGGGCGTCGGGCGTTGCTGCCAGGCATAAAAGCCGCTCCGACTGACGCCTAAGGTTTGACAAAGAACTTGCACCGCATAGTGCGCGCTTTGCTGTGCGATGACGGCATAGACCGGTGTCACGTCGGACGGCAGAAAATACTCAAGGCTTTTTTTAAGATGTCGCGCTCAGTCTCGACTTGTTTGAGCCGTTGGCGCAATTGTTCCAGTTCCTGTTCGTGCGCTGCCGGTTGTAACGCACCTTGCCATTTGTAAAGCAGGCTTTGACTAATGCCGAGTACTTGCGCCACGGTCGGCACACTTTGCCCGAGACGCAGCATCTGCAACGCTTGTTGTTTGTAGGCGTCGTCATACTTGCGGCGCTTTTTGCTGGTGGTAGCGATAGGTTGAGTGGTCTTGCTCATAGTCGGTTTGACGATTGTTTAAGAGAATTCTGTGTCCGTCAAACCGTGACCATCTCAACATCCGCCGAGCAAAAGTAATGTACAGCTTCAATCACAGTGCCTGATGCCATTATTGTTTTCACATCAGTTTTGATTTTTGTGCCGATCTTTTCTTTCTTTTCCAAAGAGCAGGCGAAAGCTACGGGTCGTTGTGAGGCTAGGCCAACGAAGGATGAATTAGCGATAGATGATGAGTTTAGATAAGTTCTGAAGGTTTCAAAATCACGTCCCTGATCTCCGCCCGCCGAAACTGGCCCCGTAGCTGGAAGGATATTACTGCAAATTCTAGCCCTTGCCAGATGGCGGCATAGATGCTCAAAGTCGTGATGCTGATTTTTAGGACTCAACTGGTCAAGATGAAATCTAACCTGTGCAATTATCTGATCAAGATTGGCCATAATTCATCTGTACAAATAACGTATTTGGTTGCATTGTCTTGCAGACAAACCAAGTTATAAGCGACTGCTCATATCTTCACATCTTTCCTACGTGCCCGATTCTCATATTGAATTGAGTGAATTGCCAGCAGGCACAAGATAAAAATGATAATGATGATCATCGCTCAGGCGTGTTCTCGGCACATATCCTAGTTTGCCCAAGCAAAGAGACGGCCAAGCCCAAGACCGCATAAGCACTATTGTCGTGGCTATCTTAGCTAGCCTTTTCCTTGCTACCACGATTCGCCCAGCTTCCGAGTGAAAATCCCATCGCGCAAAGATTTTGGCTGTGCGTATGAACGTGAATCCGGTGCCAAACCGACGCTTGGCCTGCATTCAAATTCAATTTACCAACCAAAAGGCGAGACAGAATATGGTCGCTACCAACACCCGTACCAATCACAGTATTTTTCTTCCCTTCGATACCGGCTCACCCCGCGATGGAGTGATGCAACATATCAGCCGTTTGGGAAGCCTCGCGCGACTCGACTTCGAGCGTTGCTCCGTCGCTGGAGAAATCATTTATGCTGTCGAGGCCGATGCCGTTCCCCTCAGTCAACCGGACGAAGAAGCGCGCATCGGGACGCTCGCGTATGCGCTACGCAAACTAGAACACGCGGAAGACGCAGCGGAATTCAGTCGCTGCCTGAATGCGATTTGTGAAGGCGGCGATGCTCGGTGTCGGCAAACGACCGCTTCGCATTACTACCACGAAATCAGCGAGCGCGGCAGCAGTGCGGTACTCAAAGAAATGGGTTACCTGGCGATGCAACTTGCCAGTTTGAATGCTGTGACGGAAGACTGGGAGGAGACGGAGTCCTTACTGGAGACAGAACCGATAAAAACAACGATGGGCGGCGCACCCAAAGAAAGTATTGCTGCGTTTATGGCAACCGAAATTGCGAGCATTGCACGAATGACGCGCGGACGCCGCAAGAGCGCGTGTTTCCTGCACGATGACTACGGCGATCGGCTCAGTGAGATGGAAGCGAACGGCGCAAGCGTGGAAGAACTCGATGACGCCTTTGCGCAAGTCGAGTCGCTCGCGCAATACGATGAAGGTGGCGTAGTGATCGTAATATCGAGTCACGAACGTACAGTCGCCTGTGGCCGCCTTGATCCTGAATATGTGGCGGAAGACTTGCCGGAACGTGCAACCTATCTCGTACCGGAACTGCGCCGACTTTACACCAATGGCAAGCCGCTTGATGAACTTTGGGATGATCTGCACGCGCAGCTTGACGTACTGTTTCCAACCGCTGGTAAAACTGAAGCAGGCAAGGCGTTTTACTCACACGCCAATCGCAGTTGGCAACAGTTTGCGCGACAGGTGTTGGAAACGATCCTGAGCGAATGCCAACAGGATTTTCATTTGACGGCGTTGCGCAACAATTTATCGTATCGGCAGTTTCACAAAACGATCCGCGGCGCACAGGATGCCCGACTCATCAGCGAAACAATGAAGCGGGCGTACGAAGCACGCCAAGCCGGAACGCTCCCGCTCAAACATTTCACCGCGCTCAAAACTGCTGCGGAATTGCAACGCGAACGATTAGGAGCGCAACAACTCTCGACCAAAGCGTTTCGGTTGGTGCAGGAAATTCAATCCGCGTCGGAAGCCCAACTACGATATTTTTCGTGGGCGTTTTACGGAACGAACCAACCAACGCATGTCATTCACGCTTTGCCCGCGCAGGAACAAGCGCGTGTCTGGGCGACGCTGAAATCGTGCAAAGACATCGTCACACAAAAAGTGCTACGCCAAGCCATCTGATACGGCCTTCGCTTCATTCACAATTCAGAAAAAAATGCGGTTCGTAATTTACATCTCACGAGGAATCGTCGTTAGGTTCCGAACGGTGAGCCTTTCACCAAATCACTTTGCTACACCAAACAAGGAGAAATACTTATGTCAGCCTACGCACAAATTTCAGGTCGTTTAGGACAGGAACCGGAACTCCGCTTCACCAACAGTGATGTTCCGGTCGTCAATCTTTCCATCGCCAGCAATCGGCAGAAACGCGATGCGAATGGCGAGAAAACGACGGTCGCGGATTGGTTTCGCATCACCGTCTTTGGACGCGATGCCGAGATCATTGCGCAATATGCGAAGAAAGGCAGCGCACTCGCGTTCAATGGCCGCTTGCAGACCGATTCGTACACCGACCGCGAAGGCCAGCAACGCACCACGACTTCCATCATTGCCGATTCCTTCGAGTTTGTCGCGACGCAAAAGAAACCGGAAGATGTCGCGCCCGCAGGACCGGAAGATGCCGTGGAACCAAAGCCGACAATGGGGCGAAAGAAGTCGGTGAAGGGCAAAGAAGATAGCGACGATATACCCTTTTGAGCGCCCATAGTTGATTGGAGCGATAATGACGATCCACACCGTTGGCAAAGCTCTTGCTGTATTGATCGTCGTCGCCGCTCCTTTCTGCTGATTTCTATCAGGCGAGTGGCACCTGACCTGCAAACAGATTTTGGGTGTCAGTAGACGAGCAAATTCTGTTCGTCAGGAGCCACTCGTATGATTCGTATTGAAAATAAGAAGACCTATCGCGGCAGCGGTGTGTACATCGGCAGACCCTCTCTGCTTGGCAATCCCTTCCGCCTCGGCACGCACGGCACCCGTGACGAAGTCATCGCCCAGTACCGTGTATAGCTGTGGCAACAAATCCAAGCCCGCACAGCAGTCTTTCAGGAACTGCAACGATTGGCGCAACAAGCGCAGCGCGATGATTTGGTGTTGCTCTGTTGGTGCAAGAAAGCCCACTGCGAAGTCCCGTGTCACGGTGATGTGATCCAAGCCGCCATTCGCTGGTTGCAGGAGAAAGATCGATAAATCGGGAACGAAACGAAACCGCGATCTTTCCCGTTCCCACCATCAATCCGAGAATGAGTTCCGTACCGGTACCGAAACCGGAAACGGAGCGGCTCCGGTCATCGTTCCCGGAACGGCTTCGGGCGGGCTTTTCACCTCGCCCTGTGACTGTTTCTGTTCCCGCCATTGATGAAAGCCTCGATCTGCATCAAACAGCCGCTGCATCCCACGATCCACCAATTCATCCACCGTCGGTTCCTCCCCCACCACGTCTTTCACATACAACACATACTCCGCAATTTGTTGCAGCACGTCTTGCCGCAGACGAAACGAAGCTTTCTCATAAACGATTCGTTCAAAGTGCAGCAGCGGTTTGCGTAACTCTCCCTCGACATTCTTTTTTCTCGGCATAGCAGTATTCCTCCAAGTTTTCAGGACAGTGAAATCAGCGTTGATTTCGATGAACGCGCGGTTGATTCGCAAATGCCATACCACGGCGAAATCCGGGCAGTTCATCGTTGACGAACGATGGGGTCGAGCCGACCGACCGTTGAATTCCGTCCTTTCTTACCGTTTTTCTCTCGCCCAGTCGCTCTTTTTCTGGTTAACCTGTTCTTTAATCACGTGGGACAGGATTGGGGCATGTCTTCAGGTTAACCTGCGCACGCAAAGTACACAGCAACAAGAAGCTATTTGGTTCTTGCGGTTACAAACGCGAAAAACCTCAAAAACCGGAGTGCGGAATTCATTGCGCAGACAACATATCGCCGATAACCAAGCCATCTCACCGGCAAATACAACACCCAGCCTGCAGGGCGCGATGCTCTGGCGCGCAGTTTGAATTGCAGAACCACCGAGAAAGGAGTGAACACCGATGCCCATCAAAGGAAGACCGAGACTCGTGGCGAAGCAAGCCAGCGGCACCAAATTGTTCGTGGATGATTTGCGCGAAGTCATAAAACTCTCCCAAACCGAACCGCGCAAAACCATCAGCGATACGCTGCGTGAATTGGTGCACGAGGCCCTCGTCAATCGCCGTCTGCAAGCCTTCAAACGCGACCAGCAAGAAGCGCATCGCACCGAGCAACAGGCCGCAGGAAATGAATGGAAAGAGCTCAAAACCACACTGGCGAAACTCGCATCCCAACAGTCTCCGCTTCAATCGCTATTGACCGAAATTCTCGGCTTCACGATGGCTACCGAAAGGAAGTCGCATCTCCTGCTACAAAACTTTCTGCTCAGTCGCGGTGTGAGTGAAGAAGCCGCGCAGAAACTGCTGGCGGAGCAGGAAGCGCGCAGCCGCCAGAACGTAGAAACCATCCTACTCACCATCCTGCCAACCCCATCCCAGAAGGAGTCAAAATGAGAGTTGTCGTATCCATCAAAGCCGCGCCCGGTGGCGGCGATGCCAGTCAAGCCGCGCGCTACATTGCCTATCGAGATCGAGATGAAGAACGCGAAGGAATCGAACCACGCAAATTGTTTTCGGCGAAAGAAAATACCTTGAGTTTTTGGCAAGCCGAGCGCGTCTTGACCGCAGGCCGCACACCGACAAAAGACGAGGTTGCTCATCTGGCGGTAAGTCTGAAAGCCGAAGATTTTCAAGCTCTCGGTCGAGATGAAACGTCGCGTCAGCAAGCTCTCAAAGTAGTCACGCGCGAAGCCATTGCGGAGATTGAGCAGGAACTTGACGCCGAAGATTTACGCTGGGTCGCAGGCGTGCATCGCAATACCGAATATCCCCATCTGCACCTGCTCATTCACAAGGATTATGTAGCCCGCACAACGGGACAGCCGCGACGATTTGCTCGCCTGCCCGAAAGTTCGCTCGCCAGTCGTTCGCAAGACGAAAATGGCGTAGAAAATATTCAGCCCGGCAGTTTCAGTCAGGCATTTATGTCAGCCTTGGATCGAGCGCAGGAACGCCTTCGGCAGCAGCCCCCACAACGGGAAGAAACAGGTCAAAGTGCGCGAGCTTTTTCTTCCACAGAAGGAGGAAACACTGGAGACAAAACCGATTCGGCCACTGAACGATTACTGGTGGCGGCACAACGCAATTCTTCCTTAGCAGGCCGCGAACTCAGCACCGAAATCATCCTGCGCGGGGCCGAACCCGAGCTAAACGAACGTCCATCGGCGCGTGATTTACGCACGGCGTTCCGCACCGCCAATTTGGATGATCCTGATTATCGTACGCCCTACGAACAAGCGGATTGGTTAGGCCAGCAAAGCCAGTCGCTGCGCGATCTCTATGAACACGGAGCCAATCTCAACGGCGAAGTGCTAACACTCCCGGCGGAAGAACACGAACTACCAACCGCGCACGAGGAACCGTTCATCACGGGTCTGCCGTATGCCGTCGCTCGGATCGGTAACGCGGAACAAGCGACTGAATTTCATGCGCTGGCGAAATCCATTGCCGGAGAAACTGCCGATGTACGCACCGAAGTCGAAGTCTTTCGGCATTACTATGCGCAATTAAAAGCTGCCGATTCCCGCACGACGCGCGCAGAAACGACCGAGAAAGTCTTGACCGAAATGCGTCTGTTGGCCGAAGCGATGAAGGCTTTAGAAACCCGTGAAAGCATAGAAGCACAGAAGCATGAGATGGCAGAGGATCGAACCGAAGATAAGCGCATTGAACCGCAAAGCATCGGTTCTTACAACACAGCCGCGCGTACCGTCCAGCTACGCGATGAGGCATTGCGTTTTCCTGCTGGCTTATCCTTTGCAGCACAGGAAAAACTGGTCGCGCAATCGCTGCCAACGCTGGATCGTTTATTGGAAAGCGGCAAAGAAAAACGTGCGTTAATCGCCGCGATTGAAGGCGCGACATACAAACCAGAACTGCCAGAAGAGGAACGTGCCGAACGATTCAAAGTAAGCGAGTTACTCAAGGCGTATCTGGACGAGCGCCTGCGCGATCCCGAAACGCGGGCGCTCAATTCTTCCGTTGCTTTTCGCTCGGCGCACCAACAGTTCACGGCAACCACTTCTTCGAGAGAATTGAATCGGGTTGCGGAGCAGTTTCTGCGGGACAATCTAGCGCGTGGCGAGGCAATGCGATTACATATATCCGATCCCGCGCAGCATCCCCAACCAGACATCATGCCGCTCAATGCATATGAGCGAAACCTGCTCTTTTATGGGCGCGCCCCGGAGCATCACACGCCGGAAATGCGCGAACTGCGTTATGCCTGGGGATTGTCACGAGAAGCGCGCGCGAGCCGGGTCCGTGAGTTGAACGAAGGCCGTCTCCAACCCTCTGTCACGTTAGGAAAAATGCTGACCGAACTGGAAACGCGCCAGAGTTTGCCCGCGCTCAAGCACTATCAAGCCAGCCTGCTCAATGAGAAGATGGACAACCCCGGCAAGCTGGAGTTGCAGCCATTGTATGAGCGCCTGCCCCCCCACGAACGCACCTTTTTGCTGGAACGCATTGAGGAGAAAAAACAGTCCTATCTTCGCCCAGAAGCACTAGCACGCGAAACGAAAGACGACGCTAAACAAACGGCTGTCGCACCACGCTCACAGGGCGAGCTGCCGCGTGAGAGTGAAGCCTATCGGGAATATATGGCCAGGATGGGAGCCATTGAGCATCGCCTGCTGAACGATGCTGTCCAGCAACGGCAGGCTGCCACGCGAGGCATTCTCGTTAGCAAAGAAGAATATCAATTGTCCATCACCGAAGCCCGCTTACTACTGCCTGCCGAAGAGCAAGCCCGCCTTCGCCAACAAGCAAGAAATCAAGCGTGGGAACAACTTGCCACACCAGAAGTTTTTACTACCCAACCAAAGGCACAGGAGCTGAGCGACACCATCGCGCATTTACAAGAAAATTCACAGCAACGCGCGCGCTTGGCCCATCAGGTGCTGGAAGAATTTGTGCAAGAAAAGGTTGGCGCAACCGCTAACAGAGAGAAGATCAACCAAGCCGCATTGACCAAGCTCACACCGAATGATGCACAGCGTTGGCAGGCGTTACAGGACTATGCCATTCGCACCCGCGAAGAACTTTATCGCGGCTTTGAATCGCTTGACGTTATCCGCCGCGACCTGGAGCAAACCCGCACCGTCAAAGAGACATTAGTGGACGAACGGGAGAATCATTTGGAAGTAGATCGCAAGCCCGAAAATGCGGTCACTGTACCAACCAAAGCGCCGGAAACATCGTTGCGCAACGATGGTGTTGTTCTGCCGGAACGGAATTCAACGGCGCGATTCGCACTCGTGGAAACGGAACGTTTTTCTTGGGTCGTAGAATCGGATCAATCATGGCATTTTGATCGCTTGCCCGCGCCGCAGGAATTACCGCGCAGAGAAACAAACAACACACCTGCCCGCGAAGATTTGGAGCACGAATTCAGCTATGAACGATAGGCATTCGGAAGGCTTGGTCAAAAGAATGTTGAAGACCTTATCCCTGTCCGTTTGCCGCCAGCATATTGCAAAACAAGGCACCTTGCTCAATTGCATCATCCAACGCCCGGTGCGTGTGCGGCAACGGATCAAACCAGGCTTTCGGCATATTGCGCTTCGTGCTTTCTCGATAGCCTTTTTTCAGGAGCGCCATCGCGTACGTTTTGATGTCCAGGGCCGAATGGGAAAACGGACTCGCGCCCACAAAGCGGATCAGATACCAATACACAAACAGAAAATCAAAAGCTGCCGGATACCCCACAAACACGGGCTTGCCGGGCAATTGCTTGAGCCATGCGGCGTAGGCTTGGATCGCGGTGGCCGGGTCTTGCAGATTCTCTCGACAAGCCGCCCAGGCTTCCGGCTGGGTTTGCCACCACGCCATTGTTTTCGGGCAGGGTTTGGCTTCAGGCAAGAGTGCCAAATTCGCCGTAAATGTGCTGACCAGGGTCTTGTCGCTGCGATACGCTGCGGAGCCGAAACTTAACATCGAATGCACGCCGGGAATCGGGCCGTCTGTCTCGACGTCGGTGCTGACATAAATCTCACTCATTCGCTTTTCTCCTCCAACGAAGCAACGTCCCAGCCGCACTGCGGCAGCCATTGAGCCGCGAATGATTCTCCCACCCGTATGGCATTGAGCGGCGGCAGCAAAAAATCGTGTAAGCGCGTGACCACATCGGCAGCGCAACCGTCGCCGCTTTCAATTTGCCGCGCCGCAAAAAAGCTCGCCACTGCGCCAGTTTCTCCGGGTGATTCCCGTAACTCGCCAACAAGCCAATCGGCACATTTTCCGGCAACGCTGTACGCTGCCGCGTAAACGTGGCGCGGATCGCTTCCATCAGAATTGCTCCCTCAAACGCAAACGATTCGGTGAAGACCCAGAGGTCAAAATAATCCTTGGCGCGACTGTTACTGATGCCGCGTTCGACCATCGCGTGAAACTTCTCGGCCACCACCGTTTCGCGCTGATACGCGCGCAGCTTCGGCGCAGGCATCGGGAGCAACGTCGGATATTCAATCGCCACCGGAGCCGGAATCACCGCATCGCCGAAGCCCACGTCTACCTGCAGCGGAATGCGCGCTTTCCCCAACAAGGCCAATAAATTGAGCCGCACGCCTTCGTATTGGCGGTCTTCCCGAATGACGCTGCCGCGCACTTCTTCCGGTGGCAGCACTAACCCATCTTCTGCGCTTTCAATCAATCCGATTTCCCGAAAGATCTTTTCCATCTCGGCAATTGTATTTGCCCCATAACCCAGCAAATCCAAATCCTGCGTGGAGCGATGTGGCTCGTCCGTCCACAAGGCAAATAACATTGCGCCTTTCAAAATAAACTGCTGCTGATAGGGCGACTGCGACAACCGATAGAGCCAGCGTTCCAGCGCATAATTGATGAGCAAATCCTGAAACTCCATCCGGCGCACTTTGGCAATGCGCAAGAGACGGTCGTGCAACGAGGCGGGCAAATTGGTCGGAGTTTTCGGTTTCAATCCAGTGCCTCCAGATACGGATAGATCACCCGCGCCACGCGGCAGAGTTCGGCATAGCGCCAGATGTCATCCACCGTCGCCCGCTTTTGCCGCAGTGTTTCGCGCAAGGCTTCCAGCGCCACATCCATTCCGATTTTGTAGCGAAACTTGAAACAGTCGGCGACGGCTTTGGCCGGGCTGTAAACGCGCAGGGTGACGCCATCTTGTTGATGTTCTTCAATCCCGGCGCGAAAGGCTTCGCCCGAAAGATAGTGAATGCGCAGCGGCGGCGCATCCACAGCGGGGCGACGTGATCCCCGTTCCAGCATCAGCCAAACCTCAAACGGCTTTTGTGTGGTGAGTTGATGAAAGCGTAATGCCGAAAGCAAACAAATCACGCCTTGCGGCACCCGCTTAGCAGCTTGCAGCAGACTGTAATGTTCGCTTACTTCCTTCTCAGCCAGCCGATACAAACCGCGCCCTTCTCGTTCAACAATGCCTTTCTCAACCAAGCGTTGCAGTGTCATCGGATGCACGCCGTGCGCCGACAGCTCGCGTGCGCGCACGACTTCCGCTTGCCCCAGGAGTTCGATGATGCGTTCTGTTTCCGTGCTTCCGGTCATATTCGTCGATGTGATAAAACGTCTTTTCTACGCAAGAAGAGATTGCATTTTCTCACACTAAGACCAAGCTGTCGAATCCGTAGGGTGGGGTGGAGTAAGAGAGGGCATTGACTCCAGGCCTGTAAAATGCGAGAGCAATTGAGCGAGGCTAGGATGGAGGTTGAGCAGTCGCCTTGAAAAAGCGCGCGGGCAGTTCCTGCATATTGATTTCAGCGAGTGCCTGAGGCGTAAGAATCGCAGGCAAATGTCCAATTTCCTCATCGCTGCGCACCTTACCTTTCCAGGCCCGCGCCCAATCCGGTGCAAGCACGACAAAAAAGGCTGCCGCATACTGCCGTTGCGGCCCCGTCGGCAGCGCCCAGAACGCGCAGATGTCCGCATTCACTTTGGTATAGCGGTAATAGTAATTCTTCGTGCGCGCCTCGCGTCCGCCCTTCCCATAATCCGGCGGCGGAGTCGTATGCCAGAGACGCTGATTGATTTCGGCGAAATTGTTGGGGAATTGCTTGGTGTTGGTGTGATAGGTACGCAAATCTTTGGCTGGCTTTTCAATCTGCGGTTGCGGCTTGTTGCGCTGGGCATCACATCACCGTGTAGATGTACCAGCCATAACTGCCGAGTCCTGCCACCACGGTCAAGAGGGTAATAACGTACGTCAGCCGCCATTTGCTCCAACGTATGCTTGTTTCTGAAGCGGGTATCGTTCTCCTTCGGTGCGTTCTTTGGTTCCGGCGCATCGTGAATGCTTGGATCAACGGCAGGCGTAAGCTGCGCGGGGTTGTATTCGGGCGGAAACGTTGGATTGGCCGCGAAAGAAAACGCGGGGCGATTGTCGGTTACGATCAAGGATGCGGCGGGAGCCTCGACCTTTGTCTCGACTGTTGCTTCCACTTTCTTCGCTGGCGACGGTGGCTTGATCCAGGTCTTTTCTCGCTGCGAGAGCGGCGCGTTCGTGAGTCGCGCTTGCGGTGGATAGGAGAAGCGCACGGGCGGGGCATTGCCGATGATGGCGATAGCTTGTTGATGTTTGACCATCCGCCGCACCTCCGCCGCATCCAGCAAGGAACGTCCGACTTCGGTGGTGCGTTCGGAATCGAATTTCGTGCCTTCCTTGACGTCTACGGAAGTCGCCTGCCAGACGGTCGCTTGTCCGATGCGTTTGCTCGCATATTCGGCGGTGCGTTGATCCAGTCCCGGCAGAAAGATCATCGTCCCAATCGAGCCAAGCACTGCATCGCCGCCATCCGCGCCATAATGGTGATAGACCTGCCCGATGTTTGAAAGCCGAGGGCAATCGACATCAACCGCCCACGCCCGACACCGAGCAGTTCGTTCAAGCGTGAATGAAGATGTTGCCTGCTTCATCAAAGTTGAAAAGAACGGGCGCGGACTCGTCATTCAATTCGCCTTTGCGCAAATGACTCGCGGCTAATCCAAATAACGTTGCCAACACGACTTTGTAGCGCGCGGCATCGCCTTCCGGCACAACGACGTAAATTGCCGTGCAGAAGTTTGGCCGCAATTCAGCAAAATCAATAGGCGGATACCACGCGCCGCCATCTTCGTGGTGATAGGCGAAGTGATCGCTTTGGCATTCGGGATATTGAAGGCGGCACAACGCACGCCGAGGCCGATTAGCACGCCGCCCTGCAACTTCGGCTCGACCTTCGTGAACATGCCCCAATAGAGCGGCACGTTCGGATCAGCAGAAGACATCATCAGCTCATTCAACTCCGTGAGCGAATATTGCGATACCATCTCCTGAATCATCATCGCGGGCGTGGGGCGTTCGTGCCTTTGGGCCAGATGCAGAATGATCGCAGTCCAGAGCTGCTGTTTCCGCTTCTTTCAGAACGGATCGGCGGACGAGTTTTTGTGCTGATCTGCGTGCCGATAATCGCTGCCGCTTCATGCGCGAGAGTTCGGCGTTGTGTTTACAGGTGGTGAAAATTCCAACGGTCTGATCGTTCGGGATGCTGTAAATCAATGCGATAGACGCGCTCGTAGCAATACGCGGTTTGGTCATACAATTCGCCTTTCGGATCGAGCACAATCGTCGAGCCAGTTGCCGCCCACGCGCGCAGTCAAGTCATAAAGGTCGCGGATTTGCCTGCGCCGGCGGGCCCAAAGTGCGAGGTGACATTGTCTGCGCTTTGTTCAGCACCACATCGTATTTGGTGCCTAAGCCACCGAGCGTGCTCGCCAGGGTTGGGCTTCGCCCTTACGCCGTGCCAACTGCAAATCGCCGAGCCAGAGAGGGTCAGCCCAGCGCGAGGAGCCGTAGGTGGAACGCTGCTGCAACGGATAAAACGGGGGCGACAATGGCACGATTTCCACGAGCGGCCTGAGCAAGCACAGAAACGCGCAGCAATGGCAGATAATTTCGACCTCGATATTGATAAACAACCAATGCGTGCATTGCCGCAGATTAGAGCGGAGAACAGCCCGCAAGCGAGGAGCAACAAACCTTCGCCCACTAAGCTAAGCAACGCGTTCATTGCCCGGCGCGGGCTTCCGCCATGCTGCCATTGACAGCAACCTGACGCACCGTGCGTCTGGCCTTCCCGATCCCAGTCATGGAGCACATCGGCAGGCGTCAGCCCTTCCATCCCTTACAGATAAAACACGGGCAGATTACAGGCTGCTGCAAAGCCTCGGCGAGCGCCGTTTTGCCGCCGCCACGCGGGCCTTCAATCAGCCACGGCAGGCCGCTGCTGCGCGGCTGTTGTCAGATCACGTAGGAGCGCCAGTTGAATGACGCAGCCGGTTTCCCGGAGTAATTCAGCTAAGCCGTCTGCCCCTCTTGTTCGGCGAGCAGGATACGAGGATTGATCGTGGGTTGCGTCGGAGAATAGGGTTACGCATTCAATGCTCCATTTCTTTGAGTGATTGCTCGACAAGGCGTCGGACTTCAGGCGTCAGGCGCGGCAACGCAGCGCGAATTTTGTTGGGATCAGAAGAGCTGAACAGCTCCGCAAGCTCTGCATCGGAGAGCGATGGTTGTGTTTGGTTGGTACTCGTGGCAATTGGCACATCCGCGGACGCAGTCGCAGGCAGGGTTGTAACCAACACGAAACCTACTGTTCCAGCGGCGACCTCAACAAAGCTGCGATTGTTTTGCAGCGAAGCAGCTTCATTCCCCATCGCACTGCGATACATTCCTGCCAGGTCTGCCGCGATGATGACCTGTGAGCCATTGCGGCCCAGCAGGCTGGTGAGAAGCTGGGTGCCGGTTTGTGCGGTGCGATCCAGCACGCGCAACCAGACGGAGGACAGACGACGCTCTTTGCCGTGTAAGCCTTCGCCACCATCGCTGCCGAGCGCCTCACCCTCCAGTTTGGTGAAGCGCTCCGTCGTGGGATCAATAAACCCCTTGATCTGCACATAGGCGCGATCTCGCCCTGCGCTTTGCACCGCTCCCACGAAAATCGTGCCGCGCGGCAAGTGCCAATGCTCCGTTTTGCTTTCCCGCAGCAGTTCCAACCGCGCCAGCGTGCCAGAGCGTAAGGTATAGAGCATCCCCAACAACCGCACGGGCAGTAGCGCCCCAAAACTCGGTAAGGTGCGAAGGCTGTTTTCTGGCGTCAGTGCAGAGGTGTTGGTGGGAAAGGGCTGAGGACTGTCGTGATTAGCGGTAGTGTGGGTAGTGGGGTTCTCTTTCTTTTCCGTTGGTGGCGCAGGCAAGCTGGCAAAGACAATCGAGCCGTTGGTGCGAGGCTTACTGCTTGCCACCGTATTTGTATTGGCGTTCACCGTTTTGTTTTCTGTCGAGGAAATGGCGGTTTGACCCAACGGAAGCGCTGGTTTTGTGGGCGGGTTATTCGTCGCCATCTCTGGCGGGGGCGCAATCGTCATGGCAATCCCAGCTTGAATGGGCGCGATGGCTTTAGGCGTTACATTCGGACTCACCATTGGTGAGGGCGTTACACCAGCCATTGCGACTGTCGCCGGTTGATGCGAACCAATGTTGGCCGCAGAACTTTGGGGTACGGAGGCCACAGGGGGGCTAGTGAGCGAGCCGCGCAATGAGTCGTAGGCGGCCTGTTGTAAGTCGCTCCCATTCGTGACCCGGTCGGGCGTTTTGCGCACCGCCTTGACATTGACCTCGTTGCCGCGCAACAGGAAGTAGCTACCAATGGCTGTTACCAGCAATAACGCTGTAAGGCCACCAGCCATTAGCCATTTCTTTCTGCGTGAAAAGGAAGGCAAAACGACGGCTTCCGTTTCGTCTTCGGTCACATCCTGCAAATGAACTTCGGGTAGGTCGGTGGGTTCGCGGTGATTCATGGGCACCTTTCTTTCGTTTACGCTACCGGCGTGACTTCGATCAACAATGGGTCGTCAGCAGTATTAGACGTGGCGATCACAACAAAGAGCTTCTGCCCACTTACCAGCAGCGGCGTGTGATAGGTTAACAAATAGCTCGCAATGCCTTGTGGGGCGAGTAGCCCCGTCGTATTCGTCGTATCTACGGATACCGGTTTGAGCGTTTCTACCTGTAAGATGTGCCCCTTCCGATCCAGGGTGCGCAAGGATAATTCGGGCTGCCCCGGCACGAGATTGAGCGGCGTCGCAAGCGTGTTGCGCACCGTGATGAGTACCTGTCGTTGACCGTTCTTGAGCGTGAGCGGTTGCGCCGCAGCCTGGATACCGTGCAACGATTTGCTCCAGGCTTTGGGGGCAGCCAGCGCCTCCAACCGCTGCGCGAGGAGGAGTGGTTCCTGCTCGACAGGCTTGGTCGGTGGTGGTGGCGGCGGTGTGGGCGGCACCTGCGGCGAATTAATCGGGGCGGCTTCTGCGCCGGGTTTCGGCAGCGAGGCCACTTGCCACGAGGCGGGCAAGCGCGC
>JAXLQQ010000088.1:0-22372 GCA_046331525.1 Blastocatellia bacterium
CCAACACGAGTTCGGGTCGTACATCAAAGCCTTTGTACCGCCAATCCAAACCGATATGCCCGCGCAAAGGTGGGATGCGCGGCAGACCTAACCCCGTTTGCTTTAACTCTGCCTTCACAAAATCCACGCCGCTATTCAGCCAGAGCGACGGCAGCAGGTTCACGTCAAAGCGCGTTTCATAGCCGCGATAAAAGCTGTTTCCCTGCTTATATTCGGCTTCGGGTAAGCTGTCTTCGATCTGGCCTGTGGGCGCGAGAAAGATGAAATCCGTCAGGTTGTAATAGAAATAATTGAATTCAGCGCGCACGCGATTCGCCGCGTGGCGCAACGAGAATTCGATGCCATCGCCACGTTCGCGCTGCAAGTTCGTGTTGCCGATTTCAAACGTCAAATTCCCCGGATGCGGGCCGTTGTTGTATAACTCTTCGAGCGCGGGCGCGCGATAGGAATGGCTGTAATTCGCCACGAATGCGCCGCCCTCCCACAACGGCACGCGGATGCCAGCCCCGCCGGAAAAGCCTGTAAAGCTGCGGTCGCGGCCCACTCTTGGCGCATAGGTGTTGCGTTCGAGTCGTCCGCCGAATTGCAAAGCGAGGTGCTTGAAATTCAATTCTTCCATTCCAAACGCCGCCGCCGAATTTTGCGTCGTCGGTGGCGCTAAGGCTTCGGCTCCGATGGATTCATAATCGCGGTGCTGTCCCCAAAACCCAAAACTGCCCGATAAGACGCCGCGCCGCGCCTGCTCAAACACTCCGCGGTAGACGAAGAGTTTGTTATTGAAAACCGTGCCGACAGTGTCTTTGCCATTTTCGACATCAATTTCCTTGTGGTTGTAATCGCTATAATTCGCTGACAGGCGAAAGCTCTCGATGCCATTGCTCAGATGATTAATGCCCGTCGTTAAGCCAAGGCCGTGACGACGCATTTGCAAATCCACCTGCGCGTCCGGCTCGCCCGTCACAAGTCCGGCAAACGGCACGCCGTAACGCCGCCAATCAAAGTTATAGCTGGCGCTGAAAAAGCCTTTTTCGCCGTAATAGCCTGCGCCGCCCGCGCCGCCCGTGGAATTGGCGTTGGAGTTGTCTATCCGCCCAATTTGCGGCGCGTGATAATCGCCAACGTGCTGGAAATTGCCATTGCCCCACAGCAACCATTTTTCCGTGCCGAATTCCACGCCTCCGCTCGTGCCGCCCTGCGAATTGTTTGTGCCGCCGATGCCAGTCAAAAAGCCGCGGACGCCCGCGTGCGGATGATCGTGCAGGTTATGCCCGCTGATGGCATTCACGACGCCACCAATCGCGTTACTGCCATAAAGCAAGGCTGCCGGGCCTTTGACGATTTCGATGCGTTCCAGGCTCAGCACATCTACCGGCTCGCCGTGATCGCCTGACTGCGCACCGACGGAACCGATTTGCATCCCGTCCTGCAACACCAGCACCCGGTCGCCATCGAAGCCGCGCACGATGGGCCGCGTCGAGCCAGGGCCGAAACTGCGTTTGGCAATGCCCGGCTGTTTGTCCAGCACGTCACCGAGCGAGGGCGCAGCCTTTTCTGTCAGGTCAATATTGTCGAGCGCCGTGACGGATTGGAATGCCTCAAACGTGGATTGTTCGCTGCCCGAAGCGGAAACCGTGACCTGATCGCGGATGCCCTTCAACTTCATCCGAAAATCTGCGACGGCGGTTTCGCTGCCCGTGATCGTTACGTTCTGCACAACATCGGGAAAGCCATCGAGATGCGCGTGAATCGCCCACGTGCCGGGCGGAATATTTTTGAATTCGTAATTGCCGTTTTCGTCCGTTTCGACGGTGAGCTTTAGTTTAACGAGACTGATTTCGACATCGTGCAACGGTTTGGCGTTGCCCTCCAATGTGACCTTGCCACGAATGGAACCTGTCGTTTGTGCGGCTAAGGTGCCGCAGAGAGTAAGGAAAAATAGCAAGAAAAAAGAAAGTTGCGTTCTCATAAATCCTCTCGGCGAATCGCCCGTGATTCACCTGTGCGATGAAATACTAACGGTTCGCCAACCACGTGACAGCAGTACGAGCGGCGAACGCAAACACAAAAGTGGAGAAGATTTAGGCGCGCGGTGGGGCGCGATCAGCAACGGTTTGGCGGGAAGGAACCACCGGCACAACGGCGGTGGGTTGTTTGGTCAAAGAAGTGGCAGCAGCAACAACCATTGCCGCTGTCGTAGGCGTATCCAACAAGCGTTGTTGGTGATCCTGACAAACGGAACATTGATGCGCCGGGGCCGCCAAGCCGCGCGGTTCTTCGTGCGCGGTGTACTGCGGCTCGCCCGTTTCCAACGAGGCATCAGACAAATGAAGGAAGGTATGCCCGCTTAGATTGAGCAGCAACGCCAACAACAACGCCTGGATAACGCCGCGCGTCCTGCATTGTTTTTTTACGGTACTCATCTCGGTGACCTGATACGCTTCTGCTTGAATAGGGGTTACAGGTAAGTGCCAGTATTGACGCCGCGCGAACCCCTTGTCAAGCCGGAGAATTCGCTTGAGCCGTTGCCAACTTGTACCGTAGACTGTTCAATCTGCGGACATCGTTGCAGCTCGCTTCCCTTGAACTACCACTCCCTGCCCCCTAAAGCCGCCGCAGACTGGACGGTCTACGGTACAAGCTGGAGATTATCGCGATGGATTTTGAATTGAATGAAGAACAACAACAGGTCAAACGGATGGTGCGCGAATTCGCCGAAGCCGAGTTGAAACCCAACGTAATGAAATGGGATGAGGAACAGTATTTTCCGAAAGCACTCTGGCCGAAGCTTGGTGAACTCGGATTAACGGGCGTGATCTTTCCGGAAGAATACGGCGGCGCAGGAATGGGCTACGTCGAATATGCAACCGTGATCGAAGAACTCTCGCGCGTGGATGGTTCGATTGGCCTGTCCATCGCCGCCCACAATTCGCTCTGTACCAATCACATTTACCAATACGGCACCAAAGAGCAGCGTGAGCGCTTCGTCACGCCGCTGGCCAAGGGCGAAAAAGTCGGCGCGTGGGGGTTAACTGAACCCGGTTCCGGCTCTGACGCCTCAGGATTGAAAACCACGGCGCGCAAGAAAAACGGCGGCTGGGTCATCAACGGCGCGAAGAATTTCATCACGCACGGCATTTCGGGCGACACCTGCGTCGTGCTGGCCTTCACCGAACGCGAGATGCGTTCGCGCGGCATTTCCGCCTTCATCGTCGAGCGCGGCACGAAAGGCTTTTTGCCGGGCAAGAAAGAAAACAAGCTCGGCGTCCGTGCGTCGGAAACAGCTTCGATTATTTTCGAGGATTGTTACGTGCCGAATGAAAACCTCCTCGGCGAACGCGGGCGAGGGTTTGTTAACGCAATGCAGATTCTGGATGGCGGACGCATCTCGATTGCCGCCCTCGCGCTCGGCATCGCACAAGGCGCGTATGAATCGGCGCTGAAATATTCCAAAGAACGCGAGCAATTCGGCAAACCGATTTTCGAGTTCCAGGCGATTCAATTCAAACTCGCCGATATGGCCACGCAGATCGAAGCCGCGCGCCTGTTGATCCATCGCGCCGCGTGGCTGAAGGATAACAAGAAACAAACCACCAAAGAATCCGCGATGGCGAAAATCTTCGCCTCTGAAATGGCCGTCAAGGTGAGCGAAGAAGCGATTCAGATTCACGGCGGCTACGGCTACACGAAAGACTATCCGCCCGAAAAACACTGGCGCGATGCCAAGCTCTGCACGATTGGCGAAGGCACGAGCGAAGTGCAGCGTCTCGTGATTGCGCGGCAATTGCTGCTGAGTTAGAAATAGGCCACAGATACGGCGGGTTTAGATCAGCGTCTAGCGGCGCTCGCGGCGTGTCTGTGGCCTATTCTCGTTACCCGCAGTGCTTGCCTTCAGCGCGCCGTTCCCGTTCATGACGTTGCACTTCTGACAGCCGATCCCGAATCCAGTTGCCGATGTCTTCCAGATTAAAATCCACCGGGCCGCAGCCTTTGCCCACGCCAACACCGAACACTTGCGGCCCCCAGTCTTTCCCTTTGGGATCGGTCTTCACTTCGTCTTCGTAATACGACACCACCTGGCGCGCGGCCATCGCCACAACGGTCAGGGTGCTGTCGTCGGGCAGCGGATCGAAAACGCCTTTCAGATTGGGATCAAGCTCGCTCAGGCGGGCGAGGATTTTATTGAATTGCGAGAAGGCGAAGCGGGCCTCGTTTTCGCCTGCGCCCATCCATTGCACGCGGGCTGCCGTGCGCGTCATCCGATGTAAAACGGTAATCAATTTTCGTACTTCCTGTTCGCGTTCCATAAATCTTATCTCCGTTGTAAAACCCGTTCGCGTTGGGCGGGAGCGGGCGCGGGTGTCAGTTTTTCCTTCAATAACTGCTTGGCACGATGCAGCCGCCATTTCACAGTCGAAAGCGGCAGTGACAAAAAATTCGCGATGCGCTGAAGCGACATTTCGTCATAAAATCGGAGCTGCAAAATCAGCCGGTACTCAACAGCCAGCTCAGCAATCGCAGCCCGTACCCAAGCAGTCTCAAACACATCCTCACTGCGAAAAGGCCGAGCCAATGCCGTGCTATGGGCCAATAGGAGGTCATCCAAATCCACCTTTCGTTGCGCTTCGTGCCGCACCTGTTGGCTCAGGCGCTGGGCGGCGTGGCGCGTGATCGCATAAAGCCAGGGCGCAAATTTTGCCGGGTCTTCCAGTGTGGGCAAAGCTTTGAAAGCGAGCAGCAGGGCTTCCTGCACGATGTCTTCAGCCAATTCCTGATTCGCATGTACCTGCGCCACCCGCAAGACCGCAGCACGATAACGCAGGGCCAGGACATCGAACGAACGCAAATCCCCCAGGATTGCCAGCCCCACCAGCATTTTATCTGATAATTTTTCCGGGACGATTTCTGCACTCATTGCCTTGTTCACCTTCTATCCTCTAGAGACGAGCTGTACGAAAAAGGATAGAGAGGAGGCGAAAAAAAATGCGAGAGCCATTGCTGACTCTCGCTCCAGGAGAAAAATATGAAGTTGCGAGTGCAGCAAACGAGATGTTTGCTGCACTCGACAGCGGTGCTGTGCCGAGGGGCGGCAAACAATCTGTTTGCCGTAGTACGCTTAGCCTGCCGCGATTTGCAGCGCGTATAACTGGCACTCTGGCACCAAATCAAAGATTTGCTGCAATTGCTCGGTCTTTAACTTGAGTGATTTTACTGCCGGATGATTCGCCCAATTTGCTTCGGCTACCGCGCTCGCCATGCCATTATCAGGGGCTGCTGCGCGTTCGCAGAAGTCGAGCAGGATTGCGTCACAGAGGCTGGCGGCGGCGACGTAGTTCGCATATTCAGAAGTCAGCGTCAGCGCGTGATGGTACGTGATGGATTCCAAAACGGAATGTGGCAACTTCCAACGCGCGCCCACGATGCCGCCGACTTTGGGGTGATAGGTTTCGATGATTTCTTCAATGACGTGCTTTGGCGCGGCTTGATATTCGCTCTTTTTCTGCATCAGATCAAAGATCAAAGACAGCAAAATCAACTTGCCAAAATCAATCATCAAGCCACACAAAAACGCCTGCTCCCGATCCAGCCGCAACATTTGCGCGATGGAGCGCGAAAGCAAGGCACAGGCTAGCGAATGCTGCCAGATTTTTTTGCGGTCTTCGAGAAAGATGTCGCGCCCGCTCACGACACTTTGCAGCGAAAGCGTCAGCACGAGATTTGTCACCGCCTGCGCACCGATGTGCTGAATGGCGGCGCTGATGGTTTCGATATTGTGGCCGCGATTATAAAAGGCGGAATTGGCGTGCTTCAGCAATTGTGCGGAAATGATCGGATCGGTCACGATCACCTCGCTTAAATCGCGGAGCGCGTAATTATCGCGTTGCGTGATGTCCAGCACTTTATTCACGACGGTGGGCAGGAGCGGAACTTTGTAATCGCCTTTGAGCAATTGCCCCACAACAGCCATTCGCAAGCCGTGAGAATAATGAAACTCTTCGCCCGCGCTGGCGACCGAAGTTGAGACCGCCGGATTATTGCGCTGTGCTTCCGCTTCTTCATCCATTTCGCGGAAGCTGTCCAGCACCAATTGCAGCGGACTCAGATGTAAATTGACGTGCGACACTTCGCCCGGCACCAGATCCGTCTTAAACATGAAATGGCCTTTATCCAACTGCAACGTATCCTTCACAATGACGCGGACGCTGTGTTCGCTGTCCATTGAGTGATAGTTGGATGAAAGGGCGGTAGCGATTTCTCCATTATTAAAAACAAATTGTTGTTTGGCCTTTGGGCTATCAATGCATAACGTCCCTGTCTTATGCACCACTTCCAGCCACTGAAATAAATCCGGCAGCGGCATGGTCTGGATTTCCCCTTGCAAATGAATATCCCCTTGCAGATTCATGAAACTCCCCTTAGTTCAAAATGAAGCAGACTTGGATTTATTGTAGTAGTTTGTCCAGGTGGCGAGTGAAGATGGGCCGTTCCTTGCGCGCCAGGGTTGATGAGAGTTCTTGTGAGGTTACTTGAAGTGCAAATGCAGGGCTAGAACGACTCTCACTAACGAATCTTATACTGATTTTGCTTGCGGACTGTCAACAACCTTTTTCGGCAAAGTGAAAGCGGAAGCCCGACTGTCAAGGAAGGCGTGGTGAGTAATCGCCTCCTCCTTAACAGTCGCGCTTCCGCCGCCGCCTCGTTTCACTTTTGCCGACTCAACTCTTCCAGCGTCGTGCGCAATCGTTTAAGTTCTTCGCCGTATTTCGCCCAGTTCCCTTCCTTCAGGGCCTGCTGCGCGCGGTCGTATTGTTGCAGGGCTTGGGCGGCGAGTGAAGGTTGTCCGGCAGCTGGCGCGGGCGTTGGGGCGGACTGCGCCTGAGCTTCGCCGCTGGGCGGGGGTGGCGCAGAGCTGTTGCCGAAAAGTTTATTCAGGCTTTGTTCCAGCGTGTCGCCGATGGCGATTTTGTTTTCATTGACGACGATGACTCGCTTCAGTTCGGGGATTTTGCCCGTTTCAGCTTGCAGGTAAAGCGGCTGCACGTACAACAACGATTCCTTGACCGGAATCACTAACATCGTCCCCCAAATCACTTTTGAGCCGTGCTGGCTCCAGAGCGTGACTTGGCCGGAAATTTCCGTGTCGGCGTTGATGCGGCCAATGATTTGTTTGGGGCCGAAGATTTGTTTCTGTTTGGGAATGCGATAGGTCACAAGCTTGCCGTACTGTTCGGGATCACAACGCGCGACCATCCACGCGGCAAGGTTTAGTTTATTGGCGGGCACAAATGGCAACATCACCAAAAATTCTTCTGCCTGTGCGCCAGGCAATTTCATAATTGTGTAATACGGCTCCATTGCAATCGCCTGCCCATTGTTTTCGGCGGCAGAAGCGATTTCCCATTGATCTTCCTTGTTATAAAACACCTGCGGCTGATCCATGTGATAGGTCGCGTAGACGCGCGTTTGAATGCGGAAAACGTCTTCGGGATAGCGTAGGTGCGCGCGCAAATCGGCGGGCATGGCCGAGAGCGGTTGCAGAATGCCGGGGAAAATGCGGCCATACGTTTGAATCACCGGATCGCCTTCGTCAGCGACGTAAAGTTGTACACTGCCGTTGTAGGCGTCAACAACCGCTTTGACGGAGTTGCGAATGTAGTTGATGTTGGATTCATTGAAACGTACCGCGCTCGCATAAGGATAGCGGTCGCTCGTGGTATACGCATCGCAAAGCCAAAAGCATTTGCCCTCGGAAATCACCAGATACGGATCGCGGTCAAAGAGCAGAAATGGCGCGATTTTGCTCAGCCGTTCACGAATGTTGCGATGCAGCAACACGCGGCTTTCCGGCGTAATGTCATCGGACAGCATCAGTTTCAATTCGCCCAACCGCGTCGAAAAAAGCAGTTTGTGAAAGTACGACCCGATGGAGACACCGCCCGTGCCGCTGTAGGTCGAGAACTGATTCTTTTCGCCTTCGGGAAAGTTGAATTCCTGCTGTTTCGTCCGCACGAAAACGTGTTCGTTTTCCATCTCGCCGTAATAAATTTCCGGGCGCGCGATTTTCAGTGAAGGAATGGTAGAAACGGGCGGGATGTCTTTGACAAACAGCGTTGGCAATCCTTCCGGCGTCACCTGATTCACCGGGCCGAGCGTCAGGCCGTAGCCGTGCGTGAAGATCAGGCGTTCGTTGATCCAATTACGATTCGGCAGCTTTTCGCTTTCGAGTTCGCGCACGGACAGCATCACCTGTTGCTCTTCGCCGTTGATTTTGTACCGATCATTGTCTACGCCACGGAATTTGTAGTACGGGCGGATTTCCTGCAATTGCGCGAAGGTACTGAGCAATGGGGCTTGATCCCAGAGGCGAATGCTGTTGATCGTGCGCCGATTCGCTTGAATGTCAGCCGCTGTCAGCGCTGCATCGCCCGCCAATTCACGCTCTTCGACATTATCCAGCCGATAAGCCTGGCGCGTTGCGGCGATGCTGTAGGCGAGATACGGCGACTCCTTCTGCAACTCGTTCGGTGCCACTGAAAACCGCTGCACCAGCGCGGGATAAACGAAACCGGCGACAATCACCAACGCCAAGACCGCGCCGCCCAGCAGCAACAACCGAATCCCCTGCCCGAACATATTCACCAGCGCCAACACCGCCAGCAGCAACGCCGCGCCGACGTGTGCCCACAGCAATGGCATCGTAGCGTTGATGTCAGTGTAGCCTGCGCCGGCTACCGTGCCGCTGTTGCCATATAACAGTGCGGGCAAGTCGAGATAGTAACGATACGCCAGCACCGCAAACAACCCGGCCAACAATGCCAACAAATGACGACGCGCGCCAGGCTGCATGGAGAGACGCGGTTTCGTATGCTCATCACCCAGATTCAACCCCACCGAAGCGCGTCCGAGATACACCACCACCGCCGCAATACAACTCAGTACCAGCAACGTCATCAACGAACCGGAAACAAAATCGAGCAGTGGCAACCGGAAAAAGTAAAAGCTGATGTCGTGGCCCAGTACCGGGTCAGCTTTGCCAAACGAAACGCCGTGCCGAAACAACAAAAATTCGTCCCATTCCCCTCCCGCTTGCAAACCGAAAAATATGCCCACGAGGGCGGAAATCGGCAGCGCGAGTTTGGCGATGAAGTTTCCGGCATCGGCAATCGCTACTTCCTGATTGCCCACAAAGAATTTGTAACCAGCCTGCCCGCTCTGACTGCTTACGCGCAATGCCACACGCAGACTCGCCCAAAATAACAGCGCCGCCACTATGCCACCCAGCAACCCGCACAGAAACCGCGCCGTCAGCATCGTGGCAAAGACGGATTGAAACCCCAATTCCTGGAACCAGAGCCAATCCGTATAAAAGTTCGCCCAGAGCGGCCACACAATCAGCAGCAACAACAGCAGCGACAACACCACCCAGCGCCGCCAACGCAGGGGACGACGATCATAGCGTCCTGCGCTCATCCTGCGCTGCCGCAGATTGCCTCCGCCCGAAGGCATCGTGTCAAAATCTTCGTGAAGATATTCCTGCTCCTGCATAGTTGCTCCTCTCCGTGCGCTCTATTGTTTGTGTGACCGTTGTTTTCAAGATTGCTTGTATTGTGCAGCAGATTGCGCGGAAGTGCCAATGCCGCGACTGCCTGAGTAGGAAGGAAGAAAATCTGACTACTGATTACGGTTCCCAACTGTCTGCTAAAAATTATTCGTGTGCGGCAGGGAAGGATTGATTAGCCAATAGGCAGGGAACAGTAGTCAGTGGGTAGGGTTAACGCTACTGGCCTCGGGGAAAACCGCTGTAAAAGCGAAAACCTCTCGCCTACCAGCAGTAAGCGAGAGGTTTTCGATGGCGTTGATCCTGACTGACAAAGCGGTTAATTCTGACGCTTCTGGATGTGCTCTTCGACTTCTTTCATCCGCATTTTGATTTTGTCATCCAGCATCATCTTCTGCCCTTCGATCATCATGGAGCGGCCTTCTTTGATCGTGTAATCCGCTGGCACAACGAATAAATCCTTGTTCGGTTCGGCGCGATTGATGTTCGACAGACGATAGACATCTTCGCCGTAACGAGGGTCGTTGAATTTGCGCAGCACGGTGATTTGCAGTTCAGGTGAATACCAGGATTCCGTGATGATGTTGATTGGTTGTTCATTGCCCATCGCCCCGGCAGCAATCGTCGAGGTTTCGCGTGTGCCTTCGCATTCGACGCCTTCGATATTTTGTTTGCCGAGTGATTCTTTCTTGGCATCCTGTTTATTCATTGTGATGACCTGCACATCCTGTCCATTGAATGTGCTCATCCGAACGCCTTCGGTGATTCCCTGCGCTTTCAACTCGGTGATGATTTTCTCTTGCATTTCTTTGTTGGGCCCGCCATCCAGTGTGAAGTTGAAGGTCAGCGTTCCTTGCGTGGGCACCGCTTTGCCGTTAACTTCTGTTTGCTGGAACTTCCATTGCTTGCCCGCTTCGACGGCGGCATCGCGCAGCAACGGAGACCCACTGACAGCCTGTGCGGTTGTTACATCACCATTTTCATTGACCGTGACCGTGACTTGCACTGGGCCTTCGGCACCGGCTGCTTTGGCGACGGCGGGATACGGTGGCTGAACTTTCTTAATCGCCGTAGCCTGTAAAGTGCCACCGGAAACCCGCTGCGTACCAGCAGTAGGATTCGTTTCGGCTTTCGGTGCAGCATTGGTACTCGGCTTGACATCTGTTCTGATGGTGATCGCTTGGATTTTGTTCGCGGTTTTGTCTTTGGGGTTCAGCATATAAGTCGTCCCCGTAACCGGATCATAAATCGTAATGTGCTTAGGCAATTCGCTCATCGCCTCGGCCAATGGCCCAAAAGCAACGACGACCGATTCCTGCCGCGTGCGGCCTTCGCTGTCGCGCGCCACCGAAGCAGTGCTGCGGCGCACAATGCGGTTGCCATCGCCAAGCGTTTGCGTGTGTTCGTTCACGATGTCTGCCGAGTAGGGATGACCTTTCACCACTTTGCCATCCAAGCTAATCCGGCTGGCAACATAACCAAATTGCTGATCCTGTCCGCCCAGTCTGGCAAGCGAATGTGCAGGAATCGCTTCATTGAAAAATGCGAAGTGATCTGGCAGTTGATTGCCATCCGATTGAACCGTGAAGTTGTCGCTAATTACGATGTCCCGCTTGACGGTTTTGTCTTTGTCCGGCACGGGGTTTTGTGCAACAGCGACAATACTATTTGCCACTAACGCAGCGGCACATCCTAAAGTCATCAGTTTACGATTCATTATATTCTCCTCAATCAAAGGTAGGGCAGGTTCACAACCTGCCGATTTAAGCGCGGGCAGCTTGGGAGGCTGCCCAACAAAGTTTCCTCACAACTTATCTATCGGCGACACGAATAGCACGCGGCACGCCATCCGAGCCGACTAACAAATCGGCATTAACATACCCGCTGTTGCGCACGGTGCGCGGAACTTGAATTCCCAGCGGAGCCAGACGCTCGCTCGGCATTCGGACACGCAACAATTGCGTACTGTCTGCGGGTGGCAAATTTCGGGCGTAATCGAAGACCAGAAAATCATTAGCCGAGATTGCCTCTGGTTCATCTACAACAAACTCGCCCATATCAACAGTCACACGCCCTCGGCGCTCGGCTTTGGGCCATTGCGCCTTGATCTGCCGGGGCTGACGTTCGGGTTTGTCAGCCCGTGCAGAGAGATTTTCTGGTGGCGCAACTGCCTCCGGCGCAGGCGACAAGTCGCGCGGCGCGGGTGGTTGGGAGGTGGTTACAGACGGTGTGGGTGCTGCCGGATGCTTTGCGACATTCGGCTCTCCCACTGAACGCGGCTGCATCCCTCGTGCGACAGCGAAGATCAGCAAACCAATCGCAGCCGCAGCAAAGGCCCAGCGCATCCGCCAGAAAAATACTTTGAAGGGGGACGGCTCAAAACCGTCGTGGAGCACTGGGCTAATCACTGGCGCAGCCTCTACAACCGCGTGCTGCACCCGGAAGGCGGCTAACAAATTCGCTTCCAATCCAACCGGCACAGTCAGCGATTCATCCACCGTTGTTACAACCCGTAATCCCTGGGATAAAGATTGCTCGCTCGCCAAACAAGCCGCGCAGTGCGAACAATGTTGCGTATGCGCCAACGCCTGCGCTCGCACGACGGTATCCATCGGCACGGTTTCGCTCCGCGCCACGTCCATCACAACTTTTGCAAATTCCGAACACTTCATATTTCAAATCTCAAATCTGAGATTCCTTCTTAGGCCACTGCCCGCTCCGCCATCGTGCGCAGCCGTTCGACTAACAAACCGCGCGCACGATGCAACCGCGAACGCACAGTGCCAATCGCACAACCGAGCACGGCGGCGGCATCGGCATAACTCATCTCGTGCAATTCGCACAACACGACGACTTCGCGGTAATGCGGCGGCAGAACCAAAATCGCATCCCGCACGGATTGCACCGTTTCCTCACGCGTCAGATTCAGCAGCGGGTCATAACAGGTCGTCAGCTTGTCTTCTGCGAAATCTGTTTCGTCATCGTCAATGGAAACCATTGTGCGCTCGCGCTGGATTTTGCGCAGCACCTGAAAACGCGCGATGCCGTACAGATACGCCGACAGCGAACCTTTGTTGGCGTCGTAGCGCGAAGAATCGCGCATCAGAATCATAAACACTTCCTGCGTCACATCTTCCGCCAGCGCGTCAGAACCGCACATTCGCAAGGCAAAGCGATAAATCCCCGCGTGCCAGCGCCGATACAGGACGATGAACGCCGTTTCGTCTCCGGCATTCATCCGCAGCAGCAACTCTTCGTCCGATGTGTTTTGTGCGTGCAGTCCTGTCATGCGTAATTCATTTGCCCCCCATCTCCCATCCGTCGTCATTCCTTATTCCCAGCAGCAGTAGAAAAGTTCCCAGATTTATCGAGCGCAAGAAAAAGAATTGCCTGTTGCACTTCCGGCTGAACGCGAAGCGGCTGTGTGCTGAGAAGTAATTAGCGAATTTACGAGAAAAGTTACCGCTATCAAACCCACACGCGAGCCGCGTGCGCTCCCAGGCGCTTCGCGTTCAGCTGAGGGCATCCGAGTCAGGGCGTTTGACTAATGCCGCGACGTGTTTTAGCGTGATGCGCGTCATCGTTAGCTACATCAATCCTAAAGGAGCAACCGAACCATGTCTGAACCGACCTATCAATTAGAAACGCTGGCCATTCACGGGGGCCAAACGCCTGACCCAACGACAAATGCACGCGCGGTGCCGATTTATCAAACGACTTCCTACAACTTTGCTGATGCCGATCATGCGGCGCGGCTGTTTGCCTTGCAAGAGTTCGGCAACATCTACACGCGCATTATGAATCCGACGACGGATGTGCTGGAAAAACGTGTGGCGGCGCTCGAAGGCGGGGCCGCAGCGTTGTGCGTGTCTTCCGGGCAGGCTGCCGAAACATTGGCAATCACGACGCTTTGTAATGCAGGGGAGGAAATTATTTCGACCACGTCGTTGTATGGCGGCACGTATAATTTGTTTCATTATACCCTGCCCAAATGGGGCATCACGGTTCGTTTTGTAGACGCCGAAGATGAGGCCGGATTGCGCGCCGCGATCAATGACAAGACGCGCGCGATTTATACCGAAACGGTCGGTAATCCGAAACTTGACATTGTAGACATCGAAAAGCTCGCCGCCATCGCACACGAAAACGGTCTGCCGTTGATGATTGACAACACAACGCCATCGCCTGCGCTGATTCGCCCCATCGAACACGGCGCTGACATCGTGATTCAATCGCTCACCAAATTCATCGGCGGACACGGCACTTCGATTGGTGGCGCGATAATTGATGCTGGCAAATTCGACTGGAAAGCCTCAGGTCGCTTTGCCGATTTCACGAATCCTGATCCGTCGTATCACGGCTTGGTTCACGCTGATGCTTTTGGCCCGCTCGCGTTCATCTTGAAAGCCCGCGTGCAGGGTTTGCGCGACACAGGCGCATCGCTTTCTCCCTTTAATGCTTTCCTGATTTTGCAGGGCGCAGAAACCTTACACCTGCGGATGGAACGGCATTCCGAAAATGCTTTGGCAGTGGCGAAATTCCTGCAAGACCACGAACAGGTTGAATGGGTGAATTATCCCGGCCTTGAATCCAGCAAATATTACGAACGCGCGCAGAAATATTCGCCCAAAGGCGCAGGCGCGCTCGTCACCTTCGGCATTCGCGGTGGTCTCGAAGCAGGCAAGAAACTCATTAATTCGGTGAAGCTCTTCAGCCTGCTCGCCAACATCGGCGATGCAAAATCGTTGGTGATTCATCCGGCTTCGACAACGCACTCACAATTGACGACCGAAGAACAAGCAACCACTGGCGTGACGCCCGAACTCGTTCGGTTGTCCGTCGGCATCGAAAACATCAATGACATCATCGCCGACCTCGATCAGGCATTAAAAGCCACGGCTCAGGCCGCAGGTGCAGGGTCGTAAACGCAAATGCGGAAGGCGGAACGAGGAATAAAACTACTCATCGTTCATCGTTCCAACTTCCGCCTTTCCTCTTCATGTCTCTTACCTCCGCATTAGCTCTCACCTACGAAGGCGATTACACCTTGGCGCAGCATTCGCCATTTCGGCTGCTGGCGGGCGAAATCTTGCCAGAAGTTACGCTGCATTACGCAATGTACGGGGCGCTGAATGAGGCGCGCGATAATGCGATCCTGGTGCCGCATGCCTTGTCCGGCTCAGCGCGCGTGGCGGATTGGTGGCCGCAACTGTTCGGCACTGAAGCAGTTTTCGATCTCACGCGCGATTGCATCATCGGCATCAATATGATCGGCTCGTGCTATGGTTCGACAGGGCCGACAAGTGTAAATCCCAAAACCGGCAAGCCATATGGCCGAGACTTCCCGCTCGTGACGGTCAAAGACAATGTGCGTGCGCAAGCGGAACTAATTCAACATCTTGGCATCGAAAAATTGCGTGTCGTGATCGGCGGTTCGATTGGCGGCATGCAGGCGATGCAGTGGGCCGTAGATTTTCCTGACATGGTCGAACGCAGCATTGCCATCGGCTCAGCACCGCTTTCGGCGATGGCGCTTGCGCTCAATCATCTGCAACGACAAGCCATCCTCGACAACCCCCAATCGGGACTTTCGCTGGCGCGGCAGATTGCGATGATCTCTTACAAATCGGCGGAGTTATTTGCCGAACGCTATGGCCGCCGCCCGAACCGCAATGGGGAAGACCCGCATTTGGCGTTTGAGGGACGCTATGATGTTGGCGGATATTTAAATTACCAGGGAGAGATTTTCACGCGCCGCTTTGATCCGAATTCCTATCTGATCATCACGAAGCTGATGGACAATTTTGATCTGAGCATTGGCTACGATTCATTGCTGGTGGCCCTGCAACGGATTAAAGCCCGCGTGCTACTCATCGGCATTGAATCCGATTGGCTCTTCCCCGTCACCGATATTGAAGAATTAGTTGCGCAAATGAAAACCGCCCAAGTCGAAGCTGAATACTCCCGGCTGGTCACCACGCACGGCCACGATGGCTTTCTGGCCGAACCGCAACAACTCGTGCCGTGCATTCGCAATTTCATTCAGCCCGTCGTGCCGCAAGAAGAAAATTATCCGTGAAGAATAAAACCACGAAGCACATAGGGCAAAGGGAAATCCCGATTCCAACGCGCTGTTTTTCTCCGTGTCCTGCGTACTCACCGTGGTTTCTTCCTTTACTGACGCTGTTACTGAGGGGAAATTGTTGCAATTCTCTGCCAAAGATACTGCTTGCTCGAAAGGACAAACTTCAACTATTATCACGCCGTGATTTGACTTCTGTGGCACCGGGAGGTCTTGCAAATTCGGCAGTTCTGCACTGCCATCGCCACGAGGAAATATGCCACAGACTGAACTTTCATTTGCACCAATGCCAGAACCTTTGATCTCGCCCTCGCCTGCCGCGCTTGTCTCGCCTATCGCGCAAGGGAAATTACTCGTCGTGGAAGACGATCCGCATATTCAGCGCATGATCTGCGATTACTTCAAACACGTCGGATATGACGTAGTCACCGTGAGCGACGGCGAAGCTGGCATCAAAGCTGCCAGTGAAGAACGTCCCGATGCGCTGATTCTTGATGTCATGTTGCCTAAAACCGACGGCTTCAGCGTTTGCCGCCATATTCGCGAACGTAATCCTTCGCTGCCGATTCTGATCCTCACGGCTAAGGACGATGTCGTAGACAAAGTGCTGGGCCTGGAAATGGGTGCGGACGATTACATTACGAAACCGTTCTCTTTGCGCGAACTCGAAGCCCGTCTAAAAAGCGTGCTGCGGCGCATGAAAGCCAAGGCGAAGGAAAATGAAGACGGCGATCAGACGCCCATTGTGCGCGGTGCATTGAAGATCGTACCGGGTCGGCGTGAAGTAACGATCAATGGCAAGTTCGTCGAATTAACGCCAAAAGAATTTGAATTACTGCAATTGTTCGCCTCACATCCGGGCCGGGTATATTCGCGCAAATTTTTGCTGGAAAATATTTGGGACTACACCTACAGCGGCTACGACCGCACGATTGATTCCCACATCAATCGCTTGCGCGCAAAAGTCGAAGAAGACCCAGAAGCGCCCAAGATGATCCTGACCGTATGGGGCGTCGGATATAAATTCGCAGATGAAAATGAAGAAGAGTAGATAGTAGAAAGAGGGAGAGACAGACAGGGAAGAAGGTAAATCTTTCTGTCTCTGCCTCCCTGTCTCTTCCTCTCAATCAATTCCCGCCATTCTCAATCTTCCCCTTTTTCCCTTTCTTTCCTCCCCCTTCTGGCTCAGCTTTGGGTTCGGGATTTGCAATACGCGGACGCGGCGGTTCGGGTTTCGGTGTTGGCGTGGGAGGCGGCGCGGTGACGGGTGGTGGTGGTGGCGCAGCTTTTTCCATTACTGGCGGCGGCGGCGCGGCGGCTTGATTTGCCAGCGGATCAATGTTGGGAATCGCGCCGTCTTTGGTTTGCGAAATCGGCAAGCTATCCCCCTTCTTGGCTAATAGACGAGATTGATCGGCAAGACGGTCTTTGTCGTGTTCTCTTTGCCGGTCTTTGATTTCCTTCGGCGCGTCCGGCACTTTGTAGAAGCTCTCGCGCGGCTTGTCAGCCAAATACTGCCGCATAAAATCCTGCCAAAACGGAATCGCGGCTGACGCGCCTGATTCGCCTTTACCTAAGGTTTTCTTGGAATCCGAATAACCAATCCAGTTGCCGCAAACATAACGCGGAGTGTAGCCGATAAACCAGGCATCGGTGTATTCGTTCACGGTGCCGGTCTTGCCCGCGAGTTCGTGGCCTTGCAAACCGTTCACCGCTGTTGCGGTTCCCGATTGCACGACGCCGCGCATCAATTGCACCATCGTGCCGGAAACGTATTCGTGCATCACGCGAAATTCTTTCGGCTCAGATTTGAAGACCTCCTTGCCTTCGCGATCAACAACGCGCCGCACGCGGAACGGTTCGATGCGGACGCCTTTGTTCGGGAAGGCGCTGTAGGCCGAAACCATCGCCATCAACGGCTCTTCCGTCGCGCCGAGGGCGGAAGGCAGGAAGGGAGCCATCGCATTCGGCAGGCCAAAGCGCTTCACCATATTCACCGCTTTATTGATGCCGATTTCATCCAGGATGCGGACGGCCGGAATGTTGCGCGACTGCGCTAATGCAGTTTTTATCGGCATAATGCCTTTAACCAGTTATCGTAATGTGTGGCGTCCAGCCACCGCGCGAAGGGCGAATCATCGACATTATCCGGTCAAACTGCCTCGATAGCAGCAGAGTAAATGAACGGTTTGAAAGCCGAGCCGGTTTGCCGCATCCCTTGCGTCGCGTGATTAAATTTCGCCATTGAGAAATCATAGCCGCCGACTTCCGCTTTCACTTCTCCTGTCTTGGCATCCAGCAACACTATCGCCGCTTGAATTTCAAAGTGACTGCTCTAATTCGACTGCAACGGTTTTCTTCCCGGTCAACATCCACCACGCTGAAATAGGCAAGATCACCTTTCTTGAACAGCACCGCAGGTGTTTTGTTCGTCCACTTCGTTTCGGCTGCGGTGACCAGGGCGTGATACATGCCGAAGGTCACATCTGCGCCCTGCGCATTTACATCTTTGACCAGACCCAACATAAACTCGCCTTTTCGGGCGTCGTCGATGTCCAGGTTTCATGCCGGTAAGAATCCAGGTTGGTTTCGCCGTCTGCCACAACGTTATCCAAACCACCACGCCAGCCGCGCCGCCGATCATAGCGCCGCAATTGCTTGCGCACGGCGTCGGTCGCCTGTTTCTGCGCAATTGCATCAATCGTCGTAAATGCTCAAGCCCGAACGATAGATATTCATCGAATCCCGCATGCCCTGTTCAGCGACTTCAGCTGAGCTCCTGGCGAATGTCCTCAATCACATAGGCGTATGGCCCGCGATCATTTTTGCGCGCTTCGTCCACCAATTTGATCGGGCGCGCTTTGGCCGTCGCATTCGGATTGCGAGATGAAGCCTTCCTTTCCATTGACCTAACACGAGATTGCGCCGCGTTGTGGCTTTGGGATTGCGTGCCGGATTATAATCTTCGTCGGGCTTGGGAACTGCGGCGAGCATCGCACATTCTTCAAGCGTCAAATCTTTGACCGATTTGCTAAAGTAATAATCTGCTGCTGCTTCAAAGCCATATGCTCCACCGCCTAAGCGTCCATGTTGCAGTAAAGCTGCCGAGGATTTGGTCTTTGGTGTAGTAGCGTTCAATCTGCATTGTGTACAGCAATTGCGGAACTTACGTGTCCAGGTTTTTTCGGTCTTGAGATACAGCGTGCGCGCCACCTGTTGCGTCAAGGTCGAAGCGCCTTCTTTGCGGCTGAAGGTCAAAACGTTTTTCAGTACCGCGCCGCCCACACGCCACAAATCCACGCCCATATGTTCCCGAAAGCGCGTGTCCTCAATTGCCAGAATCGCGTTCTTCAACTCATCCGGATCGTCGTATGTCAGCGTGGCGCACGCGCCGTTCGCGAGCTCGCCAATGACGGTCTTGCCATCATCGGCATATACCTTCGTGATTTCCCGGCTGATACTCCGACAACGATTCCACTTCGGCGGCGTAGGTCGTAAAGCCCACCTGATACGCAAACAGCAATCCGGTCAACCCGCCCGCCAGCAGGGATAATACAAGCAACGTCAGCAACGTCGAACGTCGCAACAGTCCTTCGATCCAGGAAACCAGTGTATTCATTGGGGATGTCTTCCTTTGCAAGTTGGGAGACGATTCGGAGCCAGATAGTAATTCTCTGCCATGACGCTCCGCCATTATAGCTCAGCATGGCCTCTCGCAAAGTCACCCCAAGCGGCCCAGATTCGTGAAGAGCCACAGACCATTTGCGAGCTCGTCTATCGCTTTGTATCATCGCGCGTCCGTACCTCATTCCCAAAGGCTTAACGAATGGATGATTGAAGAGCAAAATTGAAACTGCCCAAGAGAAGAACGCTGCGGCAGAAGCAGGCGCGGCGGCGCATCATGTATTGCACGCCAGCACAGTGAAGGCCGGATGACGCGCGCGAACGCATTAACTTTCTGCTGGATGAAGGCACGTTTGAAGAGCCGACAACCAAAAAACCCATCGCCGCACGGATTTCGGCATGGAGGCAGCAATTCCCCGGTGATGCCGGTTACCGGACACGGCTTAATTGACGGGCGCGAAGTATTGTTCGCGCAGGATTTCACGGTGTTTGGTGGTTCGCTCTCAGAAACGAACGCGCAAAGGTCGTGGAAGTTGATGGATTTAGCGTTGAAAGTCGGCGCGCCCGTGATTGGCCTGAACGATTCGGGCGGCGCGCGGATTCAGGAAGGCGGGCTTCGCTCGGCGGTTACGCCGACATTTTCTTGCGCAATGTTTTGGCTTCCGGCGTCGTGCCGCAATTTCCGCGATTATGGGGCCGTGCGCGGGCGGCGCGGTGTATTCGCCTGCGATTACGGATTTCTGACGGTGATGGTGGAAAACACCCGCGCTATATGTTCATCACCGGCCCTGGATGTCATCAAAACCGTCACGCAATTTGAAGAAGTCGTAATGAAGAAGAACTCGGCGCGCAACGACGCACAATTCAAACCAGCGGTGTCGCGCATTTTGCTGTCGAAATGGGCGAGCATTGCCTGCAAAACCATCCTGCGAATTGCTGTCTTTCATTCCGTCGAACAACTGGACGATCCGCCGCGCGTGTAACGATCCAGTTGATCGCGCGGACGAGAAGCTCAATTCAATCGTGCCCACTGAATCAAATCGTCCCTACGACATTCGCAAAATCATCACCACGGTCGTGGATGAAAACTACTTCTTTGAGATTCAGGAGCATTTCGCGCGGAACATCGTCATCGGCTTTGCGCGTCTGAACGGCCAGAGCGTCGGCATCGTGGCGAATCAACCCGCCTACCTCGCAGGCGTACTTGACATTGACGCCAGTGTGAAAGGCGCGCGTTTTGTGCGCTTCTGCGATTGCTTCAACATCCCGATCATTACGTTTGAAGATGTGCCCGGCTTCCTGCCCGGCGTGAATCAGGAACACGGCGGAATTATACGACACGGCGCAAAATTGCTTTATGCCTTTGCAGAAGCGACGGTGCCGAAAATCACCGTCGTCACGCGCAAAGCCTACGGCGGCGCGTATTGCGTGATGGGATCAAAGCATATTCGCACGGACATCAATTTTGCGTATCCAACGGCTGAGATTGCGGTGATGGGCGCAGATGGCGCGGTGGAGATTTTGTATCGGCGGGAACTGGCGGCAGCGAGCGATCCGGTCGAGGCGCGGCAGGCAAAAGTGGAAGAGTTGCGCGACAAATTCGCGTCGCCCTATATCGCTGCCGAGCGGGGCTACATTGACGAAGTGATCGAACCCAAAGACACACGCCGCAAATTGATTCGTGCGCTACAACTGCTCGCCAACAAGCGCGATCAAACCCCGCCGCGCAAACATGGCAACATTCCTCTTTAACGACAAAAGGCAACCGCTCCCAAGTGAGCCGGTTGCCTTTTCTGATTCAGCTGCGCACGGTGTGCGCTTATCAGTTCATTTTCTGCGTGCTGGCGCTGTCCAGATGATCGTGAATCACGTCCTCAAAGCGGCGACGATTGAGCATCGTGTCCAGCTTTTTGCCCGCTTTGGCGCGAATCGCCTTTTTCTCTTCAATCTTAATTGGTTCGCCGGTTTGCGGATTGCGGCCATTACGTTTTTGTCGCACGCTGACCGAGAGGGTAAGCAAATCCTTGATGATGACTTTCTCCCCGCGCTTCAAGGCATCCGCCATTTCCGCAAAAATAATGTCGAGCATTTGATCTGCGGCAATCTTGGAAACCCGCGCCTTCTTCGCAACCTTTTCGATCAGGTGCCCCCTGTTCATACTGCCTCCTCAAGTATCGGTTGAAGTTTTGTTTTGATTTTGTGTGCTACCGCTGGCGTTATAACACCTGTTAAAACACCTGTCAATTAAAATTCCTTAAACCTACGCTAACGTCTTTGACAGCATTTTTGGAATGCAAATCTTGTGCGTCAATTGATGGCAACTGTCGTCTGATTGCTGGTGCGATTGTCTGCGCGGATCACCAGCGGCACAGCATTGCCCGTCGGCGCATTCGCCGGGATGCGCACGTTCAATTGCCAAAGCCCCACAAACCCCGGTGCCAGTCCGCTGAATTCAACGGTCGCGGCCACACCTCCGAGCGTAACGACAGGCGTCGTTGCCGTCATGTACAACGGATCATTGCCGGAAGCCGGGAGCGGTGCCGCCGCGCCGGTCGCCAACGAAATCGTCTGGCGCGTTAGTGAATTGAGTAACTGCCCGCCCGTTCCGGTGGCGAAGATTTGCAACACGCGCCCGCGCGCTTCAGGCCGCGCCGCATCGTTCGTTGTGTTGTTCTGATTCAGCACTGCCCCCTGCCCTTGCCCGTTCTGGGCAAAACTAAACACACCGGGCATCATCGCGCGCACCGTCGCAAACTCGCTCGTTATTGCCGCGCCATTCTGCAACACCTCAACAAACGCGACGCCCGGTGTCGTTTCAAACGGCATTTGGTAATTAATTTGAAACGCCCCTGCCCCGCCAAACTGCGTGCCTACGCCGACAAAGAGCAAGGGCGCAAGCAGGCCATTGACGCGCACGGAAACGCCACTCAAGGTTGTCGGCAATGGCAAGTTGGCAGCGTTCGCGTTGATGCTCGTCGCCGCCGGAAATCCACTGCCAAACGCTGAGGCCAACGCCCCCGGAGCAGTTGCCGCCATAGCAAAACTGGCACCGTTAACAGAGGACGAACTATTGGACAGTGGAGCCGAATAAACGGCAGTATCAACCGCCA
>JAXLQQ010000089.1:0-22203 GCA_046331525.1 Blastocatellia bacterium
AATTTTGCACTGCATAATGCTGAGAACATCTTCTTTGCGTGTGTACTCCACCGCGCCGTCGGGGAAGAATTCAAAAGTGAAGTCCACACCGCTTTTTAGTTTGGTTTTGCCCGTGTAATCAATCGTACTGCCGCCCGTCGAGCGGAACCATTTACCAGCAAGACTCAACTCGCCCGCGCCGGATTTGGTCGTTGCCTGTGGTTTAGTTTCGGACGAAGGAGCCGGTGTGTCAGTGCGTTGGACTTCGGTCAGCGCACAGACTACGACTTCCTCGTTCTCTGCAAAGAAACCTAGCAATGTGCGGCGTGGTGTGTCGGCTTTCGTCAGGCGAAAGACTTCCATGTTGCCGTCGCGTCCAACGAGGTTATACTGCCAACCCGCCTGGCGAAAATTGATTTGGAGTTGATTGATCAGCGAAGCCGCGCTGCCCTGCTTTTTATAGTTACCCGCCCAGGCCAGCACTTCGCGCGCGCCGCCGGACAGTTGCCCTTTGCCCTGTTGCAGAATTTGGTCTAAGGCGCTCGTCACGCCGTCAGGAATTTTAGCGGCCAGCAGTCGCTCTGCGCCTTTTGGCAATGACGCGGCTGTGATCTCGGATTGTGCTGCCGCAACAGAATCCTGCGCGTGGACACCAAGCGAGGTGCAGACAAAGAACATCGAGAAAAAAAGGAATATGTATTTTGACATAGGAATTCTTTCAATTGTGTCGTGGGGGAACGGCCTAAATCAGCCGACAACTATAACGCGGTGGAGGCAGGGGGAAATGATCATCAGGGGAAAATAATTCTGCGGATAAGCGGCTAAAAAAAGCAGGTTGTATTGCCGCAATTCAGGCAACAGGCAGGCACAAAAATAGTGTATCGAAATTTGACAGGGTTGCTCAAGGGCGCGGAGGTTGGGAATTAAATCATTTGCCCTTGCCCAAATTCTCGTACCATTTCAAATTCATCGTCGCGGAACCGATGCAGGCAAGATCGGGCTTGCCATCACCATTCAAATCCGCGACCGCACACGCAGCTGCTGCGATGCCGCCGTCATCCAGCGTTTGTCGCAGCCACTTCTTCGCTTTTGTGTCGAACGAATAGACATACACGCTACGTCCCTCGCCACGATAGCCCGCGATGATTTCGTCGCGTCCGTCGCCATTCAAATCCGCCGTCAGCAGCGTGTGGCCGTCATTCAATTTGTCATCAATCACCAACCGCTCCCAATCGGTTTTGCCGAAGCGATAGACACAAACCTGATGCCCGTGCCACGGCTCAATCGTAGCGAGGAAGCGTTCTTTGCCGAGCATTCCAACGGCGATTTCGCTTGCACCGCTTTTCGGCCAGGGCGCAGGATCACCTGCGACCAGTTTGTTGCGCAGCCAGCGACCGTCTTTGACGAAGCGAAATGAATCTACGCCCACAAAACTCGCCGTCAAAACATCCTCACGGCCATCGCGGTCAATGTCTATGATGTAGAGACCGTGCAGCACGCCTTCGAGCGCGGAGGAAATCGGTTCGCGCTTCCACATGCCGGGGCGATACAACACGAGGGGTACATATCCTTTATATTCCGGCGACTGCGGTGAAGCATTAGCGAGCGGTGCATTTACCAGCACTTTTTTGCCGTTGCCGTCAATATCCGCCCAGCGCAGCCGATGCGACGTGGGCAAACGATCAATTTCCGTCGCTTCCCAAAGCTGTGTCGGATCGCCTTTGTGTTTGAGAATCGAAACGATGCCGATGCTTTGCGCCGGATTGTTCGAGAATTCCTGTGCGAGCGCGATTTCTGGGATGCCATCGCCGTCCGTGTCATACGCCGCGCAGTTAATCATCCGCGAACCGTTGTTGATGATGACGTGGCGCGTCCAATTCGGATTTTCAAACCACACGAGTTCTTTCATCCCGCTCGCCAGCGCAATCAAATCGGGCTTGCCATCGTGATTGAGGTCGGCCACCACGACCTGATAACCGCCGCTTAGCTCGGTGGCGAGCGTGTGTTCCTGAAAATTGAATTGCGCCTGTGTGGCTACGACAAGGCAGGCGGCGCTCAAAAGGGAAAGCAGGAGGTTTAGTTTGAAGGACATGGCGGTTTCCACTGATGGCGGTATTGCATTGCGGGTGCGAGCCGCTGAATTGTCTTGGGCTGGAGGGCTGCTTTAACTTGACGCTCTGACGGGCTTTCTCTTTGAGTTCTTAATACGTGACTACCTCAATCCAGTTCGGATTGCGACCCATCGGATATTCCTTCAACTTGTTGAGCGCGCCGGTATGGGTGATGCGATAACTAGACAGCTGGTGCGATTGCTGCCCGGCCACCAGCACAAATTGCCCCGCAATGGCAAAGCCGCGCGGTGTGGCTTCTGTGGGAATGCTGCCAATCAGTGTCAGCGTGCCATCTTTCGGGTTTACCTTGAAAGTGGTTATCGTGCTGGACGTGCGTTCGGTGCTGTAGAGAAAATTGCCATCCGCCGTGATGTGCAAATCCGCCGCCGCAATGCGACCTTTGACGCTAGTGGTTAGCGCGTTGACCGACTGTTTTTCTTTCAATTGTCCCTGTTTGCCATCGTAATCAAAGACGTGCACGGTAGCATCAAGTTCGCCCAGCACATACACGATGGATTGTTTGGGATGAAAGATCAGGTGACGCGGCCCGGTTTTTTCTTTGACGTGTACTGCGGGCGGCGTGTTTGGCGTCAGCGTGCCGGAGGTCACATCAAATTTGAATTGGTTGACCAGGTCGTTGCCGAGCGTCGCGGCTAGTACGAACCGATTGCTGGCATCAGCGCGGATCGAATGGGAATTGGTATGGTTCGGCAAGACCTGTTGAGTCGCTTGCGCGATGCCCTGCGCGTTGATCGGACTGACGGTGAGTTTGTGGCCGGGGTACGACGCGGCGAACAAATACCGTCCGCTGCGGTCGGTGGAAATGTACGCCATACTGTCTACAAGCGCGCTGCTGCCAAGAAGCGTGAGCTTGCCGGATTTGGCATTGATCGCGTAACTAAACACACTTTGCGGCTCGCTCCGTGTGGCGACGTACAGAAAACGACGATCCGGGCTAATGGCCAGCGGCGTAGACATCCCGGATTTCACGATGCCGGGCAACGACACCTTTTCAATTAAGGTCAACTCGCCGCTTTGCGGATTCAGTTGCAGCACGTAGATGTCATTGCTTTCCGCATTGCTGACGTAAACAAAAGTCGCAGCAAATCCCATCATTGCCCCCGTCAGTAGCAACGTTAGCCATAGCGCCAATCGTAGCAGTCCTGAAAATATACGCATTCGATGTCCTCTTACGCGCCGTCCGAACCGGCTTTCTTTTCTTTCTTGAAGCCCTCTTTCAGCGAAGCCTTAAAGTAATCGCGGTTCAGCCGTGAGATGAAATCCTGGCCGATTTCTTTCGGGCAGGCAGCGGAACAGGAAGCCGTATTCGTACAAGCACCAAAGCCTTCAGCATCCATCTGCGCCACCATATTCAGTACGCGACGGTTACGCTCCGGCTGACCTTGCGGCAACAAGCCGAGATGCCCGACTTTGGCTGCGACGAACAGCATCGCCGCGCCGTTTTTGCAGGCTGCGACACACGCCCCGCAGCCGATGCACTGCGCAGCATCCATCGCTTTGTCCGAATCTTCTTTCGGCACCAGAATCGCGTTGGCGTCGGCGGCGGCACCTGTTGAGACGGAAATGAAGCCGCCGGCCTGAATAATGCGATCAAAAGCGGAGCGATCTACGACCAAATCTTTGATGACAGGGAACGGTTTGGCGCGCCAGGGTTCGACGATAATCGTGACGCCGTCTTTGAAAAATCGCATGTGCAATTGGCACGTCGTACACGCATCGAGCGGGCCGTGCGGCGTGCCGTTAATCATCAGCGAGCACGTGCCGCAAATCCCTTCGCGGCAATCGTGATCGAAGGCAATCGGTTCTTCGCCGTTCTTTTGCAGGTCTTCGTTGACGACATCCAGCATTTCCAGAAAGGACATATCCGGGCTGATGTCGCGCGCTTGATAGGTGACGAATTTTCCTGCGGTGGCGGCGTTTGGTTGACGCCAGACTTTGAGTGTTAGATTCATAACTTGATGATGAGAGCGATGGGACTACTGGGAGTTATGGAACTTCTGGGGTGACTTCATCTATAACTCCCCTACATCCCCTCAATTTATTTATAGCTTCTCGACGCCATTTTCACTTCTACATAAGTTAGCGACTCTTTATTCAGCACCGGATAGTTATCCACGCCCTGATATTCCCACGCCGCCACGTACGCGAATTTGTCATCCTGCCGGAGCGCTTCGCCGTCCTCGGTTTGGTACTCGGTGCGGAAGTGGCCGCCGCAGGATTCTTCGCGATGCAGGGCGTCGTAGCAGAGCAATTCGCCGAATTCCAGAAAATCTGCGACGCGCCCGGCTTGTTCGAGTGCCGGATTTAATTCCTCATTACTGCCCAGCACGTTGACGTTTTCCCAAAACTCATGGCGCAGCGCCGGGATTTCCTGCAAAGCTTCTTTCAGGCCGCTTTCGTTGCGTGCCATCCCGCATTTCTCCCACATGATTTTGCCGAGCGCGCGATGAAAATCACGCACCGTGCGCTTGCCGCGAATCGAAAGCAATTTCTTCGTCCGCGCATTCACCTCTTCCTCGACTTTTTTGAATGCGGGATGATCTTCAGACGGGCGATTCTTGGGATTCGACGCAAAGAAATTGCCGAGCGTGTAGGGAATCACGAAATAGCCGTCGGCCAGTCCCTGCATCAGCGCCGACGCGCCGAGACGGTTTGCACCGTGATCGGAGAAATTCGCTTCGCCCATCACAAAGAGGCCGGGAATATTGCTCATCAGGTTGTAATCCACCCACAGGCCACCCATCGTGTAATGCACCGCCGGATAAATCCGCATCGGCACCTGATAGGCATTCTCGCCCGTGATCCGCTCGTACATATCGAACAGGTTGCCGTAGCGTTCCCGAATCTTGTCTTCGCCCAGCCGGTTGATCGAAGCAGAAAAATCCAGATACACGCCAAGTCCCGACGGCCCAACGCCGCGCCCGTCGTCGCAGGCTTCTTTCGCCGCGCGTGAAGCAATATCACGCGGCGCGAGGTTGCCATAACTCGGATATTTGCGTTCCAGATAATAATCGCGCTCATCTTCCGCGATTTGATCCGGCGCGCGGTTGTCGCTTTTCTTCTTTGGCACCCACACCCGCCCATCGTTGCGCAACGATTCCGACATTAGCGTCAGCTTGGACTGATGATCGCCGCTGACGGGAATGCAGGTCGGATGGATTTGTGTATAGCAGGGATTGGCAAACGCCGCGCCTTTCTTGTACGCGCGATACGTCGCCGTCACGTTGCAGCCCTGCGCGTTCGTGGAAAGGAAGAATACGTTGCCGTAACCACCCGTCGCCAGAATCACCGCATCAGCCGCGTGCGAAGAGATTTTGCCCGTGACCATATCGCGTACGACGATGCCTTTGGCGTAGCCATCTACAATGACGAGATCAATCATTTCCGTGCGCGGATACATCTTTACTCCGCCCACCGCGATTTGCTTGCACAGGGCTTGATACGCGCCAAGCAATAACTGTTGCCCCGTCTGTCCCCGCGCATAAAACGTCCGCGACACCTGCGCGCCGCCAAAGGAACGATTCGTGAGCGTCCCGCCATACTCGCGCGCAAACGGCACGCCCTGCGCGGCACATTGGTCAATGATGTTGACGGAAACTTCGGCCAGCCGATGCACGTTTGCTTCGCGCGCGCGAAAGTCGCCGCCTTTGATTGTGTCGTAAAACAACCGATACACGCTGTCGCCGTCATTCTGGTAATTCTTCGCCGCGTTGATGCCGCCTTGTGCCGCGATGGAATGCGCGCGACGCGGGCTGTCCTGATAGCAAAACGCTTTGACCTGATAGCCCAGTTCCGACAACGTCGCCGCCGCCGCCGCGCCCGCGAGTCCGGTGCCGACGATGATGACTTCGTACTTGCGTTTGTTGGCCGGGTTGACCAGTTTGGATTCTTGTTTGTACTTGCTCCACTTCTGCCCGGACGGAGCCGGAAGGGATGTTGGAATTGAGAGTGAGTGCCATAATTTATTTGATTGCGCGTGTCAGAAAGGCGATAACGATGGCGCTGTTGCCCAGGAAGATAATGATCGCGGCGACTTTGGCCAGACGATTGATAACGCTGTCATACGCGCCGTTTTTGATGCCCAGCGATTGAAACATCGAGCCGACGCCGTGTGCCAGATGCATGCACAGCAGTGCCATTGAGAGCAGGTAAAACCCAGCAATAAACGGATTGCTGAACGCCTGCGCCATCATCCCAAAAACATTGTGCATACCGTTGATTTCCAGCGCCATCAGCGAAGAATCCACAATGCCGACGGTGAAATGCAGCAGGTGAAAGATGATGAAAACCAACACAATCGTCCCGCTGATCGCTGTCGTGCGCGAACTGAGCGACGCCGCGACGGGCGCTTTGCCGGAACCGTATTTGACGGGCCGCGCCGCCCGGTTGCGCGCCACCAGTTGATACGCCGTAACGACGTGCAGGATAGCAATCGCCAACAGCCCGAGCCGTGCGCCCCAGAGGATCCCTGGTTTGGCTTTTAAAAAATGCGCGTACTCATTAATCGGCGTTGGCGAACCCACAAATACCTGTAAATTGCCGAGCAGATGCACAATCACGAAGCCGAATAGCAAAAAGCCCGTGATGGCCATAATGTATTTTTTGCCTAACGTTGAGTTGAAAATGCGAGCGATAAGATTCATTGGAAAGTCCAGATCACTTGATTCTGTAGCATCAGGGAAATTGCGTATTGTTGGTGCTTAGCCGCCGACTGTCAATTGCTTTAGATAATTTTCCCGCCGACTTGCGCCCTCACACACCGTCAGTAGGTCTGTTGAACTGGCGCGAATGCCAACCGCCGACAAGCCAAATATCCACTTTAGAACTCCTCCAGGATTCAGGGCAGAAAAATTATCAGGCTTGCTTCTATTAGTAAAATAGAAAAGAATTATAACCAGTATAAGTATTGCTTATGCACATCGAAACGCTCAAAACCTTTTGTGACCTCGTCGAAACCGGCAGTTTTTCCAAAGCTGCTGCCCTCAACTTCGTTTCCCAATCCGCCGTCAGTCAGCAAATCAAAGGGTTGGAGAGCCGGTTCAATTGCACGTTGATTGAACGCAGCTCCCGCAAACAAGTTGTCCTGACCGCCGTCGGGCGCGAGTTTTATGGTGAATGTAAAGACATCGTAGACCGTTTACGCGCACTGGAAACCCGCCTGCAACAACCGCTCGCCGACATCTCTGGCACAGTGCGCGTGGCGACTGTGTACAGTGTCGGGCTGCACGAAATCCCGCGCTACATCAAAGAATTCATCAAGGCGCATCCGCAGGTCAATATTCGTCTGGAATACAGTCGCACGGATAAAGTTTACGAAGCACTGCTGAATAACACGATTGATTTCGGCGTCGTCGCCCTGCCGCAACGGCGCGCACAAATTGAGATCATTCCGCTCCGCGAAGAAAAACTCGTCATCGTATGCAGTCCCGAACATCCGCTTGCCGCCCGCCAGCGCGTAAGCATCGCCAAGCTTGCAGGTGAAGCGTTTGTTGGGTTTGAGCGCGACATCCCGACGCGAAAAGCAATTGACCGCTGCCTCAAACAGCATCGCGTAAAGGTTAATTACGTGATGGAACTCGACAACATCGAAACCATCAAACGCTCCGTCGAAGTCGGTATCGGCGTTTCTATCCTGCCGGAAAACGCAGTCGCGAATGAAGTGCGCAACAGCATGCTGCACGCGCTGAAGATTTCTGAAGGTACCTTTAAGCGCTCGCTCGGAGTTATTCATCGGCGTGGCAAAGCCTTCAGCAAAGCGGCGCAGGAGTTCCTGCATTTATTGACGACCGCGCGTTGACGAGGGTAGCCTTCAATCGTAGACTATGCAGCGCCGCAGTACTTAGCAGGCGGTTTTATCGAGACACTTCAGACTTTTTTGTGGTTGAGATAGTGGAGCAGGCTGCTTCTGGTCGCTGGTTCCCTGCATTTTGACGACTCATGGCAGCGATGTCGCTGAGTTGTTGCTGGTGTTTTCCATTTTCTCGCGCAAGATTGCTGTCGGGATATTTGCCTGGACGGCAGGCCGTGTTGTCTGAACAACTGAAGGGAGAATGCCATGCGCAAAAGTTTCCAGCGGCTGCTGCACTGGGCGACGCTGGTTTTGCAAAGGAAGAGAAAGCAGTGGCAAGGGCAGCTTCTTGATGCCCTCGAAAGAAAAAGAGCCAGCCTCGTCGCCCGCGAAGACCTTCACCTCGCGAGTGATGCCGGTTGGGTCAGCATTGTGAGCCGAATTTGTCTACGGCGGCTCGGCTTAGCAATTTCCGGTTTGCTTCGCTCATTGCGACAAGCTGCGGTGTTTTTCTGGGAGCATTTCGCCAGCTATATTCTCGTCAAGATTGAGGATTGGGGCGCGGGGTTGCTGATTGTCATCCTGTTGCTGGGGGCAATTTCAAAAGAAAAAATATATGATGAAGAAAGAGTGTTGGATTGGCTGATGCAGAATCGCTATCACAGCTTGCTGTCGTACCCGTCGTCACACGACCCTGCCTGGAAGATCACGGTCGTCCTGATTGATGATGCCACGTTGCGTCAGCATCCTGAATTGCACGATCCCGCGCCGCTTCCGCGCGCCTATTTAGCCTCTTTACTGCAACGGATTGCTACTCTTCACCCCGCCGTGATCGGCATTGATTTCCACTTGGATCAAGTGGCAGACCCAGAAGCCGAAGGAGGCGAGGCGCTCCTTGAAACCACGCTTTGTGACGTGGGGAAGACGGTGGACGTGGTCTTGGCGACCAATCTGCAAGCTGATTATCAGACAAGACCGCCGCGCTACACACAAATCCTTCCCCTGGATCGCTTCCTCCTCGCACCCCGGAGCCGGGTGGGGCATGCACTTCTCGATACGTCACCTCTCGACAGCGATACTCCTCTTCGCCGACTCACCCTGAGCCTGCCGCTCAAGGAACATTTCCCTGAAAGCCCGATTTCGAAATGCGAACATGTGCTGTCATTTCCGGTGGCGATTGCTGCCAGCTATCGGAAGTATCCCTTTGCTGAAAGGAAGGAGTGGGCCGCCCTCGATGTTACCTATCTTGCCAAAGAAAAGCTGCATTGGGAGGCTAAGGATGCCACTGCCACGCAGATAATTGATTTTAGTGCGCCACCGGGAAGCACCGAAACCTTTCAAACGGTCTCCGCCTCACTCTTCACGTCCGGCGCGACAGACCTGACTGCGGCGCTGGGGGCGCAGATCAAGGATCAGATCGTCTTAATTGGTGCCGGTTATCAGGAAGCGACCGACCAGCATAAAACGGGGCTTTCCACGCCCCGTTTTTACGTCGGCTCAAACGTGAGGGAAAAAATGTTTGGGGTGGAGGCGCAAGCGTATGCGGTGGCCACAGTACTGAAGGCGGCTGAGGGTAAGGGTGCCTATTTGCAATTAACGTATCGCTGGCGGAGCAATTTGTTCACGCTCTGTCTGGCGGTGGGCTTATTTTCCCTCACTCGTCGGCTCGGCTCGGCCGTTTTTCCCTGGCTCGGCGTCCTATTTCTCATTGGTTGTTATTGGTTTATTGCCAGCATTATTTTTTTCTATACCGAAATTTGGTTGCCTTTTCTGATTCCCGTCTCGCTGTTGTTGATAGCGATGGCGTTGATCTCCAAAGGTGTGCGGGAGTTGACCGACAAGAACGATAAAAGAAAATCGCTCTTGCTGCTGTCCCTGCTAATAAATAGGGGGAGTGCTAGTGGCACGCCAGTACTACCGGAAACAAAGAAAATCGAGGAGTAAGAGATGAATAAACGATTACGAGGTAGCCTTTGCCTGCTCATCAGCCTCAGTCTTGTTGGCGCGCCGTCTGCCGCCGGATTCGCTCAACCCGCCACGGAGGACCCCAAGAAAGTAGCAAAAGCGCCGCCGCCCCCGCCTCCTACTATTTGGCAACTGATCGTTGATCAGTTCAAATGGTTGGGGGGACGTAATGAAGGTCGAACTCAGACAATGAACAGAGGACCTGAAACCGATAAGGCGATTGCTCCCACCAATTTCGCCAAAGTGTTTAGTGATGATGTCACCTTGAAATGGGAAGCTAAATGGGAATGGGCAACAATTGAACTTTCCTGCCGCGGAGTTGACGGAAGGCAATGCCGATTTTCCCAAAAAGATAGCATTAAATTCACAATCGAAAATATTAGGAAGGAAAAGGCTAGGGAAAAACGAATTCTGCTCAGAGATATACAGCCGGTGGAACCAAAGGAGAACAAGAACTTGGTTTGGACTTGGGCGGTTTTGGGTAAAAATGGGCAGCAACTTCAAGCTCCAGGCCACTTTGTTCAAGTACCGGAGATTTCTTCAGAATGGTTTGATCGGCACTTTGAGCGGCACTTCGAGAGACTTTCCACTGAGGAACGCAATCAGTTGATTTCGGAGGCTTTCCCCCAATGTGAGTACCGTAGAATTGCCGAGGCCGACGTCATAAATCCAAAGGATTTTATCCGCCAGCTCAGAAATAGGCTTAGGTCAACGAATAATCCTTATCATTTGGGGGCGGAACTTGATGAAAAGATAAGTGGTATGGACGCGGATGTTGAAGGTACTCCAAAATTCTGGGCGGATATCGTAAACCAATTCAATACGAGTCCCATAGCCACTCAATCCTCACCAACCGGGGCGGTGAGTGATTGCCCCTCTGTTACAGCATTAAGTTGGGATGAGCGAGAAAAGATCGAAAAGGCATTTCCTGGCTCTTTGCGCAAAGGTCGCTTATTCGTGTTGGAGGCGAAACAAAAAGATTTACTCAAAGTACTCTGGTACGTTTCGATTGGTTATCCGTACGAAGCACTTCGCTTATTGGAGAATTCCTTTTCGAGAGAGTGTCAGGAATATGCCCCGCTAAATGAGTTGGCATATCGTTTGAGTTGCGCCGAAAGTTCTTATCTTGACCCGGCGCTTGACAGTACAAATCTCGTTGCCTTGCTGATCGGTGTAAGCGGCTATGATGAAAGGGGGTTGGACTTTCCAGCCAAAGAGGCTGTAGCAATGCGGGACTTGTTGAGAGAGAAAGTAGGGCACGGTGCTGAAATTAAACTTTTAGTCAGCCCCACTGAAAATCAGAAACTGGAATTTGAGAAGTACCGCGAAGCCGGGGCCAAATTGCCGCCCGCCAAAAGGTTTGATGTTGGGGATGCAATGGAGAATTGGTTGCCGACTCGTCTCTCTGCATGGCTTTCTCCTGGCGATGTGCGAGACCCCGACAACTTCCTGCTGATGTTGCAAAATGCCAATCTTCCTTTGGGTGTCTATCCTTTAATTGCCTATTTGCAGGACACGATCTCTCAGGCGAATCCGGCGACTCCTGCATCCGGTCAGGCGGAGCAGCTACGCCCTATCTTGCGTGGGATCATTGAGAACAGTAAATTCGGTGGTAAAGTTGGCCTATTGAACACCTTTGCAGAGTACCTGATTGAGTACCCAAAGGATGCCCCGGAATGCATTGACCCGAAGGCGTTTTTGGAGGATTTACGCAAGGACAATCGGGACGTAGCGACTACCTTACGTGCTCGCCTATCCCACAATGACCAAAATGCCCTCGGCAGGTATGACGAAATAGATCGCGCCGCGAGGGCCCGGTTGCTGACAGCGGTGGTTCAGATGCTGAATAAATTAGTCACTACCGGGCAATCGCTGGATAAAATCTTGCCTGGAATCGGGAGTGAGGCATATCTGACACGCGCGACACTCGCCGACCTGGAAAAGGGGTGGCAGGGCGAGCAATTACTTGAACTTAATCGGCGCATTCTCAGTGAATTATATCCCGGTCGGTTGTCGGGGCTTGCTTACGCTAGTGATGCACCCTTTTGCCTTGATTCAGCGGGGTTAGCTGCCCGCATTCAACAGGCAGGCACGCTACTCACCGCCTATTTGCGCGAACAATTATCCCCAATAACAAGGGAAAAACTGGAGCGATGGCAGTCGGGAAGCGCTGAGACTTTCATGCTCCTCGCTGAAGTCGTAGATGAGTTAAATAGCAAAGTCGTCAGCAGTGGAGTTGATTTGTGGCAAAAACTTCAAGGACTTAAGGAACTGGCCGGAGACCCCTTATTGTCCAATAATGAACAAGAGAAGTTCTGGAAAACTTATATCAATCGTGACAGCCCGCTCACCGCGACCTTGCGGGCAGAATTTCGAAAGACGGGCGACTTCAAGCGCCTTAACCGATGGTTGTTGGAAGAGGCTTACCCTTCCTATGTGGTCGAGCGCCCGCCGACGCAGAATACAACCTTACTGATCTATTTTAGCGGCCACGGCGAGAAGATAAAGAACCAGACTTATTTGCTTCCACAGGATTATCGAACGGAAGGGAATTACGTTCACAACGGAATTTCACTGACCCAACTTTACGAGCTGTTGACAGGGTATATGCCGTATGTAAAGCAGGCCGTAATCATTATTGATGCTTGTGACAGTGGGGAAATCGCCAAGAAATTTGAAGCTTCGATGAGTGAGGGGGAGATGCCCTGGCTAACGGACACCGTAGTGTTATGCGCTGCTGAGAATAAGGCAAAGGAAAAGAGTAATGGCGGCATCTTCACGACAGCCTTACTTGAGGCGCTTAAGGGAAAAGACCGTCTCACTGCTCTCCAACTTTTTCAGAAAATTCAACTGCAAGTATCTGGGCAACAGGAGCCTAAGCACTGGGAGACGAGCCGTTCCCTCTTGGTCGTTGGAAAGGGGCGGTAGAAGGAACGGCTGCGTCCCGTGCCTTTCTCGCACGTGACTTTGTACAAAAATGTATTGTGCGCCCCTTCGATCACTTGCACCTGGAATTAGCCCTGAGGTCGTTGACGAGTGCGGCGAACTGGCGTAGTCTACGCCCATCAAATACGTTTTCTTATTTTTATCTTACAACTGAATTGTTTTGGCCTTTTTCTAGGTTCTAAATCGGGCTTCGAGTTTTTACACAGATAACATCGAAAGGAGATTGGGCGGCAAGCGTTGCTGTCCCCTCTGCCGCCGTAGAACTATGGCTGAATCAAGGATTGCTTTGCAGGCGCGGCATCTGGGCGCGACGTTTCGCCGAGATACCTGGTGGGTCGAAGTGTTGCCCGTCATTATCGTGATGGGCGGTTTTGGCTTGTATGCTACGGCGCGGGCTTTTGAAGGCGCGTACTTTGAATGGGGGCCGTATTTGTCGCCGTTCTATTCGCCCTACATCCAACCAAGCTGGTGGCCGCTTTCTCCAGCAGTCTTGATTCTGGGCATTCCGCTGGGGTTCCGCACGACTTGTTATTATTACCGCAAGGCGTATTACCGCTCCTTCTTCCTTAGCCCGCCGTCCTGCGCCGTGACGGGCGTTGCGGCAGGGCATTACATCGGGGAGCGCAAGTTTCCGTTTATTCTGCAAAACCTGCATCGTTATTTTCTCTACCTGTCACTGCTCTTCATTTTCTTCCTCTGGTACGACGCGCTGAAGGCGTTCTGGTTTGACGGGCATTTCGGCCTCGGCCTCGGCTCACTAATTATGCTGGTAAATGTTGTCTGGCTGACGGCTTATACCTGCTCCTGCCATTCGCTGCGGCATCTGGTGGGCGGCAAGCTGGATTGCTTTTCCTGTGTCGTTGCGGGCGGGCCGCGCTACAAGGCTTGGCGAGGCGTGAGCCTGCTGAATGCGCGCCACAGTATGTTTGCATGGGGCAGCTTACTGACCGTCGGCCTCACTGATTTCTACATCCGGCTGGTGTCTTCCGGCGCAATTACTGACCTCCGAATTCTGTAATTGTCCGTTGCCCGTCGTGCCGCGTGTGTTGGCAACGGACAACGGACGACGGGGAACGGACAACTGACTCTATGAACTACGAAACACACGAACATGATGTGCTGATTATTGGCGCGGGCGGCGCGGGCTTACGGGCAACGATTGCGGCGCTGAGCGAAGGACTCTCAGTGGGCGTCGTTTGTAAATCGCTGTTGGGCAAAGCGCATACGGTGATGGCGGAAGGCGGCATTGCGGCGGCGATGGCGAATGTTGATCCGGCGGATGGGTGGAAGCCGCATTTCCGCGACACGATGCGCGGCGGCAAATTCATGAACAACTGGCGGATGGCGCAACTCCACGCGCAGGAAGCGCCTGACCGCATTCGGGAGTTAGAGCAGTGGGGCGCGCTGTTTGATCGCACGCCGGACGGCAAGATTTTGCAGCGCGCATTTGGCGGGCATACCTACAAACGACTCGTCCACGTTGGCGACCGTACCGGCTTGGAATTAATTCGCACGTTACAGGATCGTGGCGTGCAGCTTGGCGTGGACGTTTATATGGAATGTACGGTCACGAAACTCTTCAAAGACGGCGACCGCATTGCCGGGGCGTTTGCCTACTGGCGCGAGTCGGGGCGGTTTGTGTTTTTTAAGGCGAAAGCAATTGTCCTTTGCACGGGAGGCATCGGCAAAGCGTATCGCGTTACGTCGAATTCGTGGGAGTATTCGGGCGACGGCCAATCGCTCGCCTTTGAAGTCGGTGCAGAATTGAAAGACATGGAATTCGTGCAGTTCCATCCGACCGGGATGGTGTGGCCGCCGGGCGTTGCGGGAATTCTCGTGACGGAAGCCGTGCGCGGCGAGGGCGGCATCCTGCGCAACAAGGACGGCGAACGCTTTATGGAAAAATATGATCCGAAGCGGATGGAACTTTCCACTCGCGATGTCGTGGCGCGCTCGATTTACACAGAAGTCAAAGAAGGGCGCGGCTCCCCGCACGGCGGCGCATTCCTCGACATCTCGCACAAACCTGCAGAGTACGTGAAGAAAAAGCTGCCGAGTATGTATCACCAATTCAAAGAACTCGCCGATGTAGACATCACGAAAGAGCCGATGGAGGTCGGCCCAACCTGTCATTACGTGATGGGCGGTATCAACGTCGAAGCAGAAACCCAGGCTTCGACTGTGCCCGGCCTCTATGCAGCGGGCGAAGCAGCGGCAGGTTTGCACGGCGGCAATCGTTTGGGCGGCAACTCGCTCTCGGATTTGCTGGTGTTCGGACGGCGCGCCGGAATGGCGGCGGCGGCGTATGCCAAATCTGTCAGCACACCAACAATTGACAACGATCAAGTCGAAGGCGCAGCGCGTGAAATGCTCGCTCCGTTCGAGCGCACAAGCGGCGAAAGTCCGTATCAAATTCACAGCGAATTGCAGGACGCGATGCAAGCCTTAGTCGGCATTTTCCGCAACGAAGATGATATGAACAAAGGCTTGGCAACGCTGGAAGAATTGAAAGCACGAGCGCAAAACCTGCGCGTCGAAGGTTCGCGGATGTTTAATCCCGGCTGGCATCTGGCGAAAGACCTGCAAAACCTGCTTGTCGTCTCAGAAGCGATTGCCCTTTCCGCGCGCGAACGCAAAGAAAGTCGCGGCGCGCACGCCCGCATTGACTACGAAACACTTGATGACGCGGGCTGGGGTAAGCAGCACAACATCATCGTCCGTGACGGCGATGGGATGAAGTTATTTCAGCGCCCCGTGCTGGAAATGCCGGACGACCTAAAACAGGTGTTGGCAGAAGATCAATGAGGCCACTATGCAAGAAGCCCCCGCACAACCCCTGCGCAACGGAATCGCTATCATCTCGTTGGTGCTCGGCATTCTGAGTCTTTTTACTTGCGGATTGTTAGGCATTGGCGCTCTCGTCGGCCTCGGTTTAGGAATCTTTGCGCTGATCCAGGCGAATAAGAAGCCAACAGAATACGGGGGCAGCGGCTTGGCGGTAGGAGGCATCCTTACCAGCGGGCTGGGCGCGGTGCTATTCGTCGCGGTGATCGTGGCGATTCCGCAATTGAATCGCGGACTGAAAAAGGCGCGCGAGGTGGGGGCCATGACGACCCTCACCACAATGCACGAAGCCGAAGGGACATATTATCGCCGCTTCAATAAGTTTGGCACGTTGCGGGAATTGGCCGATGAAGGATTGATAGATACAGAGATCGGACGCGGTCGCACTTCCTTTGGTTATGTGTATTCGCTTTCGGCCTTGACCGAGAATAGTTTTTGCCTGCACGCGACGCGCGCCAATGCTAGCGATGCCCGGCAGGATTTTAATATTGCTACCGACGGCAAAGTACATTCGCGGGCCGCTCCCTCCCCGTCTCTGCTTCCCTGTGGAGAAGGGACGATAGTCTTGGATTTGGACAAAAACTAGCTTCTCAATTCTGTTTGCCAGGAGACTTTTTACATGGCTGATGCAACCCTAAAAGTTTATCGCGGTGATAAAGATGGCGGCGCGCATATCGAATACAACGTGCCCGTCGCGCCCGGCATGGTCGTGCTGGACGCGGTGCATTACATTCAAGGCCACCAAGCGCCGGATTTAGCCGTACGCTGGAATTGCAAAGCCGCGAAATGTGGCTCCTGTTCCGCCGAAATCAATGGCCGTCCGAAGCTGATGTGCAAAACACGAATGGATGATTTGCCGCTCGATCAGCCCATCGTCGTCAATCCGCTGAAAAGCTTTCCGCTCATCAAAGATTTGGTGACGGACGTCTCGTGGAATTATCAGGTCAACAAAAAGATTTTGCCCTTCAAACCCCGCGATGGCGTCGAATGGAAGATGACGCAGGAAGACGTAGACCGCGTGCAGGAATTTCGCAAGTGCATTGAATGTTTCCTTTGCCAAAACACCTGCCACGTTTTGCGCGATCATCAGAAGCATTCGCAGTACGGCGGCCCGCGCTTTTTTGTGCGCATTGCCGGACTGGAAATGCACCCGCTCGATGCCGTATCGCGCACGCCATTGCTGAAAGAAGAACTCGGCATCGGCCTTTGCAACATCACGAAATGCTGCACTGAAGTTTGCCCCGAAGAAATCCACATCACCGACAACGCCATCATCCCACTGAAAGAGCGCGTCGTAGATCAATACTACGATCCGATTCAATGGGTCTGGCGCAAACTCACTGGCAAAAAATAACGCGAAAGAGAGGTGTCGCAATGTTTGAAGTCAAACCGATTTCGCCGGAAGGAATCAAGCAGGCACTAGAAAAAGCCTCACATTACCGCCTACTGAACGAACCCGCCGAGGCTGAAAGCATCTGTCACGACGTGCTGATGATTGATGCTGACAATCAGGAAGCATTAGTGATTTTGTTGCTGGCGCTGACCGATCGTTTCAGCAAAGGCTACGCGCTCGGTGCGACGCAGGCGCAGGAGGTTGCGGCGCGCCTGACAGATGACTATCAGCGTGTCTATTACACGGCGATCATCAACGAACGACGCGGCAAAGCCCTGCTCAATCGAGGCGTTCCCGGCAGCGGTCACGATGCTTACGAATGGTTGCGCGAAGCAATGTATTTGTACGAAAAAGCGGAAACCCTGCGCCCGTCCGGCAATGAAGACGCGATTCTGCGCTGGAATGCCTGTGCGCGTATTATTATGCATAATAAGCTGCTGCCACACCCGAAAGAAGTCGAAGTGCAATTTGGAGAATAATAGGGCACCCTCTTGACGAATCCCGGAGCAGTCGCTATAGTCTCCGCTTTCCGCCAGACCGGAAGCGATTTTTTGCTCTTTTCCTTGCGACCCGTTCGTCTAGCCCGGTCCAGGACATCGCCCTTTCACGGCGGTAACACGGGTTCAAATCCCGTACGGGTCGCCACTTGATTATGAGAGAGGCTATCGGCTTTTTGCTGGTAGCCTCTTTTTCATTCTTCTAATTTGTCCTTCCCTGCTGCATCCGCAAACTTGTATTAACTGCTGACATAAATTAGTTCCTTTTCTCCTTTTACATCCTGGCATCCGGCTTGCTTATTGCAGGATGAAGGCCAGGAGGAGATTGGCAGAGTTGTTTTACCAGAAAACTCCGGTAGCAATACCTTTCATCAAGTAGGAGAAAGTTTATGTGGAACAAAGATGAACTGGAAGGCAAAGGAAAACAGATCAAGGGCACGGTAAAAGATAAGGCTGGCGAGTGGACGGGGAATGAAACATTGGAGCAGGAAGGAGAAGCCGAACACGATGCGGGGAAAGTGCAGGAAAATCTGGGCACAGCCCGGCGCAAGGCTGGCGAAGTTGTCGAGGACGTCGGAAGAAAAATCGCCGGAAAATAATTTCCTTCTTTGCCAGAACCGCAATGCCTCAACCGGGCAGTGTATTGATCTTACCGATTGAGGCATTGCTTTTTGCTTTCCAACTAACTTAGTGCCTTAAGAATAAGCCAAATGAAAATGGCCAGAAAAATTCCTCCACCCAGCAGTTTTGCGATTCCATACGAGGCTAAAAATCTAAGCATTGTGATCCTTTCTTTTCTTGGAAGCCGCCTTATCTAACAGCGATGTGCGAGGCAAGAGCAATAAATATGCCAGTCTGAAAAACTAAGGAAGTTTTAAGCTAGGACGGAATTGGCTTGGCGAAATGTACAAGCGCAGGACAGTTGCGCACGTTTGTCTGCCGTTACTGTACAGCGCAGGTGCAGGCGCAGGGAGGAATGTTCTTTAGACATTTTGCCGCAGGGGGAATCGCCCCAGATGACGCGGGGCGGGCGGACTCGCACGGATCAGACCTGCGTACACCCACCTCCATCCCTGAAAACTGTGGTCTATTCCTCCCTTTACTAAAAGGGCAGTTTTCACGTTAGGGGCGGAATCACTCGCAAGGCTTTTTGCATTTACATTTGGATTTGTAGCAAAAGTTCGAGCAGGATTTGGGCTCTTGCCCGCTGGCACAGTTGCGCCATTTGTGACATTCGCAAGCGATCATCTTGCCGTCGCGCGGGGCTGTCGTACATTCGGCTTTGTTCGGATCATGGGTTGGATTGCCTTCGGGTTCGTCCTGACTTTGTTCCGGGCCTTGCGTTTGCGCTTGGGCGGTAGCAACGTGGCAACAGGACGTTTCACCTGTCTGAAAGTGCCAGCCTGCACGAACTGTAACCATCATAAACACCGCTACCAGCATCAGCTTGATTATTTTCATACAAATCCCCTCTCCATTACCTTGCATTGCGTCTGCAAATCGTACGCGCGCTTCCCCCTGGGGCAATTTGTATTCCGTCAACAATGCTTCTGTCGTGCAGGCTATTGAATAAACACTGAAACTGTATTCGTTTCCTGTTCCGCAACCACGAGCTTGATTGCTACGGCTCCTTTTCCAAGCAGGAGACGAGGCAGGGGCAGGTTGATTTGATCTACGCCCGCATACGTGCCTTGTGCGCCGACATATTCGACGGGAATCTCGGTGGTTCCGAGAAAGGCTTTTACCTGGTTCGGGCTAGCGTTGTGCCGAATGCCGGTGCCGTACAAAATCAGATAGACCCGCTCTGTTGCTGGCCCAAGATTGATGGGGGAGGCAAGCAGTTTGCCGCTGGGCGCGTCGAAGTATGCGACTGGTTCCCAGGATTGCTTTCCGGCAGCATCCACTCGCACTACGTTGGCGGCTGCTACCCCTGCTCCGCTGGCGTCGGCGGAAAAGAGGCTGGGGGAGGTGCGTGTGATCTTCAATAAGCCTTTCGCTTCGACTCCATTTGCGCCAGCAAGAGAAACGCTGGCGGTGCCATCGGCAAGGTTGGCTGGCACCAAAAAATTGATTTGCGTGGGCGAAACAAAAAATAGTGGGGCGGCCTCAATGCGTCCCTGGCTGTCGGTAATTTTGATGCTGGCGTTGGCGAGGGCGGTGGGCAATGGCAGGCTGACGGCGTTATCGGTAAAGTTCGCCAAGGCTTCGCCAAAAATCGTCGCGATGGAATCCGGCGCGGCGACTCCGCCCGTGTAACTTGCTGCATTAACGATAGCCAGTGCGCGACCGCTGAGTTGGACGGCAGCGTCTTCAAACAAGAGCGACAAGTGGTGCAGCCGATAAATCTACGGCTTCACGATGCAACATTTGATCAGTGAAGCCCAGATGCGTTGTGACTGTTTCATTGCCGCCTTTGGGCAGGAACGTTAATTCGACAAAAACTTGTTTGTCGTTGGTTGTGACTTGTCCCGCGGGCAGGGAAAGCAGCAGACCGAGTTGTCCTTTGTCTGCCTGCTGGTCGTTCAGCACCAGTTGCCAGCCTGCTGCCGCGCGTGCCTGCGCAAAGGAAAACAGGCGCGGGTCAAAGTTGAAGGTGAACGAGAGGGCATTGACTCCGCTGGCTGATTCAAGCTCAAGCGGAATGCTGCTGATTTCGCCACGTCGCAACGAACTGCTTTTCACTCGCACGATTGTGGTCGAGGCAGCATTCACGGGCGCAGGCTGGATTGAACGATTCGCAGCAACTTGTGCCACCGGACTGATGGGGCCGCCGACAAGCGCGACTGGATCAAGCGCGGCGGCGTAGCGGCCTGTCTGCACCCAATCGGCTACCGATAGCTTGCCATCGCCTTTCGTCGCTGCGGGTGCGCAATCTGCCCGCTGAAATTCTGCTTCGCTGAGCGTGCTGTCCAACCCAGCCACGAAACGCCCGATTTGCACCCAATCGGCAACGCTGACCGAGGCGTTGTTATTGCCATTTGGGCGCGGCGAAACATCGGCTTCAAAGCCGGGCGATGTAACGGTCACGTCTGTCGAAACCACCGGCCCCGCTTGAAACAAATCATTCTCAAGTAAGTTGACTTCAACTTTATGGTTGCCGGGCAAGAGGCTCGATGTTGTGAATGCGGCCATCCCATTTGTGATGGGGATCGTCGCCACCACCGCGCCATCAAGCTTGAATGATGCCTGGCTCGCATCCAGGTCAACGAAGCTCGCTGGTGCCCAGAACTGGCCGTGAAATGTTATGGGTTGTCCATAAATGGCGGGATTTGGCGTCGCGGAAATCGAGGCCAGCGTTTTCCCTTTGTAGATGGTGATATTGAACGGCTCAACCGTTGCATTCCCCCAGTTGCCGGTTCCTGTAAAGTTGGCTCGAACAGAATAGGTTCCTGGTGGGCGGCGCGGCAGATTAAAGCGAAAGAGACTCGACACGCCCGTAAGTTCAATGGTGCTGAAGAGTACATCATCCATATACAAATGAATCGTCCCGGTCGGGTATCCGGCTCTTGGGACGAATCCAAAGGAGACTTCTACTTGCGCTTGCTGCCCATAGTCCGCAGAAGTCAGGCCGCCGGGGAGTTGATCTATCACAAACCGCATTTGCATATAAGTTGGATTAAAATCGAGCAGCCCTATTCCTGTGAAGAAGATTAAGTGTGTGGCAACTGTTAGCGCGCGGATTGACGACAGGTGAGGTGTCATAACATTTGTCCTTTGCTGGTTGAAATTCCGTGCCGCTTTCCGGGGCGCTCCGGCGACGAGAAGCGAAAGTTGGGGCTGTTTAGTTGGGGGCGTGAGGGATTCCCTTTCGTTATTGGCAACGACATCATACTGCCGCAGGGAAAAGCAGGGCAAGTCTTCTTCGCTCGTCTTGGTCAATCTCGCCGTTTGCGGTACATTCTACAAGCTTGGTTTCCAATCATCCTTGATTCGATACGAAACGAAAAATTGAGTTTGCTTCCGCACAAGCAACTTCGAGAAAGGCGGCGTTCTCGCTTTGAAAGCTACTACGACAGCTCCGACGCTAAGTACTTCGATTCGCCAGGTGGCGCTGGCGAGTTTTGTGGGGACAACGATTGAATGGTACGACTTTTTTCTTTACGGCACGGCGAGCGCGCTGGTGTTTGGGAAACTGTTTTTCCCGAACTACGATCCGCTGATGGGCACGCTGGCTTCGTTCGGCACGTATGCCGTCGGCTTTGTCGCGCGTCCGATTGGCGGCATCGTGTGCGGACATTACGGCGACCGCATTGGGCGCAAATCCATGTTGATTTTTACGTTACTTCTGATGGGCGTAGCGACGGCGTTGATCGGTTGTTTGCCGACTTATGCCAGCATCGGCATTTGGGCTCCGGTGCTGTTGATTGTGTTGCGGTTGGCACAGGGCTTTGCCGTCGGCGGCGAATGGGGCGGTGCGGTGTTGATGGCGGTGGAGCATGCGCCGAGTGCGCGGCGCGGGTTTTACGGCAGTTGGCCGCAGATTGGCGTTCCAGCAGGGCTGCTGCTTTCGACGGTCATTTTCGGGCAACTCTCGAAACTGCCCGAAGCGGCGTTGTTGTCGTGGGGCTGGCGCATCGCGTTTTTGCTGAGCATTCTGCTGGTTGCGGTCGGATTGTTCATTCGCTTGGCTGTGGGGGAGCCGCCGATTTTTAATGAGAT
>JAXLQQ010000090.1:0-22009 GCA_046331525.1 Blastocatellia bacterium
TTGTAGGGGCCGCGTAGCAGATTGCAGATTTCCCAGATGAACTTTGCCAGTTGTGCGTGTGTTTCAGTCGTCATAAATAAATCTACCTGCTTTGGGATTTTCGGCGAAGAATAAAAACCGTAAGAATTTTGAGCGGCGCACATCTTACGCAAATTTCAATCCGATACAAAGGGGAAGCCCCTTCTTTTAGGCGGCCATATATCCCCTCGTAATAACTCTAGTCACAATTTACTGAGCAGTCACAACACGATGAAACCGTTTTTCAACAGTATAGTTGCTTCTTGCGCATTGCCTCCCGCATTAGAAAACTGCGCTTGTTTCACCCAGAATTCTCCACCTTTACCGCATTGATCTGTTGCCCGCCGTCGGCTGCGATATTCACTTGCTGCGGATTGTTGATGGTCACTGGCGTTGAGTACCGTCGCAAATCGCGCAATTGCCGCAGCGTGCGCAGGAAGAGGCGATTGTAACGATCCATCATTGACATGGCGTGTTCCACTGCTGCCTGTTCACCCACGCGCGGCGGTATCCAATGCCCGTTTGCTCTTTGAAAGCGTTCTTCTTCCTCGCGCGAGCGAAACGTATCTTTCATTTCGGTAGTTGAGCGACGGTGCGTTTCTTGTACCCAGTATTGATACTCGCTGTAGGTTTGCGCCATCATATCAATCAGCGCCAACTCAATCCCGCCTTTCGGTTTCCATTCCTCAATGAAGCCATTGCGAATCGCCAGAAACTGCGCGCGTATCCAGGGATCGCGTTGCCAATCAGTGACTTCAAAGTTCTTCGCCATCCGATGCCCGTGCCGTAGTTCGTGCGCAGCTTCTTCACAGATCAAACGCCAGACTTGCTTCGTAAGTTTGGGGTCGTGGCTGTAGAGCTTTTCCAGTCCATACCAACTGATCGCCGTGAGGGGCTGGCTAAGCAGGAATTTCAAGGTCTTTTCCGGGTCTTCGGGAAAGTGGTCAACTAACTGAATGGCTTCTTCCGGCGTATGATTGCCCCCTTCTGCGCTCATATAAAACCGCAGCATTCCCTGCCGTGCGTGTTGCAGTTCACGCAAGATAGAGCCGTGATCCAAGCCCAATAACGCGGCTCCCAGAGAGTTCACATAGACAGGCTCGTCTTTGAGTATGGCTACCAGATCAAGTTCCTTCGGCTGGCTGGGGGCAATGGAATGCTCTACGACTGGCTCTTGGCTTACTTGTGCGGCTTTGGCTGATTTCTTCACAATGGTTTTTGGCTTCCTCATAATCCCAACTCCTTGAGTAACGCTTTGAGCCGCCGCCATTCAGCGGCAGACTCTTGCATAATTTGACGATTCTCGCGTTGTTCGGTGCGGTACGCCTCACACGCAGTTTGTAGTGCTTCCACGTCGGCAAGGCGCACATAGGCTTTGCGTCGGTGTCCCTCTTCCCACCAGAAATGATAGAAGTACGGCCCGTGCCGTTCGCCGCTTGCACACTTGCAATTGCTGTGGCCACAGCGCACCCACTGCGCGACGACAGCGCCGGGTAAGGACTCCATCTTAGGTGACGGTTTTGCGGTTTTGTTTTTCATCGGAGGCGAAGGCTTTCAATGTGGCAGTATCTTTTTTCTGTAAGTTAGGCAGGCAACGTACTGAGGCAATCAGCACAGGAACACGCTGGCTCGTAAGGTGGCAAAAGTTTTCTGGCAATTTTGAAATCACCCAGAAACTCATACTGGCGGCGCTTATAAAACGCATTGCAGCGCGTTATAAGGCTCTCAGGCGTCCATTCATCCGGTAGGATCGCTTTCAGCATATAGCGTACAGTTTTAGCCGCCTCAAAAGCCAGGGACGTACCTTCTTTCGGCTTTGGCTTCACCGCCTTGATTTTTATCTGGGTAATTTCCGTGCGCTCGGTTGCTTTCTGCCACAACTCCAAAAAGCGTTGTTGTGAGAGATACCCTTTACTGTAGAAACTGGCACGTACTGCAAGGAGTACGTGCAGATGCGGATGAAACAATTTGGTTTCGCAGTTATAGTCCACTTCAATCGCGCGGACGTAGCCGACAACATAAGGTTTTATTTCCGGCGCACGAATCAGCTTGGTGAAGCCTTTCGGTAAGGCGTCTAATTCCTGCTTCAAGTCTTCCTCCTCACACGAAGGAACTGTGAAGGTGAGAAACAGTAGGCGCAAACCGGGAGCGTTTTCTTGCATAAGAAGTACGCTTCCTTCTATCTCTTTGAAGACCCTGAAAGCCTTGTTTCGCTGACAAGTCTGACAGATGGCTTGTCGGCAGTGTTGGCGCACGACTCGCAATTCATTCCCACAACCACAATAGAGAATGGCCTGAGTCATATCGCACTTCTCAAGTAAGTCTGCTTGTCGGTGCAGCTTGGCACGACGTAGCAAAGCGATGATTTTCTGTTGCTCTGTATTGTTCCCAGCGCGGTAGCTATCTTGCGCGGATTCTTTCACCCACAAGAGAGGGGTTGTTTTTGCCATAACTGTAATAATGGGAAAAGGATGCGGGACTAAGATTGTGTCTTTACGGGCAACATTCCGCTTCTATAGAAATCAAGATAAGGAAGGCGCACGACGTGAAAAACACGTTGGGTAAACTGACAGCTTCTTTTGCTATCGCGTTTAATGCTGATCGAATTAGGGAGCGCGGTTAGAGATACAGAGGCTTAATTACATTGTGGTGCTGTATCTATCGGCGGGCGGAAGCGCGTGTAATACGCATCGGAGCGACAAAGGCATTCGTTTTACTTCTCGCTTTTGTACGCAGCGCGTTCGTGGGCTTGCAGGAATTCCTCGACGTGGCGCATCGTGTATTTGACGCTACCGCCAATTTGCAAATAGGAAATCTTGCCCGCCTTGCGTAAGCGCCAAACGCTGACACGGGAAAGACCGACACGACGGCAAAACTCTTTTTCAGAGAAAACGAAATCACTCATGATGTTTACTCCAATAAAAAAGCCTGCGCGAAAGGCAGGCTGGATTAGATGAAAGTCCGTGACTTTCTAGGCAAAAACTGAGATTAAGACCATTGACAGTATTTGCGCTGCTATTCTGGTTGGGCTAAAGACAACTTTCCCAATGTCCGAGCAGGTACGCACGAAAACGAAGGGCTATATTGCATTTAGACGGAAAAATGCCGGAAAGGACAATCTGTCAACGTGTTTACGTCCACGGCGAACGGTAATTGTGAAGATTAACTCTACTACTTGCACACTACCACAATCAATGCATGGGTAGGGCAACTTCTAAGAGTTGCGAAGTTGTTTCGTGACACACCTCAATTTCAAACGAAGGTGGTGGGCAAACTCAAAGGCCTGCTAAATTTTGCGTCTTTACGTCGCACTTTAACCGAGATGCCATTTAGTTACACACTACAACCTCAATGAAGTTGGGGGCAAACTCAAAGGCCTGCTTAAATTTTGCGAATCCATACACCTCAACGCTAAATGTTGAGACAAGCCACTCAAAGGTGGCAGAATTATACGAGACCCGAAAAATACCGCTTAAGCTCTGTTCTACCCCCTAATAGACAAACAAGTCTCTTAAAAAGGGTATCACCAGCGGCTAACGTGCGCGGTATAACGTAAATTTTCTCATCCTGCGCCTACGGCATCCTAACTTTTTTGACATCAGGCATTGCGGATTCGGTTTTGCCAACTACGTAAACCTTGAAAGCCGCAGGCCGATACGGTATCACGAGCGGTTGCCTACTCCATTGCCACCAACGCATAAATGCCCTTAGCCGAGAGAGTAAACAGGCAACACCTAATAATTAGCATAAACAATTTGCAGATGCAACAATGAGATTTTCCCTTTGGTTGAAGGCACTCGTTTGCGCGTAAGGAAGCCATCAACATTTAGTTGATATAGCCTCCTTCCAGGGTGCTTTGCTGGTGAAACGCTTCGTGAAAGGCATCTATTGCCGCCGCTGCGCGTTTTACTGCATCGCTGTCAACATTGACGTAGCGGGCAAAGGTTGTCATTTGTGTGTGGCCGGAAATTTTTCATCACCCGGGTATAGGCGTCATTCCGCCTTGAATCCTCCGCGTATTGCTGGATGGCGGCAATCGTGGCAGCTTTCGGAAGTTTTCAATACCAGCAGCGCGACAGGCTGAAGCGAAAGCGTGTTTACGTCGGTTATACCAAAGACTACTCCATTTTCGCTCTTGGCTTCTTGATACAACGTTCGTAGCTCAATCGTAGCCGCCGCCTGAAACCGCGCTTATTCGCCGCGTTGCGTTTTGCGGTCGTAGCGCGCGGATAGAAATAATACGGTTATCAAAATCAACATCCGACCAACGCATCTGAAACAATTCCCCACGTCGGCAAGCTGTGTCCAATGCCGCGATAACAATGGCGCGTAAGTGTGCGCGGCGATCTATGCAAGCCAGCAATAGCCGTTCTTCTTCTTCGCGAGAGTACACGTTCGCGTTGCACTTCATCCGCCTTACTAATGAGTGTTCCGCCACTTTCAAAAGGGCTTTTGATGACCCAGAGCGAACAGCAAAGCGAAACATCGCACGTAGTAACTCAAGCTCACGGTTGACGCTGGCTATAGTTCGTTCGGTTCCTTTACTCGTAGGCGTCTTGAGCCTTTCCAGCTTAAATTTTTCAATGTCTGTGACAGGTGATTCCTTTGAGTTGGCGTTTGCCAAAATATTCGCGCAATTTTTGCAGGAATCGTTGTGGTGTTATGTGCGAGCGAAGCCCCGCGTGAGATTTGCGGTGGTCTCCAACATATTGCGCAGGCTGTAGGCGCGTTTCTTCATACCTTTGCCAACTCATTGAATGTCATCCGGCTGGCGTCTAAGGACTGATGCCCATGATCCCCATACTCGCGCCGCATCTTTTCATACAACTCGCGGGCGTGCGTCTTATTGTCCGCTTTAATGTAAGTGCTTCTCTTTGCGCTTGCCGTCGCTTCCGACATAAACAAAGCGGGCATATAGTTGGCCGTTAATCTCTCGATAGTGTTTCTCACGTTTGCTTGCCATAGAGTCTCACGCTTTTGAAAATGATGGTTTTTACTTCCATACTTCCACATTTACTTCCACAAGCAAACCTTACAACGTGAAACAACTTGAGGCAAGCAAAAACAAAAAACTCGGCGAAGCCCTATAAATATTGGCTATGCGTGGCAGCGTGAAACAAGAAATTTCGAAATGGGTTTGGAAAACTGGCTTTTAACCAGTGGGTCGCAGGTTCGAGTCCTGCTCGGCTCATATCCCTTTTGAAATAAGAGGTTTAGCCCTTTCCTGAAACACAAGGAGAGGGCTAATGACCACCTTATTCGATAATTTCCTCCGCGAACGTCGCTACCTAAAGAACATTTCCACCAAAACCGAAACATACTACCGGCAAGCCTGGAGAAACTGGTGTGAGCGCACCAATGGGCAAATCACCAAAGAAAATTGCCTGATATTTATTGAAAAATTACGAGACAAGGGCGTAAAACCGGTCTCTTGTAACACCTACATCTCAGCAGTCAACGCCTATTTCACCCGGCTGTTTGAGAACAAACACATCGAAGCAAAAGTTAAAATCCCAAAGCTCAAAGCTGAGCTTCCTCTCTTACAGACCGTCCCTTTGAATGACATTCAATCCCTCTTGAACTTCAAGGCAAAGACCTTCGGAGAAAAACGCCTACAAGCGATGCTGGTCCTAATTATTGATACGGGGATGCGGATTGACTGTGAGGGCCTCAATGTCCGAAGACAAGATTTGGATTTCGACAATCTTCTGATTTCAATAATAGGGAAGGGGGGCAAGCCTCGGATCATTCCCTTTTCCCCTGAGTGCCGAAAAACTTTATAGAACCTGTTTGCAGTTATGTTAGGCGAGTCGCCGCAGGATCAAGCGAATGGCGCAAAGCCTGATCTTCGCCTCGCTGGTTCTCAGCAACCCTTCGCAGTTCTTCCATAACACGCGACACTGATTGAGCCACGCATTGGTGCGCTCGACGATCCAACGCTTTTTGACGACTACAAAGCCGTTCTTCTCCCGGCACGCTTCTTGGGCTTCCTGTTTTTGCTCCGGCTTGATTTCGCCGCGATTGCAATGGCAGGATTTTCTCGCCCAGCCGCCTCATTGAGCTGTCCTTAAGTGCCTGCTCCAAATACTCCTGCTGATAGCCGTGATCCAGCAGGATCGTCACCCTTTCACCCCTGTCAGCGGGTAACGCCAGAAAATACGCCCGCTGTTCCCGCCACAGCGCTAGCAAGCCGTCATCGCTGACGCCTTCGTGCAACGCACAAAATACGGATTGCCCAGCACCTCTACCAACAAATGACGTTTGATCCCGTTCGTCGCTTTGTACCAACAATAGCCCTTCGTTTCCCGGTTGGCGGTGTCTGTGTTTTTCGCGCACATCGAATCGCCCATCAGCAAGCTTGGAGGTTCTTTTTTTTGTCGGCAATACGTTCCTGCTGCGCCAACTCGCGCAGCACTTTTTCCCACGTGCCATCCAATTGCCAGCGGCGAAACTGCGAGTAGACGGTTTGCCACTTGGGAAAATCCACTGGCAAATCGCGCCACTGACAGCCGTTTTTCAATTGGTAGAGAATCGCGTTGATGATTTGATGCCGTGCAATGACGCTTTGATACGTTTTGCTTTTGGGTAACAGTGGGTCTAACAACTCATATTGTGGGACGGTTAGATTGGTCGTATAAGCCATTCCTCCATTCAACCCGGTTTACATTAAACTGCAAAATGGTTCTATAAAGATCACAGTATTTTCCTGACGAAACCGCAGGGAACGTGTGCAAGCGCGTGCACGGGGAAAGACCCTGATCCAATCGCACGCTACTCAAAGCGTTACAACCTCCTCATGACCCTCGTACTTCCCCTTGCTAAGTGGTTTTCTTTTTGCTTGAAAGCTATAGTTATCAAGTAGCAAAAGCCAAGAGGCTCTGACAGAAAAAATAAAGTGAACGTCTATGATGATGGTTACTTGCGTGTGGAGTTTGATTACTTTTATGTGGCTTGCCGTGGCGCACCGATTTACGCCCTCGCGCGCCAGGAGTTTCTGATCTTTGCCGGTTTGTTACGCGCGAGTGGTCGTTCCGTGGCGCGTCAAACGATTTGGCAAGAAGTGTGGCAAGGCGCGGAACTCAATGATCCGGCGTTGCGGGAGCGCATCAATACTCTGCGCCGCAAACTCAAACCGTCGTGTAATAGGAAACGCTTTGACATCAGGCTTCCGTCTGTTGCGCCTGACTGCGCGGTGCGGTTTCAAAACGCAGCGTTTGTGCAGTGAGGGAACGATGTTGCTGCAACCATTTTTCGATGCTGGCTTCCCGATTGGACGCCGCCAGAATGAAGCGGTAATCATCCTCAACCAAGGCTGTTGGGGGAGAGCAATCTGTCGCCTACGATGGCGTCATTGTGGCTGGGCTGGATTGGTTGCGCCACAAGGAAGTTTGTTTTGTGGATTGCGTGACATTTTCAGAAAACGAAAGCGATTGGCTGGACATGCCGAAAAGTCAGCTTCATTATGAACCAACCGTAGCCGATCATACCGCGATGAATGATGGCGTGTCGGTGTGCGATTCTTCTTCGCGTGTGTAGCGAACGCATTTTGTATGCGTAACAGCATACGGCGCGATTCTTACGACGACCACTTGCAATTTGATCTGGACGAGTGTGGCGCTGATGGTATGCGCTTGCAAGGCAAACCTCTTCTCTTTGAGCCTGTGAAAGGAACCTCGTAATGGAAAAGTGGATGCAATATCCAGCACAAGCGGTAATAGCTGCCAAAGCCGCGCTACTGGCTCGTATGTCAGATGGCACACAGCGAATGCAACGACTCGATCAATGGCTGGCGGAGGAAGTCGCTGCTGTAAAGGCTGAAGGAGGCGATGCCATTCCGCAGCTTGATTACCGTGCGGTCACGGCTGGTGCGGTGAGCGAGGCAGAGAAAAAACGCATCCGGCGACGCGGGTGCGTCATCCTTCGCAACGTCTTCGACCGTCAGCAGGCGATGGACTGGAATGAGGCAATCGGTTGTTACATTGAGGATAATGATTATTACCGCAAGGCCGAGGGCAAGGCCGGATTAGATCAATACTTCAGCGCCCTGATGTCAGGCCGTCCGCAGATTTTCGGTTTGTACTGGTCGCAGCCGCAGATGCAGGCGCGGCAGCACGAAAATATGGCCGCGACGCGCCGCTTTCTAAATCATCTGTGGGATTACACCCGCGCGGACGGCAGCGTTGAATTCGACCCCGACCGACAATGCAACTACGCCGACCGCGTGCGTCGCCGTGAGCCGGGCGACAAATCGCTGGGCTTGTCGGCGCACTGCGATGGCGGTTCGATTGAACGCTGGTGCGACCCGCACTTTCAGCAGGTATATCACGACGTATTTTTCGGTGATGTTGATGCGTATGATCCCTTTCGCGCCGCAGGCCGCACGGCGACACAGGAAATCCCTTCGCCCGCTGTTTGCAGCGTGTTTCGCACCTTTCAAGGCTGGACGGCACTTACCGCGCAAGGGCCGGGCGATGGGACGCTGCGGCTGATTCCGATTGCGCGCAGCATGGCCTGGATGTTGCTCCGCGCCTTGCAACCGGATGTTGTGCTGGATGACTTATGCGGTGCCCAGGCGGGGCGGGCCTTAGGTGCTTATCCGCGCTGGCACGAGTCGCTGCTCGCCGCTGAGGTGAGCATTCCGCGCGTCGAACCTGGCGACACCGTCTGGTGGCATCCCGATGTGATTCACGCAGTCGAAGGCGAACATCGTGGGCGCGCATACAGCAATGTGATTTATATTGGCGCGGCTCCGTGGTGTGAGAAAAACGCGCGCTTTCTGTCACGGCAGGCCGAGAGTTTTCTGGCCGGGCGCAGTTCGCCGGATTTCGCGCCCGAAGATTACGAAGTTGATTTTAAGAACCGCGCCTTGCCTGAGCATTTGTCCGCGCTGGGCAAACAGCAAATGGGCTTACAGGCCTGGTAAAAAAGACGATCCCTAAGTCGGTTTGCCATTCGATGTACTGCAAACATCTTGTTTGCAGTACATCGAATGGCAAACGAGCTAACACGTGCAGTACCAAAACAAAGGAAACTACATGCCCCCAACATTTTTGCTGCAAGCTGACACCGCACATTTAGGCACCCTTGATTACGGCGTGCTGGTCATTTATTTCGCGGTCATTATTGCCATCGGCTGGTATTTCGCGCGCCGGGAAAGAAACTCTGCCGATTATTTTTTGGCCGGACGCGATGTGCCGTGGTGGGCGATTGGCGCTTCGCTGTTTTCATCGAATATCGGCAGCGAACATTTCATCGGCCTGGCTGGCTCCGGCGCTTCGTCCGGGATGGCGGCGGGACATTTTGAGTGGCTGGCTTCGATGATCGTTTTGATTTTGGGGTGGGTCTTCGTGCCGTTTTATTTGCGGTCGAATGTGTACACGATGCCGGAATTTCTGGAACGGCGTTACAACAGCGCGTGCCGCACCTATCTCGCCAGCATTTCGCTGATCGCGTATGTCTTCACCAAAATTGCCGTGTCTATTTTTGCGGGCGCGATTGTGCTGAAAGCTGTGCTGGGATGGGGAATGGTGGAAAGCTCGGTCGCGTTGTTGCTGGTCACCGGAATTTACACCATTGCGGGCGGGCTGGCGGCGGTGATTTATACCGAAGTGATGCAAACCATAATCCTCGTCGCCGGGGCCTTAATCCTGATGTTTTTGGGCTTGCATCAGGTCGGCGGCTGGGAGGCTTTGCAAACGAAAGTGCCAGTAGATTTTTTTCATATGATGAAGCCTGCGACCGATAAAGATTTTCCGTGGACGGGAATTTTCTTTGGCGCGCCGCTGCTGGGCATTTGGTATTGGTGTACCGATCAAGTCATTGTGCAGCGCGTGCTTGCCGCGAAAAGCATCGCGCACGCCAAGGCGGGAACCGTGATGGCGGGATTTTTAAAAATCCTGCCGGTGTTTATGTTGATTATCCCTGGGATGATTGCTCGCGCACTGTATCCCGAAGAAATGATGAAAGATTCCAATGGCGCATTTCCTACCTTGGTCGTGCGCTTGATGCCCGTAGGGTTGCAGGGCGTGATGGTAGCGGCGATGTTAGCGGCTTTGATGGCCAGCAAAGCGTCCGTCTTCAATTCCAGCGCGACCATTTTCACGATGGATTTTTATAAAAAATTCCGCCCGGAGGCGACCGAAAAACAACTCGTGAATTTTGGTCGTCTGGCGACTTTGCTGATGGTGATTTTGAGTCTGGCCTGGATTCCTTTATGAGTCGTATCAATGGGCAGCTTTGGATTTATTTACAAAGCGTGCAAGCCTACGTTTCGCCGCCCATTGCCGTCGTATTTTTGCTCGGCGTTTTCTGGAAACGAATTAACGGGCAAGGCGCGATTACCGCTTTACTGGCGGGATTCGTGCTGGGCGCGGCGCGCTTTATTCTGGAAGTGTATTTTGCGGGCGAAAAACTCACCGGCTTTTTCGGCTGGTTTGTCGGCATGAATTTCCTGCACTTTGCGATTTTGCTGTTTGCCGTGTGCGTCGGAATTTTAATTGTCGTAAGTTTGCTGACGCCTGCCCCCGCGCCGGAAAAAGTCGCTGGGCTGACGTTGCAAACCGTGCGGGAAAAAATCTCGCTGGCAGAAGTCGAAAGCGACAGCATTTTTGCCGTGCCGCTCGAACCCGAAACCAGCGGGCAGCGCAAGATGAACATGCTTTTTGCCGGTGTTTTAGTAGTAACCGTCGTTTCCTTATGGATTTATTTTGCTTAGCGTGAAATTCCGCTGCCTGCCTGCGCAAGTGACGCAGGACGAAGCCATCAAGATGTTCAGCCGCCGGATGAAACAATTTCGGCACGGCAAATTTCTGTTGCCGACAAGGTTTTTTATTCCGTACTTTTTGTTTCGTATAGAAACGCGCAATGCAGGAAAAACGGCTACGGAGTTCTTTGCCATAGATGCAACCACGGGCACGCTGGATTTATACCAGTTTGACGCTATTCCGGATGATCTGACCGGGCTGGAGGAAGTGGAGACGACACAATACGGCGCAACCTTGCTTACCGAAAACGAGGCACTAGCGATGATACAGGAACGGCTCCAGCGTCGGATTTTCCAAACCAAAGGGTTTTTCAAAATTGACGACTTCCACCTCGCCGGAACGTTTATCGAAACGTTTTACCTGCCGTACTGGGTCGGCCTGTACGAAAAAAAACAGCGCGTAGCCATTGAAATTATTGATGCCGTGCGGGGCCAGTTTGAAGGCGGCAAAATTCACGATCTGGTCAGGGAATGGTTGCAAGCAGAATCGCACCATCGCACCACCTGAACTGTTGCCTGCCCGCCAATGCAAGCGAAAGTACAACAAACATCTTGTTTGTTGCCCGCGCCAGTCTTCCTACCGTCAGGCCACCGACATCGCACCCGCCTAACAACCGTTATAAAAATTTCGCAAAAAAAGAGTTCCCTTTTTTCAGCGCATTCCCGCTATACCTGATGAAGCCGTTATTCGCTCAGTTTTACGTTCAGTGTGCGACAAACAAGATGTTTGCCATGCGCTCAATTGCAATCCGAGCCTGCGATTGATTTCGAGATGTGATGTAGATGGCTGCACGAGCGTCCTCGGCAGGGCTTCAATGAAGGCAAAGCGTGGGGCTTTGCCTTACTACCGAAAAGCTTCCGTTACGAATTTGCCCCCGACCTGAAAGCGTCTCTTGGTGGCGGTTTTCCGTTGCCTTGCGCCGGGCCACGCCGCGACGTGGCGGCGGCTGAGGCATTGCTCTGCCCACTGTCTTTCGCTCGCTTCAGGTTTGTTTCCCTCTTCTCGGAAAGGAATTGACTGCTGCCATGCCTGCTAAAATTATTCTCTACCAAGCTGCCGACAATACGATTGCCTTGCAGGGCGAATTTACAGCGGGCGTCTTCACCATCAGCGAATGCGACCTGCCGCAGTGCGACAAGTTTCGGGTAGTAGCCGCCGCTACCGTCGCCAGCAAATTCCTGGTCGAAACCCAACCCGGCAGCAATGAATATCGCTTTCGTTCTGGTGCAGCAACCCTGACCTTAACGATAGAATTACAACCGACGAAACCAACCTTCCACATTTTCACGCGCGAATTTGACGGAGAAGTTGATTTGCGTGCGCGCCTCATCATTCATTTGCCGAGCATTGGCACCGCGCCGCTGCCGGACGCGCCCTTCTTCACGCTGGAAGTTTGTGGCGTGCTAAAACTTGATGCGCCAGATACGAGTATTGAAACCGACCCGCTTTGCCTGGTTGTAACGCTCGACAAAGTGCCAGATATTTTCCCCAGTTTGGAACTGCCGCGCCTGCGCCTGCGGCTGCCGAATCTGGGCTTGCGTCTGCCCGCGTTGCAACTGCCCTGGCGCTTTCCCGTTCTGCCGGACTTTCCTTTTCACTTGCCCGCACTCTCGTTTCCCAGCGTGCCGTTGCAGGTCAGTTGGAAAGCGATTCGCTATCAGCGCGAGAAGCAAAAGGTAATTATTGACATTGAGCATCTGGCGATTGACGCGCCGTTTGGCGGCATCGAAGCTGACCTGCATATCGTGCGCACGAACGGCCAGATAGATTTAAGCGAAACGTATATTCAATTTTACCGCCCCGATTTTCAGCATCGCCTTCAGGTGCCGATTACGCATTGGCATCACGGCGCGGGTGTTTGGTGCTGCAATGGGCGGGCCAGCGGAAATCAATGCGTGGTTGCGGATGTTTTCCAGCAGATTTGGCGGACGCGGCGGCGCTTAGGAATGTGAAAGTTTCGTTGCGGTTGCTGCAATGAGGAAGGCAACCGGTTGACGGAAGCGCGCTTGGATCAGGAAGCGCCGGGGGACACGCGCGACTTTCTCTTGCCCGGCCTGCGCGTCACGCTGCCGAAGGTGCAACTGTATTCGCTCGTCCTGCGCCGCGATGCCGAGGGCAAGCGGTGGCTCGCTGGTAACGACGCTGGGTAAACAAGCGGAGTTGCGCGCCGTCAGCACGTTCTCGTTGACGCGCCAAACAGGCGGCGACTCTACCGCACCCGCCGCGTTGCCGGACGAACGCGAATCGCACCCGGAAGCGGAAGGCAAAGACAAACCGTTAATTCTTTGCTCCGTTAAAACCAAGCGTCCCGTCAGCTTGCTGTTGCTTGATCTGCCGTTGGAAGGGCAAGGGCGCACACGCTTTTTGCGGCAAACGACGGATGCGCTTGTGCCTTTTGTTTTTACGGATGCGCCCGCACTGCCGCGTGCTCGCCGTTCCAAAAAAACGGCTTTTGCTGCGAATGCCGATGCTTATTGCCAGCCGATCAATTACACGCCAACGCTGCTGCGGGTGGCGGATTGGGAGAAGCCGAAATTAGAGTTCAATCTGGCCGAACTCAAAGAATACGTTCTCCCGGTTTTGAAAAGCGACGGCGCGGGCAACGACAAACAATTTCTCAAGATTACGCGTGCGAAGTCGGAGCCTTTCAAAACGGATGACCAGGGGAATTACTTGCCCGTGGTGGCGACCGACCTGGGCATCGAAGCCAATCTCGGTTCGCTCGCGGTCGCCACGATGATTCATTTGGAATTCGATTTGGAGCAGTTCGCCTTTCGCGTGCGCGATGATGTCGGCATCAACTTCGGCCTCGACAAAATCAAAAGCGCTGCGTTTCTCGGCTTCCAATGGGAATTCGTGCCGAACCAAAACAAAGAACTGTTTACGCTCGTCACGCAGGGCGGCAACTACCAACTCAAACAAGCGCCGGGGGCCGAGGTGCGCGCGTCGTTCACCGGCCTCACGTCAGACAAAGAGCCAATTGTTTTTGCCGTGCAGGATTTTGTCTGGACACCCAAAGGCGTCAGCTTTGTCGGGCACGTGTCTGATTTCACGGTGCGCCTGTTCGGGCTGAACACGAAATTCCGCTTTACCGGCGGCAGCGTGACCGTCCACGAAAATCGCATTGCTGATTTCACGCTGTCCGGTTCCGGGCCGTTGCCGCCAGAGTTGACGGGCAACGCGCTGGTTAATATCGCCCTTCATTTCGGGCAGCGCGAGGGGCGCATTACGTTGCTGAATTGCGCCGCCGAACTGGCGGGAGCAAAAGTGTTGCACTGCGATGGCGCGCGGTTCCACGTGGATGTAGATGGACTGGAACTGAAATTCGTCTATGACGGTCGCTATCACTTTTACGTCGCCGTCACGGGGAAGGCGAAATACATTCCTTTGCCGCGCGACGCGGCATCGGGGCCGCTGTCGTGGTTGCCGGGCATTGAGTTGCAACTGGTCAAAGCGCCGCTCACGGGCGATTGGACGACGTTGCGCAAGCACATCAAATTTCAGGTTGAATTGCCGCACAAGAAACTGTTCGATTTTCTCGGCTGCTTCAAGATGGAACTGCGCAGCTTTTCGTTTGTGCCGGAAGACACCGCGTTCAGCCCAGCGGTTCCGGCTATCGTCCTCGGCGGGCAGGTCTTCTTCACGGAAAATGGCGGCGATAAACTGGTCGTCAAGATAGATTTTCACAACCTGCACATCGGCATGCCGAAGCGGGGCAGCATCGTCCCGCAGCTATATTTCAAGCATCTCGGCCTGAGCATCAAGGCGGCAGCCTTCGAGATGGAAGGCGAAGTCGAATACATTGACGAGGAAATCGAACCTGGATTATTGGCCAAAGGCTTCGCCGGTTCCGGGGCGCTGCACATCAGCGGCTGGCCGGAAATTGCGGCGACTTTCACGTTTCTTCGCGTCAGCCCGGACGACGGCCAGACGTGGAAGCGCGCGTGGTTCATTTACATCGAAGCGCGCAAGATGAGCATCCCGATTCCGGTGTGGGCGGGCGTGTACATTTACCTGCGCGAAGTCGGCCTGGGCTTCGGCTATCGCTACACGCTGGCCAGCATTCGGCGCGCGGATGAACTGGATGATCCGGCGCAACTAATCAAAGAATTGCAGCGGCTCTCGCGCACGCAGGGCAATCTTTCGCACCGCGATCAATGGCGCGTGGATGTTGAATCGTCGCGCTGGACGCTGGCGTTTCGCGCGTTGTTGGCGCAGTCCACCGCCAATCGGCAGGGCGATTACTTTAGCTGGTCGCCAGCACAGGAAAAAGACTGGCCGTGTTTGTTCGTGATGGATGCGGTCATCGGATTGCGCAGCGATTTGACGTTCCTGATGGCGGCGCGGGCGTGGCTGTTTACGAATTACTTTGAATTTAATACGGACGAAGATTTGCGCAATCGCCCGTTGGTCAGCGGCTTTGCGCTGTTCCAGCCGCGCAAACGACGGCTCTTGGTTCACGCGGCGTCCAACGATAGCGCCAAATTTGGCCCCAGCGCGCGGTTGCCCGATTTTCTTCAGGAAGCGATGCGCGCCAGCCGCTTTTCATTCACCCTGCTGGCCGAGCCGCGTTTGCTGCACATCGAAGCGGGCTGGCCCAATCAACTCGGACGGCGCGGCAAGTTGGGGCCGCTGAATTTTGAATTCAAAGGCGGCGCGATCTTTCGTCTGAGCGATGAACATATCGTCATCGGCGTCAGCCTGCTCGCCCGCGCTTCGTTTGAATTGTCCGCCGGGATCAACCTCGGCTTTGTCGGCGCGAGCATCAGCGCGTCGGCCAATGTGGCGCTTGGGATGCGGATGATTGGCGCTGTGACATTCAAAGATGCGCTCGGCCAATCGGGGTACTACTCCGCCGTCGGCATCGAAATGCGGCTCACCTTCGCGGTCGAGTTTTGGCTTCGCATCAAGGTTTGGTTCGTCAAGATCACGAAGCGGTTTCGCTTCAGCTTTGACCTCGGCCTGACGTACTTTTTAGAAATCGGCGTGACGGGGCGCAACCTGCTCGGCGTGCGCGGAACGGCGACGGTGTCGCTGCGCATTATGGGGCACAGCCTGCATTTCGGCATTCACCTCAGCCTCAACGGAAATGCGGTGGAGAACGCGCGCAGGCTGACGGAAAAATATTTGCACATTGGTTTGGAAGCTACTGAAGTCGAACCGATTCCCGGTGATCCGACGACGCGCCAATCGTTGGCCGCGCGCATTGAACCGCTCGAACGCGCGCCGCTCCGCCTGTCGCAAGCCCGCGCATTAGCTGAGTCGGTGTTGACGCCGGACGACGTGACGACGCTTGCCGCACCTGTTGCAGCGCCGGAGATTGTTTTTGAAGCGCCTGACTACGCGCTCTACTCCATTCCGGTGCAAGAAGCGAACGGGCAGGAGGTTGTCTACTTCCTGTTGCTGCCGAGCGGCGAACAGCCTGCGGGACAGGAAAAACAAGCTTTCCTGCCGGTGCCGCCGACGGCGAGTCCGAAAGCCGATTTTCGCTGGACGCTCGGCAATGTAGGCCCAGCGCAGATTCAGCCGTTTGATTGGCAAACCGGTGCCTGGGGCGCGGCGATTCAGGACGCGCATCAATGGTGCGTGCGCTGGGAAGAACCTATCGCGGACAGCCTGGCGGGCGTCAGGCAAAGCAACAACGAAACGCCGGATGTGACGGACGCGCCGTCATTTCACCCGACGATTAAAGCCTTCCTGAGCCACGCTTTTGTGACGCAGGGAAGCGATGCCAACGACGCGGCCAGCATCTTTGCGCAGGCTGTACCCGTAGACAATCCGCGCTGGTTGCCGCACGAACAGCGGGTCATCGAAGACCAGCGCGTTTATCATCCGACCGATGACGCCGTCGAAGCCGCTGTGCGTGGCGCGGCACAACAGTTTGAAGGCTCGCCGTATCTTAAGCGCGATATTCTCTCGCCCTACGAAGAATCGCTCAAAAACGCTTTCGCCGCGCAAACGACTGTCTATACGCCGAGCGGCCAGCTTCCGCAGGCAGCTTCCGCGCAGGAAGAGGCGCTGGCGCAGCAGCAACAGGCCATCCAGTTGCGCGGCGTCATCATCAACCAACTCATCAGCGAGTTGCAGCAGTACGCCGCCGCTGCGACTGCGCCTGACCGCGATGAAACGGCGTTGCAGCAACTGCGCTGCGACTCGCTCGCCTTCCAAATGGGACTCGTCTTTCGCGCCAACGGACGCCCGGCCTGGCTTGCGGGAACGGGCGGCGCAGGTGCATTGCAACAGCGCACGCGCGGCGCTTCGCTCGTGCCGGATTCTGCGGTCAAGGCGGTCGTGCCTTTCAACCGCTCCCACACGCGCTTTGACGAACGCCCGCCGTCGTTCCAGCGCGTGCGGCATTACACCGACGCCAACACCATCGCCATCACTTGGGATTTGACGTGGCCGCGCGAATGGCAAGCCGATTTGACCGGCGCGCAAAAAGAGCCGGAAGAACATTTGTTGTATTACCTCGTTCGCCGTCGCGCGCTGGCGGGCGACGAACGCGAAGTGGAATACAGCATCAAGAATGTCGAAGTCCTCAATCGCACGGCGGACAACGTGCTGGAGCGATTGCGACCGCGCTTTCAACTGGTGGATCATTTCAACGAAGAGACGCGCGAAGATCAAAGCGCCTTGCCGCCGAGCGGGCGCAGCTATCTGTACACGATCACGCCCGTAGATGTGGCCGGGCTGCGCAGTTCGCGCCCGCTCGCACTGGTTGCCACGCGCCGCCCCAGCGAACCGCCGCCCGTCATCAACGACGCCGAACTGATTGTCCGCTATCAACTGAATCCCAACGGCATCGAAACGCCCGGCGACCTTCCGCAAGTGCTGACGCCCGACGCGCACGAATTGTGGGTCGAATGGCCGGAGCCGTCCGATCCGCAACGGCATTCGCGCGTGGCCGTAGACGGTTACCGGTTGGTCTTTCGCCGCGAACCGACGTTTCCCGCTGGCTCCTACGGCGCAGACGGCGCGACGCAGCAGCGCACCGCTTCGGTTTTGCCGACCACGAACGCGCGACCGTTGCGAACGGACATTTTCTTCGACTGGCAAAGCGCTGAAGCGAAGACGGTCGGCGCTGCGGCGGAAGCCTTGCGGATGCGCGTCACGCTCAAGCTGGCGGATTTGAGAGCGAAAGGGATTTATCCAGCGGACGGGCGATGGCGCGCCGAAGCGTGGCGCGTCTTTCTGCAAACCCGTTCGCGCGGACAAGTTTATTCAGCGCTCACGCCCGTACAGATCGTGCTGCAATTCCGCACGACGCACGACGACATCGCCGAACGCCGCGAAGAGAAGCGTCCCAGTTTGCTCGAATGGATTGCTCAGCCGATTCGCTTCCGCGTGCTGCCGCCCGAAGACGAAAGCGCGCAGGTCGGCGCGTTGCAGGTGCCAATGCCGCAGCTTGCTGGATTTGCGCTGAATGACAACCCCCTGGCGCAGCTTGTCGCGTATCAGCCGCATCCTGACCAACTGCGCGCCGTGCGCTTTGCCTGGAATCAGGGGCCAAGCGACCAGCCGCTCTATCCGGCGGATTTGCACGCGGGCTATCGCCTCTATGAATTCGATCTGGACGCGCACACGGCAGAAGCGTTAGACGCCGGATGCGTCCTTCTTCGACCGCCTGCGTTTGCTGCAACAGGGCGAATTGTTGCCGCCCGGAAGACCTGTTGCTGACGCCTGCCGACACGAACGCGCCGCTGCAATGGGAAGCGTGGCCATCGCCGATGTCCGCCGTTTGCAACTGCGCGCGCAGGCCGCCGATGCCGTGCCCGTGCAACGTTCCGACGCGCGTTTCAAGGCGTGGTATTCGTGGCGCGATTCGTTCTTGCAGTGGCCGGAGCTTGCCCGACTGCGCCGCCAACCGGCCTGCATCCCGTTCCTCGCCGACTTGCTCAAACAAGTGGGCTTGATTTCCAAGCGCTCCCTCATTGCGAATGTTCCACCTGTCGCACAGCCCGCCACGCTGTCCGAGTTTCTGAACGCGACCACGCTTCAGCTTGACCCGTATGGCTGGGACATTCTGAAGCGGATGGGGTTGTGTGTGAGCTTTTCGCTGCACGATGCGCGCACGGGCGAGCCTGTCAGCGCGGCGGAAACGTTGTCGGCCTTGCGGCAGGCGCTGGCAAAAGATGCGGCTAACAATCCGCTGTTGCGTCACCTGCATCTCGAACTGCTGTTCCAACCCGCCGCGAGCCGACGGCTGGCAGGCGAGGCCGCAGCGGTCACGTCCGAGCAATTGCTGGCGCTCCTGCAAATCAGTTTGCGTCCGGCGCTCAAGCAGATTTTCAGCTACATGATGTTTGAGATCAGCGCGAGCGGCGATGCGTTCAGCAGCGCGACGGAGCGCGCCTTGACGCTGGATTTGCACACCGGTGGCAAGGTCTGTCGCTGGATTGCCTTGACCGAAGATGAGGTCGGCGCGCCCAGCCAGCTCAGCGATGGCAAACTCACCGTAACCGTGCCCGCGTCGGGCAAGCTGTTGCTGCTGTGTCAGAGCGCGTCGCCGGACGGCATGAGTGTGACGGCAAAAGGCGCGACGGTGCACCGTCAGGCGTTTGCGCCGACGGATTGGCTGGCGGAGTATTTCCCTACGGCGGACGATGAATGGATCGGCAACGCAGGCATCAGTAAAGAACTCCGTGAAGAAATCAACACGCAATGGGGACGCTTCCAGACATACTTGCTGCGGCTCAATCCCGCCGCGCCAGCCAACGCGAATGATCCGCGCATTGAGTTGCCGAAGGCGGATGATTGGGCCGCCCGCGAAGCGTTGCAGGATTGGTTGACGCGCTTCTTTACGGCAGGCGGCGATGTTGCGCCGGGCGAGCAGGAAACGCGCTCCGGTCCCTGGCTGGCGACGGCGTATCCGCGCGTCGTGTCGCCGGTTCGTCTGACGCCGGATGCCAGCGGGCGGCTGCATTACCATCATCCGATAGAAGACCGCTGGGCGCACACGTACCGCTATTACATTTTGCCGCACGGACGCTACGACCAATTATGGGAAACGCTCGCGCAATCGGCGCGGCTGTATGCCAATGACAGCGACCTGCGCGCGGGCAATCTGGCACGCCTGCAAGCCTTCGTGCCGCCCGCCGCAGGCGGATTGGATGTGACGTGGGAACGGTTGCACAGCCTCGCGCCGCCGCTCGTGTTGTATTCCGGTCGGCTCGATCTGGCGGCGAGCGCCGCTGCGCCGTCGTTGCGCGGCAAGACGTGGGAAGTCGTGTTGGAGAAACATCCCGAACAAGCGTTGATTGAACGCAATCGCACGTTGCAACGGCAACTCGGCTATCGCCAGATTTCGCACACGCTGCTGCGGCGCTTTGCCTACGCCGACCGTGTCAACGAACTGCTGGCGGTGCTGGCGCGGCAATCCTACGAAGTGCAATTGAAGCTGGTCGAAGGCCCCGCGCCGCAGACCTTGCCCAGCGCGTATGAAACGCCGGATCACCTGAACCTGCGACAGCCGACGCCGGAAGAAATGCTGACGCTGGATTTGCCGCAGCGATTGCGCGCGTATACGCCGGAGGTGCTGGTGCTGCAATGGGAGTCGTTGCCGTACTTTTACGAGCATCGCTTGCTGCTCGTCGCGCAAAGCAATGCCGTCGTGTCGCCTGTGACAGACGTCGTGCAACGCGACTTGGAATACGTCTCGCCGCCGCCGCAGGCGACCTTAGAAGTGCGGACGACAGACGACAACACGCGCCAACTGATCGCGCGCATCCGGCTGGGCAGTTATTGGGATTGCCTGCCGCCGCACGCCCAAACGCACTGGCAGATCGAAAAGCCACACGCGAATGATGGTGCAGCGCGCAAGCTTTCCTCGTTGCCCGATGCTGAAGTCGCCTATCAATTCCTGCTCACGCGCAGCGGTGTCGTTGAAGCACAAGCCGATCTGCGCTTCAACGCCGAGCAGACTGCCGGATACGAAGCACGTCCGCTCGGCCAGCAGTTAACCGTCACGCCCTTGCGCCTGCTGCCGCCGGGCACGGGCGAACACGCGCAAGACCCGTTCTATCTCGAAGCGGCGTTGACGCTGAACCACGCGCCGACGCTGAAATCCAAGCCGCTGCCGCTCAGCGGAGAATTCACGCACGCGGCGTATGTGCAGGCGTTGTTCGACTTGACCGACACGCCAAACTTGCCGCCGGAATTTGGGCGCGTTGTGACCCGTCCCGCCGCTGATGCCAGCCTGGAAACGCGCGCCGCGTTTGCGGCGGAATGGTTGTTGACGCGCGTTGTCACGACTCGTCCCGCTGCGCTGTCCGCCGCATTGCAAGCCAAAGTCGAATTCATTCCGCCGCCGCGTCCGGTGCCGCAGTCGCATTATTTGCTGCGCCTGCACACGGCCTTGACGACCGATGAGCAAACCGAATTGCGCGCCGCAATGACAGCCGATCAAGCCGCGCTCGCGTCATTATTCGCGGCGCTGGAAGATCGTGATGCGCTGACGCAGCTTGCTGCCGATTGGAACTGCGAAACAGCTATCAGCAGTCGCGCGGAATTTGCGGCGCTCGTGCAGGGCAATGATCGTTTCAGCTTCCCGCTGCCTACGTCGTGCGTGTTGGCGTTGGACGGAACGTTGTCGGCAGAGGAAATTGACAAGCTTTTCGCGCAGCCGCTTGATCCCGCGTTTGAAACCGCGTTGCGGCAATTGATCGAACGAATGGCCGACGGCGTAACCACGATTGTCGAAGCCAGCCTGAGCGTTGAGCAAGTCGCAGAAATCAACCCACACGCCGTGCTGCCCACGCTCGCCGAGCCGAAGCTGTGTTGGCGCGGAACCATCAACGAAACCCAGCAACAGGCGCTGGAACGTTGGACGGAACTTTCCATCTTCGGTCAACAGTTCCGCACTTTGCTGCACGAGGCCGCCGCTGTGCCTCTCGGCTTTGCGTACACCCCGGCGAAGGGCGATCCGGCGAATGACAACTTGCCTGTGGTCTTGCAAGGTCGGCTGCAATTGAGCGACACCGAGATGCGTTGGCAAGGGCTGTTTTTCGGCGCTGCCGAAGCTGCGGCGTTGCAGTCCTTGCAAGCCAACGCCGCGTACAGCACAGGCTTCCGCGCCGCAATCAAAGCGTTGCTGATCGCACTTACACAACCGGGCAATCCAACGTTGAAAGTGGAGGTAGCGATGCCCGCCGGGTGGCAGCCACGCCCGCAACAAAGCACGCTCAGCGCAGCGTTGCAGTCGCGTCTCTTGATCGGCAATGCCCGGCTGC
>JAXLQQ010000091.1:0-21634 GCA_046331525.1 Blastocatellia bacterium
TTTTCACGAACGAAAATTTAGAGAAGCTACGGCATTTGGATCAAAATAATGCGCTCGGTTTCAAATCCATCACGCTGCCGATGCTGTTTGACGTGCATCGCGGCGCAAACGGATTGGAAGAGGCGATGACGGAGCTTTGCGAACGCGCTTCGCAGGCGATCAAAGATGGCTTCGACATTATCATTTTGTCGGATCGTGGCATTGACCCGACGCACGCCGCCATCCCGTCGTTGTTGGCGGTTGCGGGCGTGCATCACCATTTGATCCGCGAAGGAACGCGCACGCAATGCGGCCTCGTCCTCGAATCCGGCGAGCCGCGCGAAGTGCATCATTTCGCGTTACTGCTCGGCTACGGCGTCGCGGCCATCAATCCATATCTCGCGTTCGAGACGATGCACGACCTTATTAATTCCGGCTTGCTGAAAGGCGTAGAGCACGACAAAGCCGTCTACAACTACATCAAATCCGTGACGAAAGGCGTCGTCAAAATCCTCTCGAAGATGGGCATTTCGACCGTGCAAAGTTACACGGGCGCGCAAATCTTTGAGGCGATTGGCTTGAACGAAGAAGTCATTGACAAATACTTCACCGGCACGCCATCGCGTGTGCGCGGCATCGGTCTGGAACAAATCGCCAAAGAAGTTTGGATTCGCCACAACCACGCTTTCCCGGATCGTCAGGTCAACGGCAACCAACTCGAAGTCGGCGGCCAATACAAATGGCGCAAAGAAGGCGAAGCGCACCTGTTCAATCCCGAAACGATTCACCTGCTGCAAAAGGCCACGCGCAACAACGACTACAACGCTTTCAAGCAATATTCACAGTTGATTGATAAGCAGGCGGAGCAGTTGTACACGCTGCGCGGCCTGATGGAATTCAAACCCAACCGTCCGCCCGTGCCGATTGAAGAAGTTGAGTCTGTTGACGACATCGTCAAACGCTTCAAGACCGGCGCGATGTCGTATGGTTCGATCAGTAAAGAAGCGCACGAGGCGCTCGCGATTGCGATGAATCGTTTGGGCGGCAAAAGCAATACGGGCGAAGGCGGCGAAGACCCGGATCGTTATATTCCGATGCCGAACGGCGATTCCAAAAACAGCGCAATCAAACAAGTTGCTTCGGGTCGCTTCGGCGTGACGAGTGAATATCTGGTCAATGCGCGCGAACTGCAAATCAAAATGGCGCAGGGCGCGAAACCGGGCGAAGGCGGCCAGTTGCCCGGATCGAAAGTTTATCCGTGGATTGCCAAGACGCGCCATTCTACGCCCGGCGTCGGATTGATTTCGCCACCGCCCCATCACGACATTTACTCAATTGAAGATTTGGCGCAGTTGATCTACGACCTGAAAAACTCCAATCGCCACGCGCGCGTCAGCGTCAAGCTCGTCGCCGAAGTCGGCGTCGGCACCGTTGCCGCAGGCGTAGCGAAAGCGCACGCGGATGTCGTCTTGATTTCTGGTCACGACGGCGGCACAGGCGCATCGCCGCAAACTTCGATCAAGCACGCGGGCGCACCGTGGGAACTCGGCTTGGCCGAAACGCATCAGGTGCTGGTGCTGAACAACCTGCGTTCCCGCATCGCCGTCGAAACAGACGGACAGTTAAAGACCGGGCGCGATGTCGTCGTCGCAGCCTTGCTCGGTGCAGAAGAATTCGGCTTCGCCACTGCGCCGCTCGTCACGCTCGGCTGCATCGTGATGCGCGTGTGTCATCTGAACACTTGCCCGGTCGGCGTCGCCACACAAGACCCGGCGTTGCGCGCGCGCTTTATGGGTTCGCCCGACAACGTGGTGAACTTTATGCGTTTCATCGCGCAGGAAGTCCGCGAGTTGATGGCTGAGCTTGGCTTCCGCAGCATTCCTGAAATGGTCGGGCATACGGAAGTGCTGGAAAAACGCCGCGCGATTGAGCATTGGAAAGCACAAGGCTTGGATTTTTCGAGCATCTTCTATCAGCCCGAAGTCGGCGATGATGTCGGTCGTTATTGCCAGATTGCCCAAGATCACGAACTCGAAAAAACGCTCGACCTGACGACCTTGTTGGAGTTGTGCAAACCCGCAATTGAAGAGGGCAAACAGGTGCGCGCCGAACTGCCGATCAAAAATATCAACCGCACCGTCGGCACGATTACGGGCAGCGAACTCACGAAAAAACACGGCGCAAAAGGCTTGCCCGACGATACGATCAAGATCAAATTCAACGGCTCCGCTGGGCAAAGTTTCGGCGCGTTTATGCCGCCCGGAATGACGCTCGAACTCGAAGGCGATTCCAACGATTACATCGGCAAAGGCTTGTCCGGCGGCAAGATCATCGTCTATCCGCCGAAAGTCACGACGTTTGATCCAGCCGAAAACATTCTGATCGGCAACGTCGCGCTCTATGGCGCAACAAGCGGCGAAGCGTATTTCAACGGCGTCGCAGGCGAACGTTTCTGCGTCCGCAACAGCGGCGCGGCGGCAGTCGTCGAAGGCGTCGGCGATCACGGCTGCGAATATATGACGGGCGGACGCGCGATCATTCTCGGCAAAACGGGGCGTAATTTCGCCGCAGGCATGTCCGGCGGCGTTGCCTACGTGCTGGATGTCGCGGGCGATTTTGCCACGCGCTGCAACAAGGAAATGGTTGACCTCGGCAAACTCGAAGACGGGGACGAAATCGAAGTGGTGAAGAGTTTGATTCACAACCACGCCGCGCTCACCGGCAGCAAACGCGCCGCCGACGTGCTGCTGAATTGGGACGACTACGTCAGCCTCTTCGTGCGCGTGATGCCGAACGATTACGCCCGCGTGCTGGCAGCCCAAGCCAAGATGCGCGCACAGGGCTTGCCGGAAGAAGAAGCCGTGATGGCAGCGTTTGAAATGAACGCGAAGGATGGGGCACGGGCCGGCGGAAAGTAAAACCAAACGATGGGCTATGAATTCTGAATGCTGAACTAACAGCCGCTTCATCGTTCATCGTTCGTACTTCATCATTTACACTTTATGGGTAAACCAACAGGATTTTTAGAATACACACGCCAACTGCCAACGGAAAAAGACCCGCTGGAACGGGTGAAGCATTGGCACGAATTTCACGGGCATTTGCCGGACGAAGACCTGCGCGCACAGGGCGCACGTTGCATGGATTGCGGCGTGCCGTTCTGTCATACGGGCAAGCTGATTAACAACATGGCGTCGGGCTGCCCGATCAATAACCTGATCCCGGAATGGAACGATCTGGTCTATCGCGGACAGTGGAAAGAAGCGATGCTGCGGCTGCAAAAGACGAACAACTTCCCCGAATTTACGGGGCGCGTTTGTCCTGCGCCGTGCGAGGGTTCGTGCGTGCTGGGCATCAATCAGCCACCTGTCACGATCAAGGAAATGGAAGTTTCCATCGTGGATCGCGCTTTTGACGAAGGCTGGATTGTGGCGGAACCGCCAGCGAAACGAACTGGCAAGAAAGTCGCCGTGATCGGTTCAGGCCCGGCGGGCTTGGCGTGTGCCGCGCAACTCAACAAAGCGGGTCACACGGTCACGGTGTTCGAGCGCGCAGATCGCATCGGCGGGTTGCTGATGTACGGTATTCCGAACATGAAGCTGGATAAAAACATTGTCCAGCGCCGCATTGATTTGATGGCGGCGGAAGGCGTGACGTTCAAAACGGGTGTCAACGTTGGCAAAGATTTTCCGGCGTCAAATTTGCTGAAAGATTTTGACGCAGTTGTGCTATCCGGCGGCGCGACCGCTGCACGCGATTTGCCGATTGAAGGGCGCAATTTCAAAGGCATTCATCTGGCGATGGAATTCCTGCACGCGAATACGAAAAGCCTGCTCGACAGCCAGCACGAAGACGGCAACTACATTTCGGCAAACGGCAAAGACGTGATTGTGATTGGCGGCGGCGATACGGGAACGGATTGTGTTGGCACTTCGCTGCGACACGGCTGCAAATCGCTCGTGCAATTTGAAATTATGGATCGTCCGCCGAATGAGCGCGCAGCAGACAATCCGTGGCCGCAGTGGCCGAAGGTGTACAAGCTGGATTACGGGCAGGAAGAAGCGAAAGCCCGCTACGGCGAAGACCCGCGCACCTACGCGATTCTGACGCAAAAATTCGTCAGTGATGACGACGGCAATTTGAAAGAATTGCACACCGTCAACATCCAATGGGGCAAGGATGCACAAGGCCGCTTTGGCCCGCAGCCGATTCCGGGGACGGAAAAAGTTTGGCCTGCACAATTGGTCTTGTTGGCAATGGGTTTCTTAGGCCCGGAAAAAGGCGGAATGCTCGAACAGCTTGGCGTCACGCTCAACGAACGCGGCAATGTGGCGATTGATGACAACCGGATGACGAATGTGCCGGGCGTGTTTGCGGCGGGCGATATGTCGCGCGGGCAATCGCTGGTGGTCTGGGCAATTCGTGATGGGCGCGATACAGCGCGCTGTGTGGATTTGCATTTAATGGGCGAAACCAGTTTGCCTTAAAACTCCTCCTAATAACTTTTGACCCGTCGTGCAAGCGGCGGGTCTTTGTTTTTTGGGGGCGCTTCCGCTATAACCATTCTCGTAGATTTTCCATACCAATCAATTTACAAAAAGAGGAGCAATCAATGGCTGATAAAGTAGAGATTATCGTCAACAAAAACGGCTCGCTACGGGTCGTAGGAGACATCGTGCTAAAAGATGCCGATGGCAATGAGTTTGGCTTGGGCGGCAGAACCGTCGTCGGACTATGCCGCTGCGGACAGTCGAACAACAAACCCTTCTGCGATGGCGCACACGCCAAATGCGGCTTTGAATCGGTTGTCATCGCCCGCGACCTACCTGCGCCCGCACCAAAGCCTGCGGCGTAACCCTTCTATTGGCTGACAGAAAGACAATCACTTCTGTCAGCCTAACTCTTACGAAATTGTCGCCTCAACCAATCAAATCTACATTTCTGTAAGAGCCGCCTATAATTTCACCCAAGTGCTCTTTCCCTGTCTGCTACGCCAGAGAAGGAACCACAAAATCTCTTAAAAACAACCGGAAAGCTAAATCAGCATTCTTACAAAATTGACATTTTACCTAGCTGATCTGACATTTTCGTACCCATTCCCGCCGCAAGAGAGTTAACTCGTATAACCTTTTCGATATCGTAAACATCAACAGAATCAAGCAGTTGACCGATTCCCCGTGATTCTTAACTGTGTGGCATTGTGGTTGCTCTATTGTCGAACGACTTGCTGAAGTTGAAGCAAGCGAGGTAGAGAAAGAGAGTGAGCTAGGATGCACATCAACTTTGAAACCATCGAAAAACATGCCGGTGAAAAGCTGCGGCGGATCGAACGCCACACGACTTCGGAAGACCGTATTGCGGCGCTCAAGAAGTTTATGAAGATCGAAACGCAGCGGCTCTATATGCGGCATCGTTTTGGGTTGAGCGGTGAGTTGATTGCTTCGGCGCGCAGTCTGATTGTGGATTTGATGATTCAGCGGCTTGCACAAATGGTGAGCGCGAAAAATGGTTTCGACGAAAGCTCGCTGCAAGTCGCGGTAGTAGCGCTCGGCGGTTACGGTCGGCAGGAATTAGCGCCGCATTCGGATATTGATTTGTTGTTCGTGCATGGACGCGGCGCGCTGGACGCGGCGGAAACGCTGAACGAAGAGATTTTATATTTGCTTTGGGATACTGGCTTTTCGGTCGGGCACAGCGTGCGTTCACTGAACGAATGCCTGTCGGCGGCTAAGGAAGATGGCGTGACGCGCAATGCGTTGCTGGATGCGCGTTTGTTGTGGGGCAGTCGCGAGGTCTTTGAGACATTGACGACGAAGCTGGATGAAACCGTCGTCGTGAAAAATCGCCGCGCGATTTTGGATGAAATCGCAGAGGAACAAACCAGTCGCTACGCCAAATTTGGTGCAGTGCCGTGCCTGCAGGAGCCGAACATCAAAGAATCCGCAGGCGGCTTGCGCGATTTGCACGCGCTGTTGTGGGCGGCGCGCGTGTCCTACGGCTACGGCAATTTGGCGGATTTGGCAACGCACGGATTTATCCCAGAACGCGATGCTAAGGCGATCCTGAGCGATTACGATTTTTTGCTGCGCGTGCGCAATGCGCTGCATTTTCTGACGAGTCGTAAAACCGATTTGCTGACGCTGGATTTGCAGGTGCAACTGGCAGGCGATTTCGGCTATCAGGATACGGCGGAACAGCGGGCGTCAGAACTGTTTATGCGGGATTATTACCTGCACGCGCGACGGCTGTATCGGTTAACGCGCACGCATTTGCAGCAAGCATTGGCACAGCCGGAAAAGAGCCGCTGGCTTAGTAAGCTGCGCAATTTTGCGGCGCGCGGCGGCTTTGTGATGCGCGATGGTGCGCTCGAACTGCAAGCCGAAAGTGAAACCTGGGAGGCGAGCAAGCTGATGCTTGCATTCAGCTACGGGCAAGCGACAGGCGCGATGTTGAGTGCGACGTTGCAGGAACGAATTCAGGAAAATCTGCCGCTCGTGAATCGGGCATTTCGCGCTTCGGCGGAAATCGCGCAGGCTTTTTTGCAGGTGCTGCGCGTCAAGGGCAAAGCGGCAATGGCGCTGCGGCAAATGCACGAGATGGATTTTCTGGGTAAGTATCTGCCGGAATTCGGGCGCGTGACCTGTCTGGTGCAGCACGATCTTTATCACAAGTACACGGTAGACGAACACACGCTGCGCGCGATTGAAGTGCTGGATGAATTGCACAACTCGCGCGTGCGGCAACTGGATCGCTATCGGCAGTTGTACAACGAAATCAGCGATCCGACGGTGCTGCATTTGGGGTTGCTATTTCACGATATTGGCAAAGGCTTAGGTGGTGGACACACGGAAAAAGGCGTGGCAATTGCCGAGCGCGTTTGCACGCGGCTGCAATTGGACGACGCAACGAAGAAACAAGTTCGTTTTTTGGTCAAGCATCATTTGACGGCGTCGCACATCGCACAACGACGCGATTTGTCCGACGAAAAAGTGATTCAGGACTTTGCTGGGATAGTTAAAACGTTAGATAACCTGAACCTATTGACGTTGCTGACCTATGCTGACATCAACGCGGTTGGCCCCGGTGTGTGGAATGAATGGAAAGATGCTCTTGTGTGGGAACTCTATTTGAAGACCCGCGCGATCATCGCTCCAGAACCACAAGTCGGTGCTGCGGTTGAGCAATTGCGCAACCACATCGCGTTGATGTTGGCGAGCGAAGTTGGCATTGATGAAGTGCAAGAACATTTTGCTTTGCTGCCGGAGGATTACACTCGTTTCACTTCGCCACAAACGATTATCGAACATATTCGATTGGCACACGCGCTTAATTCTCGACTGGTGCGGACAAGCTGGCGCGTAAATTCACAGGCGCGTTGCACTGATCTGCATATCTGCGCGCGCAACCGGCGCGGTTTTCTGGCAGCGATTGCGGGCACGTTAACAGCGCAGGGCGTGAATATTTTGAGCGTGCATCTCAACACGCGCGCCGATGGCGTAGTCGTGGATTCCTTCAAAGTCGCCGACACCGTAGGCGAACCGCTTAGCGATCCGACGCGCTGGGAACAGATTGATAACGCGATCAAGCGAGCGCTCAGCGGCGAACTGGATATCGCCACTGCCGTCGAGAAAAAACTAAAAGCGCACGCCTCACGCATGAAATCGCGCAAGCATAGTTTGCTGGCCGCAAAAGCGACGACGCGCCTGCTCTGGGACAATCAATCTTCGGACAAAAGTTCGATTCTCGAAGTAACCACGCCCGACCGCTTGGGTCTGGTGTACAAAATTGCGAATGCCCTGTCGGCGCTCAATCTCGACATCGCGTTTGCGAAAGTCGCCACCGAAAAACATCTCGCCCTCGACATCTTTTACGTCACGGATGCAGCAGGTGCCAAGTTGGAAGATGCCGCGTTACCGGCGCTCGAAGCGGCGATCTGTCAAACCCTAAGAACTGATGAGGCTTGAGCGATTCAGTCTTCATACAAACTCAAATCAGGAGCTTCACTTTATGACTTCTCTTCGCAGAAAACACTATTTGTTCAGCAAGGCGCTGATGTCCCTCTGCCTGCTGCTTTCTTCCGTGCTGGCCTGGGCACAGACCGCGCCCGCACCGACGGTGGAAGAACGCTTGAAAAAAGCGGAGGACGCACTGGCCGCCGCGCAGACCTCCGGCGATAACGCCTGGATGCTGGTTTGTTGCGCGCTGGTGCTGATGATGACCGGGCCGGGATTGGCGCTGTTTTACGGCGGTCTCGTGCGCAAGAAAAATGTGCTGGCGACGATGATGCAAAGCTTCACGATGATGGCCATCATCACGGTCATCTGGGCGTTGTTTGGCTACAGCCTCTCGTTTGCGAAGGGCAGTCCGTTTATCGGCGGGTTAGATTTTCTGTTCCTGAAAGGCGTTGGTACGGCGTCCTCAGCCTATGCTCCCACAATCCCGCACCTGACATTTATGGCGTTTCAGTTGATGTTCGCCATTATTACGCCCGCGCTGATTACGGGCGCGTTTGCGGAGCGCATGAAGTTTAGCGCGATGGTTGTGTTCTGCACGTTGTGGGCGGTGATCGTTTACTTTCCACTGGCGCATATGGTGTGGGGCGATGGTGGTTTCCTGAATGCGTTTTTGGGCGGCAAAATTCCGGCGCTTGATTTCGCAGGCGGCACAGTCGTGCATATTTCTTCGGGCTTCTCGGCGCTGGTCTGCGCGATTTATCTCGGCAAGCGCATCGGCTATCCGAAGATGCCGTTTGCGCCGCATAGTCTGGTGCTGAGCGTGATTGGCGCGTGTTTGCTGTGGGTCGGCTGGTTCGGCTTCAACGCGGGCAGCGCGGTGGCAGCGGGTGGTTTGGCTTCCAGCGCCTTTGTGGCGACGCATTTCGGCGCGGCAGCCGCAGCGCTCGGTTGGTTAGTCGTTGAATGGTTGCGCTCCGGCAAACCAACGGTCTTGGGCGGTATCTCCGGCGCAGTTGCGGGTCTTGTTGGCATCACGCCCGCCGCTGGATTTGTTACACCGATGGCCGCGTTGGCGATTGGTTTCATCGCAGGCGTCGTATGTTTCTTCTCTGTAACTGAACTCAAAAAAGCACTGGGCTATGACGACTCGCTGGATGCGTTTGGCGTGCATGGCGTAGGTGGTTTCACAGGCGCGATTTTGACAGGCATCTTTGCCAATAGCACGGTCAATGCGGTCTTCAAAGACGGCGACAAAGTGCTGCCGAGCGGGTTGCTGGAAGGCAATGGCAAGCAAGTCCTGAATCAGTTGATTGCTTCGTTGGTCGCCGTTGTTCTCGGTATGGTTGCCACCTACGTGATCCTGAAAGTCGTTGATTTGACCATCGGCGTGCGTGTCAGCGGTGAAGATGAATTGACCGGTCTGGATGTCAGTCAGCACGGCGAAGAAGGCTATAACCTGGATGCCGATCTGGGAGTGCTGGGCGCGTACTCCGGTCACGCTTCCGTCGCAACTGTAGGCGATGTCGTCCAAGCGAAAGGCTAATTAATTTGGTGAGAGGGGAAGCGCGCGGCGGCTCGCTTGCGCTTCCCTGCACCGAACCCCTCACAGGAGAAAACTATATGAAAAAAATTGAAGCAATTATTCGCCCCCATTTACTCGAAGCCGTCAAAGACGCGCTGCAAACCATCGGCGTGCAGGGCATGACGCTCAGCGAAGTTCGCGGCTTCGGTCGCCAGAAAGGCCACACGGAAGTTTATCGCGGCAGTGAATACAAAGTGGAATTCGTCCCGAAAATCAAACTCGAACTTGTGCTGGATGACGAGGTTGCGGATGGCGCGATTGATGCGATCTCAAAAACAGCGCGCACGGGCAAATTCGGCGACGGCAAAATTTTCGTCTTCAATGTGGATGATGCGATTCGCATTCGAACAGGCGAGCACGGCGAACAAGCCGTCTAAATAATGGCTGGGATGAAATGCAGGCATCCTGGCAAACGCAAATTGAACAGGATGCCTGCCCTTGAACCGCTCTAAAGAAACGGCACAACGCGCAGTATGAAATGAGACTGGCAAGGTTTCAAGCGAGGTGCCCACTGAAATCATTATTCCTAGAAAGGCACACCAGTAATGTTCGTACCATCTAAAATAAAACAAGTCGGAGTAGCACTTGCACTCAGTTGCGTACTCCTCGTGGCGGCGCAATTGTCGGCGGCGGCACAATCTACCATCTTCAACATCCCGACGACGGATGTCGTAGCCAAAAAGAAAACCTACGTCGAATTCGACTTCATCGGCCATCTGGAAAGCGATAAAAATGGCGGCTTTCAGACCTACGTGCCGCGCGTCGTTTTCGGTACAGGCGGCAACGTCGAAGTCGGTGTGAACGTCGGCGTCACGAAATCGGCGGCCCCGACCACAGCGTACATTCAACCCAACATCAAATGGCAATTTTACTCAAATGAAAAAGCAGGCACCGCATTGTCTGGCGGCGCGATTCTCTATGCACCACTGAAGGATCGCAGCGCCAATGACACGTTCGGACTGCTCTATGCCAACGCCAGCAAGAAGTTCAGCGGCAGCTACGGCCCGCGCGTGACAGTCGGTGGCTACGGTTTGACGAGCTACGCGGCGGCGGGTGCAGATAAAGGCGGCGCGATTGTCGGTTATGAACAACCGATTGCGAAAAAGGCGAGCATCGTTTGCGATTGGTTCAGCGGCAAAAACGGCTTTGGCTATGTCACGCCCGGTTTCTCCTTCACGCTGCCGAAAAACGGTTTGCTGAATGTCGGTTATAGCGTCGGCAATTCGGGCCGGAAGAATAATGGACTGTTCGTGTATTACGGCGTGACCTTCTAGTTTTTTTTACCAGTTACTTCTATAGGTGCTTAGTTGATGGACTCTTATGCGGTGCTGCTCGTTTGAGCCGCACCGCTTTTTTTATGGAGACCAGGCGTTCGCACAATTTCCACCGAGCAAGGCGCGTGTAAGGCGACGGCTTGCGAGACGGAACCGAGCAAAAAGCGATCCAATCCGCGTCGTCCGTGCGAACCAACAACAAGCAATTCCGCCCCCCATTTTTCCGCTTCGGCCAGCAATACTTCTTTCGGTGCGCCTTCGATAATTTCCCCGCTTAGCTCGAATTGATTGCGGCTTTGACGCAATGTGGCGACGGCGCGATCCAGGGCGTGGCGCGCAATTTCGTATTGATTGCTGCCGTCGCTGGCCGCGAAATGATTATCCACCGCAGACACGATTTTGACGTGTGTGCCAGCATCCCACAGACGTTGCGCCACGGCTTCCACCGCCGCCTGACTGAAACTTGAATCATCTACGCCAAGCAAGATTTTCTTGAGTATCCTCAAGAAAAACGTTGGGCAGGCGCGCACGCTGCCCAACAAATTGCCTTACCGCCCGGCCCCAGCAGCCAGTGACTGCGCAGGCAGAGGAACCGTGGTGGATTCGCGCTCGTGATAGCGTTGCTGTAAATCGGCGAGCGGAACCTCGGCCTGCCCTTCGCGCGCGACGTGCTGTTTGCGCCAATTAGCAATTAAATCCAGGCAGGCGTGGTCAATGTAACTCAGCCGCTCAATGTCCAGTTTGACCGTGGTGCCTGCCGGAATGGATTCCAACGCGGCGGCCAGTTTGGGCAACCGGATAAAGGTGGCGGCCCCAGTTAACGTTACGGTCGTTTCATTGTTAGCCGACTCCGTGTGCATCCGTACCGCCCGATGCGAGAATGTGTACAACAACTTGAGCAATGCCAGCCCCAGCCCGATCAGCACGCCGATCAGCAGGTTCGTCACCACAATGCCGACCAGCGTCGCAAAGTAAATGCCGACTTCAGCCCACCCGTACGGCCTTAACTCGCGCACAGCCTTCGGTGAAAGCAATTTGAAGCCTGTGTAGACGAGAATCGCCGCGAGTGCTGTGGTCGGAATCTTGTTCAGCAGAAAAGGCGCAAACACGACCAGACTGAGAATCCACGCGCCATGCAAAATCGCAGAGAAGCGCGTTTTGCCGCCCGCCTGTACATTCGCTGTGCTGCGGACGATGACACCCGTCATTGGCAGCGCGCCAAATAAACCGCAAACCGTATTGCCGACTCCCTGTGCAAATAATTCTTTGTTGTATTTCGTGCGTTCGCCCTGATGCATCCGATCCACTGCCGTCGCGCACAACAACGTTTCTGCGCTCGCAATAAAACACAGCGCCACCGCCGAACCAATAACAGCCCAGTTCAGCAGATTGCCAAGCGCGGTAAGCGTGGGAAACTGCATTTCGGCAAACAGATTGCTGGACACGTTGACGTATTTGATTGGCAACTGCAACGCCATCGCACCCAGCGTTACAATCACAATCGCCACCAGCGGCGCAGGAACCAGTTGCACCTTCTTTGGCATATAGCTCCACGCAAAAATCAGCAGAATGGTCGCCAATCCCACTGCCGCCGCAATGTGATGCGATGAGCCATCCAACGGAAAGACGCCTTTATAGATTGCTTCGGGAATCGAAGTCAGATTCTGCAACCCGCTGCCTTTCGGCCCGTCATCCACCATCACATGAATTTGTGAGCCAATGATCAGCACGCCAATGCCTGCGAGCATGCCCTGAATTACCGCCGGCGAAATCGCGCGAAACCATTGGCCCAGCTTGCAGACCCCCATCAGCATTTGCAGGACGCCTGCCAATAGCACAACTGCTCCCAGCATCCCGATGCCGTGCTGTTGCACCATTTCCCAGATCAGCACGGTCAGCCCTGCCGCCGGGCCGCTGACCTGCAAGGGACTGCCCGCCAACACTCCCACAACCAAACCGCCCACAATGCCCGTAATTAACCCCAGCGCGGGGGGCACGCCGGAAGCAATGGCAATGCCCATACACAATGGCAGCGCCACCAGAAACACCACAATCGAGGCAAGAAAATCCTTCAGATAGCTGTTGCCTGTGTGCGGTTCAGTTATAGCAACTTGCGAGTTCATACGTTTGAATTAGCTCCTGTCCGTGGGTGACTGCGTTTTTATGCGAGGTAACACCCAATGTTTTATTGATCCTGCGAACCTTAAGCGGCGCGCTCCAACCTTGGGGTAACGAGGCGCACAGGGGCGGCAAAAGCGGCGGTAGTATAACTGGCCGTCACCGGAACAAAGTGGGACTTCGCTGGATCATAAGCGAGAATATGGCCACTCTCGATTTGATAAATCCACGCATGCAGTGTGAGCGTGCCTTTCGCCAGACGTGCTGCCACTGCCGGATAAGTGCGCAGGTTGTCGAGTTGAACAAGGACATTTTCCTTGATTGCCGCATTGAGCAAATCCGTGCCAGTGCAATCCTGATAATTCTCGATAACCACACGTCGCGTCGTTTCTGCGTGCTTTAGCCAAGCGGCCACGAGCGGTAGGGTTGCCAGGTCTTCAGGCTGCATCAACCCTTTCATCGCGCCGCAATGCGAATGCCCCATCACGACAATATGGCCAACATTGAGCGCCGCCACAGCATACTCAATAGTCGCGCCTTCGCCACCGCTTGATGCGCCATAGGGCGGGACAAGGTTGCCCGCGTTGCGCAACACAAATAACTCACCTGGCTTCGACTGCGTCAGCAGCCCCGGCATGATGCGCGAGTCGGAACACGTGATAAGCAGCGTTTCTGGCGATTGCCCTTTGGATAATTGCGAAAATAAATCTTGATGCTCGTTGTAATGTGCAGTTTGGAATTTATGAATTCCACGTACCAGTTTTTCCACGCTTGTTCTCCTTAGTAGATAAAGTGAAAGTGGGGCGACGGATATTGCTTCCGCCGCCCGTTTCCTGCCTGTGGAGGCAATGAAACAACCAATGATTCGCGGCTTGCCCAGGTGCAAACCGCGCGCCAGGCGTGAATTCGTTGATTTTCTGAAGATGCGGAAAAAGAAGGAGAAAGGCACTGCGACAGAATGTCGCAGTGCTGTGACATTCTGCGACGAAGCGGTTGCCAGGGCTTCAAGGCAAATGCACACGGAACAACGTGCCGAGCGAATTGATATTGCCCGGACGCGAAACGCCATCCATTTGCCGCAAGTAGAAGAACTCGGCATTGAGGCGTTCGCCAAACTGTTTGATGATGCCAGCCGCAAGGCGATTGCGGAACCAACCCAAATCGCCTTGCGCGCCCGTTTGCGTGGAATACCAAACCTCGTCAGCAATGAACGGCTTGAATTTGAATGTGCCGATGCGTGCCGGATGATCCAGTTGCAGGCGATTGCGATAGACGGTGAAATCGCGGCTGTCGTGACGCGCGCGGCGTTCGATCAGGTTGCGATCTGTGAAAAGAAATTCACCCGCCTTGAATTTCGCCGTCACATTCAGCACCAGGCGATGTTCCTGAATGCGTCGCCCCGCGTAGGGCTGTTGATCCACATAAATGTAGGTGGGCGCAACCGTCACGTATTTATTGGCTTTCCAGGCCACAGCCAGTCCGGCGCGTTCGTCCACTGGGCGCTCCCAATCCCGTCCCAGACGCAACACGCCGATAAAGATGACGTCCGTTTTTTTGCCGACGGCTTTGATAAGTTGCGTTTCGTTCCAGAATTGATTGTCCTCGCGCGGCGGCGTGGTTTGCGCCAAGACGGGTAACGCCAGCCAAGTCAGAAAAACGACACCAGCAAGTAGAGTTGACAATTTCATGGCAAATTCCTTTATTGCAGGGCTGTTTCCAGAGAGAAGCCGGGAAAAGAAGCAAGCTCTATGCCGTGTTATTTGCCTTTTGACAGTTCTGGTACACAATTCGCAAGCTGAGGAGGTTTGAGGAACCCACGCATGAAAATCAGCACACGCCTGATTCTGATCTTGACGCTCTGTGTCAACGCCGTGATGTTGATCGCCACGTTTTTGATCCTGCATCAAACCGAAGTGAATCTCACTGCTGCCGCGCAGGGCGAAATCCGCGCGCACGCGGCCACGCTACGCCTGGCGCTGGAAGAAAATTATGCCAGCGGGCGCGCCCTGGACGCTGAGCGGCTAATCAATCGCCTGAGCGAAAACACGAATATTTATGGGGCGATTCTCTTCAATGCGGAGGGGCAAATCGAAGTCGTCTCCAATCGTTTGATGGCCGGTGAAATCAATTCGCCCGGCGAGGTCAAATTGGCGATGGCAGAAAAACGCGCCATTGAAATCAATCGCCAGATCAATCAGCAGGAAGTGTTGTCCGTCATTAGCCCGATTCAAAATGGCAACACGGTGGTCGGTGCGGTTGAAATTGCGCAGCCCATCTCCTTTATTCACGCGGAACTGATGCAGGAGCGGCGCAACATTGCCAAGACAGCGGCTTCGCTGTCAGCGATGATTCTCCTGGTGGTTTCGCTGGTGCTGCATTTCAATCTGACGCGCCCGGTGCAGGCATTGCTCAACGGTGCGATAGCCATTGGCAAAGGCGATTTGTCGCATCAGGTCAAAGTCCGGCGGGCAAACGGCGAACTGGCACGGCTGGCCGCCGCCTTCAATCGGATGGCCTCACAACTCGCGGGACAGCGGGACGCGCTCGCGCATGAAATTGAGGAGCGGTTATCGCTCGAACGGCAACTGCGCCACAGTGAACGACTGGCCGCCGTCGGTCGTTTGGCGGCAGGCATCGCGCACGAAGTCGGGGCACCGTTGCAGGTAATTGATGGGCGCGCCAAACAATTGCTGGATCGCCCGGAGGCACCACTCGAAACCCGGCAACGCAACTTGACGATTATCCGCACACAAACCGAACGCATCGCCCGCATCGTCCGGCAAATGCTGAATCTGTCACGCCCGTACAACCTGCAACGGCAACCGACCAACCTGCGTGCGCTGCTCGCGGAAGCGGTCGAAGCCATCGAAATCGGCGCGGCGCGCAACAACGTTACGGTTACGCTGGACTGTGACGCCAGCTATCAGGTAAATGTGGATGCCGGACTGCTGTTGCAAGCGTTGGTGAATATTTGCCAGAACGCTGTGCAGGCAATGCCGGAAGGCGGGCAATTCAAAATTGAATGCGCGCAGGAACAGCGCAGGAAGGATGCCCCCCCCGGCCTGACCCTGCGCTTTTCCGATACCGGCCCCGGCATTGCGCCGGAGCATTTAGAGCACGTATTCGATCCGTTTTTTACGACCAAAGAAGTGGGGCACGGAACGGGCTTAGGACTGCCCGTATCCAGCCGCATTGTGCAGGAGCATGGCGGGCTGCTCGAAGCCGCCAATGCTCCGACGGGTGGAGCCGTTTTCTCGCTGCATCTGCCCGTTGAAAATATTGTTGAGGCGAATGTATGAGCGCACGATTTTTGATTGCAGAAGATGATGCTGACCTGCGCGATTTGTTGCAGGACGATTTAGAAGATGCTGGTTACGAAACGATTGTTGCCGTCGACGGGAAAGCCGCGCTGGCACGGCTCGAAAACGAAAAAGAATCGCTCGACCTGCTGATCACCGATGTCAACATGCCGGGGCTGACAGGCCGCGACCTGTTGCGCTTGGCGCGCACGAAACGGCCCGAAATGCCTGTCATCGTCATCACAGCTTTTGGCTCGGTAGAGCAAGCCGTGGAGATGGTCAAGCAGGGCGCATTTCAATACTTGACCAAGCCGTTTGAGACGAGCGAACTGCTGCAGGCAATCGCCACTGCCTTACAACAAAGTGCCCCGCAACGTGAACAGGCACGGCTGCGGCGGGAAATTCCGACGTCTCCGACGCGCATCATCGGCGCGTCGCGGCAAATGAAAGACGTGCTCAAGCTTTTATCCAAAGCCGCGCGCAGCACCAGCACCGTGTTGATTACCGGCGAATCCGGCACGGGCAAGGAATTGTTCGCGCGTTCGATTCACGAGATGTCAGACCGTAAAGGCGCGTTTGTGCCGGTCAACTGCGCTGCCATCCCAACCGAACTCATCGAATCTGAATTATTCGGCCATACCGGCCAGGCTTTCACAGGAGCGAAGCAAGCACGCGCCGGGCTGTTTGAAGCGGCAGAAGGCGGGACGATCTTTCTGGATGAAGTCGGCGAATTGCCGTTGCTGATGCAGCCGAAGCTGCTGCGCGTGTTGCAGGAAGGCACGGTGCGGCGCGTCGGCGCTGACCGCGAGCGCGAAATCAATGTGCGCGTCCTGGCCGCCACGAACCGCGATCTGGAACAGGAAGTCAGCGAAGGCCGCTTTCGGGAAGATTTGTATTGGCGACTAAATGTTATTCACCTGCGCATTCCGCCATTGCGCGAACGCCCCTTGGACATTCCGCTGATGATTGACCATTTCCTCAACAAAATGGCCGAACGCTCCAACCTGCCGCCCTTCAACGTTACGCCCGAAGCCTTAGCCCTGCTGACAGCGTATTCGTGGCCCGGCAATGTGCGCGAGTTGGAAAATGCGATGGAAAGCGCGATGGCGCTGGCAGAAGGCAGTCTCATTACTCCACAGGATTTGCCCGCCCGCATCACGAGCGGCGGGCGTTCTTCTTCGCTGCTGACGCGCGGGCGCGAACGGCGAATGACGCTGGAGGAGCTGGAAAAAGAATACATCCTCGAAACACTGCGGCTGACGAATGGTAACAAATCGCGCGCGGCAGAAATCCTGGGCTTTGATCGCCGCACGCTGCATCGCAAACTGGATGAGTACCGCGCGCGGGATGCCTCGATTGCCTTTTGATTGCTAGCCTCCCTGCTGGCATCCTGGTGATAGGCCAGCAGAGCTTATGCACCTATGTTGAGCTTCCTTATCTTTTTTGCTATTCAGGAAGAATGAACGCCACGTATTTTCGCTCATCATCATCATCATCGGTGGTCTGTTATCAGTTCTCATATCCATGCCGAGACTCAATGCCTATTCCGTCATTATCATCGCCTATCTTGCGGGCATTGTGCTGTGTGTGTTGGGCAATTGGTTTATCCGGCGGCAGGTTCCTGGAGCGAGACTTTCAGAAAATCCAATTGGGCGGTTATGGCATTGGCGCGGGCGCGGTGTTGGTAGAAATCGGTTTTTTGCTCGCCTACCGGCAGGGCTGGCAAATCAGCGTGACTTCGATGCTGGTGAATATGGTGATTAGCCTGGTACTGGTGCCGGTCGGCTTGCTGGCATACAAAGAAAAAATCTCAACAGAATGCGTTGGGAATCGCGTTTTACTTTGCGGGGGCTGATGCGCCATCTCCAAAAAATAAACGCGCCCTGACAGCAGGGCCAGAGCGCGTTGATGACTCGCTTTATTTCTCGCTTATTGTCCGCCATCTGCGGTGCTGTTCGCGGTTTCCGCCAGCAGAATTGCCCGCTTGTCGCCTGCAAAGGTGAAGCCATCCAGCCGCTTGCCTTTGTCGGTTTCTTTGAAAACAGCGGAATTATACCGGGCTTTCTCGGGCCGCAATTCGACAGAAGCTTTTCCGCTGTAGACCACATCCCCATCGCGTGAGAGCGTCACTTCCTCGGTCTTGGCATTGAACACCACGCGATATTCTCCTTTCTTGATGACCGTGTTGTTGATTCGCACGTCTTCTCTGAGCGTAAGCGTTTTCTTCAGGTTCTTTTCATTCGCCAGCGCCGTTCCAATCAGGGAAAGGCACAGAAATAACGCAGCCGTAAGGGACACAACTAATTTCTTCATAATTTTCTCCTCAATCTTAAAGCTCAAACATTGTTAGCAACCGTTCGTTTCTCTTCCTTAGCTGTTTTGACAAACGAAGCCGGAGGCGCAAACAGGATGCTTACGCGACTTATTTGCAACGATTACAACCAGCATCTTGTCTATTACTCCGCCGCAATGCTTCTCACTTGAGTTGTCATTACAGTTAGCATCTCAGCTACGCTTTTGAGTTGGGCAAGGGATGTGCCAAAAGCAAATACCATCCTGAATTGCCAGCGTTACGCCATAGCTAACTTAATAGAAATAAAGGGAAACAGGCCGTTGCTTCCGGCCTTGCAGGGTCGGCAGGAAAGGATGTGCCGCAGTGAATCGGTTGTCTTAAGATGCCTCACCATTGCGTCAAATTATCTCAGGCTAATATGAAGCCTCACGGGCAGGGCAGAGAGAAAAAAAACATCGTCCCAGGGTGTACTGCCTATGCTGTTTTGTGGCGGGGCAGTTTGTCGCGTCATTGTCGCAGAATGTCTCAATCATCAGCCTGCGTGGCGTCAGCTAATACGGTAACTCCTTATAAACCATCAGCGTTTGCTATGGCACAGGGGTTGCTCAAGAAGAAAGCGAGCAGCTTGTCACTCAACTTAAGTTTGTGGGGAGTTGAGCAGCAAGCAACTGGGTGAAGCGCACGAGTTCGGCAACAACTCGTGCGCTCTAAAATTCTGAGGGGGAGTAGATCACCTTCGAGGTTCTGATAAGTCGTCAGGACGATTGCCGCAGGCAATCCGGCTTATCAGCGTGAGTTTAGACTTCACGGATCAAGACCTTTTGCGCGCACTGCACGCAAAAGGTCTTTTTTCTTTTGCGCAGTGAGGGAAAACGTCATGAGACAAATCAAACAAATGAATCCACGCCTGAAAACTGTGCTGCTGTTAGCAACGCTGACGGCACTGGTGCTGTTAATAGGACAAGTCTTAGGAGGCACCACCGGTTTTGTTCTCGCGCTGGGATTTGCTGGCATCATGAACTTTGCTTCGTATTGGTGGGCAGATCGCATCGTGCTGCGTATGTACGGCGCACAAGAAGTCACTGCCGCCGAAGCGCCGCAACTGCACGCGCTGGTGCAGGAACTGGCACAACAAGCCGCGTTGCCGATGCCGAAGGTCTACATCATTCCTGAAGCCACGCCGAACGCTTTTGCCACGGGGCGCAACCCGCAACACAGTGCCGTCGCCGTCACCGAGGGCTTATTGCAATTGCTGGATCAGCGCGAATTGACGGCGGTGCTGGCGCACGAACTGGGACACGTCAAAAACCGCGATACATTGATTATGACTGTGGCGGCATCCATTGCGGGCGCATTGAGTATGCTGGCCAATATGGCGCTGTGGAGTTCTTTTTTTGGCGGCGCTTCGTCAGACGACGACGAAGATAACGGCGGGCTGTTCGGCGGTTTGCTGGGCGTTATTTTCGCTCCAATCTTGGCCAGCCTGATTCAAATGGCGATTTCGCGTTCGCGTGAATTCATCGCGGACGAAACCGCCGCCCGTCTGACCGGCGACCCAATGGCTCTGGCTAGCGCACTGCGAAAAATTGAAGGATGGAGCCAGCAAGTTCCGATGCAGGCAGGTTCGCCCGCCACAGCGCACCTGTTCATCATTAACCCTTTTTCTGGCGGCGGATTGGTGCAGCTTTTCAGCACGCATCCTTCGACACAGTCCCGCATCGAGCGGTTGATGGCGCTGCAAAACCAGAGTGATCCGCGCGCATATTCGGCGCGCACGCCCCGGCTGGTGAAGCAAAATTTTTGAGATTGACGAGTAAGCAATAGCCCGCCGCCGCAAACACAACCGGCGGCGGGAAACAACGAGACTGTGATGGACACAATTCTTTTTCCTTTGGCTGAATATTGGTGGGCGTATCTGGCGTTTACGGGCCTGGTGCTGGGATTACTGGCGCTTGATTTAGGCGTCTTTCATCGCAACGCGCACGAGGTTTCCTTTCGTGAAGCCGCGACGTGGAGCGTCGTTTGGATTGCGCTGGCGCTGTTATTTAACTTCGGCTTGTATCAGTACGCGCTTTGGAAATTTCCGCAAGCGCCGCGTTTGACGGCCCTACCCGGCTTTGATCCTGATGCCGCTGCGTGGCAGGTCGCGCTGGAATTTTTGACCGGCTATGTCGTCGAGAAATCGCTCGCGGTGGATAACATCTTCGTCTTCGTCGTGGTTTTCAGCTTCTTTGCAATTCCGGCGAAATATCAGCATCGCGTGTTGTTCTACGGCATCCTCGGCGCGCTCGTGTTTCGTGCCATTTTCATCGCGCTGGGTTCGGTGTTGATGCAGTATCACGCGATTATCATCGTGTTCGGCGCGTTCCTGATTTTCACGGGGTTGAAGATGATGTTTGCGCCGGAAAAGCCGATGAACCCGGAAGACAACATCCTGCTGAAGCTCTTTCGCAAAGTCGTGCCCGTTTCGCCACTACTGCATGGTGAGAAGTTCTTCGTCAAACTAAATAGGGTCTGGTGTGCGACGCCTTTGCTCATTGCGCTGCTGTTTCTGGAAATCACTGACATCATTTTCGCGGTGGATTCGGTTCCAGCAATTTTTGCGCTGACGAAAGAGCCGTTCCTGGTGTTTACTTCGAATATCTTTGCAATTCTCGGCTTGCGTTCGATGTACTTTATGCTGGCCGGAGCGGTAGATAAGTTTCACCTGCTCAAATACGGCCTGGCATTGGTGCTGATTTTCGTGGGCTTGAAGATGGTATGGCTGAATGATCTGTTCGGCGGTAAATTCCCAATCAGCCTGTCGCTCGGCATCATCGGCGGCATTATTGCGGTCGCAACCGTGCTGTCGCTGCTCTTTCCGAAAGAAAAACACCGTATGCCGATGGCTGGGCACTCGTAGAGTTCGTGGGTACGTACGCATCCTGCCTGCTGGGCTTCGATAAGGGATTGGCTCTTATCAGCGAAGCAGGCAGGATGCGTGCGTACCCCAATCTCGCCTGACAATGACGGCTGGCATTGCTACAATGGCAACCGCTCATGACACACACAAACAGTCAGAACCAGGTCGTCCTCAAAGACAGTCACGGTCGTGCGATTCGTGATCTGCGGATTTCGATTACAGATCGCTGCAA